>CAYOOD010000048.1:0-56092 GCA_964405435.1 uncultured bacterium
TGATATTTTATCAGCTTTATCTGTAGCCGGATTTTAGAGAATTGGTATAATGGGTTGCGTGATTCTTTCCCATGCCCCATGCCCCATGCCCCATGCTCCTAAATTTGCTTATAATCCTTGTCATATCTCAACAAAATAGGATAATTGCACGGTGAAAGTGAGTATTGGACAAGCAGCCAAAGAGCTGGGCGTCTCTCGCGAAACCCTGCGCCGCTGGGAAGCACAGGGAAAAATAACAGTCGAGCGCACCCCGAAAGGACACCGCCGCTATGACTTGGCACAACTGCACGGCATCTTGCCGCGAACGCCGCCCAAATCTGCCGAGCGAGTGACGCTGGCTTATGCCCGCGTGTCAAACCCAGAAGCAGACGAGGAGTTGACGCGGCAAATAGCCCTGCTGGAATCTTTCTGCACGGCGAACGGCTGGAATTACGAGATTGTCGAAGATATCGGCTCGGGGATGAATTACCGCAGGCGGGGACTGAGGCACTTGCTGCGCCGCATCTGCTCCGGGGAAATTGGGCGTCTGGTCGTGATTCACCAAGATAGGTTGTTGCGTTTCGGCTCCGAGCTGGTTTTCGCCGTTTGCGAACAATTCGGCACCGAGGTGGTGATGGTGAATACTCCCTACGAGGACTCTGGCGGCGAGGAAGACATATCAAAAGACGTGCAGGAAATTCTCGACATTTTTGCAGCGCGATTGTATGGCAGCCGCCATGCCAATAACAAGCAGTTGCTAGACAAACTCAGAGCTGCTGCAGCCAGTGCCACGCGCGCTTAGCGATCGCCCGTCCCCGCTCAAACAATCGTGCGGTTGCTGTATCTTGGAGCATGACAGCCGCCATCCACGACGACTTGACTGAGAATGCAACAGATTATCAACGCCCCAGCCATATCCTTCACAAAGCAGAGCGTTCAGACGCGATATAAATTCCTCTCCCAAGTCAGCAGCGAAATCGAAACGCGGTTGGCGCGATCGCTGCACAGCGCGCTATTCCTCAAACAAGGCTTGGCGACAGGGGCGCAGGAACCCTCTCAACCGCCGCGCGATCGCCTGTGGGATGTAGAAGTCAAAATCGGCTCTCAGCCAGGGGGGCGGCTCTTGCCAGGAAAAGACATCATGGAAGTCTTCGACTTGCAAGCAGTGGGCGGCAAATTATTGATTTTAGGAGCGCCCGGATCGGGCAAGACCACAACTTTGCTAGAAGTGGCAGCAGCGCTAGTGAATCGCGCTTTCAACGATCCCCAGCATCCCCTTCCGGTATTGTTCGACCTGAACTCCTGGCAAGAAGACCGGCAAACGATCGCCGCCTGGATAGTCGCCGAGCTGCACTCAAAGTACGGCGTCGCCGCCGAACTGGGCAAAAAGTGGCTGTCTGAGGGCCAGCTCGTGCCCCTCCTAGACGGACTCGACGAAGTGAGAGCCGACTGGCAAAAACCGTGCGTGCAGGCGATCAATCAATTTCTGCGCGAGCGCCAGCCGAAGCACCTGCTCGTCGGCTGCTCGATCGCGGAATACGCCAGCGGCAAAACCATGCTCCAGCTCAATGCGGCGATCTACTTGCTGCCGCTTACCGAAGAACAAATTCAAGAGTACCTGTTGCGGTTGCAATTGCAACTGCTTTGGCAGAGCATCCGCAAAGACCCCAATCTGTTAAGTTGGGCCAAGTCGCCGCTGTTTCTCAACATCATCGCCTTGGCGGCGGAAGAAATTTCTCTGGAAGAATGGCAGGCGCGCCTTTCGGCTGAAGCGCGCAGCCGCTATTTGCTCGATGCCTACATCCGCTGCCAGCTCAAGCAAAAGGCGGATTCCGCGCCGCGATCGCACCAAGTCCGGCACTGGCTCGGCTGGCTGGCAAAACGACTCAAGCGCGAAGCAACCAGCGAATTTTTAATTGAAAACATCCAGCCCTCTTGGCTGCCGAGTCAAGCACACCAGTGGCTCTACCGCCTCGCTGTCGGAGCGATCGTGGGGCTGCTTGGCGGGCTGAGCTGCGGGCTGAGTTTCGGACTCGCCCCCGGGCTGATTGGCGGTTTAATCTTCGGGCTGTTTGCCGGTTTATTCTTCGACGTCGCGCCCGCCGAGCCCCTGGATTGGTCTTGGAACAAGGCCAAAAATGGCCTGATAGTGGGGACGACCCTGGGGCTATTGGCTGGCGCGCTCGGCGGCGGGTTTCTGGTGGCGATCGGGCAACTGGCAGGCGGCGCGTTGGGGCTGGCGCGCTCGGCGGTTGGCGGACTGATTGGCGGGCTGATTTTTGGATTGAGTCAGGGACTTAGCGATTCGGAAATCGACGCCAAAACGATTCCCAATCAGGGAATCCGCCTCTCAGCCAAAACTGCCGGGGTGTTTACCTTGGTGAGTGGGGTGAGTTTTGGCTTGAGTTTTGCCCTATTTGGCGGGCTGATTCGCGGGCTGGGCGGGCTGGGTTTTGGCGTGCTGGCGGGGCTCGCTTGCGGCGGGATTACCTGCATTCAGCATTTGACGCTGCGCCTGATGCTCTGGAGTCAGGGCGCGATTCCCTGGAATTATGCCAGGTTTCTCGACTGGGCGGATCGGGTGTGGCTGCTGCAAAAAATCGGCGGGCGCTATCGGTTCGCTCACGAGTTCCTGCGATCGCACCTCGCCGCGCCGCCGGTAGGCGAGCTGGTGCTGCGGAATACGTCCACGCAACTGGCGAATACCATCGCCGGTCATGCCGAGCAGGTTCACGCGGTTGCGGTTAGCCCCCAAGGGAATTTTACAGTCAGCGCCAGCGACGACAAAACTGTGAAAATCTGGCAGGCGGCGATCGGGGAGGACGGACGTCCTAACTTGCGGCCCCTGCGATCGCTTTCTGGCCATACCGACTACGTTCGGGCAGTGGCCGTCAGCCCTGACGGTCAGTACCTCGCCTCCGGCAGCAACGATCGCACGATTAGAATCTGGATGCTGGATTCTCAACAATCCGATTTGCCACAGGGAACGCCGCTCCTGACGCTCAAGGGGCATACGAACTGGGTGCGATCGGTGGCTTTCAGCCCCAACGGCCAACTGCTGGCCAGTTGCGGCGACGACACGACCATCAATCTCTGGTACTTGCGCACCGGCCAACTGCTGCAGGCACTTGCCGGCCATACCGATTACGTCCGCTGCGTCGCCTTCAGCCCGGACGGGCGGCTGATCGCCTCCGGCAGCGACGACAAGACGATCAATATTTGGAATGCAGGCACTGACGGGCAATCCCCAGGCCAACTGCTCCTCACCCTTGAGGGCCATTCCGGCTACGTCCGCTGCGTCGCCTTCAGCCCGGACGGGCAATTGCTCGTCAGCGGCAGCGACGACCAAACCCTCACCGTTTGGAAGTTGAGCGCCGACGAACAGGGACGCCTGCTCGGCTCGCCGGTACACGTCCTCGGCGGGCATTTCGGTTTGATTTGGTCGGTTGCCATCAGTCCTGACGGGCAATTGCTGGCCAGCAGCAGCCGGGACAAAACGATTAAGATTTGGAACCTGGCTAGCGCCGAGTTGCAGCGGACGATTTCTGTGGAGCCGGGGTGGGTGTTTTCCGTGGCGTTCGCGCCAGATGGGAGGGCGATCGTCAGCGGCGGTCAGGATCGGAGGGTGAGGATTTGGCCGTTGTAGTGTTTCCAGAACGCCCTATTCGGGAACAACTCTCTACCGCTTCTGGCGGCGCTTTAAACGCCAGTGGAAAAACAATCCGCTTAATGCCAGGGAACCGAGTACCGTACTGGGTTCGGGCACGCATTCTGTCGGTTTCCCTTCAATTGCTGTCCCCACGAGGTGGGGACTAGCTTTTATGGTTTCTTTCGCTCTGCCTGTAGCAGGTTTCCATTCAATTGATTTCCCCAGCGAGTGGGGACATAATATAATCCCTACTAAAATGCCTCATTTTCTTGCGCTGCTTTAATTTGGCTGGCGATCGCCTCGTAGTTAGTCCGATAAGTCGCGAGCTTTTCTTTAGCCTTAGCTTCCACAAATGTCCCCTGCGGAATTGCTTGTAACAAACTCAAAGCCTGCTGCAATTTCGACTGAGCATTCTGCCAGACTTCTATAGGGTGAGGTGGCTTTTGAACGATAACGGCAGCTTCCCAGGCTAGTTTTTCCGCTGCTTCCAGGTTAGCTGCTGCTTTCTGCTCAGTTATAAGTCTGTTACTAAGCGCAGTATAATTAGTTCGATAAGCAGTTAGTTTCGCCTTAGCTTGTGCGGAGATAGGCGTATTCTCTGGAACGGCTTCTAATAACGTGACTGCTTCCTTCCATTTAGCTGTAGCTTGCTGCCAGACTTCCAGGGGATGAGGCGGATTTTGAGTCAAAACAGCAGCTTCCATCGCTAAGTTTTGAGCAGTTTCCAAGTTTGTAGAGGTTTGGTTTTGTTCGGTATTGGGTTGTGATGCTTGTTCTTGTTTAGGAAGGGGTTGTGATGCTGGCTTTTGTTCAGGATTTTGATTTTGCTCTTCAATATTTAGAGAAATGCCCTGATTTGCTGACATCTGCTGAACTTGTGGAAATTGAAATCCAGTTTTCCAGCCTACAAAACCTAAAACTGCTACAATAGATGCTGCTAATAGGGTTTGTACAGGACGGCGATCGCTCCGATGTGCTGCTTGTCTTCCTGCTGCCTTGCGACTTCGGCCTTCTTTTTCTAAGTATCTAATAGATTGCTCTGCCTGTCCTCTTAAGTTGTTGGCTTGGCTAAATAAACTATCTATAGTTTGTTTTAGAGAAACGCACTCATTAAAAATATCACCTAATGCTGTAACCTGTCCGCCATAAGATATAATAAGTCCCGCTTCCTCATCTATCCATTCTATAGCAAAAGCAGAGTTTCCAAAGAAAAATAGTAAAGCTTTTATGCGTTCGTTAAGCTCGACATTTTGTTCTAAGTTACGAATTAGATTGTTCAGTTTTGGCTGAATTTGCTTTAACTCATCTTGAGCTAGCTTTATTTGCTTAATCTGTTTATTGATAACTCGCTCGGTATCAAATTTTAAATGGATTTTCAAGCTTTCATCAAGTTGCCTTACTTGCTCAATCAAACTACGAGATGATTTTCTCTCCCCATCTAAATATCTCAGGATTTTAGAATCGCTTAAAATAGTTTCTGCAATTTCCTTCAGGGTGTCTCCCCATTCTATCCAGCTAGCAATTCTTTGGATTATATCCTCAAGAGATAATGCTTGCTCTGGAGAACCAAATTTGTCTGCAAGCAAGGTACTACCTGCTTTAATAAGTGCATCTACAAATAAGCCACCAGGGATAAAAATGCTAGCCAAGGGTGCTATAAATTTTAGCACTCCGAAGAACATGTTTTTGTTTTTTTCAGATTCCAGCTCTTCATTTAGCTGATTGTGAATCTCCTTTAATCTCTGCTGATTCTTGGCTATTCGATCTATTTCACGCCTGATTTCAGTAGACTCGCCAATAGTAAGTTTCATGCTATCGGCAAGATTTGACAGTTCACTGCCTAATTTTTCCCAGTCAGCCATAAATCTCTCCGCTGTAGATTGCGTTAGTTTCCATTCAATTGATGTCCCCAGCGAGTGGGGACATTCCGAGTGACCTACCTTGTCAGGCTATCAGTGATCTCGGAGGAGTTTCCATTCAATTGATGTCCCCAGCGAGTGGGTAACCACTTCGGCCATTTCTTCCTTTCTTGCCTCTTTTTCGATTTCCATTCAATTGATGTCCCCAGCGAGTGGGTATCTTCCTATTAAAACACTTGCCCCGTCTAGTGTCTAGGGGCGTTTTGCGAGGGGGCAAGTTTTGTTAGTACAAAATACAAAACCTTTAGGTCGAAAAATCGCTGAAACCCTTACGCGAAGAGGCGGCGAGGGGGTCTGCGAAAGAATCAGCTATTGAGCGATTTCCAGACCCCCTCGCAAAAGGGAAGGGGGAAGGGGACGCTCTTAAGCAGGGATATGGGGACGCGGTGACAAGGGAGCAATATTTCCCAAGAGCCCCCAATCTCCCCTTCCCCTTCTCCCAATCAAGCCCTATATAACCACCGATCGCGGCGGCTCTGTCAAGGGTGGGGCAACTCCCCAAACTTCCACCTGACCCAAAGTATGCTTAGATAAAGGATAAAATCCCACGCTATCTTCTTCCTGCTTCACTAGCTTGCGAAGTCGCTCGCGCAGCTCGTCAAACTTTGACTGAGACAGCACGCACTCAAACGCACTGTACTGCACCCACTTCCCATACCCTTTCAACAAATCGCGTGTTATCTACTGTTGGCGTTCTTTAGCAAAAACAAGCCTACTCTATTCGTACTTGAGAACGCCAGCACTGCCAGCGGCAATATCGCCGTGAAAACGCCAATTGCCGGGGCGAATACTTTACTCGGCAATCCAGTTGACATTACTTTCGACGGTGCCAATCTTTATGTCGCCGAGAAATCGAACGATCGCATCATGCGTTACGACAATATTCTCAGCGATGTAGGTGTTCTCAATAGCGCGCCTGATATAGCAGTCGTGCGGAACAAGCCCGAATCGGTGGCTCTGGCTCCTGATTACCTCTCCTCTCGCTTAATTTAGCCTGCAGCCAGAAACCCGGCTTCTTCAAGAAGCCGGGTTTGAAGAGTGTTCGCGACTCAAATAGAAGCGCTATATCTACTGCTTCTGCCGGCGCTTTAAACGCCAGTGGAAAAACAATCCGCTCAATGCCACCGAACCGAGTATCGTACTGGGTTCGGGCACGCATTCTGCCGGCTCGGCTAGAGACTCTACAGACTCTCCCAGAGGAATCGCCGATTTCTGCGCTTGAATTTCCTTAACCTTGACGTCAATAAAGGCTTTAGAAAACGCAGTTGCTGTCGATCCGCCTTGGCGCAGCAGGTTGATATCCCAAGCGGCTCCGCCCGTCGCTAAGGCAAGATCGACGTAATCTGCATTCGTCGTTCCGAAACTCGACGTATTTCTGCCGCCTGCACTGGATGTATAGCCGCCTCGATCGTCTGCCGAGTAGGCATTGCCAGCAAAATCGATGCCCAGACTTCTCCCTCCGCTTCCGTTTGAGAAACTCGCATTGATGACAGCGTTCAACAGAGCATTTTTCTCTGTGAAAGCGCTCAGAAGAGAGGAGAAATTTAACTGGCGATCGCTAATATCCCGATCTTCATCAGTGATGAGAATGACATTGACAGCGGCTCCCGGACGAAATCTATAATTCAGTGCAGCATCCGCGCCGGCATAGCCATCTTCTGTACTTCCCCAAGTGGTTAGGTTCTTGGTTGCAGCAGCGAAGTCGGAAGCACTCCCAAATTGGCTGCTGCCGAATTGGTATTCTTTGCGCTGGAATTCGGAGCAAGAATCCTCCAACCATCCAAAACAGCCAAAACCGCCAAATCCGACTAAACCATATCGGTTTTTCTCGGTTCCTGCTCCGACGCCTGCTGCTATCAGAGCGGTATCCAATTGAGGAATTAAATTGGCTATCCAGGCGTGTTCGCCCTCCATCGAGCCTGATTCGTCTGCAACGACGATGATATCGGCGAAACTCGATCGCGTCACGGGTGGTTTTAGATTGAATGCTGTGGCTGCTGGCATCGCAGCTAGCGCGATCGCGGCGAAGGCGCTCACTGCGATTCCTGTTTGATAAAAATTCGCCAGGAGATTGCCGAGGAAAAATTGGCTGGTTTTTGCCTCTACTTGACTGGATAAATGATTCCTGTCGTTGCTGCAACCTGGTAAGATTTGACGGCACCCTGATTGAAATTGCATAATTATTCTCAGGCACTCTCCCGCAGTGCCTGCAATCGTTTTTGTTGTGAAAGTCTTCTAGAGATAGCGTACCCACTCGAGTTGAACCGAGAACGCAATTTTGAAATATTTAAGAACCTGGAAATCAGCCTTAAAACACCAGTTTATCGGTAAGAATACTGTTGACAAAAGAGCGATCGATGGGAGCGGTTTAAAAACCCTGTAAAATTACGCAGCGATCGCGTCTCGGTTGGGCGAACGGTCCGTAAAGGGCAGCGCTAACCCTCGAAGTGCTTTACGCCACCAGCCCAGTTTGGGACGGCAAAAAACAGCCTGAACGTGACGGCTGAGGTTCAGTATTCCTACGGGAAAAAGGTGAGAGCCGCCCTGTAAGCGAACGAACTCAGCAAAACTACTGAGGTTAACCTCGGCAAGGCTGGAAAAATACGAAAAGTTTGTAAATTTTAGCAAAAGCCTTGTATTTTACGCAATTAGATCGGTATAATTTGTATTGTGGCTTACCTGCTGTCTATACGGAATAGTCGGGCAAGCCCCCCCGATCGGGAATCGCTCCCATGAATCTACCCTCTGATTACCCCCCTGATATCTACCGAGGATTTCAACGGGTTTTAGTTGCTCAGAACAGAACCGAAAGCGCTCTGGAAGTGGCAGAGCAAGGTCGAGCCCGCGCCATCGACAGTCTATTAGTGACGCATTTGGCAGCGGACTCGAGGTTGCAGCATGTATCAGTTGCGCCGAGTATCGATAAAATCCAGCAAATCGCCAAAGTCCAGAATTCTACTTTGGTGCAATACTCGCTATTGTACGATGCCAACCAGATGTATCAGTTGTCTCGGTTCGCACTGAGAAGCGATCGCACCTACGCTCATGCAGAAGCGCTATTTATCTGGGTTGTCCAGCCAACGGGCGAAATTAGCTTCCGACAGGTGAATCTCAAACGTCTCTGGCAGCAGAATATCTTTTTAGCTTCGGCGGTTCGGAATCTGCGGGACTTCCCCAGCACCAGCCATCCCGAAAAAGCAGAAAATAAAGGCAACAACCTCTGGCAGCAACTTTATCAATTACTGATTGAACCGATTGCCGACTTGCTGCCCGGGGAACCCCACAGCCGCGTCACCTTTATTCCGCAAGACTTTCTCTTCCTAGTACCGTTTGCAGCTCTGCAAGACTCCACCGGCACCTACTTAATCGAAAAATACGCCATTCGCACAGCCCCTTCGATTCAGATGCTGGATGTGAGCCATCGCAACCGGGGGCGGGGGAAGGGGAGAGGGGGAATACCCTTCGCCCCTGCTGTCGTGGTGGGCAATCCAGCGATGCCGAGTATTTGCCTGCAATTTGACGAGCCGCCAGTACCTTTACCCGACTTGCCGAGAGCGGAAAAGGAAGCAAAAGCTGTAGCCAAACTGCTCGGAACCAAAGCGCTCATCCGCACGCGCGCCAGGAAAGAAACTGTGATGCAGCAGCTCGATGGCGCGCAAGTGATTCACCTGGCAACTCACGGATTGCTGGACGATTTAGAAGGGCTTTCAGGCGCGATCGCTCTGGCTCCTTCTTGTCAAGACGACGGCTTTCTGCGCGTGTCAGAAATTATGGCGGTTAAACTCAACGCTGAACTCGCTGTCGTCAGTGCCTGCGATATCTCTCGCGGCAAGATTTGGGGCGATGGCGTTGCCCTGCTGTCTCAGGCATTTATAGCGACAGGCGTTTCCAGTCTGATTTTGTCTTTGTGGGCTTCTCCCGATGCGCCTGTAGAATTTTTGATGGGCGAATTTTATACAAATCTGCTACAGTCGGGGGACAAAGCCCTTTCGCTCAGAAGCGCCATGCTCGCCACAATGCAGCACCACCCCGCGCCCAGAGATTGGGCAGCTTTTACCTTGATTGGCGAAGCCGATTAGGGGATGGGGCATAATGTAACAGATTAATGCGATCTCCTGACAACTAACTGAGCCCTATTTTGGCCGAGCGCAAAAAAATCAAAAAAATACTTTTTCTCAGAGAACGCAGCGGCGGTTTCGCCAACTATATTGCCGACGCAACCAAAAATATTGACGCGCCCCGCCGCCGTCGTTCAAAGCCCTCGTCAAATCTCCCGCATCGCGCCTGCCCGTGTAAAATCTAAACCGAAACCCTCAATCTCCTATCTGGGAGGCATCTGCCATGCACCGTTCTTTGAAGTCCCTCAGCCCGGTTGCCCTCGCCCTGTTGGCAGCGGCGATATTTCCCCAGCAGCTATCAGCGGCTCATTCCGCCGAAAAACAGGAGCGGGAATGCACAATGCCGGCGAGATACTGCAGCCACCTCCCCAATTCTTCCTCTGAAAGCCCTTCTGAACTTCTCCTGCACCTCGCACAGCGACAAAGCGATCGCAGCCGAGAAAATGCTCCGGAAAATTGGCAGGTATTCTCTCCAGCAGATGGGGGCTTCAGCATTTTAATGCCCGGTGAGCCGACAGAGGACATACGATCCGGAAGCTCCATTCCCGGAGCAGGCGACTTGCACTTATTTTTGCTATTTCTGGAAGGGGATACAGTCGCTTACGGGGTTGGCTACAGGGACTTTCCCGATACAGCCAGCGAATTAAGCCCCAGTCGAGTGGAAGAATTACTCGATAAGTTCCGCGACAGTCTTGTCAGAAATGATAAATTGCAGGGCGAACGCCGGATAAAATTAGACGGCTATGCAGGGCGTGAAATCGATATCGAAAGTCCGCAGGGGTTTGTCAGCAAAGTTAGAATATACTGGGTGCGGGGACGATTCTATCAACTCGTGGTAGGTGCCGCTTCGCGCTCGGCTTTTCCAAAAGAAGCTGACCGATATTTTGATTCATTCAAGTTGATAGAAAATCGGGGGATGGAAAGCCCCGTTAAACCAGCACAAAAGCCAGGAAATAGAACGGGATTTAATGAGGCAAAGCGGCTCTATCAAGAAGGATTAGAGCTGTACAATGAAGGGCAATATCAAGAAGCTTTGGAGGTATTGCAGCAGGCGCTGGCGATCGCAACTCGATCGGGCGATAAGGAAGGAGAATCGGTGATTTTAGATCGCATTGGCAGAACCTACGATCGCTTGGGAGAATACGATCGCGCTCTGGAAACCTACGATCGCGCTTTGGCGCTCGATCGCGAAACAGGCGATCGCTTTGGAGAAGGCGTCACCCTCGATTATATCGGCAGGGTTTACGAAAATATGGGGCAGTATGAAAAGGCGCTGCAATTGCAAGAGCAATCTTTAGTGATTTTCCAAGAAATCGACAATCCCCGCAGCGAAGCAATTATTCTGGTGAATCTCGGCTTGCTGTACGTCAAGCTCGAACAATACGAGCGATCGCTGGAGTTTTATCAACAAGCCTTGACGATTAACCGAGAAATCGGCGAACGCCAAGGCGAGGGCGTTACCCTGGATTATATGGGAGTGGCTTACGGCAATTTGGGGCAGCATCAAAAAGGGCTGGAATCGCACCAGCAAGCCCTGCTCATTTTCCAAGAACTCGGCAATCGCCGCAGCCAAGCGATCGCCCTCAGTAACATGGGCACAATTTACAGCCAGTTGAATCAAAATAAACTGGCGGCGGAGTTTTTCCGAGAAGCGCTGGATATTTTCCAAGAAGTGGGCGATCGCGAAAGCATCAAATCAACTCAGCGTCTGCTTCAAAACCTCCCTCAAGAAGAGTAATTTTTGTTCCGAAACTTTACATTTTTGAAAAACGTGCTTTAATATAACACTGAAAAACTGGGGAGCCTCTCTCCCCTGGCAAATCCGATCTGACTTGCCAGCACTAGCCTGCTTTCCCGATGGAGACACCATCTAACTGACTTGTGGAGAAACCTACATGCACTCGCGCCTAAAATTTCTCAGCCTTCTCGGCATTCCGCTATTTCTGTCGGTTATTTTACCGCAACCGATCGCAGCAGCGCCAACTGCTCTCGGCAAGCCGGAAGCGGGAAAGCCGGGTTTTCCCTTCACTGTAGCGCAGGAAAACCCCTCTCAAAATCTCCCATCGGACTCGGTGCAATGGCAAGAATTCTCCTCGACTGAAGGAGGTTTTAGCATCTCGATGCCGGGGCAGCCGACTGAACGGGAATTGCCTGTCAGGGGCAGTAATGGCTCCGCGTCTTCTCGCGAGTTCGCCCTCGTACTGGAGGAGGGAAAAATCTTCTACTCGGTGAACTACGCGGACTTGCCGATGATTGCTGAAGAGTTAAACCCCAGCCAAATTAACCTGCTTTTGGATGGGGCGCGCGATGCTGCCGTGAGGAATTTAAAGAATGGGCAATTAGTCAGCGATCGCCCCATCGAGTTAAATGGCTATATTGGCCGAGAAATCGAGGTGTCAAATCCCGACGGATTTACTGCCAAAACGAGGATTTACTGGGTGCAGCCCCGCCTGTACATGATAGTCGCTGCCTCTACGGCTGAGACTGGTTTGAATCGGGAGTCTGAACGGTTTTTAGATTCGTTCCGGTTGCTGGCTGAAAAAGGTGCCACAAATTAGCGTCAGCTCGCCACTTTTCAAAATGCCGGCTGAACGTCGAGCCAGTATGCCCTGTCGTCACCCACAAAAGGGCTCTCACGCCATCCCGAATCGCTTTCTGGAGCGGTTCGGGTTCGCTCCCTGACGGAACCGCTATCGGTTTGAAAACAATGCCCCGACTTCCCAAGACAATTTCACCAATTACGGAGGCTCGGCGCATGTGGTTGTCGGAAGTAATTAAATAAATGCTCTCAATTCCTTTGGCGTGCAACTCGTCAACCAGCGTCGTGAAATTCGTCACCGTGTCCACTGCTCGCCGGTCGAAGTGTACGCGATTCAAATCGATTCCCGCTTCTGAAAATACCCAATCGGCATATTCTGGATTGCTGCCGCCAGAAACCCATATTTCCAACTCGGGATGCTGGCGGGCAAATTCGGCAGCGAATACCTCTCGCTCGGTGGCTCCGCCCAAGACTAACATCGCCTCGGGCTGCGTTATCTGGCTTTTGATTTGCCTGTAGCCAAACCACCCGGCGATCGAAAGTCCCAACAGCAGCAAAATCAGTGACCTGCCCTTAGACTGCTTGGAGATGCAATTCACCCTGGCACGCCGATGAGAGGGATTGTTCGGACAGATCTTTAATACCATCTGCTGATATTGGCTAATTGCAATATGTGAGAGGGCTTTGCTGGCTGCTGTGAAAGCGCCAAGTTCGCCTAATGCCCTTCTTACTAGGTATTTACACCTAGTTCAGGAATGATTTCACATAAAGCTTATCAGAAAACGGGACTGGCCGGATTTGAACCGGCGGCCTAGCGCTTCAGATTTGTGCGAGTTTCCTCACTTTCTGGACTATTCCTTCACCGTATGCCGGCACCCATCGGGGCAGCACT
The DNA here is from genome assembly GCA_964405435.1 of uncultured bacterium. GTDB lineage: Bacteria > Cyanobacteriota > Cyanobacteriia > Cyanobacteriales > Oscillatoriaceae > DVEG01. The sequence goes on from CAYOOD010000048.1 coordinate 13,097, forward strand.
TAGGTGGTGGCCGTTGTGTTTGAGGAGGTGTTTACTTTGTAGAGCTTGCTTTCGTGAACGTAAGGGGTAATAAAAGTGAGAAACTTTTTCCCTTCTTTCGTTCCCATGCGCAGGCAATAAGAGCCGTGGCTTTTACTAAGTCCCCACTTAAATCCCCACTTTTCGGAGAAATAAGAAACGATGATTTCGTTCTCTTCCTTGGAGAGATAAGTATTCAGGGTGACTTCTAGAGCGTGGATCTTGCCGTCTTTTTTTTTGAAGGACTTGGAACCGCTGTCACAGAACCAGATGGCTATTCCTTGGGGAGTCAGCAGGTTGAGGAACTTCCGCGCGATCGCTTTATTTCCTTTTTTATAGAGTTTGCCGACTAAAATCCGCGTCAAGGGAATTAACTTCGGTTCTAGGCGCAGGAGTTCGCCTCCTTGTCGGTTGCGCGATCGCCGGATCATTGCTGGCTTTCTGGTTATTTTCTCGAGAACTTCTTTCTTATACAGAAGGTAGTCCTCGTAGCGTGCCGGATATTGGATGTAGAAGTTTTTCTGACTCCTGCGTCCGTCACCCAATAACATTCCCGCCAGAATTCCCCGTTGCTCTACTTTTGATAAGACATGAGAGTCTATCTTAATTGGCTCCTTCAAACCAGTCTCTGCACCTTCCGAATAGGTCATCAGTCATCGGTCATCGCTCGTCAGTCACGGGACTGGGAACGGCTGACAAATAACGAATGCTTCGGCTTGGCTCAAGATTACCCTATCTGCTGCCAGACTTAGGCTTTCTTGAATTTGACCACATTCACGCATGGAGTTTCCCCCACGGTGCCCGATTTTTCAGGAGGCGCTCGCTCTATCCAACTGAGCTACAGCCCCTTGTCTATGGTAATGATAGCAGCGATCGCGCCCTAACGCTAGAGAAATTTCCCAACTCGAACGCTCAAGACTGCCAGCTTTCCTGCCAAGGGCCACCGCCCACTTCCAAACCGCACGCAGAACTCGTCGCCTTCAAAATCGTCCGAGATTGACTGCCGCTGACTTCTCGCAGGTGCAGCCTCAGCTCTCCGTGCATGGTATCGCGACAGCAAAAAGCCAAACCTTGGCGGGTGGGGGCTCTCAATGGGGTGCCCGGGCGATCGCACGTCCCGATCAGCTCTACCTCCAACGGGCCATTTTTCGCGCGCATCTGCCACCGACCCCACGGCTGAATCTCCCAGCTCACTTGCGAATTCCAGGGCACGAACTCGTAAAACTTGCCCCGATAGTGCAGCCCGATCATCGCCACTTCCTCCATCCACCAGAGGACGCCGCGCCGTCCCCCGCCCGCTGTCAGCGCCAGATCCGGTTCCCCGTCAAAGCAATTGCAATTCAGCCAAAACCATTTTTCAGGGAAAGCACCGCCCCAATTTTTTTCCCCGTAGGCAGGCGCATTGGCAAACTCGTAGCGATCGCCATTCCACTCGATCCAGCCCGTCGCCAACCCGTGAGCCATCAATATCTGCCATCCCGGCTCAAAAATCTGCAAAAAAGACAGCCAGCCCGCCGTCGATTGCTGGAGCGCGCCCGCATTCCCCCACCCGTAGATCGGCGCGATCGAATACTGCCACCGCGCCTCCTTGCCAGTCCCCGGATCGTGCAAGCGTCCCTGATGCCAAGTCGCCGTGCCTTGATAGCCCTCTCGAACGTTGCGATCGAATTCCTCCGGTTCCAAATACACAGGCATCGATCGCCCGGTTGTTTTGCCCCAGTGCCCCAATCCCAAAGCGCCACGCCACGCCCAAAATCCCCTCACATCAGGAAATGTGCGGCACAAATAACTATCGTCTGGCCCTAAAATTTGGGCAGCGCCGCCGCTGTAGGGACTGCCCCCCGCCGGATCTTCAATAGAATACATAAAAGCGAACGTTTGGGCGCTATCGCTCAGCGTGACGCGGTAATACCAGCCTTCAAAAAAACGCCTGTTGCTACCATCCCAGTGATAGCCGCTGTGGGGAGTTTGCAGAAAATTGCTCATCAATGATATTTTAATAATCCGGGTGAAAACTTTTGCCCCAGACTCCTGACACTCAACAATTATATCTAAAACTTTAAGCCGCAATCCACTCCTGCCGCCACTTCACTCTCATTTTCTTCTTCTCATCACTCTGCGTCCTTCGCGTCCTTTGCGGTTCATAATATCTTACCACAACCCAACCAGTGAGGTATCTAACGTGGATTGTAAAACCTTTCACCAATCGCACATCTGTGGCGCACTCCCTCAAATTCTGAAAAAAATCGGGCTAGCTGTAGGCACTGCCCTGCTATTAGAACTAGGAAGCGACGGGGATATACCCAGCTTCGCGCAGCTTCCAGCCAAGGCGATCGCCTGGGAAAAATTAACGACCGTCAGGAATCTCAAAGCCCATTCCGACCGAATTTTATCGCTAGCTGTCAGTGCGGACGGCCAAACAATTGTTAGTGGCAGCCGAGATAACAGCCTTAAAATTTGGGATTTGAAAGCGGTGGCGCTAAAAAAAGTGCTTCCCGGACATTCTAAACCGGTTTTATCCGTTGCGATCGCGCCAGATAGCAAAACCATGATTAGCGGCGGGGCTGACAATCGTGTAAAAATTTGGCAGCTGAGTAGCGGCACCCTGCTGCGAACTATCCAAGGGCATTCGGGTGCGGTTTATGCCGTCGCCGTCAACCCCAAAAATAATAGCATTGTCAGCGGCAGTGAGGACAAAACTGTCAAAATTTGGCAGTTATCAACCGGGAAACTACTGCGCACCCTATCGGGGCATTCTCAGCTCGTGACTTCCGTCGCGATTAGCCCCGATGGCAAAACAATTGTCAGCGGCAGCGGCGACAATACCATTAAAATATGGAATGCAGATACCGGCAAGCCAGTACGCACGCTCACCACCCGGGGCTATGTCAGTTCCCTCGCCATCAGCCGGAATGGCCAAACTCTGGTCAGCGGGGGCGGGCTTGGGGACAGCACGTTGAGGATTTGGCAGCTATCCACCGGCAAGCTCCTGCATACTATGCAAGGATTTTCTAACTTTGAAGGGCCGATCGCCATCAGTCCTGATGGTAAAATCACTGTCAGCGGCAGCGAAGACGACTTGATGAAAATCTGGCAAGTAAGTCCGGGCAAGCTGCTCGAAACTTTCAAGGGAAATTCTCGAGGGATTGCTTCCCTCGCTTTCACGCCGGATGGCCAGAGTTTGCTGAGCGGGGGGTGGGACGGAACTTTGAAAATTTGGCGATCGCCGCAATAGGGTTTAGAGGGGGAAGGCGATCGATCTCTGCTTTAGCAGCCACTCAAAACCAGAAAATTCTGCGGAAGACTTACTATAGAATCAAGCTGAGAAAAAGCCGTGTCACTATGACTTTTTGCCTGAATCCCGATTGCCAAAACCCCGAAAACCCCGATGATGTCAACCGCTGCCGCAGTTGCGGAGCAAAATTGCTTCTGTTGGCACGCTACCGAGTTCTCAAACCCCTCGGCAACCCGGGCGGCAGCACGTTCTTGGCAGTTGACGAGCGCAAGCGTTCTAAACCGAAATGCGCCGTCAAACAATTTTTCCCTGCCCGGGGAGAGTCGCTATCAGAAGTCTTTGCGCAGACAGCAGAGCATTTGGCTGAACTCGGCAAGCATCCGCAGTTTCCGCAACTGCTGGCAACTTGCGATCGCGACGGACGCTATTATTTAATCTCGGAATTTATCGAAGGGCCGAATCTCGCCCAAAAACTGATGCAAGAAGGCAGCTTCACCGAAGCCGAAATCTTGCAACTGCTCGACGAATTGCTCTCGGCACTGCAACTGGTGCACGAAAAGCAGCTCGTTCACGGCGATATCAAGCCGGAAAATATTATCTATTCTCCCGCTAACCGTTACGTTTTAGTAGGGTTGGGCGGCGCAAATAGCATCCGCACCACCGTCTACACCGCACCAGAACAAGCAAAAGGCAAGTCAACTTTTACCAGCGATTTGTACGGTTTGGGCGTCACCTGCATTTACCTGCTGACTCAGATTCACCCATTGGAGCTGTTAGATAGCAACAAAGATACTTGGGTTTGGCAGGATTACGCGCGACACGACATCAGCGAAGGGCTGCGCGAGGTACTCGATCGAATGCTGCATCGCTTCTCGATCAGGCGCTTTCAATCTGCAGCCGAAGTTATCTGGGCGCTGCATCCCGAACTCAAGCCCGCAGTGCCTCCCCCTCCGAGCATCCCAATTGTGCCCCTGGAGCCGCAAAACTGGGAGTGCGTCCGCATCCTGCGGGGGCACGAACAAACCGTTCGCTGCCTCGCCCTCAGCCCAGACGAAACGGCGATCGCTTCCGGCAGTCACGACGGCAGCATCAAATTGTGGGATTTCAAAACCGGACAATTGCAGCACACCATTCAAGCCGATCGCTTCGACGTGCGCGTTCTCATTTTCACCCCCGACGGCGAGACTCTCCTGAGCGGCAGCAATAACAAAACGGTCAACTTGTGGAATCCCCGCACCGGCGAACATCAGCGCACCCTCGTCACCCTGAGAACCTCGATTTATTCAATGGCTCTCAGCCCAGATGGGCAGATTGTCGCCACGGGCGAAAGCGACGGCTCGATCCGACTCTGGGAACTCCAAACCGGCGCGCTGCTGGAAACTTTCCGGGAAGCTGACGGCAAGCGGTTTTGGCGCACCGTAGACGCTTTGGCATTCAGCCCCGACGGTCAGTATCTCATCACCAGCAGCGAAGTTTGGGACGTCACCAAGGCGAAAAAGCTTTACAGTTACATGCCGCAGGCTGTATGGGGACACTCCGTAGCCGTCAGCCCCGATGGCGAAACCTTCGCCGTGACGGGAGATATGAACAAAACCGGCAAGTTGATTCACCTGCGCAGCGGCGAGGTGATTTATGCGTTCAAGGGACACCTCAAAGCCCTGCGGGCTGTGGCTTTTCGGCCAGATGGCCGGGTTCTGGCCACCGCTTCTAAGGACGGGCGCGTCAAACTCTGGAACTTGCAAACCGGGCGGCTCATCCAAACCCTCGCCGGTCATTCTCGAGTCGTCTTCGATTTGGTTTTCAGCCGCGACGGGCAAACGCTCATCACTTGTGCTGAGGATAAAAAAGTTAAAGTTTGGCAGTGCGCGTGATGGGGCATTGGACAGGGGGCATCGGTCGAGGATGCTGAGGCGATTTTAAATTTTAAATTTAACAGGGGGCTTGCATTTACGCCGATGCCTATTTTCAGTAGTGCAAAACCATGCAAGTTGGCAGCAAAATGGCTGAGCTTTGAAATGGCAAATCTCATCGATAACCACTCGCTGAGATATCTGGTTTGTTGAATTGTCCGCTATTAATTTTTCTTGACCCATCGCTGGGGGAATGCGGGCGCTTTGAAGCGCGTGAAGCTTTCGCTATCCAGCTTGTCTTACGCCCCTGCGGGGCCTGTTTGTGCGCCGAAAGAAGGATAATCACTCCTGGAAACCGGAAACTTGTAGGGAAGACTTACCATAGAATTCAGACCTATAGCTGGACTGCCCTATGAGTTATTGCTTCAATCCCGATTGCCAGCATCCTCACAACCCCGATGGCGCGAAGTTTTGCCAGAGCTGCGGTTCCAAAGTGCTGCTCAAAGACCGCTACCGGGCCATCGAAATCTTAGCCCAGAGCAGTACGGGCCAGACTTTTCTCGCCGTGGATGAAGACCAGCCCTCTCAACCCCGCTGCGTTGTCAAGCATTTTTTCCCGCAAGACAGTGCATCGAACGGTCTGAATGCCTCTGTATTGGCTTCTCGGCTCTCCGATTTGGGCAAGCATCCCCACATCCCCGAACTGTGGGCATCGTTCGAGCAAGATGGCCACCAGTATCTGGTACAAAAGTATATTGAAGGGGTTTCTTTAGCGCAAGAGCTGTCAGAGGCGGCCACTTTCAGCGAAACTCAGATTCGATCGCTGCTGAAAGACGTGCTGCCGGTGCTGCAGTTCGTTCACAATCACCTGCTGATTCACGGCGACATCAAACCGGAGAATATTATCCGCCGTCAGTTGGACAATCGCCCGGTGTTGGTGGGTTTTGCCAATGGCACGCGCGACGCTTCTGCTGAGTTTTCGGCTCCCGAACAAATAAAAGGGCAAGCAATTGCTAGCAGCGATATCTACAGTCTCGGCGTTACCTGCATCCACCTGCTGACTGGGGTGTCGCCTTTTGATATGTTTGATGTCAAGGCCGATCGCTGGGTGTGGCAGGACTTTCTGAAGACGCCTGTGAGCTATCAGCTCGGCAAGATTCTCGACAAGATGATTGAGCGCAAGGGAGCCGATCGCTATCAGTCGGCGTCGGAAGTCGTCAGAGCTCTCAATGCCTGGGCGATCGCAGCCCCGAGCGATCGCCAGAAAAAGTTTGCCTTCAGCGCCGCCGCCGGAGCTGCCCTCGCCCTGTTTCTCGGCACTCTGGGGCATCGCGCTCCCGCTCCCGTACCCCATACCATTTTGATGCCCCCAGAGCCGGCGCTTGATTTCCCGCAGAGCGATTTTACTTTCCCAGAGATCGAGCAGGAAGTGCAACCGATGCGATCGCTCGTGGGAAATACCGGCCCCTTTTGGTCGGTGGCGGTCAGCCCCAATGGCCAAACCCTCGCGACTGGCAGTTTTGACGGCAACATCCAACTGTGGAACTTGGTCAGCGGCCAACAGAAAACCACTTTGACGGCTCACGCTGGAGCCGTTTGGTCAGTGGCCATCAGCCCGGACGGGGAAATGCTGGCTTCTGGCGGTGAGGATAAGGCGGTTAAAATTTGGAACTTGCGCACCGGGGAACTGGAGAATACGCTTTTTGGCCATTCCGCAGCGGTTTTCTCCGTGGCGTTCAGTCCCGACGGCAAGACGCTGGCGAGCGTTGGCGAGGACAAGACGGTCAAGTTGTGGAATGTTCGCACGGGCAATTTGACGCGATCGCTCCACGGGCATACTGCCGATATTCAGTCGGTCACTTTCAGCCCGGATGGCAAGATACTCGCCACTGGCAGCACGGACGGTACAGTCAAGCTGTGGAATGCCCGCACCGGTCGCCTGCAGCGCACGCTCATCGGTCATTCGGAAGCCGTTTGGTCGGTGGCCATCAGCCCGGACGGCCAAACCGTGGCTTCTGGGAGCTGGGATAACACGGTCAAGCTTTGGGACTTGCACGCTGGCCAGCTCTTGAATACGTTTACCGGTCACTCGGAGCAAGTGCAGTCGGTGGCTTTCAGTCCCGACGGCCAGACCCTCGCGAGTGGCGATTTTGGCGGCACTATCAAGCTGTGGCAGCTCGATACGGGCGGTCTGAAAGGCACGATTAAGGGTCATTCGGCGTGGGTTGAGGTGGCTTTCAGCCCGACTGGCAAAACTTTGGTGAGTGGCGGTTTTGATGACACTATCAAACTTTGGCGTCTGTGTCCTTAAGTTCTAGTTATTGGGTGCTGTACGGAGCGATCGCCTGCATGTCTCGGCTAGAGGGCGATCGCCTTTTTTGGGAGTGCTGAGTAATGAGTGCTGAGTGCTGAGTCATGAGTATTTAACCTAACTTTACAGACTATTTTTTAAAGAGTTTTTAAACGATAAACTTAATATATTGTAAATTTTATGTTCGACAAACTTAAAATATATTGAAAAAAATGCAAGGAACATCTATATAAGTTTTTAAATTATCCGGTTAATCACTTTTACAAACGTCATCAGGGGGCGCGATCGCCGCGCCCCTCACGCAGCCTCTACTTAGCCTCTACTTAACCGTCTGCACGGGCTTATTTTCCAATCCTGCCATCGAATGATCCAAACGCAGCTCGCCGTGGGGTTCCTTGCGCAGCGATCGCGGTGTCTGAGAGCCTACTGCGCCCTTCGCCACCGTCACGCCGCCATCAGCCAGCCACAGCGCGCCCGTGACGTAACTGGCTTCATCCGACGCCAAAAAAGCATAGACGTTGGCGATTTCCTCTGGCGTGCCCCGCCGTGCCATTGGCGTTGCCTTAATCAGCATGTCCTCCATCTGAGCATCCATTGGCCCAGTTTCCTTGTGCGTCCAAGCAGTATCGATCGCCCCCGGACAGACGCAGTTAGCGCGGACGCCGTACTGAGCCTGCTCGATGGCAACCCCCTTCATAAATGAGTGCATCCAGCCTTTCGTACCGCCGTAGGGCGCATTCTTCGCCAGCCCGTTGAAGCCGGCTTCTGAACCTGCCGAAACAATATTGCCGCGCGTTTCTTGCAAGTGCGGCAGGGCGTATTTCGTCATCAAAAACACCGAACGTACATTCATGCGAATTGTTTCGTCGAAAGCATTAATCGGATACTCTTGCGTTTCGGCGACGGCGAGGAATACGCCGGCATTGTTGACTAAAATGTCGAGCTTGCCGTAGTGCGCGATCGCCGCTTGCACGCAAGCCTGTGCTGAAAATTCTTCGGATACGTCGCCGATGTAGGCGATCGCTTCTCCGCCGTACTGCTGAATCGCAGCCGCCACGTCATTCACCGGATCGGTCTGCAGCCCGTTGACAACCACTTTCGCCCCTTCTTTGGCAAATTTGTGCGCGATCGCCTCTCCGATTCCCGTCGCCGCCCCCGTCACAATCGCTACCTTTCCTTCTAAACGCCTGTCCATTTTGCTTGCTCCTGTATCTGCTTTTTTATAGATTTTTCGCCTTTCAGGTAAAAACACACATCTGTCTCGGGAAGGGTTCCCTCTCCCCTTTTCTTCTGTTAACTTTTCTTAAAGACAAAGCAAGCGATCGCTCAGCTTGCTCCCTACCGAGGAAACTCAACTATTAATCGCAGAATTCAGAGGTTTCTATGACATTTACCAGCACTGTACAGCCCGCTACTCAATCATTTGAACGCTTGAGTACAGACGACAGACTCGCCTTGCTGTGGTTTGTTTACACGGAAATGGGAGGAGCAGTGACGCCGGCGGCGACGGGCTCGGCGGGCTCGGAAATCGTAGAAGGACTGTACAACCAAGTCAAGGAATTGTCATTCGACGAACAGTTGCAGCTCATGCGCGACTTAGTACGGCGATCGAGTACGTCTTCAATCACTCGCGAATACGGTTCCTTGAGTCAAGACTCGAAGCTGGCTTTCTGGTATCGCCTCGCTTGCGGCATGGATGAAGGAACAATCGTGCCGATGCCTTCTGATTATGAAATAGCGGAGCCAGCCGAACAACTATTAAACGAAATTCGGAAAATGGAATTTCAGCAGCAGATTACTTTCTTGCGCAGTGCGGTCGTGAAAATGGGTTCCGAACCCAGTTCAACAGGAATTTAAAGTTTGGGAATGGGGAATCGGGCATGGCGAATTGGTAATTGCTAATTGGGAATGGGTACTTGGCGAGATTATTCTTTCTCATGCCCAATGCCCTTTTGCCCAATGCCCCATTCCCCATTCCCAATGCCCCTCATTCCAGCAAATCCGGCTGCTGGCGGACTATCATCTCATAGAGGGATTGAAAGCTAAACCAACCAATGTAGTGCGTTCCTACTTGAGAATGTGCGATGCGGGCGTTTTCCGGGTCGATAAGTATCGGCTTGCCCGCCGCCTCCGCCATCAACTGAGCTTGTGCCGAACGATCCATCGCGATAAACCACCACGCTGCCTCATCCACGGTATGACCGACGGTTAGCAATCCGTGATTGCGTAAAATAACAGCTTTTTTGTCGCCCAGAGTTGCCGCAATGCGCTTGCCTTCTGCCGGATCGAGAACCACCCCGGTATAGTCGTCAAATAAGGCGTGGTCTTCGTAAAAGCTACAGGCATCCTGAGTGAGGGGATCGAGGAGGCGTCCGAGGGTTGACCAACTTTTGCCGTAGAGGGAATGGGCGTGAGCGGCAGCGACGACATCCGGGCGAGCGGCGTGAATTTGGGAGTGAATGGCGAAAGCGGCGGCATTAACGGGGCGATCGCCTTTGACAACAGTGCCCTGACTGTTGACGAGGATCAGATCGGAAACGCGAATATGTCCGAAGTACATTCCGAAGGGATTAACCCAGAAATGGTCTTCCAATTCGGGATCGCGGGCGGTGACGTGACCGGCAACCCCTTCATCGAAGCCGTAGCGAGCGAAGAGGCGGAATGCGGCAGCTAGACGCTGTTTGCGATTCAGGCGCTCGTCTTCGACGCGATCGAAGGTGGGCGGCGTAGGTATTTTTAGCTCGAAGCTACTTGTCATGTTTTAGGTATGAGGTTGTGGATGTTAGATTTTAGAGGAGAAATTTTCCAGGCGATCGCCTGATTTTAGAAAACCTATTTTTTAGTTATAGCAGGTAGGCTTAAATCAACTGAAGGTTCAGAAACCCGGTTTTTGAAGACACCGGGTTTCTATCGCGCGGATTGACCTCGCTATGTTGCGGCTGCTAGTAAAAAAGAAAAAGACAAAAGAAATAATTTATCTTTTGCCTTTTTTGATTGACATCGAGCCAGAGCTATCTAGCTTTTAATAGAGCCGCTCTTTTCCAGGGGTTTTTCAGCTTGCTGACCTTCAGGGGTAGAGGTTTGCAGGGATTTTTCGTCCGTCCGCGTCCATTCAGTGTGGAAGACGCCGGGTTTGTCAATGCGCTCGTAGGTGTGAGCGCCGAAGTAATCGCGCTGAGCTTGGGTGAGGTTTTGGGGCAGGCGATCGCGGCGGTAGCTGTCGAAGTAATCCAGCGACGAACTGAATGCCGGCACGGGAACGCCCAGTTTGGCAGACACTGCCACCACTTCCCGCCAAGCATCCTGGCGATCGAGAATCGTTTGCTTGAATTCCGGTGCTAGCAGAAGGTTAGGCAGGTTGGGATCGTCATTAAAGGCGCGTTTGATCTTATTGAGAAAGCCAGCCCGAATAATACAGCCGCCCTTCCAAATCCGAGAAATTTCACTCAAATTGAGATTGTAACCAAACGTTTTCGACGCCGTGCTTAAAAGCGCCATGCCCTGCGCGTAAGAGCAAATCTTCGAGCAGTAGAGGGCATCGCGAATTTTGTTAATGAAAGCTTTCGTATCGCCGTCATAAGTGGCCGTAGGGCCGGTGAGAATTTTCGAGGCAGCCACCCGCTCCTGCTTGTAGGAAGACATGATGCGGCCATTCACGGCGGCAATCATCGTCGGAATGGGCACGCCCAATTCCAGAGCGCTCTGCACTGTCCAGCGCCCGGTGCCTTTTTGCCCTGCGGCGTCGAGAATCAAGTCAACGACGGGCTGATTTGTTTCGGGATCGATATTCTTGAAGATATCAGCCGTAATTTCAATCAGGTAGGAGTTGAGTTCGTCGGTGGCGTTCCATTCCGAGAACACTTCGTGGAGCTGGTTGTGGTCGAGCCCCAAGGCATGTTTGAGCAGGTCGTAAGCTTCTGCAATGAGCTGCATGTCGCCGTACTCGATGCCGTTGTGTACCATCTTAACGTAGTGGCCGGCACCGCCAGGGCCAATGTAGGTGACGCAGGGGCCGTCATCGACTTGCGCGGCGATTTTGCTTAAAATCGGCTCCAAATACTCGTAAGAGTCTTTCGTGCCTCCCGGCATCAAGCTGGGGCCATTCAGCGCCCCTTCTTCGCCGCCGCTGACGCCCATGCCGATAAATCGGAACCCTGCCGCTTCTAAGTCGCGAGTGCGGCGGGCTGTATCGTCGTACAGGGAGTTGCCACCGTCGATGATGATGTCGCCGGGATCGAGCAGGGGTTTGAGCTGGTCGATCACTGCATCGACTGGAGCGCCGGCTTTCACCATGATCAGGATTTTGCGGGGGCGTTCCAGGGATTCGACAAATTCTTCCAGGGAATAGGTGCCCTTGGCATTCTTGCCCTTGGCCCTTATGGCCATAAAGGCATCAGTTTTTTCGGGGGTGCGGTTGTAAACCGAGATGGGGAACCCGTTGCGCTCCACGTTCAGCGCCAGGTTCTCTCCCATGACGGCTAATCCAATCACGCCAAAGCTCTGCTGTGTCATAAGACTATTTGCTTACTCTGCTTTTTCTTGATGATAGCTTTTCCTTCAGGTTAGCCCGCTCTGCAAATTTTTCGCGTAAAGAAAACCTTAAATATGAGCTGTGCTGTATGCCTGACAAGCATTTAACGGATTCGCTTTTCGGGAAGCTGAATATTTTAACTTATTTGAGATTTTTCAAGTTTTCCTAGAAGCGTTGGCGCAGCTCTCAATTGGTTTTGAGGAGCGATTTTCTCGGATTTTCGCCAGTTTGCTTTTAAGTGCCTATTTTCAGATGGCCTGTTAGGGGCGATCGCTCGTCCCAGCGTTTTTGTTTCCCTGTATTTATATAAAAACTTTATATTTTAATGCAGACAATTACAAAAATTTTTTAGAGAGTCAGTCCAATTCCTTTCCAGTATTTCCCATTAAAATGTATCGAGTGTTCAGATTAACTCAAGTTGCTACTAACAGGATTATGCAAGTGGCAATGGGCTCCGGTTATCGGGCATGTAGGCTTGTGGAATGGCAGTTTTCGCTGCAATGTTGTTGATATTTTAATTGATTTCGGTCGGAAATTTTCTCAATAGTAACTTGAGCTTTTCTACTTTTTGACGCCATCAAAAACGAGAGGTATATCTAAAAAATGGCAAGGTCAAGTCTTCGCAATTCTGGAAAGATGCGATCGCTTTATTGCTTTTTTAGAAAGTGGCTGTAATGCGGTTGGATACTTTCCGGGCTGTTTTTGGGCTCCATGCAGAGGTTGTCCTCTATAACTTCGATGCAGAGAATCGTGACGGTATCGCTACTCTGGGGAGGGTTAGCGGTCGAAATTTCAATAGGGGATAAGTTGAAATAATATCAATTATAATTCCCATTTTCACGGAGAAGTAAAAACAAGAGAGAAATGGCATCTACCCCATCAGTTCAGTAACCATAAAATCGAGTTCTTCAAAAACCCGGTTTTCTGAACCTAGCGCGGCAAATTTTCCCGATTTCTCCCCGGCGTGAATGTCGGCTGCCAGAAGGCGCGGGCTGAGTTACACTGACTGTGAAGACAGGTCGGACAGGCAAGCACTATCCTCGCAGGCGCATGGAATACTGGGAATTTCTGATCCAAAAAGAAGGCGATCGCTCTTGGCTACCCCTGGAAACCCCCGAGGTGGAAATTCTCGAGGGACGCTATCGCGTTGTCGCGCGATCGAGCAATCTCAACGAGACGGTGGAAATCCGGGTGACTTATCAATCCGCCTATGAAGAACCGCCGAAGCGTCGGGAGCAAAAGCGATCGAGCAACACCAATGCTGAAGGCTTGATCGTCGTCATTCCCTTTACGCATCTGAAGCCCGGTTTTTGGGAGCTGCACTGCAGCGGCTCTTCAACGTCCGAAAGCCCCGGGTGGCAGCACGCCGTCAGTCTGGAGGTGCTTTCTAATGAGGCTGAGGTTGGGGAAGGGAGTGCCGTTGAGCCACCGCAAAAAAGCGCTCAGCCGCCGGATTTGGAAGCGCCAGAAGCGGCACAATTCCCGCAGAGCGAACGGAGCGCCCCAACTCCACCAGCCCCAACAACGGCTGAACAACGACCGCCTCAGCGAGTTCTGCAACTGACTTTAAATCGCGATACCTATGTCAGGCGTCGGGGACAGCCGATTACCCTGTCTGGGCGGGTAGAGGTAGCGGGCGCTGTAGGCGCTCCTGTACCCCTGAGAGGAGCCAAACTGCACGTCCAACTGCGCGATCCCCAGACTTCTCAGGTGCTGGTGAACCTGCAACAGCCGCTGCCGCAGCTCGTGCCGCCGGTGCCTTTTTCCTGCGGGATTGAAATCCCGGCAGAGTGTCAAAATAGCCTGATTTTGGGGGAAATCGCCCTTTACGAAGGCACGTCAGAGGCGGTGGATGCGAAATCCTTCAGCATTGCGCCCGATGTGGAGGACTTGCTAGACGCCATTGATGAGAATCTCATTAAAGAGCTGACGATCGAGCCGCAGGAAACCCCCGACGAGGTTTTCCACAATTTATTAGAAACCCTGCAAAACCCCCAGAGCGTCCAATTCAAGCCCTCGACGGAGCGCCCTTTACCCCCGCAGCTCTACAAGCCGACGGGAGAGCAGGCGGCGTCTAAACCGCTCGATTTGCCGAGTTTTCCGCGCGTCAAGCCGGATGCCAACATCGCCAAGTCAAAGCAGCCGGCAGCAGAACCCGCGCTGCCAACCGAGGAACCGGAGTTGCAGCCGGATATCGCCGGAACAGAGGAGGAACCCGCCGAAATAGCCGCCTTGGAAACGGCTGAACTGGCTGAGAGTCCACCTCCAGAGCAGGCGTCGGAACCTGCGAGCAAGCCGCTGCCCTCGCGAAAGCTGCAAGAGCGATTTTTGTCCAGGCTAAACGCTTTAGCGAATGATGCAGAGCTGACAGAATGGCTGAAAGCGGAGTTGCCGCCGGTTGAAGAGGCAGCGCCAGAGAACACCTCCGAGGCTCAGGCGGCTCCGAAGACGGCGGCGGATTGGGAAGCGCGAGAAGTGGTGGTTTTTGAAGAGTTTGTGGAAGCGCCGCGATCGCCTGCAAGCACGCCGGATCGAGCCACGGCTGCTCCGACGGGTGATGCCAACGATCTTTTAGTTTTGCCCGAAGACGAGCCAGTGCCGACGCCTGTTTTGCAGGTTCCGCAGGAGCACCTCGTCGCGGGGCGATCGGTTGCCGTTTTTGTGAGATTGCCCGATCTTTTGCCCCGCATTTATGTGAAAGTCTGGCTGCAAGATCGCCAATCCCGCGTGCTGCTCGATGGCCCTCACTGGGTGACGGAGTTTTCCTACAATGCCTGGGGAGATTTGGAAGGAACGGTGCAAGTGATGGTGCCTTTGGGCAGCTTTCAGGTTCAGTTTGAGGCGATCGCGATGGAGACACTGACGAAGCGCGAAAGTCACAAAATTTCTCTCTCGCGGCAGGTTATACCCCCGGCTGCCCCTAGTTTGCCGATGCAGTAGTCGTTATTTTCAAAGCTGACAGAACACTAGATCTTCAGGGGCTAAAGCCCCCTACTACGAACGGGGGCTTTAGCCTCTACTACCAGCGACGTAGCAGTTGAGCACAGGCTGCATTCAAACGCGAAAAACCCGGTTTTTGTAAAACCGGGTTTCTGATTTGGCTTTTATTTAGCTTCACTTGTTAATTTTTCTTTTGGTAGCAGGGGGGCGGTCAGAGGCAGATCGACCCCGACAACTGACCGCTCTATCGGGCTGTTCGCCCTACATAGAGGAGCCCAAACCTGCGTAGGCACCGTAGAAGAAAAGACCGAGAAGCCCGATGACGCCCAAGCCGGCGACTGTAGCAACCAGCCACAAGGGAATTCTGCCACTTTGGAAACTGTTCACGGCTTTCACCTCTCCATTTACAACACAGCTCAACCAGGAAATACCGGAAAATTGAAATTCACAGCCAGTTAGTTAAAGAAGTAACTGGAAAATAGAATGCCCAGAACAAAAACCATTAACAGCCCCAAATACAGGGAGGTGCGGTTGAGTTCAACCGGTTGGTTGTTTGGGTTGGGAGTACGAGTCGGCATGGATTTCTCCTATCGTTGAATGAATTGCATCGCCGCGATCGCGCCCAGGAAGAAAATCGTGGGAACGCCCAGGGTATGTACCGCCAGCCAGCGAACGGTAAAAATCGGATAAGTAATCGGTTCGTTTGGACTTCTGCTCGTCATAATCTCCTACTCCGTCAGGCACTACTTGCCGATAAATTGATCGATTTGTGTCTTGCCTTCAAAGCGGTTTTGCACGATGGGCAATTCCTGCCTTGTTTGGGTGTAATATTCGTTGGGCCGAGGCGTCCCAAAGGCATCGTAAGCCAGACCCGTGCTGACAAACAGCCAGCCGGCGATAAACAGCATCGGGATAGT
Organism: uncultured bacterium; assembly: GCA_964405435.1. Classification (GTDB taxonomy): domain Bacteria; phylum Cyanobacteriota; class Cyanobacteriia; order Cyanobacteriales; family Oscillatoriaceae; genus DVEG01. The sequence continues at coordinate 28,899 of CAYOOD010000048.1, forward strand.
GATGCTGTGAATCACCCAGTAACGGATGCTGGTAATAATGTCTGAAAACGGACGCTCACCTGTCGATCCTGCCATTTTGATTCCTCCTACAGACAACCGCTCAATGCTCGATCTACATAATACGAAACTTCAAGAATCCTCACAAGGGTAAACCCCTGGTTAAAGGAAGTCTTGGATTTTTATCGGTTGGGTTGAGCGACTCCGAGCCGCTAGTTAGCAGACTGAGCAAGCGATCGCTTGAAAGCTCAAACCAATCTACCCTACTTTTGTACAGCCTTTTCGCTACTCCCCGAAACAGAGAATGCAGAAAGTTTGCCACTGGTTGCGATCGCCGTCAAGCGGCTGCGGCTTGTGGCTCGTATTTCAAGATAATGCCTTCTTGCCCGATGACAAATCCGCGATCGGGCGACAGAAACACGACCTTGTAAAAGTTTGCGGGCACGTCTTCCACCGCGCGGTCTTTTTCCCAGGTTTTGCCGCCGTCAAAACTGCACAGCAAGTTGCCGCTGCCGCCTGCCACCCAAATTTCTTCGGGAGTCCGGTAGGCCATATCCAGCAAGCCCCAACTGGTCGAAAATTCTGGATAGAGGGGATCTTGCCATTCTTCGGCATTTTCAGGGTTGCTGAATTGAACTTGCCCGCCCCTTGCCAGCATCCACAGACCGCCATTCGGGTTAAAGCCCATATTTTGCAGGCGGCGGGAACTGTTGCGATTGTGGGGCTCCCAGGCATTCATCCCCGGTTCCCAAGTCGAGTAGAAATTGCCTTTCGCCGATACGGCAACGTAACCGCCGCTGGGCGATCGCTCGATATTGCGAACTACCCCCACCGCTTCCTGCACCATTGCTTTCCAGTTTTGGCCGCCATCGGTGGTTCTGTAGATGGCTCCTACATCCGTCGTCATCTCCGCCGTTTTCGGCCCCAGTGCCACAATCGTGCTGGGAGCTCCAGGCAACTTGGAACTCAGAGGAATGCGATCCCAAGACTTACCCTCATCGTCCGTATGCAGCAAGACAGAAGGCTTTCCGACAATCCATCCTTCTTTACCAGAAAAGCTCACCGATGTCAATAGTGCCTTTTCCTCATCCAAATTCAGCAGGTTTTCCTGCCAAGTTTTGCCGCCATCGGTGGTTTCTAGCAACGCCGCGTTGCTGCCCACCAACCAGCCGTGGTTGGGGTTTGTAAAGGCGATGTCTTGTAAGTTGGCCTTTGTTGGCAGCTCAATGACGCTCCAGGGGTTGACGCTGGCGGTGGGGACTTTGGAACACCCCACGCACAGCACGACGGCTGCTAGCAATACGAGAATGCGCTTCAAAGGTTTGAGGAAGGAGTCCATTAGGGTGAAATGTATATATTTGTTAATCATCTTTTATTGCAGTCAGAACCCATCTCCCCGGTTCAGGTCGCTTAGCAGCGCGATATCTCCGCTTTCCAAATCGCTCAGACTGCCGGATCGCGGCGGGTTCACTGCAGCCCGTAGAGGCTGAGAAAGAATATGACGCCAAGGGCCAATCCGCCAAAAATCAGCAGACTTTTCTGAGTAGGCGTCAGTTTATTGACGCCGAAACCGAAACCAAAATTTTCTTTGAAACCAGAGGCCGTCCCAGCAGGGCCAATACTTTGAAAGGCAGTCGGCTTCGCTCCGCATACGGGGCAGCGCCAATTCACCGGCAACTCTTTAAACGGCACGCCGGCAGGTATCTGACGGCGGTCGTCTCCCTTGGTCGGTTCGTAAACGTAGCCGCAGGAGCGGCATTCGTACTGGTCTAGCGTAGTGGGGTCGAGAGTTTCCGTACTCATGGCTCGGCAAGCATAGAGGATTTGGGAGTCGATAGTAATAATATTAAAATGCGATAGGACTTTGTTAACGATTGTCAAGAAACTCGCCGGAAAATTAAGCTTCCGGTTGGGCCAGTTGCCGGGGGAGCGAGTGGGCCATTCTAGTGCTGAGTGCTGAGTGCTGAGTGAGGAAGAGTGCCTATTGCGTGGTGCTGAGTGAGGAAGAGTGCTGAGTGCTGAGTGAGGAAGAGTGCCTATTGCGTGGTGCTGAGTGAGGAAGAGTGCTGAGTGCTGAGCGAGGAAGAGTGCTGAGTGCTGAGTGAGGAAGAGTCCTAAGTGCGTAGGGGCTTTTCGCGAAAAGCCCCTACAGGAGTGCTGAGTGAAAGAGAAGTGAGAAAGTGAGAAAGTGAGTAAAGACGAAGTATGAAGTCGATCGCGACTGTCTATTTGCTTTAGAGAAGCCTCGCACGACGGCGCAAGCACAGTACATCCTTGCAAAACTCAAAGCGCGTCAATAGCAGGAATAGAAAAATACAATAACAGCAGGCGATCGCTGCAAACAGGCAGCAGCCAAAGCACGCGCCAGCAGCCGGGAGAGCGGGCGATAGTCCAGAGAGCGGGCCGCGATCGCCGCGATCCCCCTGCCTCTATAATGTAAAGAAGTAATAAACAAAAGTCCCTTCACCCAAGCGGTAACAGTAAATCGTGTTTGTCCTTAGCGGCTATGAGTATTTCCTGGGCTTTCTGCTGATCTGCAGTTTAGTCCCCGTCTTGGCCCTCACGGCCTCTAAAATCTTGCGGCCAAAAGGCACCAGCCTAGAACGGCGCACCACCTACGAGTCCGGCATGGAACCCATCGGCGGCGCTTGGATTCAGTTCAACATCCGCTACTACATGTTTGCGCTGGTGTTCGTCGTCTTTGACGTTGAGACTGTATTCCTCTATCCTTGGGCAGTTGCCTTCCACCGACTGGGACTGCTGGCTTTTATCGAAGCCCTGATTTTTATTGCGATTCTAGTTATTGCACTCGTCTATGCGTGGCGCAAAGGAGCGTTGGAATGGTCGTAAACTCAAATCTGACAACTGCAAATAATTCTCAGGGCCAACTGACGAACCCGATCTCGCGGCCCGAAGTTACCCAAGGGCTTTCGGAAAACGTCATTCTGACGACGGTTGACGACCTCTACAACTGGGCTCGCCTGTCCAGCTTGTGGCCCCTGATGTACGGCACCGCTTGCTGCTTTATCGAATTTGCCGGCATGATCGGTTCGCGGTTCGACTTCGATCGCTTCGGATTGGTGCCCCGTTCCAGCCCCCGACAAGCCGACTTGATCATCACAGCCGGCACGATCACGATGAAATACACCCCGGCGCTGGTTCGCCTGTACGAGCAAATGCCAGAACCGAAATACGTCATCGCGATGGGAGCCTGTACCATCACCGGCGGCATGTTCAGCGTCGATTCGCCCACAGCAGTGCGCGGCGTGGACAAGCTGATTCCCGTAGACGTATACATTCCCGGCTGCCCGCCCCGCCCGGAAGCGATTATGGACGCAATTATTAAGTTGCGTAAAAAAGTTTCTAATGATTCCCTGCAAGAGCGGGCGCAATTGCAGCAAACCCACCGCTACTACAGCAAGCGCCACCAGATGAAGCCAGTGCCAGAGATTTTGACGGGCACTTACCTGCAGTCGGCGACTCGCCAAACTCCGCCGAAGGAACTGACAGAAGCGATGGGAATGCCTGTGCCGCCCGCTTTGCTCACAGCACAGAAACAGGAGGAGCGCCGTGGCTGAAGACACTCAAATCGTAGAAGCGGGTAAAGTTTCCGCGTGGCTGACAGAAAACGAATTCGAGCACGAATCCCTGCCGGCAGATCACTTGGGCGTGGAAATTATTAAAGTCGATCGCGAGTTTTTGCTGCCCCTGGCAACAGCGCTCTATGCTTACGGATTCAATTGCCTGCAGTGTCAGGGCGGTTACGATGCCGGCCCGGGGCAGGAATTAGTCAGTTTCTATCACCTGATCAAAATAAGCGACAATGCCGATCGCCCCGAAGAAGTCCGGGTGAAAGTATTCTTGCCGCGCGAAGATCCGAAAGTCCCTTCGGTGTATTGGATTTGGAAAGCAGCCGACTGGCAAGAGCGGGAAACTTACGACATGTACGGCATCGTTTACGAAGGGCATCCGAATCTAAAGCGGATTTTGATGCCAGAAGACTGGGTGGGCTGGCCTCTGCGGAAAGATTATATCTCCCCCGAGTTTTTCGAGTTGCAGGATGCCTATTAAATCTGCAAAAGCGCCCGCAGGCTAAAGCCTGGGGCTATACGAAAAAAGCCCGCCTGAGCGGGCTTTTTTGTGGGAAGGGGGCGATTCGATCGCGAAAAGCGGGGCGGGCACGGGGGCACCGCCCCTACAGCTTCACGCCTTCCCCTCAAAAATTCCTTTCTTTCCCTCCCTCTTCGTCCTTTGCGTCTTTGCGGTTTAAAAAAATTCCTACTTTTCGCGATCGCTTACCGAGTTTGAAAAATATTTTGTACCATTTTTCTGTCAGCCCTGGAAGCAGCTTTATCGAGTTCTGCAATTTCGCCGGAGTCTAATTGCCAACCCAAGGCACCGAGATTTTCCCGCGCCTGTTCCACAGTTTTTGCTCCCGGAATGGGTATTGTTCCTTTACAGATGCACCAATTGAGGGCAACTTGCGATAAAGTTTTGTGGCGCGATCGCCCGATTTCTCGCAAACATTCCAAAATAGGGGCGATCCCCGGCAAGAGCTGCGGGAACAAAAACCCGCGAATACCTTTCGGAAAAGGGCCTTTTTCAGAATATTTCCCCGTCAGCAGCCCCAGAGCCAGCGGACTGTAAGCAATTAATTTAATTCCCAGCTCGTCGCAAACCTCTTTGAGTCCGAGTTCGGTGACGGGATAGGTAGAAAGCAGCCCGTACTGAACTTGTAAAGTAGCAATGGGAATGTTGCGATCGCTGAACTTTTTATACACCTGCTTGAGGCGTTTCGGCCCGTAATTGGACAGCCCCACCCCCTTCACCAAACCTTGCTCGTAAAGATCCGCCAAACCGTCCAAAAGCGCCCCTTCCTGCCAAGGCGCGTAATTGGCAGTAGACCAGTGCATCTGCACCAAATCGACATTTCTGCCGAGGCGTTTCGCAGAAGACTTGCAAGCCGAAACCATCGAGCCTCGCGTCAACCGCCACGGATACGCAGCCAGCTTAGTTGCAATGCAAATATTTTCCTTCCCTGCTCCGACATATTCCTGGGCGAACCGCCCCAGGAGTTGTTCGCTGCGCCCGTTTAATTTTCCCGTTCCGTAGGAATCGCCCGTATCGAATAAAGTTGCGCCGCTGCTGACGCACAGATTAAAAACGGCTTGCAACTGCGCGTCCATAGTTTCGTCATATCCCCAGAGCAGGCGATTGCCCCATGCCCAAGTCCCGCAGCCCATCGGTGGGAGGTAAAGTTTTTGAATCGTTTGCATCATGCGATCGCTCTCAGATTTGCTGAATATCTTGGCAGAATCTCTCCAAAAGTTCATTATCGGACAATTGCGCCATCGCCGCCGGTATTCCTCCAGAGCGAATTGTTTTGGCATTTCTCTCCGATCTGCAACCCGTTGCAACGACTTAAATTCAAACTATAAGGGCGATCGCTCTTACTCAGCCGTTTCTTCCCCTTGCTAGCGACAAAAATCCCGATCGCTGCCATAAATTGCTAAAATGGAACCGTGACGGGTAATTCTTTATGCCGATTCGCTCATCCACTTGAAGCCTTGGGGGTGAAATTATATGGTTTTGCAAACTGAAGATAAAAAAAATTACACGCCGGAAGAATACATCGAGTTCGAGGTAAATTCAAAAGAACGCCACGAATACATTAATGGTGAAATTGTCCCCATGACTGGCGGAACCCCAAATCATAACCAAATTCTTCTCAACCTGAGCGGTGCGCTGAACTTTGCATTCAAGCGTCAGCCCTATCGAGCTTTTGTCGCAGAGCAACGTCTCTGGATTCCCAGAAAACGCATCTATACCTATCCTGACGTAATGGCGGTTCAGGGTGATTTGCAATTTCAATCAGGGCGTCGAGACACGATTATCAACCCGTTGCTAATTGCTGAGGTGCTGTCAGCTTCTACCAGAAGCTATGACAAAGATGAAAAATTTGCCGCCTATCGCACGATTCCCAGCTTTCAGGAGTACCTGATGATTGACCAATATACGATGCACGTCGAGCAATATTTTAAAAGCGATCGCAACCGCTGGACGTTTTCTGAGTATGACGACGCCAGCGAAACAATATCTCTTAACTCGGTTCCTTTAGAAATAACGCTAGCAGATATTTACGATCAGGTTGAATTTGAATCTACAGAAGCCAGCGAAAGCTAAAAATTGCGAAAATAACAACAGAACGGGCGCGACGGCAAAAGCTGACGCAGCAGTCATAGCTTATCCAAGAGCGGAGTTTTTGAAATAGGCGATCGCTCAAAGTTTCTCAACCAGCAGAGTCAGGGGTAACATACGCGCCGAATGGGAACCCTCATAAAGTAAAATAATACACCATCCGGCATTTGCTCACCTGCTCACACCCATGTATTGCGATTATCTGGTTCAAATCCTCACCGCCCGCGTGTATGACGTTGCCCAAGAAACGCCCCTAGAACACGCCCCCAACCTCTCCGCACGCCTGAATAACAAACTCCTGCTCAAGCGGGAAGACATGCAATCTGTCTTTTCCTTCAAGCTGCGAGGCGCTTACAACAAAATGGCGCAACTGCCGCCGGATTTGCTGGCACACGGCGTCATTGCTGCCTCTGCCGGCAACCACGCCCAAGGAGTCGCCCTCGGTGCCCGACGGCTGGGAACGCAAGCGATTATCGTCATGCCCGTGACGACGCCTCAAGTGAAGGTGGATGCCGTCAAGGCGCGGGGGGGCGTGGTGGTATTGCACGGGGAAACCTACGACGACGCTTATGCCTATGCCCGTCAGTTGGAGGCAGAAAAAGGCTTGACGTTTATTCATCCTTTTGACGATCCCCATGTCATCGCCGGTCAGGGTACGATCGGGATGGAAATTTTGCGGCAATATCAGCAACCCATTCACGCGATTTTTGTAGCGATTGGCGGAGGCGGTTTGATTTCTGGAATTGCGGCGTATGTGAAACGGTTGCGCCCGGAAATTAAAATTATTGGCGTCGAGCCGGTTGATGCTGATGCTATGTATCAATCTCTGAAAGCCGGACATCGGGTGCGGCTGTCTCAGGTGGGTTTGTTTGCTGATGGGGTAGCGGTGCGGGAAGTCGGAGAAGAAACTTTTCGCTTGTGTCAGCAGTATGTAGATGAGATTATTTTAGTCGATACCGACGATACTTGCGCGGCGATTAAAGATGTATTTGAAGATACGCGATCGATTTTGGAACCGGCAGGGGCTCTGGCGATCGCAGGCGCGAAAGCCTATGCAGAACGCGAACAAATCGAGGGACAAACGTTAGTCGCCGTTGCCTGCGGCGCAAACATGAACTTCGATCGCCTGCGCTTTGTAGCGGAACGCGCAGAATTTGGCGAACGCCGCGAAGCCATCTTTGCCGTCACCATTCCCGAAGAACCGGGCAGTCTGCGCAAGTTTTGCGACTGTCTCGGCAGGCGCAGCATCACCGAATTTAACTATCGCATCGCCGATGAAAAAATCGCCCATATCTTTGTCGGCGTGCAAATTGAAAACCGCGCCGATGCCGCCAAGTTGGTTGAAAGTTTTGAAGCTAATGGGTTGGAAACCCTTGATTTAACCGATGACGAACTGACAAAAATGCACTTGCGGCACATGGTGGGCGGGCGATCGCTTCTCGCTCACGATGAATTGCTCTACCGCTTCGAGTTTCCCGAACGTCCCGGCGCATTGATGAAATTCGTCGGTTCCATGAGCCCCAATTGGAATATCAGCCTGTTTCACTACCGCAACAATGGCGCAGACTACGGGCGCATCGTCGTCGGGATGCAAGTACCTCCCCGCGAGATGCAGGAGTGGCAGGCATTTCTGGATAGCCTGGGATATCAGTATTGGGATGAAAGCCAGAATCCAGCCTATAAGCTGTTCTTGGGATGAGCGGTTAAATCTTCTCTTGCGGTGGCGGTACGATGCCAAATTTGTTGAGACTTTCATCGAGTTCTCTGAGGATTTGAAAGTCTACCTCCGGCAAGGGATAAGTGCCACTGTCGAACAAGCCTGCACTGACAGCAGGCTGTTTTTCCAAGAAGGAAAAAGCTTGGCGAAATTCCTGCGGGCTGGCGGCGATGGGCGAGTCGAGGTGACAGGGAACAATCCGCTGAAAATCCCAACTTGCCACCTTGTCAGCCCAGGCGAGAGTTTCTCTCGGCGATCGGTTGAGAATAAGCGTTTGGAGAACGGGCGCGACAAACAAGCGACCATTTCCTCTCAGGGCGTCAAATGAGCGCTGCCAGTTTGGATTCCATTTAAAGGGAAATAATCCAAAATAGGCTTTTTTGGAGCGATCGGGTGCTTTGAGGGCATCGCGAAAGACCTCACTCCACTTGAAAACCTCTAGCGCGCTCGGCTGGAAATACATCGCAAATAAGCAGACGCGCTGCCATCCCTTGCGGCGGGTTGTCGGGGTGTCTGCGAGGATGTCAGAGGCTTTATCTTTGGCGTGAAAGAGCAAGGGATAGGGATCGAGTTGGACGATCGCCGGCGGATCTTCCGGTACGGAAACCACCGAATCCGTCACCAGAAGCGATCGCGATCGCTTGTCAAATAAAGCCACTTCTGCAAACTTTCCAGTCCCCAATTCGATCGGCCCTAATATTGCATAATCGAACTGCTCAGCAAAAGGCGCTTTGCTGCTATCTGCAGGGAGTATTTGAGTGCGTTTGGCAGGCAATCCAAGCCAGCTCAAAGGCAGATTGAGAGGGAAACTCCACTGAGAAGGAGCTACAAAAACTTGTGCTTTGGGAAAGCATCTGGCAAAAGGGCCAACAAATACTTTATGTTCTAAACCGGAGATAGTGGGCAGGATGATATATTTAACGTCGCCGTGTTCCGCCACCAACTCTTGCAGCAGTCGCACGCACTCTGGAGTCGGCGCAACGGGAGCGTATACGAGCAAACCCCCTTCATCGAGCTTGACTGCAGTCATGCGAATCGGCACGACAACGTAAAAGATACCTTGAAGCTGGTCAAACGTCCATACGGAGTCTTTAACGACTTCGTGGCGGATGGTTCGCCGCTTGCCATACGGGTAAAGTGGCATGGCGGGCCAAAACGGCCACGAATAGTCCCCGGAATGTATTTGTTGTGCCGCTAATTCCTGCGCGTTCGTGGTGGTTTTAGCCACTTCCTGACCCCCTGGCGAATTCCCAATGCTGAAACGGTTTTTATTGCCTTGTCAAAGGTTTGAGTGTAGCAAATTTTTGACGTTATGGAATAGACTTGACAAGATTAACCAAGGCTGCTGTTACGGAAATGAAGGGATAAAAGCCGAGTGGCGCGCGAAGCACTTGCCTAGCGCCAGCGAATCGCGACAAGAGGTAGCGGATGAAGCAACCCAGCGGAAAATTATAGACTTCACTCAAGTTGCTACGAACAAAACCGAGAATTGATCGTGGGTAATGGGGAATTGGCTGAACGAAGTGAATCTTACCGGTCATCCTTAACCCCATAAAGTCTCAATTTTAGCGATTAACGATTGCAGATTAACGATTGCACGATCTGTTTAAATTCCTCGAAACGGCAATTCGCAATGATAGGTGTGACATAATAAACCAAAGTGTCTGGGAGTCATCGGAAATGATTGGGACATCAGGGCAATTATTACAGGATGGAAACTACATCATTGAAAAGCCGCTCGGAAAAGGTGGCTTTGGCGTCACCTATCTGGCTAAAATGAATGACGGGCAGTTCGCCGTAATCAAAACCCTTAACGACAGCTTGCGCGGCAGGCGGGATTTTGCTAAATTTCAGCAAGATTTTATCAGGGAAGCTCGCCGACTCTCCCAATGCACGCATCCCCATATTGTAAAGATTTTGGTTGGGGCTGGGGTTGGGGCGCTTCTGGCGTCTAGCCGTTCGCGGCTGGTGAGGTGGTGCGAAATCGTGGCGGTTGCCAGTAGCAATAATTCTTCAGGAGCGCCAGCGGCTTGCCCTCATTCTGGCAATTTTTTCTTCATTTTGATATGAGCGATGCCGGCTTCTGTGAATTTTTCTCCTACTTCCACAAACCCTAACTTTTCATAAAGCCCTTTCACATATTCTTGAGCGTGAACCACGACTTCACGAATGTTGTTTGCCGCCGCTATTTCTAAAGCTTTTTCTGTAATTTTCTTGGCAATCCCTTGCCCTCTAGCGTGGGGCAATACTGCCAGCCTTTCTATTTTGACTATTTTTTTGTCTAAATTTCTCATTCTGGCCGTTCCGACTGGCTGCTTGTCTAAGTAGGCAACAATCTGTGCGGAAGTTTCATCAAGCCCGTCAAAATCTAAGGCGCGATCGACGCCCTGTTCTTCTTGAAAAACCGCTTTTCTGATAGCTTGAATGCTGGCGCTTTCTTTAGAATACTCAGCGAGTTGAATCGTGAGAATACTCATTTCCTGTGCTGTCTTTTAATAAGCAGTAAAAGTAGGGGGAGTGCGGGCATCCCCGCCCGCTGCTCTGTAGAGTTCGGGGACTTTTCCACTCCCAATAATGGCGATTATTTCTGCTCATCTACTTATAAACGCCAATCGCGTCTCTAGTTCCCTTGCCCTTGCTTTGTCTTCAGGGGTTAGGGGGTGAGGTTTCCTCAAGACTGCCGGAGAAAATTCAAAAGCTCCCGATTCACCGTGTCAGGCGCTTCCTGTTGAATCCAGTGCCCGCAGTTTGGGACAAATTTGAGCTTGAAAGGAGCGGCGATGAGTTTGTCCAAACCTTCTGTGAGTTTGTGGCTCAAAAAGGAATCTTCTTCGCCCCACAAGACAAGGGTGGGGACTCGGACGGGTTCGGGCGATCGCCCCCACTGAGCTAGCCAGTGAGAAGGCAGCATCAGTTGGCGGTAATAATTGAGGGCTGCGGCTAGCACGCCTGGTTTTTCCAGGGCTTGCTGGTAAATTCGGGTTGCGTCAGCCGTGAAAGCTGCTTGGCGAATGGCGGTTTGGCGAAAGAGGTTTTTGACGAAATCAGTTAAATTCTGTTGAATCAGCCACTCCGGGATTCCAGGCACCTGAAACGCCAGCACGAACCAACTGCGGCGGAGCTGATCGAGGTTGCCGGCGAGTTCTTGTACGAAGCGCTGCGGGTGGGGCGCGTTTAAAATGGCCAATCGGTCTAGATAGTAGGGGAATTTCTGAGCGAGGTGCCACGCGATCGCTCCGCCCCAATCGTGCCCGACAATATGGGCTTTGACGTAGCCCAAACTCGAAATCAGACCCCGGATGTCGGCACTGAGGGTGTCCAAGTCATAGCCGCTTGCGGGCTTGTCGGAATCGTTGTAGCCCCGCAAATCCGGCACGACTACCTTAAAATGGCGGGCTAGTGCTGGGATTTGATAGCGCCAGGAGTACCAAAACTCTGGGAATCCGTGCAAGAGTACGACCAGTTCTCCCTCTCCTTGGGTGACGCAGTGCAAGCGGATGCGGTTCGTCTCAACAAAATGATGTTGCCATCCAGTTTCTTCTAGGGGCGTCATAAACAGTAGCTCACTCTCCCGCGCGCTGATTCTTGCGCCTGACACACAGCATCGGTTGCCCAGTAGGCGATCGAGAGGCTTGACGAATCTGGTGGATTGACGAGTGATGCTGCTTTTTGCGATCGCCGCGCTTCCAGCCATGCCTCAAGAAGCTCTCTGTTTCCAGCGTATCATTTTGCTGTCCATTTGTTCAGTCCCGCTGGCTGGTGTCACCCTCGACAAACCGCGACACCAGCAACGGCAAAGAACAATGGTTTGATATTTTCACTCAACCTCTCAAACCTGTTGAGCGACTGCTGGACGGCATTCAGAGGGGCTCGTTTGGTACTTGACCAAGTTGGCCAGTTCTTGGAGCTGCGCGATCGCTTCCGCCCCTTCGAGCTTCATCAATTCGCGGTCGTCCCGCATCTCTGTCCAGGTAATCCCGTAGTCCGACACCAGAAAGCGGATCAGGTGATCGTCTCCGAGGCTCACCATGAAAGAGGCGCTGTTCATTTGACCTCCGCAGGTATAGCACGAGGCTAGATACCCCCGCCGCTCCAGCACGATCGCTAGAGCCTGAAGGTTCATCACCAAGTCTTGGACGAATTCACGATGTTGAGCTGCTAATCTGAGAAACACTGTTGTCCTCCTATCACCACACCTAAAATTTTAGGGGGTTTTTCATATTTTCTTAAGAATTGTACCGACTGTTGGCACCCACCCATAGATGATGGCCACTTTAGCCGTGGATTTGACGCCAGACTCCTTGCTACTGTGAGATTTTGGGCTGCAATGCGGGGTAGAATTCCCGATCGGGGACGCTGCCTAACTGAGAAGTGCCTCTGGCCGAAGGGATCTTTCACAGTACCTTCTTCTCCGCGATCGCTTCCCCCTCACCGGAAAATAAATGAAAAAACCCTCCTCTTTTACATTTAACTTGCATGGCTTCTAGGCTGGCTCTTCCTGCGGTTAGATTTCAGTCCCCTTTTATTTCTGACAATTGACTGATTTTTTCTTGAGATTAACTGATTTTTTTTTCAGACAAAGTATCAGAAATAACACTCACAAAAATCCCGCTGAGCCAACCCGACACCAGATATCCAGATAGAGTTCCTTCTATAAAATCTCTTGAAGGTTAGGCATCTGAACGATAAAAAGCCGGAAGTCGAACAGTAGGCGTCTGTGAGAAAGTCCGCCCCGAGCTGTCCTATTGTCTTTGCAATTTCTTATCAGATAGATTGACAATTTATATAGGTTTTCAGCCGGGAAAGTCCGCCCGGTTGTCGAGCGTTAGTTGATTTGCCACCAGCCCAGCCAGGGGCCGACGAACAAAACGGTCACCCAGATAGCAAGCAGCACGCCAATGCCGATCCAGGCTCCTCGCGTCGTCCATTTCATAAACTGTTCTGACTGGCTTTTGGTAATCGGCAGCCAGGGAAGGATAGTTGGTTCTTGGCCGTACTGCTCTCCGAGGGCAGCTTTGCGGCGCTTGGATTCACCCATAATTGCGCAAACGATCGGAATTTATTTTCAGTTCGATGATAGCGCTTGTATGAGGGGGGAGGCCCAAATTCTTAACAAAATTACAGCAATTGCCTCATTTTCCTTCGTACTTCGTCACAAAAGAGTGCCAAGTGCCAAGTGCTGAGTGCTGAGTAGGGAGAGGGGGAGATGAGCAGAGGGAGGCTGGGCGCTGTCAGTCCAGAACAGAATAGTCGGGTTGGACAAACCAACTGGGATCGAGATAGTCAGCGCGGGCCAGAGGGCTGAGAGCGGCCAGGACTTGATGGCCGTAGCTGCGGTGAAGGACGCGGCTGTCGAGGAGGGCGACAACGCCTTGGCGATCGCGAACCGGGGCGATCGCGGCGTGCAGTTGCGAGAGAGCGACCGGCAGCAAATAAGAGCGAAACCAATCTTGGTGCTGCTGCTTGTAATAAGCCACCCGACCGGCAACGAGCGGGTGTTCCAGAGAGGGAATCGGCAGCGTCGCGATCGCCAGCAACTGCGGAGACGGCAGAACCCGCTGCTGCTGACGCCAGAATTCCCAGCCCGTCACCAAAATCCCATTCCCGTCCAAACAAGTCTTCTCCACCTGAACCCGCGAGCCAAACTCAGCCGCCAGAACCGAACCCACCCGAGCCTTGAGCGGCACGTCACCGACGAGCAGAACCGTCAGCCCCCCACCCGACGCACTCACAGACAAAAGCTCCCGGAATTCCCGCAGCAGAGCGCTTTCAAATTGAGGCGTATTGGGCAGAGGCAGCCCGTCCGGCAGGTACAGGTCGATCGTGTCGTGCTGGCGATCGGGAGTCAGCTTCACCGACGTCATCTCGCCCAATCCCAGGCGCGATCGGTACGTCCCAGCCGAAGCCTCCAGATCCACCGCACCGCCGAGCAACACCAGCGGCTGCTGCGGCCAAATTTTGCCCAGTTCCGAAGACACCTCAACCGGGCTGCAGGACAGAGAAAACTGACCCTGACTGCGAGCCACTTCTGCCCACAGCAGCGGTGCATTGGCTTGCCAGCGCCGCCAAAACCGACCCCACGCCGCCGGCAGAGCAGCCAGTGACTCGGCGGATTCGGCATTCATCAGCCTCGCGAAAAGACGCTTCAACCCCTCTTGCTCGGCAGCCTCCAGCGCATAACATTCGTAGGGATTGGCTGGATGCTGGAACAAAGCCCGCGTCAACAACACCCGCGCGTCCCGAATCGCGTCTGCCGCATCCGGGCGAACTTGCATCACTTCATTCCAGTCCGCCGGTTGAAGGCAGGCAGTAAACTGCTGGTGCGCCCAGTCTTCCAACTCATCAACCCCATCGAGGATCGTGGGGATGCCCGGGGGAAATCCACCCCGTCCCGATAGCCGATCTGCCAGCCAAGCCTCTGGAGTCGTCAGCAACAGTCCCCGGAAATCGCATTCTGGCCAAGTAGAGCCCGCGAGAATTGCTTTTGGCGTTTGAATCCACTGCTGTAGTTGGGGGATTTCCACCATCAGCAAGCGCTGCTGCAACGCTTCTGGAGCCACCAACAGGGCCGGCTCCGGCCACATCAGCAGGGGCATCAGATAGCTCAATCGATAGCGCCCGTGAGAGCTGCTCGAAGCAATACCGGTTTGCAGGAGAGCACTGCGTCCCAGACGCAAGGCGCGCGCCACGAGTCGCGCGAGGGTCAGGTGGTGGGGCCAGAAAGGCTCGCCTGACGCTCGCAGGAAGGTACGGAGTGAGTTGTGGACTTCTGCCTCAATCACGAGTCTGCCGCGCTTGCGTTACTGGGATTTTGCTTGCGATTTTCATTCTGACACACGAATCGGGTGGGCATTACTTTCAGGAGGAAAGCCCACCCGATCGCGGCAACAGAAGCGTGCTTAGCGGCGTCGGCTGCCAAATCCGCGACTGCGACTGCCAGAACCAGCCGGACGCGAGGAGCGCCCGCTGCCAAAACTGCCAGAACCGGGCTGGACGCGGCTGGGGCGGGAGCGATCGGATTGTTTCAAGGTGCTCGATCCGAAACCCGAACCGCTGGATTTGTTGCGATCGGACGGTTGTGCCGAGGGGCGAGTGCTTCCCGGTTGGTTGATGCGCCCGGTGGTGCGCACCTGGGCGCGGCGATTTTGCACCGCCGGAGGCGGCGCTTGATAGCGCGTTTGGTAGCGATCGACAGCTTCGCGGTAGGTGCTGCCGTAGCCGCCATAGCCCGTGAGAGGCACTCCCGGCTGATAAACCGGCGGAACGTAGTAGCGAGGGGCAAACAAGAGATTGCCGACCATTTGCCCAGCCAGTGCCCCGGCAAACGGCGTCCAGAAACTCGATTCCTGACGGACGATGACCGTTTGCGGCTGGCCGGTTTGCGGGTCGGGCCGCGTTTCGGTGACGGCGTGGACGTACTCGATCTTGAAATCTTCGCTCAGATAAAGGACGGGTTTGCCGCCCTCCACCTTCAGGTAGGCTTTTTTGCCCGCTTTAATTTCGTCGTCTGTCAGCCTTGCCATCTGCAAATCTGCGGTGCGGTAAACTCCCGGCGAGGCATTGAGCAGAAACAGGGAATATTCGCCGCTGCCGTCGTCATAGCTCGCCTGCTGGACGGGGTACTGTCCGTCGGCTAGCCTGGTTTGCGCGCGCGACGCCACCGGCGCGCGCTGGCTCTGCTGAACGTCGGAAGCACTGCTACAGGCAACCGCACTCCAGCAAAGGGTAAAGACCATTAACAAAGTAATGAGTTTGCGAAACATGGATCGGGTTAGTGAGTGCAAAACAGAAATGGCATCCTCACCGATCTTAAAAGAGAAATAGGGCAGACAGCGCCCGCCGGAAGTAGGAACCCGCGATCGCGCCTGCCCCCAAACACGAGCCCTTGCTTAAAGCGGGATTAATTCGGGGAAATTTTGCAATAATTGTTCGTCGGTCAGTTCGTCTCCCAATTGCGCCGGCGAGAAATGCACGCTGACGGCGCGCAGGTGCCCTTGATAGTGCAGGTTTACCAGCGCTTTCAATCCTTCTGTGAGGCTGTCGAAGTGCGAAAGGTCTGTTTCGAGTGCAGGCACTTCTCCCTCAAAAGCCACCGTTATCATCACCACTAAATTCTCAGTGATAGGGAGGGATAGCGGTTCGTCCGGTCGCGTCTGTTCACTGAAGTAGGGTTCGCTGAGATAGCGAGAGGCGGAATCGGTAAACAGCGCATTATAGTAGTCGCTGGCTTCCCCCTCGTCCGTGAAAAAGTCGCCTTCATTGGCTGCCGATCGCCAGTAGGTATCGGATTGCAGCAGGTTCTGGCAAATTTCGGCGAGCAATTCGCCCATTTCATCCATTTCTCCTTCTGCGTCGATCGCCGCTCTAGCGGCGCGATTGAGCACCCCCAACAAAGGCGCTACTTCCCTGCCTGCCAAATGGACGAACAGGCGGCAGACGACTATCCGAGTGCGGCCCATCATTTTGTTGAAGCGATCGCCCCAAGAACTCATATCATTCCCTCCTCGATGCACGCCATTTATTCATATTTTAGAACCGCTCGAGTTCCTGTGTACTTTTGGCTCAAATCTTTCCCAGAACCTCGCCCAATCTCACTGGCTGTCCAGGGAATAGAAGCCTCTAATAAAATCTACCACAGCCGTTACAGACGGCAAGGAAAACTGTTGGGGTGCTGCCGGCAATCCGCCAGCTCCTGGCTTGCTGGAAACGGCTGGTTTCATAAACCGCTTGCCGAAATTTTGGTCGTGATAGATGCTCAAGCTGCGATCGCTGGAATTGAGCAGCACCGCGTGCAGGGGCGATCGGAAAAAGCTTGCCCGCTCCAGAGCCGGCGGGAAAATCTTCGACAAGTCGATCGCGTTGATCTGATTCAACGTTTGACTCATCACCGCACTCAACTGCTGCACCCGCCGGAGTTCGGGAATGCTGAGGTGGTTGGTCGCGTGGGCGCGAATCTGCTTGACCAGCGTAATAATATTTCTCTGAGTCGCTCCTGCCTTTTCAAACGGAAGAATCGCGACGTAAGCCGTCGGAAACAATTGCTCGTCGCTGTCAATCCTGAACGTCAGCACCGTTTGGCGATAGCCCACTGAAATACTAGGCGGCTGGTTCAGTGCTGGATATTGCTGCGCAATTTGATAATAAGCATTCGCTAAAGCTAAATTCGCCTCCTGATCGATCGGCGCGTCAATAACAATCCGCACCGTCGGCGGCGTTTGATTGAAAAACTTTTTAGAATCTTCCGTATTCAGGCGGTAAATCTGAGAGTGATCCCCATACGGGCTCACGTCCACCCAATCGCAAGTAATCCCGTCTGTTTTCAGCCCAAACCGCGAAACCGCATACAGTTTAGCGCCGGTTAACGTCGCCCCGCTCAAATCCGCACCCACCCACTCAGCGCGGATCAAGTTCGCTTGCGTGAGATCGGCGTGAACTAAACTGGCGTTGAGCAAATTGCTGTTGCTCAAGTCGGCTCCGATTAAGTTAGCCCCGCTCAACTTGGCATCGCTGAGGTTGGCCCACTGCAGGTTAGCGCCGCTGAGATCTGCCCACCGCAGGTTCGCACCGCTGAGGTTTGCACCGCTGAGATTGGAGCGGTTGAAGTTGACGTGCCTGAGTTCCGTATTGCTGAGATTTGCCCCGCTCAGATCTGCGCCGCTCAGGTCGGTTTGGTTTAATTTGGCTTGTTCAAAATTGGCTCCTGCCAGAGAAGCGCCGCGCAAGTCAGCTTCGCTGAGATTGGCTCCGCTGAGGGTTGCCTGTCTGAGTTTGGACTCTCGCAGATCTGCACCGTTGAGGTTCGCCTCAACGAGATTGGCTCGGCTGAGTTCGGCTCGGATCAATTCCGCGCGAATCAGGGAGGCTTGAATCAGTTCGGCGTCGCTGAGGTTTGCCCGCACCAGGTTGGCAACATTGAGAATCGCGCCGTTTAAGTTCGCCTTGCTGAGATTGGCTCCGCTCAAGCGGGTGACGTTGAGTTTTGCGCCTGCCAGATTTGTTCCGCTCAGGTTGGCACCACTGAGATTGGCGATACTCAGGATCGCGTTGCTCAAATTGGCACCACTGAGGTTGACTCGGCTTAGGTTGACCTCGCAGAGGTTCAGACCGACAAAGTCTCTTTCTCCCGATGCATATTTCTTTAGGAGTTCCTCAACTTCCATGCCTCTTTACCGTGCCTATTGTTTTAGTTTATGGTTAAAATTCGCGCTTCGGTATGGCCATTTTAGCGGGTTATTTAGTAGAGAGCAAGTGCAAACCTTTTATAAAACTGAGTATTACACTTACAGGAGGGAGGGCAATGTGCTGGGTTTCGTCATTGGCTGAGGGCGGAGGAGCCAAGTCCCCGAGTTCGGCTTGGTTGAGCATTCGCTTGCCGAAACTTTTGTTGTGGTGGATGTCTAAGCTCCGATTGCCGGAGTTCGTTAAAACAGTCAGGGTGGGAGATTGAAAAAATTTTTCTCGCTTGACCAATTTAGAAAATGTCTCTGATTTTTTAATTTCATCTATTTTTTCTAGGGCTTGATTGAGCATATTAACGATTTCTGATGATTCGATCATTTGCACCAATTGGACGATTTTTTCTTGGGTGACGGCAGCATCTTGAAAGGGAAGGATGGCAACATAAGCGGTGGAAAATAATCGGGTGTCGCTGCCAATCCGAAAGGTGAGGGTGGTTCGCCGCCCGCTGACTTCGATATTGGGGGGATGGCTCATGCCCGGGGAGCGGTGAGCGATTTGATGGTAGGCGACGGCGAGAGCGAGGTGAGCGTCTGGATTGAGGGGGGCATCGACGATAATCCGAACGGTGGGCAGGGTTTGATTGAAAAACTTTTTCGACTCTTCGGGGGTGAGGCGGTAGATTTGAGAGCGATCGCCGTCTGGGCTCAGATCCACCCACTCGCACGTCAGACCTTCGGTTTTCAGCCCGAACCGCAAAACCGCGTGCAGTTTGGCACCGGTTAAGGTGGCACCGGACAAGTCTGCTCCCATCCAATCGACTTCGATCAAATTCGATTGCGTCAGATCCGAATAAACCAGGCTGGTATTGAGCAGGTTGGCACCGGACAAGTCCGCCCCCCGCAAATTGGCCCCGCTCAATTTGGTTTCGCTCAAGTCCGCCCACCTGAGCGTGCTGCCGCTCAAGTCCGCCCATCGCAGGTTCGCCCCGCTCAAGTCTGCCCCGACGAGTTTGGCTTGCGAGAGATTGGCGCGCCTGAGTTCGGCATTTCTCAAGTTGGCCCCGCTCAGGTCTGCGCCTCTCAAGTCGGTTTCTCTGAGCGTTGCCCGCTCTAGGTTCGCGCCTCTGAGGGAGGCATTCCGCAGATCGGCTTCGCTCAAGTTGGCACCCGCTAAATTGGCTTGTCTGAGTTTCGCTTCTCGGAGGCTGGCTCCGTTGAGGTTGGCTTCGCTGAGGTTAGCTCGGCTGAGTTCGACGCGAATCAGTTCCGCCCGAATCAGGGCTGCTTGAATCAATTCGGCATCGCTGAGATCGGCTCGGATCAGGTTGGCGACATTCAGGTCCGCCCCGCTGAGTACCGCCCCGCTGAGATTGGCCCCATTGAGTTTGGCGACGTTGAGTTTGGCATGACTCAGGTTAGCCTGACTGAGATTGGCACCCCCTAAATTGGCGATACTCAGGTTGGCCTGACTCAAATTGGCCCCGCTGAGGTTGACTCGGCTCAGGTTAGCTTCGCAGAGGTTCACAGCAGTAAAGTCTCTGATTCCTGCTGCATATTTTTTTATGAGTTCCTCGGTTTCCATCGGGGTTCCCTTTTCAACATCCCGACTTTACAGTCATAGGACTGGGCATTACCATGCTAGCGTCTAGGCAAAAAATTAAGGCGAATCGCTTGGGGAATGGAATAGCGGATGAATATCGGTATTGTGGGACTGGGGCTAATTGGCGGATCGCTGGGGCTGGATTTGCGCAGGCAAGGCCACCGAGTTTTGGGGCTCAGTCGCCGCCCTGAAACCTGCCGCACGGCGATCGCGCGCGGGATTGTAGATGATGCAGATGTTAACTGGACCCTGATGGCTGAAGCTGAGGTGGTGTTTATTTGCACGCCGCTATCAGCGATTTTACCAACAGTTGAGCAACTGATCCCGTTTCTGTCTGCTGACGCCGTTTTGACGGATGTGGGGTCGGTGAAAACGCCCGTTGTGGAGGCCGTCGCCCCTCTGTGGCCCAACTTTGTAGGCGGCCATCCGATGGCGGGCAAGGCTGAAAGCGGGCTTGACGCCGCCCAAGCCGATCTCTTTGCGGGCAAACCTTATGTGACTGCCCCGATCGCTACGACGCCTGCGACTGCGGTTGAGGCTGTCGAGTTCCTAGCCCGGGCGATCGGTGCCAAATTATACCGCTGCTCCCCTCAAGACCACGATCGCGCGGTGGCTTGGATTTCTCACCTGCCGGTGATGGCGAGCGCGGGTTTGATTTCTGCCTGTACGAGCGAATCCGACCCCGCCGTGCTGTCTTTGGCCAAACACCTCGCCAGTAGCGGCTTTCGAGATACCAGCCGCGTCGGCGGCGGCACTCCCGAACTGGGGGTTATGATGGCTCGCTACAACCGCCTGGAATTGCTGCGCGCTCTCTACGGCTACCGCCAGCAAGTGGATTCTTTTATCGACTGCATCGAGCGGGAAGATTGGGGCGCTCTGGAAGAAAAGCTACTGCAGACTCAGCAGGTACGTCCTGAATTTTTAGATGGGTAGATTTTTTTATCAACCGCAGAGTTATCAGAGGGCGCAGAGGAGGGAGAATGCGCCCCGCGCCAGTTGACAACAAGCGATCGCGCGTTTTTCAGCTTGCTTGTTCTGTCTTTCTGGATTTTAACCAGTGATGCAGCAAGTACCCGAACACCACTACATTAACTAAAAAAACGCTTATTTTTACCGGGCTCGCTCCTCGGATTAACTCGTATATCTCCGCCGGTATGCTAATCCCAACTAGCCCCACCACTAAAAGCATCGCCCAAGTCTTTTGATACCACAAGCCAATCGCCTCGATCGCCGACACGGCTGCATACACTCCAGCCGCAATCCCGCTAAATTCTATAGTTCTCGGATTGAGATTGACAAATTTCTCTAACAGCCATTTAATAATCTCTATTTTACCTCTCAAAACATACTCATTTGAAAAGTATTCCAAACCTTCGCGGTTTTTCAGGGCTAGCAATAAAGCCACAGAAGTCATCGCCAACAGGGAAGCGCTGAAGGCTTTGTAGAAAACAATAGCCGCCAAACCGATCGGAGGAGTTTTCAAGCGATTCACTGAAATGACAGGCCAGTAAAGATTGGTTAAATGATTGTTATAATTTTAACACGAAATTAGGCTTCTTTAAAGAAGAGCCAGGAAAAATTCAGAAAAACGGGTGAGGCAGCAGTCGTTGCAGGTGGCGGGCGATCGGGTGCTGCGAAGAGAGGGGCGAGGGTTGCTCTGGCGGCAAGGTGTGGGGGAGAAAGCGATCGCGCGCGAAGCGCCTGCGGGAACGGTGGGAGAGAATTTTCACGTCAGTGCAAAAAGCTTGACACGAGAATGTCATACCGAGCATGTACATATAGAAGTATGAGTTCTCGATCGCAACTTCAAACGGCAACAGGTGAGACAGATGCAAACACATCCACAGGATTTCAAGACTCATTCCGGGCAAGCGAATGGCCATTTTAACTGGCAAAAGCCTGCTGGCTATTTGTCGATGCTTCTCCTGGGTGCAGGCATCACCTTAACAGGCACCTACTTCTTTTCGCACAAACCCCTCTCATCCCAAGCGCCTTTAGCGGGAACGCCCGCAGCGCAGGCAGCGCCCGCGATTCAAACCGGACTGCCGATAAGCGCCGAATCTAACTTTATTACGCAGGTCGTGGAGAAAGTCGGGCCGGCGGTGGTGCGAATTGATTCGTCGCGAACGGTGACGTCGCGGGTGCCTGATGCTTTTAACGATCCGTTCTTCCGGGAATTTTTCGGTTCTGCTTTCCCGTCGCAACCGTCACAGCGGGTAGAGCGGGGGAGCGGTTCGGGTTTTATTATCAGCGCGAACGGTCAAATTCTCACGAATGCTCACGTCGTGGACGGTGCCGATACGGTGACGGTGACGCTCAAAGACGGGCGCAATTTTCAGGGCAAGGTGCTGGGCACCGATCCCGTGACAGATGTGGCGGTGGTGAAGATTGAGGCTGCCAATCTGCCAACGGTGGGGCTGGGGGATTCGGAGCAGTTGCAGCCGGGAGAATGGGCGATCGCGATCGGCAATCCCCTGGGTTTGGACAATACTGTCACGGTGGGCATTATCAGCGCCACTGGTCGCTCTAGCTCTCAAGTAGGCGTTCCCGACAAGCGCGTCAACTTCATTCAAACCGACGCCGCCATCAACCCCGGCAATTCGGGGGGTCCCCTGCTGAATCAGCGCGGCGAAGTCATCGGCATGAATACGGCAATTATTCAAGGTGCCCAAGGGCTCGGCTTTGCCATTCCCATCAATAAAGCGCAAGATATCGCCCAGCAACTGATCTCCACCGGCAAGGTGCAACATCCTTATCTGGGCATCCAGATGGTGACGCTCTCTCCAGAACTCAAGCAAAATATCAACAGCAATCCCAACGCTGGCGTCAGTGTCGATGAAGATAAAGGCGTGTTGGTTGTCAAAGTCATGCCGGATTCGCCTGCGGCTAAAGCAGGGCTGCGCGCTGGCGATGTCATCAAGCAAATTAATGGCCAGTCGGTCTTGGATGCCAGCACTGTACAGCAAGCAGTGGAAAAAGGCAGCGTCGGCAGCGAACTGCAGGTATTTCTCCGCCGCAATGGCCAAGACCTCCGCATCGCCGTGCGTCCGGGGGCTTTCCCGGTAGAGTCCCGTCAAGACAATTAAATCTAGCGGCAAGCGTCTGGCGGCGGGAGAAATTTCTCGATTCGCTCTTGCGCCAGCATACTGTCTTGTTTCCGAGGGGCAATCCGGCAGGGGGATTGCTCTATTTTTGTTTAAATTTGCGGGAAGTCGGTGTAAAATGAATACTATACTTTACCCGGGTAAAAATTAACGGGTGCAGCCACGGCGATAAAATCGATCCTTCCCCAATCTAAGGGCTGTGAGGAATTACCGCAGCTTTTATCGCCGCGCTAAAAGCCCCTCGCTCCCTTCCCAACTGGTTGCAAAAAAAATCGATGAAAAATTTTCCAGTGCATCTGATAAAAGGTTTTTACAATCCAGCTAGATTCATGGTTTTTATTTCGGCTATTTTTTTAGGTTTGATTGTAGGCTATCTTGATTTTGTTGCTCCGCCTGCTCTGGCATTTTCAGCTTTTTATTTAATTCCAATTGTTCAAAATACTTGGTTTGTCGGCGCAGGGGCTGGATTTTTTACGGCAATCGCCAGCGCGATCGCGACATATCTAGCCAACCCGTCCGGAAAAGTTTCTGGATTGCCTCCTCTTTTTAGTTATTGGAATGCCGGAGAAGATTTAATCGTTTTTGCGACCGTCGTTTATTTGCTTTCCCGCATCAAAGATCTGGCAGATAGAGAGAAGAAATTGGCTCGAACGGATTTTACAACTGGCGTAGCGAATAGCCGGTTATTCTTTGAATTTGCCGACCTAGAAATCAAAAGAGCCAGCCGATTTAAATATCATTTTACAATTGCTTATATAGATATTGACAATTTCAAGAAAATCAACGAAACGTTGGGATACCGAATGGGTGACGAACTTTTAAAAGAAGTCGCTGAGACGCTGAAAGCCACGCTGAGAATGACGGATATCATTGCCAGATTGGGAGGAGATGAATTTGCAATCTTGCTTTCAGAAACTGGCTACGAGCCGGCAAAGATAGTTCTCAATCGAGTTCACAATAAACTTTTAGAAGCCATGAAATTTCGCAAGTGGGCCGTGACATTCAGCATAGGGGCAGCGACCTTCATTCAGCCCCCCAATTCGGTTGAAGAAATGATAGAAAGAGCGGATAATTTAATGTATTTTGTCAAGCACAATGGAAAGAATATGGTCAAACACGAGCGTTTCGGCGAGCCGCCGGAAAGCAGGGAGTAAAAAGACAGGCAGGCGCTAATCTGGGGGAGTGGTGTGGGGAAAAAGGTAGGCGATCGCAGCCCATCCAGAGAGAACCAGCAGACTCACTAGCAGCATGGAAAGAAGCATAGCAGGCATGGTAGCAACTAGAAGCTGAGAATCAATATCATCAGCTTAGAGATCGGGTGTGTCGCTGCCGTGACTGGATTGTGACAATCTTGAGAAGCTATCGCCGCTCTTTGTTTCAGTAAAATTACAGAGGACGCTACGCCAAAGGCAGGCAAAACCGAAACGTGCTGCCCGCGCCCAACTGACTTTCTACCTGAATTTGACCGCCTTGCAGTTCCACCAAGCGGCGAGAAATGGCCAAACCCAAGCCGCTGCCGCCAGAATCGCGCGATCGCGTCCGATCCGCCCGCCAGAAGCGATCGAAAACGTGGGGCAAATCTTCTGGGGCAATCCCGGTGCCGGTATCTGCCACTGCGACCCAGAGTTTATCGGCTTGCGTCGCGGCGGTGACGATAATGGCACCCTTGTCGGTATAGCGCAGCGCATTACCGATCAGGTTCACCAGTACCTGCTCGGTGCGATCGATATCTGCCAGTACCGGCGGCAATTGCGGCGGACAGTCTAATTTCAAAACTGGCCCGTCTTCGAGTACCTGATCGGCAAATTTTTCGACCAAAGATTCCAATAAAGGACGCAGGTTGACCGGCTGGAGATCGATCGGCAAATGCCCAGCTTCTGCCTTAGAAAGTTCTTGCAATTCGTTCACCAACCGTTCCAGACGACGAGTTTCTTTTGCCAGCCGCAGGTAAATCTCGGCAGAAGGTTCAATTCTGCCGTCGGCGAGTTCCTCCAAATAGCCCCGCACGACGGTGAGAGGGGTGCGCAGTTCGTGGCTCAAGTCGCCAATCAGTTGCCTGCGGCGCTGTTCTACGTCTTCGATACTGGCAGCCATGCGGTTGAAACTTTTGCCGAGGCGGTTGAGTTCTGGAATTTCCAAAGCCGGCATCCGCTCGTCCATCTGCCCAGTGGCAAACTTTTTGGTGATGTATTCCATCTGCGTCAAAGGCTGGGCGATGCGTTTGGCGACTAAATAACTCAAGCCCCCGGCAGCGGTGGCACCCACGACGACTGCCCAAAAAGTGGTGCGATTCCAAACGGTTTCAAAGCCGCGAACGATTTCCGTGCGCGCGTAGCGCAAGGTAAAACCCGGGCCTTCGAGTTGTTCGAGATGGCTGACAAACATGCGGGGGGAAGAAATTTTTCCCGTGACGACGAGACTGCCGACTCCCACCATCATTACGAGTAAGTGGGAGAAAAATAAGCGCGATCGCAACCCAACTTTAGCCACTGGCGTTATCGCTCATTTTGCTTGCAAAGGTGCTATTATAATTGTGCCATTGATTGGACAAGTGGGGCAAATTTTCAGGAAAGCCGCCCGATCGCAGCCATTCCTCTACCTGTGGGGGAGCTTGCACTCGGTTGAGTTTTTCTTTGAGCTGCGCTCCTTCCAGAATTTCTTGTTGCAGCAACGTTTCTGCCGTCTCCTGCAATAATTCCCGATTGCGCGAGAGAATCAAAAGCGCCATCTGGTGCGCGGCATCGACGATCGCCTTCACCTGTCGGTCGATTTCTTCCGCCACCTTGGGGCTAACCGGACGCCGGGGACTTGCCAAACCGTCGAGAAACTCTTGCTGGATTCTCTCAAAAGCGATCGGCCCCAATTCGGCGCTCATGCCGTATAAAGTCACCGCCCGATCCGCCAGTTCCGTTGCTTTCTGGATGTCGTCGATCGCCCCCGTCGAGACCTTGTTGAATACTAACTCTTCCGCCGCCCGTCCGCTCAAAAGCGTCGCAATCCGACCGCGAATTTCATCTTCTAACATCAAAAAGCGGTCTTCTTCTGGCAGTTGCAGCGTGTAGCCCAACGCTCCCACTCCGCGCGGCACGATCGAGATTTTTTCGACTTTTCCCGCCCCCGGCATCAAAGCAGAAACCAGGGCGTGCCCGACTTCGTGATAAGCAACGGTTTTTTTCTCGGTTTCGTTGAGAACGCGGGATTTTTTCTCCAGCCCCGCCACGACGCGCTCGATCGCCTCGTTGAAGTCTGGCATCGTCACGGCTGCGCGATTTTGACGTGCCGCTAATAAAGCCGCTTCATTGACGAGATTTGCCAAATCTGCCCCCGCAAAACCCGGAGTCCGGGCAGCCAGTTTTTGCAAATCAACCTCTTCAGAGAGCTTGACATTTTTGGCATGAACGCGCAAGATGGCTTCGCGACCGATTTTATCGGGGCGATCGACCGAAACTTGTCGGTCAAACCGTCCGGGACGGCGCAGGGCGGGATCGAGCACTTCGGGACGGTTGGTTGCCGCGACGATAATCACGCCAGTATTGGCATCAAACCCGTCCATTTCTGTCAGCAATTGGTTGAGAGTTTGCTCGCGTTCGTCATTGCTGCCGCTGAAGGGACTCGCGCCGCCGCGCGACTTGCCGAGCGCATCTAATTCGTCAATAAAAACGATACAGGGAGCTTGTTGCTTGGCTTGCTCGAATAAATCGCGAACTCGGGCGGCTCCCACGCCGACAAATAACTCGATAAATTCCGAGCCGGAGATGCTGAAGAAGGGGACGCTGGCTTCGCCGGCGATCGCTTTTGCCAAGAGGGTTTTGCCCGTGCCCGGGGGACCGATGAGCAAAACGCCTTTGGGAATTTTTGCGCCCAAGCGCGTGTACTTGCCGGCATTTTTGAGAAAATCGATAATTTCTTCGAGTTCGGCTTTGGCTTCGTCAACCCCTGCGACATCCTGAAATCTCACCCCCGTACTCCCTTCGGAATAGATGCGGGCTTTGCTTTTTCCCACCGTCAGCGCCGCCCCTCCGCCACCTTGAGCGCGGCTCAACAGCCATCCCCAAATGCCGAAAAAAATCAGGGGCGGAACGATCCAACTCAAAAAGGTGGAAATCCAGCCGCTATTATCTGGCGGGGACGCGGAGAATTTGACGTCGTGCGATCGCAGAATTTTTGGCAAATCTAAATCGAGGGCCACGGGAGTGGTCGCTAAAACGCGGTTGGTTTGATTTTTAGCATTCGGATCGGGCTTGAGTACATATTCGATCCGGTCGTGGCCGATCGTTGCTTTCTCAACCTTTCCCGCTTCGACTTGTTTGAGAAAATCGCTGTAAGCAATTTCGGGCGATCGGGAACTTATACTAAGTTGGCTAAGATAGTATTATACTATTAGAGAAAAACATCAGGAG
>CAYOOD010000049.1:0-55688 GCA_964405435.1 uncultured bacterium
CTGATGTTTTTCTCTAATAGTATAATACTATCTTAGCCAACTTAGTATAACTGGGCCAACTCGACTCAAATAGGAATTGATAAAATCAAAATTTTCTTTAGGGCTGAGGTTTTCCGATAAACTGGTAAACGAGCGAATATCTGAAAATAAAATTGTCATTTCTTTTTGTACTTGGTCCCCCAGATTGACGTCGAGAATACTGTCTTTTTTTAAAAATTGGAGAAATTCGCGGGGGACGAAGCGCCCGTAGGCTAAATTGATTTTTGAGAGTTGAATGTGAGTGCGAATTCTCGCGAGCACTTCATTTTTAGAAATGGGTTTAGTGAGATAATCATTTGCGCCGACGCGAAAGCCCTCGACTAAATCCGTGACTTGATTTTTGGCGGTCAGCATGACGATCGGCAATTCGATCGGGGAAAACTGTTCGCGCAGTTGCTTGCAGACTTCATAGCCGGTGAGGCGCGGCATCATAATATCGAGCAAGACCAAATCGGGCTTGAAGCCGGCTCGGACGAGTTCCAATGCCTCTAAACCGCTGGAGGCTTGGGTGAGGGCATAGTTTTCTAGAGAAAGGTGATTGACGAGTACCTGGCGGTTGACCAATTCGTCATCGACGATGAGGATTTTGAAGTGGCCGTTACTGGCTGTCGGGACTGGGACAAAAGCAAGAGGTTCGCTGTTTCTGGCAGGGGGAATCGCGGGAAAGTCTTTGAGTTTGGAAATTTCCTGCTTTTTCTCAACGCGACTATTTGAGAGGGGAAGGGTAAAAGTAAAGCGCGAGCCCTGCCCCACGGTGGATTCGACCGCGATCTGTCCGCCGTGCAATTCCACGAGCTGTTTGGTAATGGCTAAACCCAAGCCGGTGCCGCCGTATGGGCGTGCGGTGGAGCCGTCGGCTTGCTCAAAAGATTCAAAGATGCGGTCTAATTTGTCAGGCGGGATGCCGATGCCGGTATCGGAGACGGTGATGGAAATTTGGGGATTGGGCATGGGGCATGGGGCATTGGGGATTGGGGATTGGGGATTGGGTGCGGTTTCATCTTCTCCATTCCCTATACCCAGTTCCCTATTCGCTATGCCCAATTCTCCATTCGCTATGCCCAATTCTCCATGCCCCATGCCCCATGCCCCATGCCCCATGACCACCTCTGCCGAGACTGCGATGGTGCCCTTGTCGGTAAATTTAATGGCGTTGCCGATGAGGTTGTGCAGGATTTGTTGAAGGCGATTTTCATCGGCGTCGGCGGGCGGGAGATCGGGGCTGATGTTGTTGACGAGCTGCAAGGGTCTTTTGCCGGTCAGGGGCTGGCAGAGGGTGAGAACGACGTCGGCTATTTCTCGCAAACCGACTGGCAATTTTTGCAGTTCGATATTGTGGTGTTTGAGTTTGGCGAAGTCGAGGATGTCGTTGACGAGGGCGGCGAGTCGCCTGCCGGAAGCGGCGATCGTGGCGAGATTGGAGAGGGTTTTTTCCGGTAAGGGGCCGGTTGCGCCGTCGATGAGGGACTCGGCGAGCCCGATGATGCCGTTGAGGGGGGTGCGCAGTTCGTGGGAGGTATTGGCGAGAAATTCGTCTTTGAGCTTGTCGAGCTGTTCGAGGGCGGCGTTTTTGGCTTCTAGCTCCCGGGTGAAGCGAATCCGCTCGGCTTCGGCGTGCTTGCGCTGGGTGATGTCTTGAAAGGCGGCGATCGCGTAGACGATTTTGCCCTTTTCGTCAAAAATGGGGTTTGCCCATACTTCTAGGGGGACAATCTTGTCGCCCAGATGGATTTCCTGATCGTCAGCGGTGGCAGTTTGGCCCTGCAGCGCCAGGACGATGGGCTGGCGATCGCTCGGGTAGAGTTGCTCTGTCCCGGCGAGATAGGCGTGATAGGTTTCCGGCAATTTTTCGATATTCGCTTCGGCTGCGATGCCCTTGCCGAGGATTTGCTGGGCTTTCTGATTGGCGTAGTGGGGATTGCCTCGGGCATCGACGACGAAAACGCCGACCGGCATGGCTTCCAGAATTTGGGCCAGCCGTCTTTCGCTTTCGCGCGCTGCTGCCAGCGCGCGGTTGTGCAGATCCTCCTCCACCGTATCGGAGTGTTCTGCAGTCATTTCCAGCAAGATTTCCAAATCTGTCTTTTCCTGCTCGAGCGCTTCTACTTGTCGGCGCAGCCGCTGGATTTCCAATAGGAGTTCTTCTGTCGATGGTTGTTCTTCCTGCATCGCCCTCGGGTTTGCGCCTTGACAAAAATATGCTAATATGTGCGTACTTCTTCGCCCCTACCCAACCCTGAAGTTCTTCTTCCAATTTTAGAGGGTAGATTTTAGAGTGGAAATTGAGCAATACTGGCAGGCGGGAAGTGTCAGGGCTGGGCTTTTTGGCAAGGCAGGCAGCCGAAGATATAGGAGTGATTTAAATATCGGCTGTTTCGGAGCGATCGCGTCCGGAAGCCTTCGCCCGATACAGCGCCACGTCAGCCGATTTGAGTAACTCTTGGCTGGTTTGACCGTGTTCTGGAAAGCTACAGATGCCTAGGGAAACCGTAATAACACCGAGAGACTGCTGAGCGTGTACGAGATTCAGGTGCTTGACTGCTTGGCGCAATTTTTCAGCGATCGCCGCCGCTTCTCGTAGAGACGTTTCTGGAAAAATCAGCACGAACTCCTCGCCGCCGTAGCGACAGGGAATATCCGAGTTGCGCGTCTGAGTTTGCAGCAGCCAGCCGACTTCTTTGAGAACCTCGTCGCCCGCATCGTGACCGTAAGTATTGTTGAAGCGCTGAAAGTGGTCGATATCGAGGGTGACGATCGCCAGGGGATGAGACAGGTTGCAGGCGCGGTGCAGCGCCCGTTCCAAGGCTTTCTCCATGTAGCGCCGATTGAACAGGCCGGTGAGGGGATCGCGAGTGCTCTGGTCGTGCAGCAGTTCTTCTATAATATCGCCGTGCTCAGTGGTCATGTCCAGCAAAATTTCCAAGTCAGCCTTTTCGCGGCAGAGATTTGCCACAACCGACAGCAACTCGGCTTGACGCTGTTCGAGGGATGCTTCGGCACGCTGGCGGTGTTCGATTTCAGCGCGCAGTTGTCTGTTGGATTCGTGCAACTGGGCGGTGACGAAATCGGCATGAGCCGTGCTCACTTGTAGCAAGATTTCCAAGTCAGCTTTTTCCTGCGTCAAAGCCTCTACTTCCTGTCGCAATCTTTCCATCTCCAAAATCAAGTCTTCTCTGGACGGTTTTTCTGTCTGCATTGCCCCCGAACTTCCCTGGATTCTAGCCTTGACAAAATTCTTGTTGCCTGTTTTTTCTGTATTTGGCATATACCCCAGTTAGTTCTTATTCCAATACCAACTGCAAAGAGGGCATGAGGCGCTGCAAGTTCTTCAATGACTTGCCCTGCCAAGGGACAGCCTTCGATCCCTGCACGACCATCTGAATCGTCCCTTTCTGACGCACCTTGATGACAAACTTGGACAGGACATTAATCCCGGAGCTATTGAGAAATTCGAGTTCTTTCAAGTTCAGTACGATTTCTGGCGGATCGGAGTCGGCGACGCTGTTGAGCAACTCTACGATGGGCGCGTATTCTTCCATGCCGCTCAGCCGCAGCGATCCCTGGCAGTTGACGGTTGCCGTCGGCTGGTCGTAAAAAATGCTATAATCGTTTGTTTTGATTTCCATCCCCCAAAACTCCTTCCTCGTGATTGGCAGTGCAGCCAGTTTATACCATTAATTGCACCATTGTTGTAACGGCAATAACTTCAGGGTCTGTTTGGACAGTCTGGAATTTCCAGCCCAGCTTGGCCATGTAATCTTCGATCATGGTCAAGTAACCCAACCGAGAGCCGGAGCAAGTTTCGTCATTGGCATTTTTTTCTACCTGGTGAAGGTACAGTTCACTCGGATCGGAGGCGATCAGCTCTTTGATAAATGCCTGAAATCCTGCTACTTTGTCAGGATTAATGCTGTTCGTTGTCAAGAAGATAATTCGGTCAGAATTTAGGTGCAGTTGGATGCTGATGGGGCGCTGCGAGTTGTCGTCATTGAACTTCATGGCATTCTCTAAAAGTTCGTTGGCGATGTAGCTGACTGCCCCTTTTATTTCGGCTTGCTTGTCAGCCGAAAGCGATTCGATCGCCTTGTCGCTGCCGGGAAAGAAGGTGGTCAAATAGTCCGCCAGAAAATCAGCCGAAAGACCGTTATTGCGCCAGCGCTGCTTGAGCGGGATCGAACTGGGAGAGAATCCGATAATTAAGTATTCTTGAAAAGAAGGCAGGTCGTCAATGAAATCGCCAAATATTTCTATCATGGGAACTTGTATTGCGGGGAAGGGATAAGAAGTGATAGGGGGGAAGTCACCGAATACCTGAATCATATTGTTCTTATAAATAAGAAATTGGGTAATTAAGCGGAACACAAACTGGGGTAAACCAATTCGCCATTACCGATTACCTATTCCTGTTTTCCGATCGCCCGGGTGAGGCCGTCGATGTGCCTCCACCTGTCGTCGGTCGCGCAAAAGCTAGATTTCTGTGACTGCTGCTGGCCGTTGCGGCGAGGGACTTCCACGAGCCTTCCAGTCGGTATTGCACCCCCCTCGGTGATTTTGGGCTTTTGCTGTTTTTGCGCGTGCCTAAAACATCACTGCGTCCCCTTTCCAGAGAGCGGCACTCGAGTCAAGGCGACGAAATCCGCATGTCTTTGCTTCCCAGCCTCTTAGAAACCTATCTCTATCGTATCGGTTCCCCACTGCCGGCACAGTGACGAGAGTCACTTTTTGCCCTTGTTTTTTCGGGTGCGGGATGCCGAAGCATCCAATCGCGCCGCTGTTGCCCGCTCTCGACGATGCCGCCAGAACTGGCGCGGATTGCTCCGCGATCGCCGCTTGCTGGGCAGCACGCCGTCGCCCCCTACTCCGTCCGACAACAAGAAGCGGGGAAGCGGGGGGAGGGAGAGTCAACTCTTCCCACGAGCGATCGCCCCTTTCTTCTTAGCACAAACACATTCCGCTGGCAAGACTGATTCATAAATTTTTTCCCCGTGCGGAAGAGGGAGTTTTTCAGAAAGAGAGAGAAAAAAACTCACAGTCAGTGCCATAAAAACGCTTCCAAGTGAGGGAAAAGCTATTTCTGTTTCAGCACCACTAACGTGATATCATCGTAGACCTTTTGCTCGCCGATGTGACGGCGCACGTCCTCAATCAGAGCCTGTTTGATTTCGGCTGCCGATCGCTGCCAGTTGCGGCGCGTCACCTCAATCAGGCGATCGACGCCGTAGAGTACCCCCTCAACATTTTCAGCTTCCGTAATTCCGTCAGTATACAGCACCACCACGTCCCCCGGATGCAGCGACACTTCGGTAAAAGAGACGAAATTCGCAATATCCTCCTCTAACCCGATCGGAAACCCCAAATCGATCGTATCAAACCGTTCCACGCTGCCGTCAGAACGCACCACAATCGTTTCCTCGTGCTGCCCGCTCATGCGCAGGGTGCTGTCCTCATAGTCGAGCAACAACAGGCTCATATTTTTCTCAGAGTTCATCCTTCTAACGTTGCTGTAAATCGTTCGATTGACCGCATTTAAAAACTTCACCGGATCGGTTTCGTTCGCCTCCTGTAGGGCGCGGGCGGCGGTTTGCGCCATAATCGTCAAAACCCCGCTTTCCAAGCCGTGCCCTGTCACGTCGCCAATGCCAATTTTTACCTTTCCCTCGTGCTGCAGCACGTCGTAGTAATCGCCACCTACCTCGTCCGCCGGTTCCATAAACCCGGCGATATCTAGCCCGCACATTGACGTGAGTTCCGACTCGTCAGGCAGCAGCATTTTTTGCAGCTTGCGGGCGACTTCTAACTCGGCACGGATGCGAGTATTTTCCGCGCGGATATAACAGAGTTCGAGGTGAGTTTTGAGGCGGGCGAGTAATTCATCCTTGGCGATAGGTTTCGCCAAATAATCATTAGCTCCCACGCTCAACCCTTCAACTAAATCGCTGACTTGATTTTTGGCCGTTAATAGCAGTATCGGCAATTCCGTCGCTGAAAAGCGCTGGCGGATTTTCTGCGTCACTTCATAGCCGGTCATTCTCGGCATCATCACGTCCAGCAAAATGATATCGGGTTTCAATCCTTTTTCAATCTGTTCTAACGCTTCAATGCCGTTGCTGGCTTGAAAGACGGTATAATTTTGCAGGGAAAGGTGGTTGACGAGAACTTGCAAGTTGATCGGCTCGTCATCGACAATTAAAACTTTAAATGACTGCGATTCAGAAGGGACGATAGCCGCTTCTCGAACAGCCGGGGAAATTGCCGCTGACTCGCGCCTGACGATTAACAACTGGCGGCTCGTAGAGGAGGAGGCGGGGAGGGTTTCTGGGGTATCTCCTGCCAGGGGCAAGGTAAAGGTCAATCGAGAACCGACGCCGACGGTAGAAGTCACCGTTATGTTGCCGCCGTGCAGTTCGACGAGCTGTTTGGTAATCGCCAAACCCAAGCCGGTGCCGCCGTATTCTCTAGCCGTAGAACCGTCGCCTTGCTCGAAGGATTCAAAAATTCGGTCGAGTTTATCTGCGGGAATGCCGATGCCAGTATCGGAGACGGTAATGGCGAGGTGGGGAGTGCCTATTGCGTGGTGCTGAGTGCTGAGTGGAGAGCGGGCATTGAACTCGTGGGATTGGTTGTTTTCCCGATGCCCGATGCCCGATGCCCCATGCCCAATGAACACTTCTGCGGAGATTTCGACGGTGCCCTTGTCTGTGAATTTAATTGCATTGCCAATTAAATTGTACAGGATTTGCTGCACGCGATTTTCATCAGCCTGCACCGCAGGCAGTTCGGGAGAGATGGCATTGACGATCTGCAGTTGTTTCGAGCCAATCAACGGGCGGCTGATGGCGAGGACGACTTCTACTAATTCTCGCATTCGCACTGGGTTGAGTTGCAGCTCGATGGTGTTGTGTCTGAGTTTGGAAAAGTCGAGAATGTCATTGACTAAGTTAGAAAGGCGGCGGGCACTCGACACGAGCATGGATAAATTATAAAGAGTCAGCGGCGGGAGCTGCCCTGTCGCGCCGTCAATGAGAGATTCGGCAATGCCGATGATGCCGTTGAGGGGGGTGCGCAGTTCGTGGGAAGTATTGGCTAAAAATTCGTCTTTGAGGCGATCGAGGCGCTGCAAATCTGCGTTAGCCATTTTCAGTTGAGCGTTGGCTTGTTGGTTCTCGCTGATAACGGCAGATAAGATTAAAGTCGTGAGGGCGACGACGCCGACAAAAGATTGCAAGAGCAAGAGAGATTCGTGGGTGGAATGGCGGACAAAGGGGCCGAAATCTCGTGCTGTAGCGACGATCGCAATGACGGAGGTTATCGCGATCGATAGGGTGGCTCCCGATTGCCCGAAGCGAAACGCCGCCCAGACTAAAAGGGGGAGAAAGAGATATTCTACCGGATAGCCTTTGCCAAAGGCAATCTGACAGGTGGTGAGGGTGAGGAAGAGCAAGCTGGCGGCTTCGAGGCTGCGCTGTTTCGGGAGTGGTTCGCTTTCCTGAAAGGCGCGAATCCAAGCGAGAATGAGGGGGGGAAAAATGACGATGCCGACGGCATTAGCTGTCCACCAAGTCCACCAAATGATGCCATATTCTGACCAAGGAGTTTTGCCCGTTATCGACAAAGCGGTAGTACCGATAGTGGCATCGAGGACGGAGCCGAAGACGGCAGCAATCAGGGCAAATAAGAAAACACCTCGCACGCGATCGAAGGGATAGCGATCGCCGATATAGCGCCTGATGAGATAGGCGGGTGCGAGGATGCCCAAAACATTGCCCGTGCAGGCGATCGCGTAGGCGGTGAAATTGACCAGTGTGAGCGGGCGATTTAAAATATCCGCACAGAAAGCGCCGATAAAAATTCCCGGCCACAGATAATTTCCCAGCAGCAGCACCGCCGCCAACGCGAAACCAGACGGAAGCCAAACTGCTGCGGCGCTGCCGTCGATAATCGTCACGGATAGCGATATTTGCGCCAGACAAAAGTAAGCGATCGCCATCAGCGCTATTTGAAAAGGAGTGCGGAGTGTTGAGAGCTGAGTGCTGAGTAGAGACAAGTGAGAAAGTAGATTAAGTGAGAAAATCCGGAATCGTTTCATCGGTGGTGGTGTGCGACGCGCGCAGCAATGGAACTGACATCGGAGCCAAATATCTTGAATTCCTGCCTACTTTTGTTTTAGCACTACGAGAGTCATGTCATCGTAAACTTTTTGCGTGCCGATATGCTCGCGCACGTCTGCGACGATCGCTTGCGTGATTTCCGACGCGCTCAGGTGGCAGTGGCGGCGGAGTGCTTCTACAAGTCGCTCCACTCCGTAGTGTACTCCTCCCATATTTTCTGCTTCTACAATCCCGTCGGTGTATAGCAAGACAACATCTCCCGGGTGCAGGGGGACTTCTGCGCGGGAAAGGAACTCGGAAATATCTTCCTCCAGCCCGATAGGAAAGCCTAAATCCGCCGTATCAATTCGCTCGATCGCGCCAGAATTTCGCGCCAGAATAATTTCTTCGTGCTGCCCGCTCAACCGCAAAATTCCCTGAGAATAATCCAGCAAGGCGAAGCTGAGATTTTTATCGGAATTCATCCGCTGCACGTTTTTATAAACGGTGCGGTTGAGGGCGTTTAAAAATTTACTCGATTCTGTTTCGCCGTTCTCCAGCAGCGATCGCACTGCTGCCTGCACGACGATAGTCAGCACGCCGCTTTCTAATCCGTGCCCTGTCACGTCGCCGATGCCAATTTTGACGTGCCCGTCGCCAGCGAGTACGTCGTAGTAGTCGCCGCCTACTTCGTCGGCGGGTTCCATAAATCCTGCGATATCCAGTCCCGGAATTTGACGCAGTTCTTCTTCTTTTGGCAGCATCATCTGCTGCAGTTGGCGGGTGATGTCGAGTTCAGCCGCCATGCGCATATTTTCAGCTTTGAGGCGCGAGTTTAGCAGGGTAATTTCTCGGTTGGCTTCCGCTAATTGGGCGGTGCGTTCTTCGACTTTTTGTTCGAGGGTGCGGTAGAGGAGGGCGTTTTCGATGGAGATGGCGGCTTGCGCGGATAGGATGCGCACGACTTCCAAGCGATCGCTAGTAAATGCGCCGGCGGCGATGTTATTTTCTAGGTAAAGTATGCCGGTGAGTTTGCCTTGGTTGACTATTGCAGCGCACAAGATTGACTTGGGTTGATGGGCGATGATATAATTATCTCCAGTAAAAATTCCCTCGCGGGTGGCATCATTTAACACGACATTCTCGTGAGTTCTGGCAACGTACTGGATGAGGGATATCGGCAAGTTTTTCGCCTCTTCGACGGGCAGGGAGCGATCGCCGATTATCTCGCTTTCTCCTTCTCCAGTCGCTTCGATCGTCAGCCGCTCGTTATTTGAGAGGATGAGGAAACCTTTTTGAGCGCCGGCATTTTCGATCGCGAGCTGCATCAATTTTGACAGCAGTTTATCCAGCAGAATTTCCCCCGCGATCGCTTGGCTGGCTTTGATGACGGTGGCTAAATCCAGCGCCTCACCCGCACTGCCGCCAGTTGTCGTATTAATCGTGAGAGTAATCGATTCTTTCAAGCGACTGCCCGCCTGAGTTTTTTCCAGCAATTGCGGGTATCTCTCCTGCAAATCCTCTACCTTTTGTTTCGCTCCCCAAAGTTGGTAGAGTTGGCGAGCTTTCCGCATGTAGATTTGGGCAAAATCCTGCTTGCCTTTTGCCAGCCAGAATTTAGCCGCGAGTTCGTTTCCTAATGCTTCATTCTGAATAAAATCTTGCTCTTTCGCGGCTGAAATTGCGCGATCGTACAAGTCGATTGCTTCTAACTCTTGCCCCAAAATTCGAGCCATCTCTGCTGCTATCAACAGAAATTTGTGGGAAAAATTCTCCGGGCAGTTCTCTGCCCAAATCTTCATTTTTTTCTGGTGTTGTTCTAATTTCTCCCAATAGAACTCTCGCTTTTCTGGGGGCGCTTCCGAACACAGCCCTGCCAGCACGAGTGCCGAATGAAAAACATATTCCGAACTCTGGAAGTGCCCCAACACAAAAGAAATATATTTCTCGGCTTCCAAAGAATGCTGGTAAGCTTCCTCTAACTGCCCGTACAGGTAAAGAATCTGACATTTAAAAATATTAAACGTACACAGCCAAGCAAAACTGTTGTGGGCGCGGCAATTTGCCAGATATTCAGTCTCGTTTATTTCGTCATTGTGAAACTCAAATTTTCCCGACGTTCTGCCGCTCAAGTTCCAGATAGCGAGTTGAAAGCCCAGCATTCCATCGGTTGCCCACTGATTTTTATTCTTTTCGCTGAACGGCAAAAACTTGGCAACATTCTCTACCAGCGGTTCGAGATTTTTTCCTTGATAAAAGAGATAGCGCAACTGGTGTTCGAGGGCATATCCCGAATGCCGCAGCTCCCCGACTTCTAAGCCAGCTTGATAAGAGTCGTTAAAAATCGCTTCCGCCCATTTGATATGTTTTACCCAGTGATTCAAATGACCGGCAAAAACCAAACAAGCGCTGCATTTCTGACTGAAATCTCGGAATTTATCGCTCAGCCTTACCGCCAACTTTCCGAATTCATAGCCGGATTTGTAGTCCCCTAAAATAGAACCGAGGACAATTCCAAAAGTGACAAAGCCTTTCGCCGATTCTGCGATATTCCCGTATTGCAGGGAAAGGTTGGCAACTTTTGAGACAATAATCGGGTAAAGCTCTTGTTTGCCAAAATAGGCAGGCGGATCGATATTGACTAATAATTGAATGGCCAGCCTTTTTTCTTCAATAGCAATTTCAGGCGCGTCGATTAGAGAGGCGATTTCTCTGGAGCCTAAATGTGCCTTAGCTTGCGAAACCTCAAGGTCGAGCGCTTTCTTGAAATCCTCTTTTGGCAGGGAAATACCCAACAATTCCAGAGCTTTTTCTCCTGCTTCAATCGCTTCTAGATATCTGGCGCTCATGGTATACTGGGCGAGGAGCAGGTTGTAAATTTCTGCTTTTTCTTTGGGGGTATCAACCTGCTGTAAAATTAGGTTAATTAAAGCTTCAGATTCGGCAAAATTGCCGTTTAAATACTCAACTTCGGCTCGCTGTTGGTGCAGGGCGAGTGCCAAGTCATAGCGATTCCCTAGGGGATAGCTGCGCTTCACGCGCCAATAATCCCCCGTCAAACAGGCGATGCCGGCTTTCAAATATTGCAGGGATGCTGCATAAGCGGTGGCGTCTTTTGCCTTTTTTCCTGCCTCCAAATTCAATCGGGCTAATTCGTCTCGTTCGGCAGAATCTGCGATCGAGTCTAGACTTAAATTCAGGTGATCGACAACCTCGAAAATTTTCGTTTCCAGTTCGTGCGGCGAGAGGTTGTGCAGCAGCATCCGCCCAATCTGCAAGTGAACGGCGCGTTTGGCGTCTTCGTCAATCAGGGCATAAGCGGCTTGTTGCACGCGGTCGTGGAGGAATTTATAATCGAGAATGAGCAGGGGAGACTCAATCGGATCGGAGCTTTCGCCGAGGGAGAGTTCGGAGAGCGGGACGATGGGGCCTTCTTGAATGGCGGGGACGATATCTCGAAAGGTTTCGGCGGGCGCGGTTTCGCGGATAATGGAAAGGGCGTGCAAGTCAAACTGATTGCCGACGCAAGCCGCCAAGCGCAAAACTTCCTGGGTGGCATCGGGCAGTTTTTTTAATTTGGCGATCGTCAAATCAACTACGTTGTCAGTGATGCCCATCGCTTCAATTTCAGCAATATCCCACTGCCATTTTCTCTGCTGGGAATCAAAGACGAGCAGGTTTTCTTGATAGAGAGTTTTCAGAAATTGGCTGACAAAGAAGGGATTTCCAGAGGTTTTGCGCGCGACAAGTTCTGCCAGGGGTTTTGCCGATTGCCAGTCGGCGTGCAAGGTATCGACAATCAGGTGGGTGAGGTGTTCGAGGGTGAGGGGAGCGAGGGAAATTTGAGCGATCGCAATCTCGCGCTCTCGCAAGCCGTCAAGCATCCTCATCAGGGGATGAGTAGGGCTGACTTCGTTATCCCGATAGGCTCCTATCAGAAACAAAAAGCGCGTCTCTTCATCTGCCACCATCAATTCTATCAGTTTCAGGGTAGCGGAATCTGCCCACTGCAAGTCATCGAGAAAAATAACAAGCGGATGCTCTTCCTGACAAAATACCCGAATAAAGTTTAGAAAAACTAAATTAAAGCGATTTTGGGCTTCCGCTGCCCCTAATTCTGCCACCGGCGGTTGCTTGCCGACAATCAGCTCGACTGACGGGATAGCGTCTGTAATAATTTGTCCGTTCGTTCCGAAGGCGGCGAGGAGCTTTTCCTTCCACTGGAGCAGCTGTTCTTCACTTTCTGCCAGCAGTTGCCGTACTAATAACTGGAAGGCGGCAACAACGGCAGAATAGGGAATATTGCGTTGAAATTGGTCGAATTTCCCGGAGATAAAATAACCGCGTTTTTCCGTGATGGGCTTGTAAATTTCTTGCACCAGTGCCGACTTGCCAATTCCAGAATATCCGGCAACCAGCATCATTTGCGTTTCTCCTTGACTGGCGCGAGTCTCCTTCGGAGACGCTACGCGATCGAAAGCTTTTAATAAAATTTCGATTTCGGCATCGCGCCCGTAGAGTTTCTGCGGAATTTGAAATTTATCTGAAATATCTTGGCGGGCGAGGGGAAAAGGTTCGATTTTCCCGGATGCCTGCAACTGAGCCAGACATTCCTGCAAATCGGCTTGAATTCCCCAGGCACTTTGGTAGCGCTCCTCAGCGGTTTTGGCGAGGAGCTTCATTACAATCTCTGAAATAGCTTGGGGAATTTCCGGCGCGATTTGATGGGGCGGCAAGGGCTGTTTGGCAAGGTGACAGTACACGAGTTCCATCGCGTCTGTCGTGTCAAAAAGCAGTTGCCCCGTCAGCAGTTCGTAGAAGCTAGCACCGAGGGAATAAAAGTCGCTGCGGTAATCTACGCCTCGGTTCATCCTGCCGGTTTGTTCCGGCGACAAGTAGGCGAGGGTGCCTTCTAAAACGTTGGGATTGCCAAAGGTAGGGTTTTCCCGCGAGAGTACGGTGGAAATGCCGAAATCGATGATTTTGACTTGCCCTGTTTTGCGGTTGAAAACGAGATTGGAGGGGTTAATATCTTTGTGGACGATATTGGCGGCGTGGATTGCGCCGAGGCTGGCGGTTATCTGGATAGCAATGGGAAGAAAGTCTGCGATCGCAATTTTTTTCTCAGCTATCAATCGCTTTAATGATTCTCCACCAAAATCCTCCAATACCATTGCCAGACTGTTCTGATATTTCAGCAATTCATAAGCCTTAACTGCACCTTCTATATTCAAGTCGCGAGCGATCGCATATTCTTGCTTGTAGCGCGTGAGTTCTGCAGGAGTGGGATAGTCTTCCTTGAGCAATTTCAGGATAACAGGCTGCTCGTCGCCAATTCGACGTCCCCTATACACCAGGGAATTCTCGCTTTCGTAGATGAGCGCGTCAACCGAGTAGCCGGGAAGGATAATCGTCATGGAAGGGGATCGGGGTGCATAAAGGGGGGATGGATGCAGAAAAATTATTTTAACAGATCCAACCTCAACTGTCAACCGCAATTCTCCCCCATGTGCAGCACGAGGAGCCAGAAACCCGGTTTCTCCAAGAAACCGGGTTTCTGTGTGGTGAGGGTTATTTATAATCTGCCTACTTAATTTTGCTTTAACACCACCAAAGTAATGTCATCGTAGACTTTTTGCGCGCCGATAAAAGAGCGCACGTCTTTTATAATCGCCTGCTTGATTTCCGAGGCGCTTCTGTGCCAGTTAGCGCCGAGCGCTTCCACGAGTCGCTCCATTCCGTACTGCTCCCCTGCCATATTTTCTGCTTCGGTAATGCCGTCGCTATAGAGCACTACAACATCCCCCTTCTTCAGCGGCACTTCTATCGACGCAACGAAATCGGCGATATCTTCTTCTAGCCCGATAGGGAAGCCCAAATCCATCGTATCGATGCGCTCGATTTCCGTAGCGGAACGCGCCACGATCGCTTCTTCGTGCTGCCCGCTCAGGCGCAGGATGCCGTCGGCATAATCCAGAAACGCCAGAGACATATTTTTATCGGAATTCATCCGGTTTACGTTGTCGTAAAGGGTGCGGTTGACAACATTGAGGAATTTGAGCGGATCGGTTTCTCCCCCTGCCATGAGGGCGCGGGCGGCTGTCTGCGCCATAATCATTAACATGCCGCTTTCTAATCCGTGCCCGGTGACGTCGCCGATGCCGATTTTCACTTTGTTGGCGTACTGCAGCACGTCGTAGTAATCCCCCCCTACTTCGTCGGCGGGTTCCGTAAATCCGGCGATGTCTAAGGCAGTAATTTGACTGAGTTCGCGCTCTTTTGGCAGGATCATCTGCTGCAATTGACGGGTGACGTCGAGTTCCGCTGCCATGCGGATGTTTTCGGCTTTCAGACGCTCGTTGAGCAGGGTAATTTCTCGGTTGGCTTCCGCTAATTGGGCGGTGCGTTCTTCGACTTTTTGTTCGAGGGTGCGGTAGAGGAGGGCGTTTTCGATGGAGATGGCGGCTTGCGCGGATAGGATGCGCACGACTTCCAAGCGATCGCTCGTAAATGCGCCGGTAGCAATGTTATTTTCCAGATACAAAATGCCGGTGAGTTTGCCTTGGTTGACAATCGCAGCGCACAAGATTGATTTGGGCTGGTTTTTGACAATGTAAGGATCGGCGGTAAAAATCCCTTCACGGGTGGCATCGCTCAATACGACGTTTTCTAGGGTGCGGGCGACGTAATTGATGATGGCGCTGGGAAGTTTTTGGGTATTGGCGACGGGTAGCGATTGCAGCACTTGTACCGGGCTGTCGATTTCTCCAGAGGCTTCTATCTTCAGGGTGCCGCTGTCGGAGAGGATGAGGTCGCCTTTTTGAGCGCCGGCATTTTCTATCACTAAGTTCATCAATTTGCCGAGCAATTTGTCGAGTATGATTTCGCCGGCTATGGCTTGAGAAGCTCTGACGACGGTGGCTAAATCCAAGGCTTC
The DNA here is from genome assembly GCA_964405435.1 of uncultured bacterium. Classification (GTDB taxonomy): domain Bacteria; phylum Cyanobacteriota; class Cyanobacteriia; order Cyanobacteriales; family Oscillatoriaceae; genus DVEG01. The sequence continues at coordinate 15,064 of CAYOOD010000049.1, forward strand.
GCCGGAACCCCTGCCGCTGGTGGAAGTGGTTTTGACGGTGCCGCCTTTTGCGGTGGCGGTGGGGGTGACAAATTGCGGATATCGCGCCTCTAAGTCTCTGACTTTGGCGGCGGCACCCCACTGCTGGTAGGCGTAGTGGGCATCTTGCAGGTAGTGGCGGGCGACGTGGGTTTGGTTGCGAGAAAGGTAAAATCTACCGGCGAGTTCGCAGGCAAGGGCTTCTTCGTTGAGAAATTCGTTTTCGCGGGCGAGAGAAATGGCGCGATCGTAGTATTCCCTGGCGTCTGCCCAGTTGCAAGCGATGCGGGCGCGTTCCGCTTCCACGAGGTAATATTTGTGCAGGTGATTCATGGGGGCGTGATGCGCCCACATTTGCATCTTTTCCTGATTGGCGCTCACCTTAGCCAGAATTTGCGATTGCTCGGACTCGGGAGCTTCAAAAAATACAGCCAGCCGCGCTAGTGAATCGTAAAAATAGAACATGGCGACTGACGATGTAGCCAGCATGGCGTCTAAATAACTTGCTGCCGTTGCTGCATTTTCCAGGGCTTCGGGGTAGTTTCCAAATAAATAACAGAGGATAAATTTGTGCAGGTGCAAGTCGCCGATTCCGTACCTATCGGAGGTTTCCAGCATCGCGGGAAACATCGCTACTTCGTCGTAGGCTTCTCCCACTAAACGACAGGGATTTTCAGAACGCCCCATCAAATTTAAGATGACTTGCCAGTATCTATTATGATACGATAAAATCAAGTTTTGCTTGATTTGAGCGATCGCGCTACTGTATTTGGCCATCTCCCGTTCGACTGCTGGCAGTTCCTTGCCCATCCAGTAAACATGGGTGGCGTAGCCGTAAGCATTAAACGCAGCCATGAGTAAATCGCCGGTTTCCAGTCCGCTTTGATATCCTTCCAAGAAAGGTTTGAGGATTTCTCGGAAGTGTTCTTTCCAGTGGACGGAAAAATAATAAACTAGGAAGAAAACCGCCGATTTGATTTTTTTTGTATTGAACCGCTCTAAAAGCTGAAAAGCGAGTTTAGAAAATTGATAGCCGGAATCAATATCGAAGACGACGCCGCACAAAACAATCCCGTAAGAGCCATATCCCTGAGCTGATAGGGGCGCATTGCCATATTTCACCGATAAATTGACCATTTGCAGCGCGCAGAGGGTGAAAAGTCCGGGGTTGCCGTCATAGGCGGGGTGGATGACGTCAAAGAGGAGATCCATCGCCGCCAGCTTTTCAGGATCGGTCATTTCTGGCAAGTCGATCAGCTCTTCAATGCGCTTGCCAGCCCAGACTGCTTGTGTTTCGGCTATGGCTTGTCCGATGTCTGCAAAACTCGGATTTTCCGGCAAATTTATCCCCAACAAAGCTAAAATTTCCAGCCCGCTCCTCATGGCTTCTGCGAGTTTGTGCTGGTTGGCATAACCGAGAACGGTGACGCGATAGATTCTCACTTTATCGAGTACGGTGCGGGCGCGATCGCGCACGACTGCCGCCAGTTGCTCCATGCGATCGAAGTCGTCGCTGAGATAGGCGGATTCTGCGGCTTCGACATGCAGTGCCAGTATCAACTCATACTGCCGTTCCCAGCTCTCTTCCCCTAACAAGCTCAAGCCGACTTGCAAGTAATTGAAAGCAGGTTGGTAGGCGGCAGATGCCTTGGCTTTCTTGCCCGCCATCAGGTTGAGTTGCGCCAGCTCCTCGCGATCGCCAGTGCTGGCAATGCACTCGCGCCCCTGGTTGAGTTGGTTGACGATATCGAAGATTTTCTGCTCTCGCTTGTCTGGCGGGGTATTGCGCAGTAGCAGTTGCCCGATTCGCCAGTGTACTGCTTGTTTGTCTGCTGCGGGAATCAGGGAATAAACGGCTTGCTGGACGCGATCGTGGGCGAATTTATATTCAACCTTAACTTCCTCTGCCAGCCCCTGCACGTCGAGTTCTACGAGCTTGTAGGCATCGCTCAGGGGCAGCACCAGCCCTTCGGCGACGGCTTCCCACAAGTCGGAGGCTGTGTCTCGCGGCGATTTCTCCGAAACAATTGCCAGAGTCTGGAGGTCGAATTGATTGCCGATACAGGCGGTTAATTGCAAAATTTGTTGAGTTTGAGCCGGCAGCTTTTTCACTTTGCCAGCCATCAACTCGACCACATTGTCGGTGATGTTCTGAGCTTGAATTTGCTGCAAGTCCCACTGCCAGCCGCCGCGATCGAAATCAAAGGCTAACAGGTTCTCGTCATAGAGGGATTTCAAAAATTCATTAATAAAGAAAGGATTGCCGTTGGTTTTGCCCAGCACCAAATCAGCCAGCGGTCTGGATGCTGCCGCCTTGCATTTGAACGAATCAGCAATCAACTGAGTGACGTTTGACAAGTCCAGCGGTGCCAGGGTAATTTGATTGACAATCCCATTCGCCTGACGAATCTCATCCAGAGTCAGCATCAGGGGGTGAGCTGGCGAAACTTCGTTATCTCGATACGCGCTGATGACGAACAGATATTGACTGTCCGATGCCGTCATCAGCCGTTGAATTAATTTCAAAGATGCGCCGTCAGCCCACTGCAAATCGTCTAAGAATAGCACGAGGGGATGTTCGGGCTGCGTGAAGACGCGGATAAAATTCTGAAAGACGAGATTGAAGCGATTTTGGGCTTCTGCAGGGGCCAACTCGGGGACGTCTGGTTGCGAACCAATAATTAATTCTACTTCGGGAATCACCTCAACAATCAACTGCCCGTTATCGCCGAGAGCCGCTAAAAGTTTTTCGCGCCATGCGGCTATCTGCAGTTCGCTTTCAGTCAGCAGTTGCGCCACGAGAGAGCGAAAAGCTTGCACCAGAGAGGCATAGGGAATATCTCGCTGAAATTGGTCGAATTTTCCGGAGATAAAGTATCCCCGCTGCCGGGTAATTGGCTTGTAAACTTCCTGTACCAAAGCCGACTTGCCGATGCCGGAATATCCCGCAACCAACATCATTTCGCTGGTAGCCGAAGCGACGCGAGTCTCCTTCGGAGACGTGACGCGAGTCTCCGAAGGAGACGCGACGCGAACGAAGGCAGCGAGCAAGGTTTCTATTTCCCGTTCTCGCCCGTAGAGCCTTTGAGAAATTTGGAAGCGATCGGAAATATCTTGTTGCCCCAGGGGGAATGGCTCGATCTGCCCTTTGGCTTGCCATTGAGCGAGGCATTCTTCCAAATCTGTCTTGAGTCCATACGCCGATTGATAGCGGTTTTCGGCGTTTTTCTCCATCAGTTTGAGGACGATTTCCGAGAGGGGTTGGGGAATGTCTGGGTTGAGTTCGCGAGGGGGCGCGGGTTGTTTGGCGATGTGGGAGTGTACCAACTCCATCGCATCGTCAGTCGGAAAAGGCACTTGCCCGGTTAGCAGCTCGTAGAAAGTCGCTCCCAGGGAGTAAAAATCGGTGCGGTAATCGACGCTGCGGTTCATGCGCCCCGTCTGTTCGGGCGAGATGTAGGAGATCGTCCCTTCTAAAACATTGGGGTTGCGGAGGGTTTGGTTTTCTCGCGAAAGTACCGTCGAAATGCCGAAGTCGATGAGTTTGACTTGTCCGGTTGTTGGGTTGAAAACGATGTTAGACGGGTTGATATCTTTGTGTACGACGCGCCGCTGATGGACGCGAGCGAGAATGTCTGCAACCTGAATGGCAATGTCGAGAAACTCGCTGAGGCTAAATCGCCGGCTCTGCATTATCTGCTTGAGGGAGTCGCCGCCAAAATCTTCCAGCACCATCAACCAGGAGTTTTGGTTGTTTTCCACGCTGTAGGCGTCCGCGACTCCCGCGAGTTTCAAGCTTTGGGTAATTTCATATTCCCGCTTGAACCAAGCGATTTTTTCCGGCGGCGGATAGGCTTGTTTGAGCAGTTTGACGATGACGGGCTGATTGTCTGCCGCTCTGCGTGCCCGATAAACTAAAGAGTTGGCACTTTCATGCAGGTCTGCGATAATTTTGTAGCCTGAAATCGTTAGCGTCATTGGCGGGCTCCTGGCTGTTCTCGAAGGAAAGATTGCTGGGACAGATCGCTGGCTGACTGACAAAACTGCGGACGCGCTAGCCGCTCAACAATCCCCTCTCCTTCTCACACAAGCGTGAAGGGATGGCGAAAGTGAGCGAAACAAAAGTGAGTTAGCGGAAATCAATATCTCTCTTTTGAATTTATAAGAATACCCAATGGTTATCTGGCAAAAATTTTACATCTTTTATTAATTATTGCCACGGCGAGCGATCGCCTCAGCCAGCCAGCGATATTCAATTCTAGCTTTCCAGCCCGTAAAAACGACAGGGGTTTTCCCAGAGGATTTTTTTCACGGTCTGTTCGGACAGGCGATCGCCCAGAGTCACGACTTGTTCGAGAACGTCTGGGTGGTGGTCTATGTGAGGGAAATCGGAGCCGAATATTAAGTTATCCGAGCCGATGCAGTTGATCACCTCGGGCAGGTAAGCCTCGGACGGTTCAAACGAAACAAAACACTGGCGGCGGAAATACTCCGAGGGCTTCATTGTAACGTTTTCTTTCACTTCCCAGCGGAGGTCGTCGTATTCGCGATCGAGCCGCCACAGCCAGTAGAGCAGCCAGCCGCAGCCGGACTCCAGAAAGCCCACCCGGAGCATGGGGTGGCGCTCCAAGACTCCCCCTTCAATCAAGGCGAGCAGGGCCATCATTTGTTCCATCGGGTGAGAGCAGGCGTGCATGGCAAACCGGGTATTAAACCGATCCGAGCCGGTGGTAGGCAACCGAGAATGGGTGCCCTCGTGGAGGCTGACGGCGATACCCAACTGTTCGCACTCGCTCCAAAATGGCTCGTAGGCGGGATCGGAAAGCAACCGCCCTTTGACGGGATTGGGGCGCAAAACAACCGCTTTCCATCCAAACTCGGCAATCCGGCGCAGTTCTGGCACCATTTCTTCGGGAGCGTGGAGGTTGATTGCGCCGACGCCTCTGAGAATGTTCGGCTCGTAGCTGCAAAAGTCTCGCAGCCAACTGTTGTAGGCGCGGATAAATGCGCCCGCGAGTTGCGGTTCCATGCTATCGACGGCAAACAGCCACAATCCCATCGTGGGATACAGAAACGCGACGTCAGCGCCCATTGTGGCGATCGCTTTGAGTTGAGACTCGGGATCGTAGCGATCGATGCCGTAGCTGCTGAAGTCCCGAATCGCGACTTTCAGCCCTTCTTCTTGGTGTTGGCGGGATATTTTCTGATAAATCGGCTCTCCATCGACTTTCATCTCGCGCGACGGTGCCCGGTGTTTAAATTCCGGTTCGAGGTACTTTTCCCACAAGTCGATCGGTTCGAGGACGTGGCAGTCTGCATCGATAATTTGATAGTGCTTCAGCATGGGCTAGAAAGAGTGTTGAGTGTTGAGTGTTGAGTGTTGAGTGAAGATGGCTCAGCCTTAACGAGTATCGGGAGCATCCCGTTTTTGTAAAAACACTTTTTTCAGAAGTGGGAGCGTCTCGCTCCCGATCGAGCCAAGAGCGAACGAGACGTTCGCACTCCAAAAATGGGATGCTCCCCGAGTATCTTTCTCCCCCCTTCCCTTGCTTTCTAAGGGGGGCAGGGGGGTTAGGTTTTTCACTCCCTCAGAAAAAAGCGGGCAGGGGATTCAACTGCTCCTCGCTCAAAGGTGCGCTCAGCCAACCCATTTTAACGGGGACGTCGTACAGCCGACCGGCGGCAAATCGAGGCCAAAAATGCCGCAATCCGGGGACGATGACTTTGACAGCGATCGCGCCGAGGTCGGGTCGGGTGATATCCAATATAATTGTTTCCAATCCGCGCGATCGCGCGATCTCCACGCACGCCATTACATCTGTATGGAGATCGTCGCTCCAGCGATCGGTAAAGTCGGCTCGTGTCTTGGGTGCGGCGGTTTTGTCCGGCAGCAAATAGGGCTGGTTTGACACGGTTGCGCTCTTCCACCAGGCGATCGCCTCGGAGTCGCGATCGCGATAGGCATTCTCCGGTTCGAGGATGCCAAAAAATGCGGCAGGCAGGGATTGATTGAGTTCGGTTAAGGCGCGGGCGAGGGCGATTTGCGGGTCGAAGTGCGCCCCGAAACCCAGAATAATATTTTCCTCCTCTCGGTCATTGCGGCGCGAGATGGCGGCGAAGGCGGGAATGTTCAAATCGCTGGTGATATCCAGCACCCAGAGGTCGCGGTTGAGGGTTTGGTAATGCGCTTGCAAATCTTGACCGTAGCGATCGCCAAAGCTCGATAAATCTACAGCAGGTTTTGCGAGCCGATTGTACCACCACAGGGCAATGCTGTCTCGCTCGACTAATTCCATAAACCCTTGCAGGATTGCCTCTTCTAAATTATTCCCGACTGCGCAGCCGTTGCTATCAGCAAAGGCGAAACGGGCATGATATTTCTGGGAATAACCGCTGTAACAGTACGCAGTCGGGATGTAGCGAGGTTCGCTGTCAGTTAATGACCAAGCCGGACTCCATTCGATTTCGGCGTCTGCGTCGAATCGCTCTGGAATCCAGTTAAATCTGACGCGATCGCCATTCAAGCGATCGCGGTTGGCGAACTGATTTTCGCTGAACAATAAGAAAGCATTCGGGTGAATGGCGGCAGCGCCCAAATCTTGCAGGCGCGCTCTAATTCTGGCTTCATCTCCCTGAAAGACAGCCGAGTAGCGCTCGATCGCTTCGCACAGGGCGCTCGCTCTTGCCTGAGCGTCGCTCTTGCCTTTGCCGTAGGATTCGCTGCGCAGATTTTCCTGTAGGGAGTGCAAGTCACTGCTGGCACCTACTGCGGCATAACGGGCGCTGTAAGAAGGGGCGATCCCGCCTTCTTCTTCCCAGGTGGAGGTACGCCGCAAAAAGCCGAGAATGCCAGTTATCGGACTGACGTGATGGGCGAATTTTTGATAGGTTTTTTCGGGGGAAAGGCTGCGATGCCCGCCATCTCGGGTAAAGGTTTTTTTGCGGCTTTGCAGCGCTGGGGGTGCTGTTTGGCGGGTGGCAAGTAGGTTGGGATTTCCGCAGCGCGGACATTGGGGACGCTGAACGAGAATGTGATGGTTTTTTTCCAGGGAGAGGGCGTTGAGGGTGACGATTTTGCCTTCGAGGGTTTCGCTGCGATCGCAGGCTATCCATTTAGCGGTTTCGGTGGCGGCTATCCCGATAGCAGTTGAGAGGGTTGAGGGCAGTGCAGAAACAGAAGTTGCCTGAAATTTCCCCGTCTTGTTGCGCTGCTGTAAATAAGCTTCTACTTTGCGGTGCGATCGCAGCCGTTGCGCGAGGCACTCCCAGCATCCCGTTTTTCCGGGGACAAATACCGGCCCCACCCACAGTTCTACACCCGCAGGTTTTACGAGCATCCACGGGCGCTCGTCCTGCAAGGCTTTTTGATTGAATTCCTCTAGCTCCTCTTGCAGGTAATCGTCTGCCAGCACGACGGCGCGTGAAGCGCAGCTATCCCGTAGGCGCTTCGCCTTCCCGTAGGCGCTTCGCCTTCCCGAAGGGTAGGGTAGGGAATCGCCGTTCTCGCTGACTTGGACGCCCAGAGATGCCAGCATATTTTTCAACGGTTCTGCCGCTATTTTTCCCAAAGAAATTACCGAAACCGTTGATTCTCCCAGGCGCTTATTTGCCTCTTCTGAAGCGAGATTTAGCATTTCCCAAAAAGCCGCCATTTCGTCTGCTACGGCAATATCTGCGTCGGCAATATAGCCCTTACTGTGCAGGCGATCGAGCAGGTAGAAGATTTCGACAAAAGAGTATTTATCTTGCAGGATATCTGCGATTTCTTCCACCGCGTATTTGCCGTTGAGGAGCGGTGCTAGATGAATGTACGCTTCGCCTCGCAGCAAAAAATGTGAGTTCTCGGAAATTAAAAAAACGCCTTCTGAGGGAACAATTTCGCATTTAAAACAGGGTTTAAACCTCGGTCGGCGCATGAGCTTTTTAGTGTTTTTTCGCTAAAATAATTGTAGAGCTTTTTTCTCGCGATACGCTTCGAGCAGCAAAGCCCACTTTTTATGGCTGCCGGGATGTGGGGGCAACCCAGAAGTGGTTGCCCGGGAAAGGCGATCGCTAACCTACTTTAGTGCCTGTTCGATTCAGCACACTCTTAGAAGTCCGTACAGTCCATCTTGGCTGGCATATTGATAGAGTTGATCCTCGCTTAAATTTCCCTTGAGACTATCTGGCAAAGGAGGAAGCGCCAAGTAACCTTCCTCGGAGTTTTCGTCTTCTACATAAAGATGGATCGTGTTGCTGGCTTCTGTCAGAAGCTGGATACTTTCTGGCGCTACCAGATCGCCTGCCCACTGTTCGTCCTTCTCAATTCCTGCTAGGTGACGAATAGTTTTTCTCGGATCTTTATTCAACTTTCGCAGCAACTTTTCATTGCGCCAAGCGTGGGCAAAGACACGAGCCCAGGCATTCCGCAACTCTTCTGGTGGGGCTGTTGGCTTGGTATTGGTCATGGTTTACCTCTTTTCGCGTTAATTTTGCCACCTTAGCGAGGAGAGCGATCGCCCCTAAAACACTTGCAGCATTCTTGGAGGGGCTGCGATCGCCTTCCCACCACATCAGGCGGCGGATAATTTAAACTACAGCCAGATTTCAACTCGCTGGCTTTTAGGTTCAACTCTGTCTCATAATTCCGTACAGTTCGCTTTGATTGGCATAAGCATAAAGCTGTTCGTCGCTTAATACCTGCAAACCTTCTGGCAGCTTAGGAAGAGAGATAAACCCATATTCGCAATTGTCAGTATTTACATATTCGAGGATCGTCGCGCAAGACCCTACTATAGATTCTGGCGTGCCAGAGTTTACCACATCGGTAATTGTTTTTTTCGGGTCTTTCCTGATTCGTTGCAGGAAATCTTTATTGTCCTTGTGCCAAGCGTGCCCAAATACGCGATTCCACGCTTCAGCCAAGTCCGGCGGGTAAGGAGGTTTATCCATAATTGACCTCTGATGCGAATACTCAGGTGTGCCCCGATAAACATTCTATCGGTTTCTGACAGCCTAACTGGGAAATCTCTTGGTGTCAAGGATGCTTTATAAAAGTTTACAATTTTTTCAAAGATCCAACTTGACAGGTTGCCTGCCGACTGGTAGCGTTAATAATAATCCAGCAGTTTGTCCGTGAATCGACAGAGCAAGTCAGCAGCGTATAAAATATTTAGGGAAATTTGGCAACTCGAAAATCAAGCGCTGGAGGAGGGCTCCGTGTCAGTAGACTTAACCCAAACTAATCTAGAACCCGCCGATCCGCAGTATCAACCCCTGTTAGAAGATTTGCAAGGAAATATCCTCAAAAGTCACGAGCGAGACTACTCTGCCCATATTTTTGTCAGATTCAAGCCAGACGCGCAAGCGGCAAAAAAATGGATCGCTTGCTTTGCGGAAGAATTTGTCACGTCTGCGAAGAAACAATTAGGCGATTCCCTGCGGTTGCCCTCCGCTTCACGCGCTGGCGATAGCAGCAGCCCCCCAGAAAAATCAGCCAGTCTGTTTGCCAACTTTTTGCTATCCTATAACGGCTATAAAGCACTCGGTTTTGAGTTGGAGGCGGCGGGGAGCGGGGATTTGCCGAGTCCGGCGTTTAAAGTCGGACTGCGGCGGTTCAATACCATATTGTTCGATCCGCCAGTCGAGCAATGGGAAGAAGGATTTCGAGATGAAATTCATGCTTTAATTCTCCTGGCAGACAACAATTTAGAAAATCTAAAAGAGCAAGCCAAAAAAGTTATAGAAGAAGTCGATCGCGTGGCGGATATCGTCCATACAGAAGCGGGAATCGTCCTCAAAAACAAAAAAGGACAGGCGATCGAACACTTCGGATTCAGAGATGGAATCAGCCAGCCCCTCTTTCTGAAAGAAGATATCGATTTAGCCAAACAACAAGGCAGCGAGAAATGGGATTCTTCCGCTCCGCTGGAATTAGTGCTTGTAAAAGATCCCTTGGGTGCGGGAGAACACAGTTTTGGCAGCTATTGCGTTTACCGCAAGCTGGAACAAGACGTAAAGGGGTTCAAAGAAGCCGAAAGAGAACTGGCAAAAAAGCTGAATTTATCAGGGAAAAATGCGGAAAGGGCAGGCGCTTTAGTCGTGGGGCGGTTCAGGGATGGAACCCCGGTGACGCTCTCTCCCTCGGAACAAAACCCCGATACCGTGCCGAATAATTTCAATTATGAGAGCGATCGCGACGGAACGAAATGTCCCTTTCACGCTCACATTCGCAAAACCAATCCGCGCGGCGACAAAAACGACAGGCACCAAACCCTAGAAGAACACCGACAGCATCGAATAGTCCGGCGGGCAGTCAGCTATGGAGAAATGCCGGATGCGCGGGATACTTCCCTGTCAAAACTCTCGCGATTTTCTCATCAACTGGCGCATCTGAAAGAGATGACGCCTCAGCCCGCAGAAGGCGAAAAAGTAGGATTGTTGTTCCTGTGCTTTCAGCGCGACATCTTCAATCAATTCATGTTCGTGCAAAAGAACTGGGCGAACAATCAGCACTTTGTCAACTATACGACGGGATTCGATGGCATTGCGGGGCAGGGGAAAAAACACGGTCAGGGGCAAACGTGGCCGAAAGAGTGGGGAAAAGATGAGCGAGTCCAGGTGGATTTTTTTAATTTTGTGAAAATGAAGGGAGGCGAGTTTTTCTTTGCTCCCAGCCTCAGTTTTCTGAAAAGTATTGAGGCGGAGCGGGGGAAATAAAAGCTGCCGTTTGTAGTGACGAGTGCATTCGTTTCATAGGAGCAGTTGACGGCTGAAGCCGTCACTACAAACGAATTAAAAAACCGCGTGACCGAGTTCTTCCGGGGCTAAATGTGAGTGGATGACGTGCCCGTCGCGGAACCAAACCACCCGGCGGGTGCAGCGAGCGACATCCGGTTCGTGCGTCACCATCACGATCGTAATGCCGCTGGCATTGAGTTCGGAGAAAATATCGATGACTTCTTGCGTGGTTTTGGAATCCAGCGCGCCGGTGGGTTCGTCTGCCAGCAGCAACACGGGGCGATTGACGATCGCCCGGGCGATCGCTACCCGCTGCTGCTGCCCCCCAGATAGCTGATTTGGCTTGTTATAAAGTCGCTGCTCCAACCCCACCCGAATCAGTGCCTCGATCGCCCGTTCCCGCCTTTCCTGCGTGGAAACCCCCGCATAAACCATCGGCAGCATGACATTATCGAGCGCTGTCAGTTGCGGCAGCAGGTGAAATTGCTGGAAGACGAAACCGAGCTTGAGATTGCGAATCCGGGCTAAATCTGCTTCTTCGAGCTGCGCTACATCCACCCCATCCAGGTAATACCTTCCCGACGACGGGCGATCGAGACAGCCGATGATATTCATGGCAGTAGACTTGCCGGAACCGGAAGCGCCCATAATCGAGCAATATTCCCCCTGTTCGATCGTCAAGCTGACACCATTGAGGGCGCGCACTTCGGTATTGCCGACGCCGTAGACTTTGAAAACATCTTCCAGTTGAACGATCGCCGATTTTGGCGCGGCAAGGGAGTTATTTTCTAGAGCGGTTGAAGCATAGCCGTTTGAGATGGGTTCTTTCATGGGATTTTTATAAAAAATAACAGCTTGTTCTTTTGTTCTCTTTCTTTCAGATGCTAGCGCATTCCCCCGTTACCTCGTTTCCCTCGTTCCCAGGGCAGACACTTTCTTCACCGCCTTAGTACGAGGTTAATACTCAGCACTCAGCACTCAGCACTCACTACTCACCACTCCTTGCCTTAAGCACTGCGGAGCGCCACAATCGGGTCGAGTTTTGCCGCTTGGCGGGCGGGAAAAACGCCGAAAAATAACCCAATTCCGCCGGAAATGCCAACCGCTACGGCGATCGCAACTGGCGAAACTCCAGCCTTCAAGGGCGTCAGCGCGCCGACTAGCATCACGCCGCTAATTCCCAAAGCCGTTCCCACCAAGCCGCCAGCAGCCGACAAAATCACCGATTCAATGATGAACTGTATTAAAATATCCTGCTCAGATGCCCCGATCGCTTTTCGCAATCCAATTTCTTTCGTGCGTTCCGTCACCGAAACGAGCATGATATTCATAATCCCAATGCCTCCCACGATAAGGGAAATAGCTGCCGTCGCCGCCAGCAGCAAAGTCAGCGCCCCGGTAATGCTGCCCATAATATTCATTAAATCTTTCTGGTTGCGGACGGTAAAATCATCTTCGTCGGTGATTTTGTGGCGCAGTCGCAGCAGATTTTCTATCTGATACTGCGCCTTTTTCATGCTCTCTTCATCTTTGACGGAAACCGAGATAAACGTCACCTGAATGCCGTAGGGAGAGGTGCGCCCGACAACCCGGTTCGCCATCGTCGTCAGCGGCACGAAAACGTTCATATCCTGATTGTCGCCAAAAGTCGAGCCTTTGGGTTCCATCACGCCTATGACGCGCAGGCTGATATTTTTCAGGCGGATTTGTTCGCCGATGGGGTTGCGATCGCCAAAAAGTTGCTGGGCAATTTCCGAACCGAGCGCCGCGACTTGTTCGTTTCGCTTCAAGTCTAATTCGCTCAAAAACCGTCCTTTCGCGACGGTAAAACTCCGCACCGAGAGAAATTCTGGCGTCGTCCCCACGATGGAAGCGGAAACGTTTTTATTGCGGAAAGAAACCAATTCGCTGCCGTTTAGGGTGGGGGCAACTTCCTTGACGTCGCGCACTTGAGAGGCGATCGCTTCGGCATCTGCCAGCACCAAGGTTTGCGGCGGATAAACCGGGCGGCTCTGTGCATCCGGGCTCCCCGGAATCACGAACAGCAAATTCGGTCCCAAAGAATTAATCTGATCGCCGACAAATTTCTGGGCACCTTCTCCAATTCCAACCATTGCAATGACAGACGCATTGCCGATGATAATGCCCAGCATCGTCAGACTGCTGCGGAGTTTATTCGATACCAGGGTTTTCCCTGCCATCGCGATGCTTTCAAAAATGTCCATTGTTATTGGCGATCGGTAATTGGTAATTGGTAATTGGTAATGGATGGCTTGAGGTGGGAGCAACGATAAGGCTTGTAAATGAGAGAAAATTTTTCCCCACTCCCGCTCTGCCGCTCCCGCTCTCCCGCTCTCCCCTACTTGACACTATTTGCAAGCTGTGATGATGTCTTCTATCTTTTGTCCCGGCGGCGGCTCTTCAAAGACGCGATCGCCGGGTTTTAGACCCTCCAGAACTTGAATTTCATTGTCAATTGTCGAACCGACTGTAATCGGTTTAAACTTGGCTTTATTGTTTTCGTCGGGAATTAAAACGCCCTTTTGTCCTCCATTGCACTTGTCAGTCACGATGACTCCCGGAGGCACAACTAAAGCATTGTTGACTTGGGCTCCTAAAAACCTCAAATCAACATTCATCCCCGACTGCAGCTCGTCTTTGCCGGTTTCGATTTCGACCCGCACTTGGAATAACGTCACGTCTCGTTCTTTCACCGCTTCCGGCGCAACCAAACGCACGCGACCTTTAAACACTTTATCGGGATAGGCATCGGCGACAATTTCAACTCCTTGACCGGCTTTAATCTGAGAGATATCCGCTTCCGGTACTTTGGCGAGCACTTCCACATCCCGTGCCAGGGCAACAATTGAGGTAGAAGTTGCCGAAGAAGCATCGGAGGCAGACGTCGCCGGCGTCACGAAAGCGCCTTCGGTGGCGTATCGCTGGGTAATAATCCCGGCAAAGGGAGCGCGAATTTTCGCATCTTCGAGCTGCACTTCGTTGTAGCGCACCTGTGCTTCGGCTTCTGCTACCTCTGCAGCAGCTTGGGCGATATCTTCTTTGCGGGTGCCGTTTTGTACTTGCTCTAAATTGCTTTGCGCTTCTGCGACTTCGGCTTCGCCTCGGGCAAGTTCTTCTTTGCGGGTGCCGTTTTCCAGTTGCTGCAAGGCTTGCTGTTCGACTTCCAGAGCCGCTCGCCGGCGCGCGATTTCCGCTCGTCGGTTTTCTCGGGCGCGATCGAGCCGTCTTTGCGTTTCTTGCAAGGAAGCGATCGCGGAGCGTTCTTCTTTTTTATATTCCTCGAAGGTATACTCGGCGATCGCTCCTTGTTGCGTCAATTCCTGATATCGCCGGACGCGATCGCTCATCAGTTGAGCCGAGGCTTTCGCCGACTCCACTTGCGCTTGTGCTTGCGCAATCTCGTCTAAAAGCGTTCCCGATTCTGCATCTGCCAAATTAGTGCGGGCTTGTTCGACGCGGGCTTGCGCTTGGGCAATCTCCTCGACTCTGCTGCCGGCGCGCAGTTGCGCCAAACGCGCCTCTGCTTGAGACAGGCGCGCCCGTGCTTGGGCGATTTCCTCGGGACGGCTCCCGGCTTGCTGCTTTGCCAGACGGGCTTTCGCAGAGGCGAGACGCGCCTGTGCTTGCATCAGTTGCGCTTCGATTTCTGCACTTTCCATGCGCGCGACGATTTGCCCTTCTTGGACGCGATCGCCCTGTTCGACGTATAATTCAGCCAAGCGTCCCTGAGTCTTCGGCGAGAGGTTCACCGTTTGCACGGGCCGCACGATGCCGCTCGCTGCGATCCGCACTGTCAGGTTTTTGGATTCTACCGGCACGGTGAGTTTGGCAATATCGACTTTCGGCGCTGCCTTGCGCATGGCAACCGAGCCGATTGCCGCGCTGCCCAATACCCCTGCTGCCACCAGAGCAATCACCCAATACTTTTTCTGCCCTTTCTGTTTGGGCTGCAGGAATGGCTCGCGCGAGGGTTCCGGGGCTCGGTGCCCGTTTTTCTCTGGAGCTAGTTCTTTCTCGCTGACTGGCTGCGGTTGCATGGGGGTGTTCCTGAAATCAATCAGTTTGGATGTGTCGCTCTCGCTGGGATTATTTGCGATCGCTGAATGCTCTGCTGAATTAGACTTCGTGGCCATTTTTTGCACATCCGCTGAATAGATGCCAATTGCTGGCTAGTTAGATTGTAACGATTTGCAAACAAGTGAGGCAGGCGGGAGGAGCCGGGAAAAGGGGGATTTGGGGAGCGGGGGGCGCTCTGGAGAAGCGATGAATCGCTTGTGCCGATCGTCTAAAGAGGTTTTTCTGATGAAGTTTCCTCTTTTTTAGGATTCCCCATCCCGCCTTCTTTGTGACGTTCGCGCTTCCAGCGATCGGCGATCGCGGGCAATTCCCGTTCAAAGAAAGCGTGGAAGTCTCGCATTTCTTGCAGTCGCTGCCGGGGATCTTCCTCTCGGACGATTTCCAATCCTCTTTCGGCGAGCTGCCGAATCGCTGCAATTTGGGCGAGTCGCTGCTCGATCATCGCCGACCACGCACCCAGTTTGATGCAGAAGTAGTCCCGGCGATCCCCGGGCATACTAATGCGCTCTACCAGCCCTCCTTGAATCAGCAGCCTGGTCATGGTGCTGATCGATCCCTTGCTGGCTTGCAGGATTTCTGCCAAATCGCTTGTGGACTGGTGCGGCGGGTTGCAAATCAGCAGCCACCCTAAAATACGGCCCGCCATGCGGGGCAGGCCGGTCAACTCGAACAACACGCCGACCTCTTCTATAAAACGCTTCACTTCAAATTGCCGCCGATCTTTGTCCACGCTCTACTGCTGGATATTGGTTTTTTCCCTATGTATATATTAGCTCGTTTAGAATGTTCAGTAAAAACTGAACACTCAAGTTGGCATGGGGCTCATGGCATGGGGCATGGAAGAACAGGGCAATGGGAGTTTCAGCAATTCCCGATTACCCATTACCCATTACCCATTCCCAATGCCCAGATGCCCCTTTCCGAACAGCAATTAAGAGCCGCTGGACTTTGATTTCCGCGTTTTTTTAGCCTTGGTGCTTTGTGAAGTTTTCTTGCTCTTGCTGGTTTGGGTGCTGCGATCGGCTGTGGCAGTTTCCGGCGCGGCGGTTGCGGGTGCTGGCACGGCTGGCTCGTCTGGGAGCGTCACCGAGGCAGAATCGGCGGCGTGGGAGATGTCCGGCTGTGGCGCGATCGCCTCGGTTGCCCGTGAAGCTAGATGACTTTTCGCCGTATCCAGAGGGGAAGAGAGTACCGTCACCTTGGCGATCTTGCCGCCCGTGCGGCCGATCTGCTGAATGGCCTTATTCCAGCCGCTGTAATCCACCTTGAGAGTGTAGTGGCTCGTCCGCGCCAAGTCGTGGCGCAGCCCCGTGACCTCAATTTCAACCGTGCGACTTTCAGAGTCGCTGAGATTTATTATGCCCATCCTTGTGGTGTCTGCTGTAGTAACAATATTTGCCGGACAGTCCCTTCACCAAAAGTTAAGAAACTTAACATTTTTTTCTCAGCACTCTCTAGAGAGGGCCTCCCTCGGTGTCAGGCTTGCAAAATCGCTTATTTTTTATACTTTGACAGATCATTTATACAATGCTCTCCCGGCTAATTTTATGAAGAATTGTAAATTTACGTTACAAATAGCGCGACAAGCGAGAAAATTTCTCAGAATTAGATCGGCACTGACGGCAGCTCGGCGGGGGTGGAGACTCGACCGAGAGAGAAAGGCGATCGGGCAGCTTGCGGCTGCGAGTAGCAGTGAGGAGCCCGAGTCCGCGTCGGAGCCCTTTCTCGCCGCTGAACGCGGGCAGTCTGGGAGAGGTTGCCCGGAGCATTTGCGTTTTATATTAAAGATTTTAAATAAAGCAGACGCAAGTTCAAAGGCATTTTTATGGCTTGAACCAAATGCAGTTTTATAGTAAAGTAAAGGAAGGCAGCGTCGAATTGCACGCCAAACTCCTCAGAAAAGCGATCGCTTTCGAGTGGTGGCACAAAATGATAAAACACGCTCTAGGCTTGATGGCATCAAAAACAATCGTGCAACTGCAGTTACAAACAGCAGTGACAAGGGGATGCCATGTCGTCCAGACTGCCCGCACACCGCCATAGAGATTAGAACTGAGGCTGCCGGCTTTTTGGCGCTCTCGACGGAAAGCCGGAAACTGACCGTAATGCTGGGGAGAGGTGACGCGAACGTGATGGAGTTAGAATGTCTACCCTACGGAGTAGGCCATGCAGATGAAGGGGTGTGTTTGCTGGTACGGATGGGCCCATACCGCATTCTGCTCGACTGCGGTATCAGAGACATCTCGCCCCTGCAAGGCAACTCAGATCGGGGGATGCCGGCTGATTTGGTACTGTGTTCTCACGCACATGCGGATCATGCCAGAGGTTTGCTCGCGCTCCACCGGGCATTCCCGCAACTGCCGATATACGCGAGCGAAGTAACAACCCAACTGCTGCCGCTCAACTGGCCCGATATCGATTCCCGACAGATGCCCCGGTTTTGCCAAGCGCTGCCGTGGCGCTCTCCGGTAGAATTCCGAACCGGACTGGTGGCGCAGCTATTTCCTGCCGGCCACCTGCCGGGAGCCGCAGCGATCTTGCTGACCTACACGAACCAAGAAGAAACCCACACGCTGCTGTACACGGGCGACTTCTTTCTGTCGAATTCGCGGCTCGTAGAAGGGCTGGCCCTGGAAGAATTGCGGGGATTGGGGCCTGACGTGCTGATTTCAGAGGGCAGTTACGGCACGGCGCGCTATCCCCACCGGCGCAATCAAGAAAACCAGCTAGCGGAGCGAATCAATGCCGCCATCCGAGAGCGGCGCTCCGTGCTGCTGCCGACGCCAGCCCTGGGCTTGGGGCAAGAACTGCTGATGTTGCTGCGTTCTCACCACCACTTCACCGGTCGCGACATCGATATTTGGGTCGATGGAGGAGTGGCGGCGGGGTGCGATGCCTACTTGGAGATCCTGCCGCAGTTGCCGACAGCGGTGCAGAATTTTGCCCGCCATCAGGCGTTATTTTGGGACGACCGGGTGCGCCCGCGCGTGCGGCGGTTGAGTCGAGAACAGCGCGAGGCGATCGGGCGGGCTCCGTGCATCATTCTGACGGATGAAACGGCGGATTGGAGCGAATACTGCCATCCAGACAGCGGCCCTTGGCTGATCTTGCTGCCGGAAAGACCGGGATACCAACTAGCTGCGCCGCCGCCGAAACTGCCGCCGGAATTTGCCAGCGCGATTGTCGTGGAAACCTATTTGCTGGCCCAGCACTGCGACGGCCCGGGCACGACGCAGACGATCCACAACCTGCGCCCGCAGCACGTTATTTTCATCCACGGAGCGCCGACCTACTTGGGCGATCTGACGAATTTGTCGGAGCTGAGTACGCGCTATCACTTGCACTATCCGGCTGCCGGTACGGTGGTGGAACTGCCGGTAGGAGAGACGTTCCCGCAACCAGAGGTTGTGGAAGCGCACTATGAAGGGGAACTGACCGAGCAGGGTACGGTGGTGACGATTACGCTGCCCGAGGAGATCGTTGCCGATCCGCGCTGGCAAAGTTTTGCCGATACGGGGCTGGTGGAGGCGCGCTGGCAAGGGGAGGAACTGGTTTTGCGGGGCTTGTCGCAGCGGGAGCTGCTGTCGCAGGGGAGCGATCGCCCCGTCCCCACTGACCTCGATTGCTGCGGCAACTGCCGCCACTACCGGGGGCAGCGCTGTTGGAACCCTGCCTCGCCGCTATTTGAGTTTAAGGTGACATCTGACGGTTACTGCCCCGCCTTTGAATCGGTGCATTCGCCCAACACTGCCACGGAGTTTGAGCAGGCAGATGAGGAAGAGGAGTGAGGAGTGCTTCGCAAGCGTGTGGAGTGTGGAGTGTAGAGTGTGGAGTGTGGAATGTGGAGTTTCACAAGAAGTTAACTCATCACTTCTCACTCAGCACTCAGCACTCAGCACTCAGCACTCAGCACTCTACACTTTATTCAGAGTCTTGAGAGGAATTGCGAATTTGTTCGGCTTCGGGGCAGTCGTCAGAAACCAGCGGTTCGACGTTGCCGCGCGGCACGGAAGCCAGTTTTTGGGTAATGGCACCGATACTTTCTAGGCGAACCATCTCTTCCCAGGAACAGATTTCGTCTTCTGTTTCTTCTTCATAGCGCAGCGTTACCAAGTCTCCCTCAATGTCAAGGATGCGAGCGCGCTCGATCCAGCGTTGCTGGTCCCGCAAGAAAATAGAGACTTCACGACCGTCGCAACAGAACTGATATATCTTGCGGTTTAGCATAGTGGCTTCTCCTCTTGGAGGTAACTTTTCAAATGCGAAAGGAAATCATCTAAGATACCCAAACTGGGCTTGACGCGAGTCTGCTTTCCCAGCCAAAGGTTACTTATTGAGTCTCGCGAAAGGGATTCGGAGGAATTAAGCAAACGGCAGCCTCTTTATTCAATTAGGTTGGCCTCCAAACAGTATTTATTTTTCTATCTTGTTCCGACAGTTTAGATCGAAACGCGGAAAATTTCGCACTTTGCTGCCCCGATCGCTGCGGCAAGGATTCGCTGGCGCTTGACGCGGGCTGGCTGGCTGGGGAAAGTCTTGGCATCATTTTGGCAAAGCGATCGCCTCCCCCCTCGGATGCTGCTGAACGAACCAATCCACTCAGAGCGCTCCGGCAGGGCTTGGCGCGAGGGCGGTTGACGCACATTTGATGCTGCTGCGCCTGCGGCACTCCTTCTGGCCATTTTTCTGTTTTTCCTCCCCGCCAATTCTCCCAACCTTGGCGGAGTGAAACGCAAAGCTGGAATGCTGCCGGAGGCGACTTGCCTCTTTTTCTCGCTCTCGAACAGCGCGGAGCGCGCTGTTGGGTGTTCTTCGAGAATTCAGCCGTCAGCCGCATCGCGAGGCGCTTCGAGCAGGAAGCTGATAGCAGCTCCTCGCTTTTTTCTTGGCCATCCACAATCCAGTCAAAGTTTCCCACAAAACTGCTTGCGCTTGGTTCGCAACGCTTCACGATTTTATAGTTGAGTAGAAACCGAGTTTTTTTTCACAACCTATTTGTTTGTATTGTACCACTCCCACAAAGTCGGTTTCTCTATAAATTCCAGGCAAACACTCATCATTTATCTCAAAAGTCACGTTTCTCGGATATACTAGCATTATACCCCATACCGATCGCGCGCTCTCACCAAATCTTTAAAAATTGTTTCGCCGGAGGCAATCGCGCCCGCCCTCCGACCTCCTTCTCCTGCTGCGTTCAACTACTAAGCAGGCACGGCCATTCCTCGCCCCACAGCAGGACGTTGCTGCACCCTCTCCACCCACCGCTTGAGATTTGGGTACTCGTCTAGGGTCAGCCCTTGAAACTCGTAAATGGCGACCCAAGGAAAAGTAGCGATGTCAGCAATCGAGTAGTCTGCGCAGATAAATTCGCGGTCGGCTAACTGGCGGTCTAATACACCATAAAGGCGCAATGTCTCCTTAGTATAGCGCTCGATCGCGTAGGGAATCCGCTCGGGTGCGAAGCGCTTGAAGTGGTTGAGCTGGCCAAACATTGGCCCGACACTCCCCATCTGCAACATCAGCCACGAGAGCACTTGAAAGCGCTCTTTTTGGCCGTCTGGCAGGAACTGGCCCGTTTTTTCGGCCAGGTACATCAGGATAGCGCCGGACTCGAATACGGTGATGTCGCTGTCTCGGTCGATTATCGCGGGAATTTTGCTGTTTGGATTGATTGCCACGAACTCCGGGGCGAATTGTTCGCCTTTGGTTATGTCGATTTTGCGGACATTGTAGGGGAGGCCTACTTCTTCGAGCATGATGGAAACTTTGCGCCCGTTGGGAGTGGAGAAGGTGTACAGGTCAATCATGGTGACATGCTGCCGGGATTGGCTTGTTTGAGCCGATGGTAAAACCAAACACAAGATAAGCGTAACCTGAAACGCGCGATTCCCCTAGGGGTAGGGGTCGCGCTTGACGCGGCGATATGGCCCATTTCAGGCAGCAACAGGGCGATTCGGGGTTGCGTTGTTTCACTGGCGATCGCCTCAAATTTCTCCCCCTTGAAAAGGGCTTGACGCGCCCCACACTGTGGCGTATTGGCCCTTTATTCTTGCCCGCGTTGGGCGAAAGCAAATGCTTCGCGGGCTTCACGCCCTCTACCGTCGCCGCTCCCCGGCGCGATTCGGGGACGCCCCGCCCGCTGCTTTTCGAGGGCGACTCTTTCCCGATCGCCAGGAGAGTATTTTTCAGCTAGATAAAGTACATGCTAGAAACCCGGCTTCTTTAAGAAGCCGGGTTTCTGAGGCACTCACTCGCTTCAAACCTGCTATAAGCCGCACTCCTGATATAAACCGATTTCCCCACTCCAATAGAACCGCTATAAAATCTCGAAAATTCAAACTATTGAAAATTATTATTCTGGCCAAAAAAATTGCCGGCTAATCGTGACACGTTCTCAAACGAACCGGATTTATGGGCGTTACTCAGCAGCGCTAATTTGAGCTAAACGGCTTACTTTCTAGATAGAAACTTAGGGCGGTTAGTGGCTGAAAATACCTCCCGGCCAGCCGAAAATATATAAAAAATATAAAATGTAAAATTTTCTAACAATTTTTTGCCGAGCGAGCGAGTAAGGATTTGGGCGACTCGCTCCGAAACCGCTTGAAAGTTTTGCCCAGTGAAGATTTGACTGCGGTGCCATTCGCGGCGATCGGGGAGCGCGAGCGTCCGAGTCAAGCGTTTTGTCAGGAAATCGCGACACGCCTCGATCTCTTCACAAGTTCTTCACAAGTAAAAAGTTAAAGTCTATAAAACCTTTGGATCGGAAAGCTTGATTTCACAAGAGTTACTGAGCCCAATAAAAAGCTAGCATGGAGAGAGGAAACCAATTTCTGAAAATCCGAGCCAGCGCGATCTATTGGAAATCTGGGGGCATAGACGCGAGAAATTTTACAACAGACTGGAGAGCCGATCGCCGGGGTTGGAGTGAAAGGCGCTGGCGGTTGATTTGGAAATCGAGGCGTGAAGCTTGCGCCGGTGCAAGCTTTTTCGCCGATCGGTCAAGGCTGAAACATCAGGGAGCGCTTTCCGAGTTGGAGCATAAAATGATTTCTCCCTCTGGCGAGGGATAGAAAAAATCAGAGAGTTCAAGTAGGGATATTCGAGTTAAAAAAATAACAGAGGAGATAAGCCGGGGAGGGCGGCGATAAAAGCCAACCGTTCTGAAATGCAGTCACAAGGGTGACATAGGGGTGAAATCAGCTAGGTCGGGTTGATAGGGATAAAGAGAATGAAAAAGCAGGAGCAAACCGCATTGAACGTAGAAGAATTTGCGCAACAAATACAAGCCATGCGCGATCGCATTGCCGTGCTTGAAAAGCTGCCAACAATTGCCACCTCAAGCCAGCAGCAAGCGATCGAAGAGCTCCACGCCGCCTTGGAAGAACTGCAAGTGGCACACGAGGAGCTGCGCCGCCAAAATCAAGAATTAGCTGCGGCGCGCGCGGCAGCAGAACTAGAGCGCCAGCGATACGAAGAACTTTTCGAGTTTGCACCGGATGCTTACTTGGCAACCGATGCAACGGGAACAATCCAACACGCCAACCGCGCTGCTGCTAGGCTGCTTGGCTATTCGCAAGCGTCTTTGATTGGCAAACGGCTGATTGTCTTCGTCGCTACAGAAAATCGCCGTGCTTTTCGTTCCGAGCTGCTGGGTTTCCACCTGTCTGATGGCGTGCGGGAGTGGAAAACGCGCCTGTGCCGGCGCAACGGCGAAGCTTTTGACGCTGCCGGGGGCGTGGCTGCCGTTCGCGACGCGCAAGGGCATGTCACCGCCTGGGGCTGGCTGCTGCGGGACATCACAGAGCGATCGCGCGCCGCAGAAGCACTGCGTCTGAGCGAGGCGCGCCACCGCGCCATTACCGAAATGACCTCCGATTATCTTTATTCTGTGAGCATTGCCCCCAACGGGCAGCGGGTGAGTGAATGGGCGAGCGGCTGTTTGCAGCGCCTGAGCGGCTACCACCTAGAGGAGTTGAGCCAGGTTGGCGGTTGGGTGGGACTGATTCACCCGGAGGATCGCGCGATCGCGACTGAATTTGCCCGCCGCGTCTGTGCCAACCAGCCCGGTACAGTAGAATACCGCATTTTTAGAAAAGACGGCGAGGTGCGCTGGGTGCGCGATCGCGCCCAACCGGAATGGGATGAAGAGCAACAGCGGGTTGCGCGCGTTCTCGGCGCAGTAGAAGACATTACAGAACACAAGCGATCGCACGAGCAACTCGACGCCTTGCTTTCCCTGCTGCAGGGAACCCTCGAAGCCACGGGCGACGGCATCATCGTCAGCCAACATGCCAAAGATATCGCGATTTACAATCAAAAATTTCTCGAAATGTGGGGCATCCCCGAATCGGTCATCGCTTCGCGAGAACTCAACAAAACCCTCGCCTTTATACTGGAGCGCCTCAAAGAACCCCAAGAGTTTCTCAACCAAGCGAAAGACTTGTTTGCCCAACCGGAAGCTGAGGGTTACAGTATCTTCGAGCTCAAAGATGGGAGAATCTTCGAGCGCTATTCGCAGCCGCAGCGGCAGGGCGGACAAATTGTCGGGCGAGTCTGCAGCTTTCGAGAGATCACCGATCGCCTGCGGGCAGAGGCAGCCCTGAAAGAGAGCGAGGCTCGCTATCGCGCCATTGTCGAAGATCAAACCGAATTGATCTGCCGATTCAAGCCCGACGGGACGCTGACATTTGTCAACGATGCCTACTGCCGCTATTTCAGCAAGCAGCGGGAAGCGCTAATCGGCAATGTGTTTGTGCCGATGATTGTAGAGGAGGATTTGCCAAAAGTAGAGGCTTACGTCGCTTCTTTATCTACAGAGAATCCTCTGGGCACGATCGAACATCGCGTCATCCTGCCGAGCGGCGAAATTCGATGGCAGCAGTGGAGCGATCGCGCCATATTTGACGAGGGTGGAGAAGTTGTCGAAATTCAATCAGTCGGGCAGGATATTACCGATCGCAAGCGAGCCGAGGAAGCCCTGCGAGAAAAAGAGAAGTTTCTCCGCCTAATTCTGGACAATATCCCGCTCTATATCTGCTGGAAAGACAGAAATTCTGTTTATCTGGGCGGCAATCTCAATAACGCGCGGCTGGCTGGGTTTGACTCTCCAGAGGAATTAGTGGGGAAAACAGACTTTGACTTGCCGTGGACGAAAGAAGAAGCCGAGTTGTTTCGAGAATGCGACCGGCGCGTGATGGAGGCAGACGCGCCCGAATATCACATCATCGAAGCCATACACAAAGCCGATGGAAAACGCGCTTGGCTGGATACGAGCAAAATTCCGCTGCACGACGCGCGGGGAAATGTCATCGGAATCCTCGCGGCGATCGAAGACATCACCGCCCGCGTGGAAGCAGAACAGGCGCTGCACAAGAGCGAGGCAACCAATCGCGCCCTCCTCAATGCCATACCGGACTTGATAATGAGAATGAGCCGGGATGGCATTTACCTCGATGTCAGACCCGCTAAAAATTTCAATCTCCTCATGCCGGTCAGCGAGATGGTCGGTAAAACTTTATACGACGTGCTGCCCTTTCACCTCGCACAGCAGCGGATGCAGTACATACAGCAAGCCTGGGAAACAGGGGAGAACCAAATATACGAGTACGATCTGGTAATAGATGGCACGCTCTATTACGAAGAAGCTCGAATCGTCCTCAGCGGGGAAGATGAAGCCCTAGTCATCGCGCGCGACATCACCGATCGCAAGCAGATAGAGAAAGCGCTCAAAAAAAGTGAAGAACGCTATCGCCGCATCATCGAAACGACATTGGAGGGCGTCTGGATTCTCGATGCGAAAAATCACACGGTGTTTGCCAACAACAGAATGGCAGAAATGTTGGGGTACACCCTAGAGGAATTGCTCGGCAAGCCCGTACATGCATTCGCGGATCGACAATACCTGGAGATGGGAAAAGCGTATATCGAGTGTTTTCGATCGGGCGGCGGAGCGACTCACGCGGATTTCAAACTCCGCCGCAAAGACGGCTCTGAGTTGTGGGTGCTGGTTGCCGCTACTCCCATCTTCGACGAAGCGGGGCAGTACGAGGGCGTTCTGGCGATGCTGACTGACATTACCGATCGCAAAGCGGCAGAGGAAGCCCTGCGTCGGGCAGAAGCGAAATATCGCGGCATTTTTGAAAATGTTGTCGAGGGGCTTTTTCAAACCACGGTAGAGGGACGTTTTCTAACTGCCAACCCGATGCTAGCGCGCATCTACGGCTGCGATTCGCCCGAAGAGTTGATCGCAACGATTGGCGACATCCAGCATCAACTGTACGTCGATCCCAATCGCCGCGCTGAATTCATGCGGCTGATAGAGGAGTACGGTGCTGTCTGGGGGTTTGAATCCCAAATGTATCGCAAAGACGCCCGGATTATCTGGATTTCTGAAAATGCCCACGCCCTTTACGATGCGGAAGGGCGCATCGTCGGGTATGAGGGAACGGTAGAAGACATCACCGAGCGCAAGTTCGCCGAAGATACGATCGAATATCAGGCGTTTCACGACCTTTTAACCGGATTGCCCAACCGAATGCTGTTTAACGATCGCCTGGAAGCGCTGCTCAGTCATGCCAGCGCTGCCCAGAATCCGAGCGCCGTGATGTTTCTCGATTTAGATCGCTTTAAAACGATCAACGATACCCTAGGGCACGCGATCGGCGATCGCCTCTTGCAAAGTTTTGCCCACAGAATCGCACACTCCGCGCGCGATGGCGATACCGTTGCCCGCTGGGGGGGCGACGAGTTCACCGTGCTGCTGCCTGAAATTAGCAGTGCAGAGAATGCCGCCAAGATTGCCCAGCGAATTCTCGATGCTTTAAAACAGCCTTTCTATATCGAAAGTCACGAACTGTATGTCAGTACCAGCATCGGAATCGCGCTCTATCCCCAGGATGGAGAAAATGGCGATACCCTGTTGAGAAATGCGGATGCAGCGCTCTATCGCGCCAAGGAACGCGGGCGCAATAACTATCAGTTTTACCTCCCGGCGATGAACTCTGGCGCTTCCGAGTTGCTGACTTTGGAAAATCGCCTTCACCAAGCTTTAGAGGGGGGAGAATTTGTCGTTTACTACCAGCCCCAGGTCAATCTCAACTCTGGGAAAATTACTGGGATGGAGGCGCTGGTGCGCTGGCAGCACCCAGAGTGGGGTCTGGTTTCGCCTGCCAAATTTATTCCCCTCGCTGAAGAAACTGGTTTGATCGCGCCAATTGGCGAATGGGTACTCAGAACCGCTTGCGCTCAAAATAAAATTTGGCAGGATGCAGGGTTTTCGCCGCTGCGGGTAGCCGTCAATCTCTCGGGGCGACAGTTCCAAAACCCGAATCTAGTGGCAGTGGTGGCGCAGATTTTGCAAGAAACCGGATTAGCTCCCCACTTGCTGGAGTTGGAAATCACGGAAAGCAGTATCATGCAGAATACAGAGATGTCGCTTGCCATGATGCGCGAATTGCGGGAAATGGGCGTTCACATTTCTATGGATGATTTTGGCACGGGCTATTCTTCCCTGAGTTATCTGAAGAAATTTCCGCTGCACACCCTCAAAATCGATCGCTCCTTTGTTCGCGATCTCAAGGAACACCCGCCAGATGCTGCGATCGTGGCGGCTGTAATCAAGTTGGCGGGCTGCCTGAATCTGAGAGTCGTGGCAGAGGGGGTGGAAACCAAAGAACAAATGGAATTATTGCGGAGGCTTCAGTGCGAGGAGATGCAAGGATATTTGTTCAGTCCGCCTTTGAGCGATCGAGACAGCACCAATCTGCTCGAAAATTATTGGGCGATCGGAACGTTGATAGCCCTTCAGGAAAATAAGGAGCGTTTTAAAAGGTATTTACTGGCCGGGTGATTTCTGTTAGCGCCGCCTCCATCTGCTTCGGGCGGAGCCAGACTAACAGGTGCCCGATCGTGGGGCTCTCCGCCTTTTGCAAATCGCCTGTCTTCTCTGAGTTATCCTGATCCTGCCGCCAAGCTGAGTAGAAAGGCATAGCCCCTTCACAGATCCGCCTTTCGTGCGGGCGGTGCCGATTTCCTATGGAGGTGCAGCAGCAACGACGATTTTAACCTTTCTCTTTGAGCATCCGCAATGAAAAGCCAAGAAAACATAAAACAGTGGTCTTTGTCAATTCCGTTTACCTTCAGTACCGTCGTCATGGCACTGTGCGTTTACAAGCTGATCGCTGGCGTTCCCGACAACGAAAGGGCGCTGTACTGGGGGGGGCTGTGCAGCGTACTTGCCTACTGGCTGCCTTCACCGATTCGCCTTGCAGATAATAATACTTCGTCAGCAGGCGAAAGCGATCGCAAGAGTCAAGAATTAATTAGCGGGTTGCAGATTATCGCACGCCCAGCCAACACGACTGTGGAAGCAGGCTCTCCGAACACAACCAGCCCGTTGCGCCATCCGACAGGCGATCGGCAAACGTGGTAAATTCAGTAACAGCGATCGTCTCATGTCCGGTTGATTAGTTGGAATAAATACAGCAGCGGGCATCGATAATTACTAAAAAGCTTGATTTTTAGAATTAAAATAATTAACCGGATGTGAAATTAAAATTAAATAGAAATACAACTCAAAAGCTTTGAAACCCGGCACTGACAGAATTGACCGGGTTTTTTGATTTTATTATTTCTTGTACATTTTTTTTTTGAGTTTGGGTAGAGATGAAATCGTTACCCACTCGTGCCTTATCTAGTGTTTTTCAGTCCGATGAAACGCGCAAGAAACCCGGCTTCTTCAAGAAGCCGGGTTTCTGACGTACTTCACTAGAAAAACAAACTGCTTTAATGTTAGCATCTAAAAATATCTAAGTTCGTCAATTACAGCTATGTCTGAAATTATAACGCTCGACCCCAGCCAATATCCAGACATCAGCCAACTGGTGCAGGAGGACGATACCCCCTTGGATAGTTTCATCGCAGAAAAACAGCAGCGCCTGCTGACAGAAGTGCTCTACGGCTATCAATTCAGCAGCGGCGTCCCCTTTATTGTCGCCGCCAATGTCGGCTTGTTCCGCAACCCGCGCCAGCCGGCATTAGTTCCAGATGTCTTCCTCAGTTTAAACGTGACGGCGGCGGATGAGTGGTGGGGTACAGAGGTGCGCTCCTACCTGCTGTGGGAGTTTGGCAAAGCGCCAGAAGTCGTCATCGAAATTGTCTCTCCCACGCCGGGAGGTGAATTGGACAGAAAGTTGAGAGATTACGCCCAAATGGGGGTCATTTATTATGTGGTGTACGATCCGCTGCAAGAATTGAGCGATCGCGTGCTGCAAATCTTTCAACTGCAGGCGGGGCGCTATGTTCCCATAACCGAGACTTGGCTGCCCGCAGTCGGTTTGGGCTTAACCCTGTGGCAAGGTGTCTTTGAAGCCGTAAACGATACTTGGCTGCGGTGGTGCGACGAGTCGGGTAACGTCATTCCTACGGTCGAAGAATTGGCGGCGCAACTGTCCCAAACTCAAGGGCAACTGTCCCAAACTCAGGGGCAACTGTCCCAAACTCAGGGGCAACTGTCCCAAACTGCGGCGCAACTGTCCCAAACTCAGGGGCAACTGTCCCAAACTGCGGCGCAACTGTCCCAAACAGCAGCGCAACTGTCCCAAGCTGAAGCTCAGCTAGCAGCAGAACGGGAGCGAACAAAACAAGCCCTCTTGCAAGGAATCGAGCTGGGCTTGCGGCTGAAATTTGGCAGTAGTGGAGCGATTCTCGAGGAAATTGCCGCCATCAATGACGTGACAGTGCTACAGGCGATCGCTTCTAATTTGCCAGCCGCGAACAATTTGGAAGAAGTTCGGCAAATTTATCAGCCGAACTCGTAAAACTCTTTTGTAGGTTGGGTTTGTTTCCTCAACCCCACCTACTCCTACTCTGGTTAATGCAAAAGAATCGGATAAGATTTAACTGAGAATTTCCTGAATCATGCGATTGGCTTGCGACGAATAACCGCCGCCAAATAGATTGAAGTGATTGAGGATGTGATAAAGATTGTAAAGTGTTTTTCGCTTCTGGTAGCCAGAATCCAAAGGCCACACTTCATTATAGCCGCGATAAAATGCAGGGGAGAAACCGCCAAATAATTCTGTCATGGCGAGATCGACTTCGCGATCGCCCCAATACGGCGCGGGGTCAAAAATCACCGGTTCCCCCGCCGCCGTCACGGAAGCATTGCCGCCCCACAAATCGCCGTGAACGAGAGACGGCTGCGGTTGGTGACTGGCGAGGAGTTCGGGAATCGCTTGCAACAAGCGATCGCCCTGACTGAATTGTCCTCCCCGCCGCTTGGCTAATTTGAACTGATAGCCGATGCGGTGTTCTGCCCAAAATTCAGCCCAATCTTTCGTCCAAGTATTAATTTGCGGCGTCGAGCCAATGGTATTATTCACATCCCAACCAAACTCGCTTTTTCCGGTGCAGCGGTGCAGGGCGGCGAGCTGTCGTCCCATTTCTTGCCAAGCGCGATCGCCTCCTCGCCCTCCCAAATCGAGCCATTCCAACACCAAATAAGCAGAATTTCCCGCCGTGCCCGAGCAAATCGGTTTGGGAACGCGGATAGTGCGAGTTTCCCACATTTGCTGCAATCCCAGCGCCTCTGCCTCAAACATGGCAATATCGACGGCGCGGTTGAGTTTGACAAAATAAGTGAGATTTCCAGAGGCGATCGCGTAACCCTGATTGATGCAACCGCCGCCAACCGAACGGCGATCGCTTATTTGAAATTTCTCTCTCGTGGTTTCAGAGATATGTGCAGCAATTGTATCCCACATGGCTGTGTAAGTGCTGAGTGCTGAGTGCTGAGTGCTGAGTGCTGAGTGCTGAGTGCTGAGTGCTTTAGAGAGGACAAGCATTTAACTTCTCACTCAAGACTCCTCACTCAACACTCCACACTCCACACTCTTTATAGCGCATCGCGACTATTGCAACGCCTCAAGTAAAGCCTCGCCCATCGCGCGACAGCCGACGAGTTTCATCCCTTCGGACATGATATCGCCCGTGCGATAGCCGGCATCTAAAACTTTCAGCACTGCTTGCTCGATTTTGTCGGCAGCAGCCGGCTGATTCAAGCCGTAACGCAACATCATCGAGGCGCTGAGAACCTGCGCGATCGGATTGGCTTTATCCTGACCGGCGATATCGGGGGCGGAACCGTGAACTGGCTCGAAAACACCGGGTCCCGACGCGCCCAAACTCGCAGAGGGCAACATGCCAATACTGCCGGTAAGCATGGCAGCAGCGTCAGAGAGAATGTCGCCAAATAGGTTGCCCGTAACGATGGTGTCGAATTGTTTCGGCCAGCGTACAAGCTGCATGGCGGCGTTGTCTACATATAAATGAGACAATTCGACATCGGGGTATTCTTTGGAAAGCAGGGTAATGCGATCGCGCCACAGTTGCGAAACTTCCAGCACGTTCGCCTTATCCACCGAACAGAGTTTCTTGCCGCGCTTGCGAGCGGCTTCAAAGGCGACGCGCCCGATGCGATCGATTTCCGATTCCGAATAAACCATCGTATTGACGCCGCGCTTTTCGCCGGTTTCGGTTTCAAAAATCCCTTTGGGTTTGCCAAAGTAAATGCCGCCGGTGAGTTCGCGAACGACCATAATATCGACGCCTTCCACGACTTCCCGCTTCAGGCTGGAGGCGTCAACCAGTTGCGGCAAAATTTGCGCGGGGCGGAGGTTGGCAAACAGCCCCAAACCGGCGCGGAGTCCTAACAATCCGGTTTCCGGGCGTTGGTGGCGGGGCAGGGTATCCCACTTGTAGCCGCCGATCGCTGCGAGCAGTACCGCATCGCTGTTGCGGCACATTTCTAAAGTGTCGTCGGGGAGGGGATTGCCAGTGGCGTCGATCGCCGCTCCGCCCATCAGGGCTTCTTGAAATTCAAAGGACAAGTCGAGTTGTCGGGCAACGAGTTTGAGGACATCTACCGCCACTGCCATAATTTCTGGCCCAATGCCATCGCCGGGGAGTAGCGTAATGCGGTAGTGCTGAGTCATAGTTCGGTTGGACTGGGTAAGTGTTTCAGCGCTGCTGGAATTTATTGCAGATCAATTATCATACCGAGTAAAGGTGCTGGTGGCAACGCAACAGGGCATCTGCTTGCAGCACGGATACCATAGCGACGGTGAATTAGACTCAGAGCGTTGAAGGTGTGAGGAGTCAAAAGTGGAATTATTAATCTATTTGGACGTGTGTTGCCTCAATCGACCTTTCGACGACCAGACGCAGGAGCGAGTGCATCTGGAAGCAGAGGCAGTGTTGCTCATCTTGGAGCGCTGTCAAATCGGCGATTGGCACCTACTAGGAAGCGAAGCCCTAGATGATGAACTCTCTCAGACCCCTGACGGAGCCAGAAAACGGCAGATGACGCTCTGGACAGCTTTAGCAATAACCAAAGTAAACGTAACGGACAAAATCGAGTCCCGCGCTCTGGAACTGGCAGCCCGGGGGTTTAAAGCTTATGATGCCCTGCATGTCGCTTGTGCAGAAGCGGGCAATGCCGATATTCTGCTAACCACAGATGACAGGATGTTGCGTTTGGCGGCAAGGCATAGTGCCATGTTACAAGTAAGAGTAGAGAATCCTTTTCGGTGGCTAATAGAGGTAACTAATGATAGACGTTCGCAAGCTGACTCCAGCACAAATTAGACAACTCGGCATAGAGGCGCTGACTCAAGCCCTCGGTCCTGCGGGCATGGCGCGATTCATGCAGCAATTTGAGATGGGGAGTGGGGATTACACGCGAGATAGGGATGAATTGCTGGGAAATCCCACCGTCGAGGAAATTGTAGCTCGCATCAAAGAGCAGCGGCAGCAACAGGATAAGGGCTAAAGTATTAGGCTGGGCTCCACTGATGGCGCGCTCCCATCCGATCGACTCAGCCAGCCCCAATGACAAGGAGGCTTCACTTTGAGCTAACCGATCCTGAAAGTGAGGTAGGAGCCATCATCAGGGAGAAGATTAATAAAAAATAAAACTGAGTAAGGATGCAAGGATATCGGTTCAATCTCAGCCGCTTATAACCAGTGGCTGTTTCGGAAGGTTGGCAGCCAGAGAAATCTCGGAGCGATCTCCCGATCCTCAATGCGCTCCGCCTGTAGGAGAATTCTTAAACTCACCTGGCGCGGACGAGCGATCGCCAATTAAGCTAAACTATAGAAGTATGTCGAGGGCAACGTCGATCTATGACCAATCTTCTAGAGATCGAAGCAGCGATTAAACAGCTTACAGAGGGCGATATTCGTCAATTGGCAACCTGGCTGCAGGCTTATTTGGATGAAATGTGGGACAGGCAAATCGAGGAAGATTTAAAATCCGGTAAATTAGACAGTCTCATTGCTGAAGCCGAAACAGACATTCTGAGCGGGTGACTGACGCGATCGCTCCTTTGGCTACCCCGGATTGTGGAGCCATCCCGATTTTAACCATTACTTTTTCTTGAGAAGGCTGCAAATCAGATCGCCGGCACCATTTGGCTCGAAGCGAACAGCGGTTCCATCCGATCGCACCCGCACGCGATCGCGGCAGTTGTATATTTCTACCGCCCTTTCCACCCCATCGACACTGACTTGGGCTCGATATTCCCAGTAATTCTTAGCACTGCGCTTGATACTCTGAATGCAAATGACGCGATCGCTATTCTGAACTTTGACGTGGCGGCAGAAAGACGCCCGAGCTGGAAGAGCGATCGCCAAAGACAGAGCCAGTACCGCCAGGATAATAAACGATTTCACCATATCTAAAATCCATCGCTCCGTCAAAATGCTACCGCTTCGCCCCTCCAGCTTCCACCAAAAACTGAGAGATATCTTCGCCGCACTCGTCGGCGAGGTAGCACAGCGCCCGAAACCGCAACCCGACAAATTCCTCGTAAAACGGGTTCAGCTTGCACAGCGGCGGAATGCGCAAAATGCGACGCCCGAAAAGGTAAAACTCTCGTTCAAACGGGCACTGCGCGGGGATTAGTTTGCAGATGAGCCGAGCCTCTTCTGGCGTAGAAAATTTCAGCGCTTCTAACCAGTTCTTGGCTCGGTGCAGGAGGAGGGGTTGGGTTTTGTGAGAGTGAATCGCTTGCATGTGTTTCGTCTCCGTTTTACTCGCAAAGAACAGCGATCGCTGCATCTGGCAGAACCTTTCTGTATTTCAATGTACCCCGGCAAACCTGCAACTTTCAAGTTTTTTTAATACAAAAACTTAATTGCGATTATAAAAAGTTATATATTATCGGGCCACCGGTCGGATCGCCAACCGGGGTAAAGCGGGGTGGCGCGGGTGCAGCCATCGCTTTACCAAATCTTGAAGCGCCGTTTCAATTTCCGAAAAGCCGCTGACGGCTGCTGTAGCCAAAGGCTAGGCTAGACACAGCCGAGCTACCTTAACAGTCAACCCCCAGCAGCTATGGCCAAAGAACTGGCAATTGATACGCGCGGACTGACGAAACAATTTGACCGACACGTCGCCGTCAACGACGTGGACTTGCAAGTAGAAGTGGGCGAAGTCTACGGACTGATTGGCCCAAACGGTGCGGGCAAAACGACCCTGATCCGCATGTTGGCCACCGCCGAGGAGCCGACGACGGGAGAAATCTATATAAATGGCGATCGCTTGCTGCGCGATCGCACCAACCCCACCCTCAAGCGCCATCTCGGCTATTTGCCAGATGACTTTCCGGTGTACGACGACTTAGTAGTCTGGGATTACCTCGACTATTTCGCGCGACTGTATCACCTGCGAGAACCGCGCCGAAGACAGCGCCTCTACGAAGTGCTGGAATTAGTGCAGCTCGCCAACAAGCGCAACAGCCAAATTTCCACCCTCTCGCGGGGGATGAAGCAGCGACTTTCCCTCGCCAGAACGATTATTCACGAACCAATTCTGCTGCTCCTCGACGAGCCAGTATCCGGTTTAGACCCGATCGCCCGGATGCAATTTCGCGAAATTATTAAAACCCTGCACGAAGCTGGGATGACGATTTTGATATCGTCTCACGTTCTCAGCGACTTGGCAGAACTTTGCACCTCGGTGGGGATTATGGAACTCGGCTATCTAGTCGAAAGCGCCCCACTCTCCGAACTCTACCGACGTCTCAGCCGCCAGCAAATTTTAATCTCGGCGCTGGGTAAGCTAGAAGCATTGCAAGCTGAATTGAAAAATTATCCCAAGGTTGAAGGGTGGGAAGTGGTGACGGGCACGCAAACGCTGCGGGTTCACTTTTCGGGGAATCCAGAAGAGATCGCCGAGTTACTGCGATCGCTCGTAGAAGCCGGCATTCCCCTGAGTGAATTTCACTGCACCCGAGAAGACCTCGAAACCATTTTCCTGAAAATGGGACACCAGCAAGCCTCCTAATCTGCCTTCTGCACTCCATACATTGCGGAGAAATTTCTCATGTTCCTCACACTTCTAGATCGGATCGGGGAGTGGAATCCCCAACTGTTTCGAGAAATCAAAGGGCGCTTCACGCGCCGCAACGTTCTGATAGCCGTTGCTGCCTCCCTAATCGTGCAATTACTCTTGTTCGGAGCCTTCGGAGAAAGCCACTGTATCAGATATGTTGGCAGCGAATGTGCTGAGTTTTATTGGGAAGTAAAGTGGCAGTTTTTGTTCAGAACTCTCAACTGGTTGCTGCCGACAAGTCTGCTAGTAGGCGGCGTCCACACGCTGATTATGGACGTGACGAGAGAGGAGCGGCGCGGCACCCTGAATTTTATCCGCTTGAGTCCGCAATCCAGCCAGAATATTTTGAGCGGCAAAGTGTTAGGCGTTCCGGCGCTGATATACCTGGGAGTTGCCCTTACCCTACCGCTGCACTGCTGGGCTGGATTGGCGGCTAAAGTACCTTTGAGCTGGCTGCTGGGCGTGTATGCGCTCTGGGGTGCCGGGTGCTATTTGTGCTATACGGCAGGATTGCTAATTGCAGCCCTGGGCGACTCTCAATCCCCAGAAATGTCAAAAGCAGGAGCGGGTAGTATTCTAGCTTTTTTCTTCGGCTCGATGTACATCAGCGCGATCGAATTGAGTTTCGATTGGAGTAAGTTGGCATACAATGCGTTCGATGGCTGGAAGTGGTTTTTCTTCCCCCTGGGTAAAAATCCGCTGTTCGCTTGGGGTTTTGTGATGGTAACTGTTTGCACGGCGAGTTACTGGTTTTGGCAAGTAGTGAATCGCCGTTTCCGCAATTCCAGTGCCACGCTGCTGAGCAAATCGCAAAGTTACTGGTTAGTAGCGGGCGTTGAAATTTGGCTGCTGGGATGGTTTTGGCCAGAACTTGGCTCGACTTACGCTCGCAATAGCGTGTTTTACGAGCTGGGGTTTGTGGCGGGTGTGAATCTGTGCTTGTTTATGATATTAATAGCGGCGCTGTCTCCTCACCGCCAAACGTTGCAGGATTGGGCGCGATACCGCCACCAAAATAATCCCGCTCTCAGAAGTCAGAATCCCGAAGAGATGCTCGATTCGGGTGCGAAGTTGCGATCGCCTTTAGTGCAGGATTTGATCTGGGGCGAAAAGAGCCCTGCTCCCGTTGCGATCGCCCTGAATCTCGCGATCGCGATACTTATCTGGCTGCCGTGGGTACTGCTGTGGCCGGCAGGCACTCCGAAACTGCAAGCGATCGCCGGTCTAGTGCTGAACTCCAGCTTAATTCTCATCTATGCACTCATCGCTCAGGTAATCCTCTTGGCGAAAGCGAAAAGGCGGGGATTATTGGCAGTTAATGCAGTCCTAATGACTCTCGGCTTGCCGCCATTTTTATTAGCCGTGTCCTCCATCTACCCCAATTCTGTCCCCGTTTTGTGGCTGTTTTCAGTGTTTCCCTGGATTGCCTTGAAAAATGCCCCCATCGTTGCTATTTCACTGGCGTTTCTCGCGCAGTGTAGCGTTCTGGGTTTGCTGAACTTGCAACTGACGCGGAAACTGCAGCAAGCAGGCGAGTCGAACTCGAAAGCTTTGTTAGCGGGAAGCAATTAACTCTGAAAGGAACCGGGTTTCTTACCGAGAAACCCGGTTTTTGTAGACTAAACTCCTGTACTTGAGTGAAACAGCAATGAACTTACTTTCGTTAGAACGGATCGGCGATTGGAATCCCCAGCTATTTCGAGAACTGAAAGGACGCCTCAAACTGCGCAACATTGCGATCGCCCTCGCCATGTCCCTGCTCGGACAAGTGCTGCTGTTTGCGTCAATTCTGACGGATACTCCTTCCCAACCATACTCCAGCACCGGTCGCTACTGCAGCGTGCGCGATACTTATTTAGAGTATGACAATCAAGCCTTGCAACTTTCCACTGAAATCTACAGAATTCTCCACCCGGTTACCCCGGCTGCACCGCCAATTCCCCAAGAAGCAAAAAAACTTCAAAATGCAGCCAAAATCCGCGAACTGGAAAACCAAATAAAAAAACTAAATAAGCTGCGCAATCAAAACTGCCCGCCAGATGCCATTAATATGCAGCTTTGGTGGCAAGACAAATGGCCGCAAATATTCGTCTGGTTGAGCCTATATGAAGCCTTCATTCTGTTAGTAGGCGGCACCTTCATGCTCGTCAGCGATTTAACGCGCGAAGAGCGCCTCGGCAGTCTGAATTTCATTCGCCTCAGCCCCCAGTCTTCTGGGAGTATCTTTCTCGGAAAAATCCTGGGTGTGCCGATTTTACTGTATCTAGCTGCAGCCGCTGCCATTCCTTTTCACCTGTGGGCAGGGCTTGCTGCCAACATTTCGCTGGTTGAAATATTTGGTTTCTGGATAGTTGCGATCGCGAGTTGTGCCTTCTTTTACAGCGCCGCCCTGTTATTTGGCTTAGTTAGCACTTGGCTGAGCGGATTCCAGCCCTGGTTAGCTGCTGTCACCGTTCTAGTTTTCTTGCTCTCAGTCAATAACAAATACTTCGAGTATAATTCCGCTGACTGGCTGAATCTATTTTGCCCGTCTGTCGTGCTATCCTTTCTAGTCGATACGTCCTCTTATGATGTCAGCTTTCCCTTTTCCCACAAAGGCATCAGCTATTTGGAGTGGTTCTACATTCCCTTGGGCAATAGTAGAGTCAGCGTGACAATTTGCGCGCTGCTCAATTTCGGCTTTTGGACTTACTGGATTTGGCAATCTTTGAATCGGCGCTTTCGCAGCGATCGCGCTACCATGCTCGGCAAGCGTCAAAGTTACCTGCTGGCTGCTTGCTTTGCAGTAGCGAATATCGGCTTCACCATGCAAACGCTACCCGAAGAAAAATCAGCAGGGATATATCACAGCCACGAGCTAATGCTCGTATTCAACGGGCTGCTGTTTTTACTGCTGATTGCCGCCCTGTCACCGCACCGACAAGTTTTGCAAGATTGGGCGCGGTATAAAGAAGGCAGCAGAAAGAGTTTGTCATTTTGGGTGGCTTCCCTGCGAGATTTAGTTTGGGGAGAAAAGAGCCCGTCACTGGTTGCGATCGCCCTAAATGTCGTCATTACCTCTATCCCAACATTGGCTTGTATCTGGTTTTCCGCAAACAACCCCGAACAGCGAAACGACGCTATTTTCGCCCTAGCCTTGATGGGAAGTTATGCCTTAGTGTGCGCCGCTCTCATTCAGCTAACGCTGTTAATGAAAACCCCAAAACGGGCACTTTTTGCCGTTGCCGCAACCACTGCCGCCCTTTTCTTACTGCCATTGATTTTAAGCGTGTTGTCTGTCGATGGCGGAGAAAATGGGGGAGGTTTTTGGCTGCTGACAGCTTTTCCCACAACTGCCATCAACTATGCCAACGCCAGCCAGATTTTTCAGGCATTTCTGATTCAGTGGAGTGTATTTGGCTTGCTGACTTGGCAATTCACAAAACAGCTCCGCATCGCTGGCGAGTCAGTTTCAAAGGCGCTGCTATCTGAGAGGAAGTAAGTAAGCGATTAGCCCGCGCAGGCGGGCGAAAGTTCGTGTAGCCCCAGGCTTGAGCCTGGGGGGGAGTTGGAAAGTTGAGCTCGCCGTGCCAAAATAAATCTGGGATAATCGGAGAAAACCGTCATGCTGTGGACACCCGGACAAACACTGACAGCCCGCCCTTACCGAATTGAAACTGAACTGGGGAAAGGCGGATTCGGCATCGCCTACAAGGCGCGGCACTTGCACCTCAACCATCAAGTAGTGATAAAAACGCCGAATGCCCGCTTGCAATACCATCCCGAATATCCCAATTTCGTGCAGCGATTTATCAAAGAAGGGCAGACATTAGCGAGACTGTGCCAAAACGCGCACCCTGCGATCGTGCGGGTGAGCGACTTATTTGAAGAAAATGGGCTGCACTGTCTGGTGATGGATTTGATAGCGGGGCAGAGTTTGTTCGATGCGGTGCGGAAGCGCGGGAGACTGCCGGAAACCGAAGCAGTCGGAATTATCCGCCAAATCGGAGAAGCGCTGGTAACGGTACACCAAGCGGGAATCGTGCATCGCGATGCCCATCCGGGGAATATCATGCTCCGTCCAAACGGACAAGCCGTATTGATTGATTTTGGCATAGCCAGCGAATCAGTGCCGACAGTTCTGAGCAGCAAGCACCCCTGCAACCCTACTTTTGCACCTTGGGAACAACATATCGAAGGCAGCGGCAAACCAACGGTTGATATTTATGCGCTAGCTGCCTCTCTGTACTATGCTATCACCGGACAATTACCGACGCCTTCCCTGAAGCGACAGTTTCAAAATGTCCCGTTGAAACCCGCCAAGGATTTTGGCGTGAAAGATTGGGTGCATATAGCCATTGAAAAGGGCATGGCATCCGATCCGCAAAAGCGCCCCCAATCGATGCGAGATTGGTTGAGCTACCTGCGCGAACCCATTTCGCCAGCAGTTGCGCCGCCGGCGGTACAGCTCAAATCGGCGCGCGGCGTTGACTACACCCGCCTGCGGGATTTGCTGGCAGCAGGGGAGTGGCAAAAAGCAGACGAGGAAACAGCAAAGGTGATGGTGAAAGCTGCCAACCGGGAAAAGGAAGGTTGGTTAGATGTGGACTCGATTAATAACTTCCCCTGCGACGACCTCCGCACCATAGACCAGTTGTGGGTAAAATACAGTAACGGTCGCTTTGGCTTCAGCGTCCAGAAAAAAATCTGGCTGGAAGTGGGCGCTCATGCGGACTCCGAGACTGAGAACAAGCTGGGCGATCGCGTCGGTTGGAGGAAAGGAGGAGGGTGGCTGAATTACGAAGACTTCACCTTTAATCTGAAAGCACCAGTAGGCCATCTCCCTTTGGGTTGTTGGATGGTTGGGGTGGGCGGCTGGGAGTCGTGTTTCTTCTCTCGTTCGCAGATATGTAAGCTGTAATCTACAACGATTTCAGCCCCATGTCAAGTGTTTTCATCCCGCATCGCCCCCCAGAAAAGTTAAAATATTGCTATGCCAGCCAGAGATATCTTTCACAAGGCAGTTCGTTTGGCATTAGAAAAAGAAGGTTGGACAATTACTGACGATCCTTTGTTTGTCAAAGTTGACGAGATAGAAATTTTTATAGACCTAGGAGCCGAAAAAATACTCGCTGCTGAGAAAGATGGTCTGAAAATAGCTGTCGAGATTAAGTCTTTTTTAGGCCCTTCAGATATTGCAGAGTTTCATTTAGCGCTAGGTCAGTTTATCAACTACCGCTCTGCCTTGAGAAAGAAACAGCCTGACAGGGTTTTGTATTTGGCAGTACCGGACGATGTTTATGAAGATTTTTTCAGCCGTCAATTCATCCAAGACGTGATAGCCGAATATCAGGTAAAATTGATAATTTTTGATTCCGAGCGCGAGGAGATTGTTTTATGGAAGGAATAAACTACGGCGAATTAGTCCAAAAAATTCTTTCTGGTCATTCGCACAATCACCTCGAAACCGAGACAGAAGTACAACTTATTTTTGATAGAGAAAACGACCACTATCAAGTTGTTCATCTGGGTTGGGAGAGACACAGACGAGTTTATGGCTGCGTAATTCACGTTGACATTAAAGATGGTAAAATATGGATTCAGCGCGACGGTACGGAAATCGGAGTCGCTAACGAGCTAGTGGCTGCTGGAGTTCCCAAGGAGCATATCGTTTTAGCGTTTAAGGCTCCTTACAAGCGACCATTTACCGGCTATGCAGTCAGTTGAAAAATGGGTTATTATGTAAATGTATAGCGACAGCGATTTGTAATTCTACCTATTGGTGTAGGGGCGAAGCATTCGCGCGAACAATCTTTCGGGTTATCCGATATCTCCAATCGCGAATGCTTCGCCCTGCCCAGCGAATATACCTGTAGGGCGTCAAAACATGCGGATGAGAGATTATTCGTTGTGTTCTATACGTTTGGGGGCGAAGCATTCGGGTTGTAAATTATTGGTTGTGTCCGAGAGATTCTTCGCCCGAATGCTTCGCCCCTACATGCTGATGTTAATCTATTTAATGTATAAAAAACATTCGGCTGATGAATTATTGGTTGTGCCCGATACGTTGATTTAAGAGAAATTAATGGACGGCGAGGGAGTATCTGATATTTACAATTATCCCTGTAGGGGCGAAGCATTCGCGCGAACAATCTTTCGGTTTATCCGATATTTTCAATCGCGAATGCTTCGCCCTGCCCAGCGAATATACCTGTAGGGCGTCAAAACATGCGGATGAGAGATTATTCGTTGTGTCCGATACGTTTGGGGGCGAAGCATTCGCGTTTAACATTTGACGGCTACCCGATAGATTATTTGCGCGAATGCTTCTCCCCTACAGGTATATGCCAATGTATTGAGGAATTATATCATGTCCGGTCGATTAATTGGGATATAATAGTGGGAGACATTTGAAAGA
>CAYOOD010000050.1:0-18970 GCA_964405435.1 uncultured bacterium
CCAACCTGGGTATGGAAGTGATGCACGAGCGCAACGCTCACAACTTCCCCCTCGATTTGGCTTCTGTTGAAGCTCCCGCTATCAAGGGCTAAGTTTTAATCTCTGTAGAGATGCGCTGAATCGCGTCTCTATAGAAAAAGATAAAAAGCGCTCTCCGAAAGGGGGGCGCTTTTTGCTATTTAAAGTTGTATTTGTGGGACACCGACACGCCCACAACAGCCCTTCCTCCTAAACGCTATCCGGATCTACCCCCATCGCCCGCAACTGGGCGGCGAGACGTTCAGCTCGCTGGCGTTCCTGCTCAGCCCGCTGTTCGGCTTGCTCAGCCCGCTGACTTTCTTGCTCAGCCCGCTGCTGTGCGGCTTCCTCCGGTAATAGCACTAAATTGCCTTCCGGATCGTAAAACCGCAACCACAGCGCCGGCTCCCCATCTATCGTCCCCTCCCAGGTTCCCAGCCAAAAGCCCAAAGTCTCGCACCACAGCCACCCCCGCTCATCTGCGACTAGGGGCTGGTAATGCTGGGAAGCATCCAAATGCCACCCCTGCAAGGAATTCGGCTCAAACGGATCGAACACGAAGTAATCCGGCGTCCTGAAAATCTGCTCGTAAATATCCTTCTTAATACCCGTGTCTGTACGGGCTGTGCTCGGCGACATCAGCTCGACAATGACATTGGGGTAACGACCCTCTTCTTCCCACACCACCCAGCCGAGG
Source organism: uncultured bacterium (assembly GCA_964405435.1). GTDB lineage: Bacteria > Cyanobacteriota > Cyanobacteriia > Cyanobacteriales > Oscillatoriaceae > DVEG01. Next base: position 716 of record CAYOOD010000050.1, read on the forward strand.
CGTTCTCTTGTCCCATCCACATTGAGCGCGGCAAAGAAATCTGGCCCTCGGAAGTCGCGGTTGCGAGCCTGAGCGCTGCTGTAGTAAATGAACATATTGCCGCCCGTAAAGAAGTCATTGCGCTCAGCCCAAGCTTGCCGCAATGACCGGATTAGGACGTTCATGGCGATGCGGTGACGGTTGCTCTCCAAGGGTTCTCCATCGTCAAATATTAAATCCGTTGGCGGCGTGGGGGGTTCCCATTCCTCAGCCAGGGCGGTTTCGGGGCTTGTCTCAACAGTCAGCTCGACCGACATTTTCTCAGCTCCCTACTTCTGAAAGTTCTAGGTTATTGACGATTTTAGCCAAACCAACAGTCCCCCTGGCTCGGACGTGCCGCTCCCAAGGGACACCTCTTTTTTGATAAGCTTAACTTCTGTGTAACATGTACTCGTTACTAGGCTCAGCCTGGTAACTTAAGCATTGGAGGCTCTGCCTCCAAGGAAAGGGTTTTCACGATTCAGATAGAAACGCTATATATGACAAGCAATGCTGGTTAACCTTCTTTACAAACCTTTACAAGTTCGGTTGTGAGGTACGCGAAACCCGGTTTCTTCAAGAAACCGGGTTTCTGGCACGCTCTTCATCCAACTGAAAACCGCGATAAAATGCCCGAACGACAGGGCAGAATTTTACTGGGCATTTTGCTCGGCGTAGTTGAGATTTTTTTCATACTCCGCTGCTTTTTTCTGAGCATTTTGGTAGTTGGGGCTGGATTCCGGCACGGCTTTCATCTGCGCGATCGCCTCTTCCCACTTCTCAACCACTTTCTGCCAATCTTCCTGAGTTTTGGCGCTTTGAACTAAAACGGCGGCATCTTGAGCGTATTTCACCGCATCCCGGAAAGGATCGGCTCCGGGCGATCGCACTTCTTTGCGGGTTGGCGTTTTGATAAAAAACTCAACCCGGCGATTCTTTGCCCTTCCCGCCTCATTATCAGAACCGTCTGGATTTTCATTAGGAGCGATCGGCTTTGTTTCGCCAAGCCCTTTGGTTTGCATTCGGGTTGCCGGCACTTTAAAAACATTGACGAAATAGTATTTCACCGCCGCCGATCGCTTATGAGATAACCCCAGATTGTAGGTATCATCCCCCTTGCTGTCGGTATGTCCGAAAATAAAAACCTGCGCGTCTTTGTAATGACTCAGCAGTTGATTGACTTTGGCGAGCGTGGGTTTAGCTTGGGCGCGGACGTTATATTTGTCAAATTCAAATAAAATATTATCAGGCAGGTTAAATTTAATCCCCTCCCTCGTTACTTCAGCTTGCAATTCAGTGAGATTCTTCTCAACAGTGGCAGTCGTCGGCGGCACGGGTTGCGTTTCTACCTGAGACGGCTGAGTCGGTGGCGGCTCCACCGCTGCGGGAGCAGGAGCAGGCGTTGTGGGTGGCGGCTCGCTTTCTACAGCACTCGGAGGAGCCGATTCAGTCTTCAGCTCTGTCTGAACAGTGGCAGTCGTCGGCGGCACGGGTTGCGTTTCCACCTGAGACGTCTGAGTCAGTTCAGTCTTCAGCTCTGTTTGAGTATTGGGTTGATTTCCTGCCTGCAACTGAGTCGCAGAAGCGGCTTGATTTCCTGCCTCCAAAGTCGTATTCTGAACTGGAGTCACCACCTCCAGCGTAGTCTGCGGAACCGCCTGAACCTCTAGCAAAGTCGTCACCGGCACCGGCTCGTATTGCAGGGTGGTGACTTGAGGAGAGTTATCGCTGCAACTCTGGCAAACTGAGGCAGCTAGCAGAACAAATGAGGCGATCGTTATATCGCGCAGTTTGATTGTTTTTTTCATTTGGCTGCTAGCGGCGAATGAAGATATCTGCAACGGCTATATAGGGACGGTTGGCGTTAATGCCAGAGTAATTTGTTGCATTCGTATATAAGGTTAGCTCAGTCGCTTTGGGTGCTAACCGCCCAATGAAAACAAAGTCCCCTTTCACGGTTGATCCTGGTTGAATCTGGATGGTGGGATTATTGGTTGGAGCTGATAAATTATATCGGTTCTTATTATACAGGTTGTCGTTGAGATACATGTCATCTTTAGCATTTAGCTCGATAACCTGCCGGCTGCCATTGGTAATCTCTGCCGTCACGACAATGCTGTTATCTGTAAAGGTAATTTTTCTCACCAGCCCCCAGACTTCACCTTTATTGAATTGCAATTCGTAAGATTGCGCGGGGGGCAGTGGATTTGTAGGGGGTTGTTTGACAGGGGATTGATTTGGCGCTGCCGCAGGGGCTTGGGTGTTGGGTGATTGGTTGAAGAACTGACAGCCAGCCTGCGTCAGCGACAGCAAAGCGATTAGGGGTAGAATGCTACGGTTATGGAACATAGTTGATTTTTTTTTTCAACACATATTATACAGCCTTGTTTAAAATCTGTCAAGTCAGCGCGCGAAGCGCCAGTGAATCGCCGCGCGGGCATCGCCACCTGTGGTGCCAGAAATCGGATTTCTCTGTATAGCGAAAAGAAACGCGGTTTCGGGAGCATCCCATTTTGCGAACGTCTCGTTCGCTAAACGTCTCGTTCGCGATTGGATTGATAGGGAGCGAGACGCTCCCACTTCTGAAAAAAGGTGTTTTTACAAAAAACGGGATGCTCCCCCCGGTTTCTGACTGCTAGCCCCGCTTTCACTGACGATAATAATAATTTTGCTTGCTTGAGACGACATCCGCCCACCAGAGGGTACAGGCAGCAGGCGTGCTGCCAACGGGTGACAACTTTCCTTCGACAATATTAGGAGAACGCAAAACGCCCTCGAATTTCATTCTCGCACCCCCACAACACGAGCCGGTGTAAAAAACCGTCCAGTTGACTTTTTCACCCTCAACGGTTCCAGATATTGAAGTGTCTTTGCAGGCGTTGCCACTGGTGCGAACAAATTGCCCGGATAACTCAGAGCCTATTTGGTTAAAATAGGCGATAATTTGGTAATTAGCAGCAGATTTAATCCGAGGCTCAGTCTCACCTCTGACGTTGATGTCTAGTTTCCAATATCCCTGGAGTGGCGGAGCATTGGTTTGACTGATTTTAGCAGGTTTCTCTCCCGGAAGTATTGCAGGCAGCACATTTTTCGCAGTTGCGGCTCCTAAGAATACCGCTCCTAGAAGGGAAGGGAAAAACAGAATTCCTAACTTTTTCAATGTCACGGATACGCTCCCAGATTGCTTGCTTGTGGGTGGATACCCTACCCAACATAGACTGCCTTTCTAGGGGCGGAAAAATTCTTGACCTGTTCTCAATTTTTGTTAAGTTTGCTTGACTTTTAGGGTCATTTGCGATATACTCCGCCAGCCTTTGAAGCAGACACCTTCTTGCCATCAATCCAGGCAAAACCGCCAACTTTGCGGCTGGCACGCACGCCGAGTTTGGAGAATTCTGCTAGCTCCCGGTAAAAATCGCTCAATTTCTTTCTGAGGGAGGGGTTGCGCAGCGAGACAAATTGGCACGCGAGGAGAGTTACCGCCAACCAGGAAAAACCCAATTTGCTCCAAACAAGCTTATTTTTGAGCTTGTCTACTTCAGGTTTTTTAAGTTCTGGATAAGTTCCGTCGGCTGCGGCTTTCTCGAAAATATTTTCTTTTAAGTGCTGGGTGGCTTCTCTCCACTTTTTGACTGGCACGTCATAATAGGGTTCTAAACACCAGGCAAAGCTATCATCTACTTCTTCTCTGAGAATTTCTGCAAATAATTTAAGGGCGGATTCAAAAGGATACTGCCTGGGAGGCGCGAACCGTTTAGCAATCTGGCTGAGACGGGTGTAAATCGCCTCGTGCAACTTTTTTACATGCGGATTGGCTTCTTGAATTAGCTCCCACTGATATTTGTAGAGGATGACTTTTTGCTGAAGCATGTCGTGGCGGTGTTTGGATATTTCCTGTTTTTCTAAAGCGTCGCGAATTGGATCTCCCTGACACTCGATAAACTGGGCTCTCCAGCCTGCTGCGAGCAAAAGTTGGTTGTTTTTGTAGTTCTGCCATTCATTCAGTTGTTCGTCGGTACGGCAGCGCTCTCGTAAATCCTGGCTGGGCAACCTGGCTATCAGGTTAGCAATATGCTCTAATTCATCGTGGTTTATTTCGCTCATGCTGCCCCCCGCCGTCACGCCATCATTGATACTATAGCGTTGTTCAGTCAGATGAAGTACAGGCAAGAAACCCGGCTTCTTGAAGAAGTTGGGTTTCTGAGTTTTCACGACTCAATTAGTACCGCTGGAGCGGCTTGACGATCGCGGGAAGTTTCCGCTATTTGTTTGGTTTCTTGCCCGCGCCAGGGGTGCTGTAGGAAAGGGCGCGCGGCACTGTGGTTGCCCCACGACGCGGAAGGCTCATCAGCAGAGCGATCGCACTGTGCCATTTCAAAATCCGTCACATTCTACTAGCGCTACTCGCATTTATAAGTCATACTGTAATTAATGAAAAAACCCAAAACCCATTTCCATCCCGTGCCGACAGGCATGGGATTTCTGTTTTCGGGCTCTTTCAAGGCTGGCACGGGGCTGCTGGTTGTGAGATGCCGGGATTCGGGGATTGCGGGGATCGCGCGCGAATCGCTTTTCGCGATTAGCTTATTTTATTTTTTTTGTCAACTGCGATTCTCTTTATCTTTTGTAGTTGACTGGGTGCAGCTCGCTGAATTCACGCAGAAGCACGGGGTAATGGGGCATAGAGCGCTGGGCATGGGGAATGGGGCAATAAAAAGTCAGGAGTGAGGCAGGCTCGGATAATCAATGCCCGATGCCCTTTTGCCCGATGCCCGATGCCCCATTAACCATTTCCCACCTGCTGGCGTTTCATGGCGTAAAGTTGAATCGCACCCGCCGTCGCCACAATCAGCGCGGCGATGCCCCATATTGCGGTGTTGACGGGCAGGTTATTTTTGAAAACAGCCAGCAAAACAATTGCAACTAAAAGAATGGTGGGGACTTCATTGAGCGCCCTTAACTGCTGGCTGCTCCAAAGGCAGCGATCGCTTGCTAATTGTTTGCGAATCCAACCGCAGTAAAAATGATAGGCGCTCAAAACTGCAACCAAACCCAACTTGACGCGCAGCCACCCTTCCCCGATAACTTCAGGCTCAGTCGCAACGATACCCAGCGCCATCGCCACTGCCACCACCATTCCCGGCGTGGTTATCAAGTTGTAAAGGCGTTTTTCCATAAGCTGATACTGCTGCTTGAGAATCGTGCGCGCGGGTTCCGGTTGTTCCGACGCTTCTGCGTGATAGACGAACAAGCGCACCAAGTAAAACAATCCCGCAAACCAAACCACAATCCCAACTAGGTGAAATGCTTTAAACCAAAAATAAGCCATAACTCGCCTCGTTTTTTGTCCGATCTCTTCAAGTCTCTTCAAGCTTTCTCAAGCACGAGGCAGAGCCTCGATAGACTCATTCCCAGGCTCAGCCGGGGAACGAGAGAACTTACTAGAGAACTCGTGATAACTCGTTACCAGGCTCAGCCTGGTAACGTCAGGGCGGGAGGCTCTGCCTCCAGTTATTATGTTGAGACTCATTTCCAGGCTGAGCCTGGTAACGAGGAACACTAAGGAATCACGAGGAATCTATTTTAAATCGTTTGGGAAAGTTGACGATCGCCTCGCATTTTGGCATGAGCGTCAAAAAGCAGGGCAATATTTCTCACCAGCAAGCGCCCCAACGGCGTTACTTCAATGCGATCGCGCCCTACCTTCACCAGCCCATCCCGTTCTAGCGGTGCCATTTCTTCCAGCTCGGCTGAAAAATACTCGTCAAATTTTACCCCATATTTGAGTTCTATTTCGGATTTTTTCAGCCAAAAATTAGACATAATTTGCATGATAACGTCGCGCCGGAGAATGTCAGCTCGACTCAGCTTGATGCCTTTGCTGACGGGAAGATACCCGGCATCAATTGCTCGGTAATAGTCTTTCAAGCGCTTGTGATTTTGCGCGTAGGCGTCTTCTAACATGCCGATGGATGTCGCGCCAAAACCAAACAGCTCGGCGTCGGGTTGGGTGGTGTAGCCCTGGAAATTGCGCTTCAGGGCTCGATTCCGCTGCGCGATCGCCAATTCATCGTCTGGTTTGGCAAAATGATCCATGCCGATGAAGACGTAGCCGCTATCTGTCAGCTCTTGTATCGTCATTTGCAAAATTTCCAGTTTCTCCTGTGCCGGCGGCAGTGCCGACTGGGGTATCTTTTTTTGCAGCGGTTTCATCCAGGGAACGTAAGCAAAGTTAAAAACGGCTATCCGATCCGGATTTAATTTGACTGTCTTTCTCACCGTTTCCCGGAATGTCTCTAAAGTTTGATACGGCAGCCCGTAAATCAAATCGACATTGACGCTCTCAAACCCCGCTTCTTTAATCCAGCCCATCGCCTCAACCAGCATTTTTTCCGGCTGTATCCGATTCACGGCTTCTTGCACTTGCGGGTTGAAGTCTTGAATGCCGAAGCTGATGCGGTTAAAGCCGAGCGATCGCAAAAAGAAAATATAGTTCCGGTCAATATACTTAGGATTCACTTCAATCGAGATTTCAGCCTCGCGATCGAATTTGAAATGCAGGTTAATAATTTCCCATAAATACTCTACTTGTTTGAGGGACAAGTAATTCGGCGTTCCGCCGCCCCAGTGCAGTTGTTGGACGTGGCGAGTGGAGTCAATCAGTGCTGAGGTGGTTTCAATTTCTCTCGTCAGATAGTGCAAGTAATTTTCGGCGAGGGTTTTGTTGCTTGAAACAACAACATTGCAGCCGCAGAAATAACAAGCGCTTTGGCAAAAGGGCAGGTGAAAATAAAGCGATAGCGGCGACTGGCGCTGATTCGAGGCTGCGATCGCCATTCGCAAATCTAATTCGGTGAAATCTTCCGTTAGCTCGGTTGCCGGGGGATAGCTCGTGTAGCGGGGGGCTGACGTCGCGTATTTTTTAATCAAGTCGAAGTCAACAATCACTTCTTGAGTGGAAAAGACCATTAAAATTGTCTCCGGGCGAAACGTATAGGGGACTGGGCATGGGGCATGGGCAAAAGCGCGTAGGGTGAAATGCCTCCACTGCGCTACCTCCTGCGCCCCGGCGGATGGGGAAAAGGAGCCGCATTCGTCAAAGCCGCTCTTCCTTAAATAACTATATAGCGATATATATTTTTTTTTGATTTTTGTAATAATTCTTAACAATATTCTCAGATGAGGGAAGGAGATGCTTCGGGAAAGCCCTTGACAAAACGGCTGAATGCTGAATAGCGGGCTTGGCTGCCCGAGTTTGATTTCGGAATTGGCGAAAGCAGGCGCGAATCGCGATCGCTTTCTTCACTTGCCGCACGCGATTAAAGCGCTTGCTTTTCGATCGCCGACCTTGACATCTCCGCCCGATTATCGACTTGACGAGTAAATTAGCGCGCTAGTCGCGAACGGTGCCGTCAGGCATCACCGCCCCTTTCAGGTTCGCATCCGCGAGAATGGTTCGCGTCAAATCCGCGCCCCGGAGGTTGGCTTTTTGCAAATTCACCCCAGTCAAATCGGCATAGCTGAGATCTGCCCCTTGCAAGCTGGATTCGCTCAAATCAGTCTGGTAAAATTTATCTTTTTTCCAGCTTCCTAAAATCGTCCGGCACAGTTTTGCACCATCCAGATTTGCCCGGTGCAGTTGCGCCCCGCTCAAGTTGGCATAGCTCAGCTCCGCGCCGCTCAAAATTGCCTCTTTCAGATTGGTTTGCCGGTCGGAACTGGGGCTGAAGTCGGCTCCGAAAAGCATTGCTCTGGAAAGATTCGCCCCGCTCAAGTCAGCGCCGTTCAAACTCGCCTTAGCCAGTTTTGCTTCCTCCAAAAAGGCTTTTACTAACTTGGCTCCGCTCAAATCCGCCTCCCGCAATTCGGCTCGGCGCAAGGAAGCTTCGCTCAGTTCGGTTCCCCAGAGAATAGTTTCGCTCAAATTCGCGCCGTCTAGATTCGCTTGAAACAGACTTGCTTGCCCGAAACGGGCTTCTCGCAAGTCAGAGTTGCTGAGATTAGCCCCGCTAAAATTTACACTCACCAAGTTCGCTTCTCGCAGAGAAACCGCCGACAAGTCTGCGTTAGAAAAATTTCGCTCTCCTGCTGCATATCGTCTCAAAAATTCGCCCGCATCCATGCCTCCTCCTTTTGTCTTTTTCGCGGATAATTTTATAATTTCGCTGCCTTTTACGGCGCGATCGCGCTGAATGTATCAACCAGCATCATACTATATTTATCTAAGCCATTAAGCAGGCAGGCATAAATAAAGCAAATTTTAAGAAACCCGGCTTCTTTAAGAAGCCGGGTTTCTGGCGAACCGCCAATTTTAGAACCAAACCTAACAAAAGGGTTGGGTAACGCTCGCACCCCACCCAACCAACAAACTAGCGCTGAAAACTGCGCGGATCGAGGGCGTCCCGCAAACCGTCTCCCAGCAAGTTAAATGCCAGCACGGTTAAAATAATTAACAGGGCCGGAGGCCATACCAGCCAAGGCTGCATGACCAAAATTGAGGCATTGGTTGCGAGGGAAAGCATGTTCCCCCAGGAGGGATCGGGTTGCTGAATCCCCAGACCGATCAAACTCAGCACCGATTCCGAGACAATAAACCCCGGCACGGTGAGGGTGGCGGAAATAATAATGTAAGTCGCGGTTTGGGGGAGAACGTGACGCACGATGATGTACAGGGGTTTTGCCCCCATCGATCGCGCCGCTTGCACGAATTCCCGCTCTTTAATCGAAAGCACTTCGCCGCGAATCACCCGCGCCAGCCCCGCCCAACTGATAAACGAAGTAATCAGCACGATCAGAAAAAAGCGCTGGGCACTGGTGAGCCCGGGGGGCAGCACGGCGGCGAGGGCAACGAGGAGATAAATGCCGGGAATCGTCATCAGCACTTCCACGAAGCGCATCAAAATGCTGTCAACCCAGCCGCCAAAATAACCCGAAATTCCGCCGACTAACATGCCGAGGGGATAGGTGAGGGCAATCCCAACTAACCCGATAAACAAACTGACGCGCCCGCCGTGGAGCAGGCGAGTAAATTGATCGCGGGCTTGATCGTCGGTGCCCAAAAGGTTCCACTTGCCCTCGCCGGCGGTGCCGAAGAGGTGCAAATTGCCGGGAATGCCGGGGAAAATTTCCACTTCTTCCCATTTCACCTGCTCGGTTGGCTGGGGTTTCTCAGATTTCTGTTCTTTCGCGTCTTTAGCTGGCGCGTCTTTCGCAGGCGGCTGCGTAACTTTCACGGTTTTTGGCAGCGGCAGGGCAATGCGAAACAGCCGATAGGGCGTACCCTGAACGAACAAGCGCAGCGGCGAGGGCTTGTCGCGATCGATAATTAATTCGCGATCGCCCGTTTCCAAATCGATCGGCCCCTGGAACGTCGGATAAACGTGCGGGCCGATAAATTGACCGTTCTTATTCATCCAGTATATCTGAGTCGGCGGCAGCAGGGAACCGTCCGGCTGAGACTGATAAGGATCGTAAGGAGCCACGAAATCTGCTGCAATCACTGCCAAATAAAAAACGATTAGCAAGGTCGCTCCAAACCGAGCCAAGGGATTTCGTTTAAGTTTCTGCCACCATTTCATAGCAATTTTTTAGTTTAGATTTTCGAGTTGCAATTTTAGAGTTTAGATTGGCTTTTGTCGGCGGTGTCGGGAGTGGAAACGACGGGCAGCAGGGGCGATCGCTCCTCTTCCTGCATCGGATTGTGAAAAAACGAGCCGGTTTGCGGCGGCAGCGCCGGATCGAGAACGATTTCGACAAAACTTTTCACCACGCCGGTGAGCGGAATCGCCAAAATCACCCCCAGCAGCCCTGCCACTCTCGCGCCCAGGAGCAGAGAAGCAAAGATAATCACCGGAGACAGCCCGGTGAGGTTGCCCATGATTCGGGGGGCGATTAAATTATCCTTGACTTGCTGCAGGGCGATCGCGATCGCCAGAACTTGCAGCGCCATCCACCAGTCTATAAACGCCACCACCAGACTCACCCCGCCAATTCCCAGCGTCGCCCCGACAAACGGAATCACTTCCATGACGCCGATAAACACGGCAAACAGCAGGAAAAAAGGCACCCGCAACCACCAAAACGCCACAGTGAGGCTGATGGCCATAAATAATCCCAATAGTAACTGCCCGGAGACAAACCGCTGTAGGTTGCGCTGCAGCGACTCGGTGAGCTGCGGTCGGATTTTGGGCGAGAGAATGCCGGTGAGGCTGCGCCAGACGCGATCGCCATCCAGAAGCATGTAAAACGAGATCACCAGAATCAGGATCAAGTCCACAAACCAATTGACGGTGCCCACGACTAACCCGACGCCCTTTGCGGCGATCGCTTCTGCCTGCGCCTGCACCCGCACCAGCAACTGCTGTGTCAAAATCCGCACGTCAAAGGGCAAATTGTGTTCCGCGCTCCAGGCTTGAAAATTGGCCAATTGTTCTTTAGCCGACTGGAGCAGGGAGGGGAAATTCACCGCTAGCTGTTGCGCCTGGTTGAAGACCGGCGGCACCACCGTCAGGGCGATCGACACCACCGCCAGCCCCGCCGCCAAATACACCAGCCCTGCCGCCGCCGCGCGGGGCAGAAACCGCTGCAGTCTGGCGACTGGGTAATTCAGTAAAAACGCTATCAGCCCAGCGGTGATCAGAATGCTCAGCAGTTCGCCGACATAGTTTAAAGCGCTCAGCGCCGCCCAACCCGCCAAAAACATCAGCAGCCACGTCAGCAAAAGTTGTTGGAGGGGTGAAAAAACTTGATTCATCACTAGAGGCGCTCTCAACGATCTGTCTTTGTACAAGTGCAGCACTGGCGCAAACACTGCCCGATCGCGCAACGGATCTGTACTACAGTACGGCATCAAAGGTTTTTATTATTTTAAGCGCGAAGGCGATAACTAGGCGGATATGAATGCACTAGCGGTTTGAGTAGGGGGTTTTGCCCCCTAAATGTTCGGAGCTGGGGCTAGAGCCCCTACTACAAACTAGGAGCGATCGCCCCGTCAGCCTATTTGCTTTTTAGATTTTAGACTTTTCTTGTTTGTTTTTTTTTAAATCTCAACAATAAAAGCATTTTTGTGAAAAGCACGCATTAAATAGTGGGCAGCCTTAACGCAAAAAACTCCTGACGCAATTTAAACGTTCAGTATTTATTGAACATTCAAAACGTGCTAACGTTGAAAAAGTTCACAAACTATCAAGCCAGCTCTACTTGGCCCTTCTCTCTGGCTGGACTCTGCCCCGCGAGCCGCGAGGTGCAGTAGCACGGGGTACGGGGAGGGGGTGGAGCCAGGGGGGCTTTGCAAGCGGACACAACCCTAATAGAGAATGTTAAGATAAGTAAAAATTCAGCAAGATTTCTTCACCAGAAAATTAAGAAAAGCAACGATCGCAGGGAGGAGTACGGTGGGCTACAAAGCTTTGACAGACGCAGCGCCGATCGAGGTGGTGGAAGTGCCCGCAGCCGACGTCCGGGCGGAAGGCACAGAACGCCAAGAACATTCGCCAGAAGAAGCGGAGAGAGCAGAAAGCGAGGAAGTGGAAGCATCGGAAGAAGCGCTGGAAGAACCAGCAACAGAACCCTCAGACTCGCCCCGAGGAATGCTGAGCGGTTGGCGCGGGGTGGCGGTGGGGGTAGGACTGGGCGTAGCGCTGAGCGTGGGCGGGATGGGATTTATCAGCAAGCAATCCGAGGAAAAAGCGCCTGCTGCCGCACCGGTAGCGGTTGCCCAACCGGCAGCCAGCCAAACCGTAACAGTTGCGCCAGTGGAGGCGACGAGCGTGTCGCGAATGCTAGAAGCCACGGGCAGCGTTGCCGCGCGCGACTTGCTGCCGGTGCTGCCGCAAGCGAACGGATTGCGGATCGAGCAAGTCTTGGTGGATGAAGGAGATGCCGTCGAGGCGGGGCAGGTGATGGCCATTCTCGACGACGCGGTGCTGCAAACCCAAATCGACCAAGCCAAAGCTCAGGTCGAATCCGATCGCTCCACCGTGCAGCAGAGACAAGCGGCGATCGATCAAGCGCAAGGGAGCCTGGAGCAAGCGCGCGCAGCCCAAGCCGAAGCCGAAGCCGCCGTTTCCCAAGCGATCGCAGCGCGATCGGAAACCGAAGCCGCCGTATTGCAAGCCCAAGCCGCGCTAGCCGAAGCCGAAGCAGGGCGCGAACAAGCCGAAGCGAATCTCGCCAAAGCCAAAGCCAACCTCGCGCAGGCAGAAAGAGAATGGCAGCGCTATCAAAAATTAGCGCAAGACGGAGCCATCAGCGAACAAGAAGCCGAAACCTACCGCACCAAAGCCGACACGGCAAGCGAAGAAGTGCGAGTTGCCACGGCAAATATCAGCAGTGCCGAAGCGCGGATTAAAAGCGCCCGCTCCAACGTCAGCAGTGCCGAAGCGCGGTTGCAGAGTGCCAGCGCCAACGTCAAAAGCGCCGAAGCGCGATTGCAGAGTGCCAAAGCCAACGTCAGCAACGCGATCGCCCAAATTGACAGCGCCAAAGCCAACGCCAGCGGTGCCGAAGCCGAAGTCCGCAGCAGTAACGCGCGAGTCGAACAGCAGAAAACCCAACTGGAACAAACTTTCGTGCGGGCACCAAAAAGCGGGACTGTCGCCGAAAGAATTGCTCGCGTGGGAGACGTGACAGGAGGGCAAAAACTCTTCTCGATTATCCGGGACGGGCAGTTGGAATTGCAGGCGGAAGTCCCTGAAACGCAATTGTCCTCCGTGCGGAGCGGTTCCGGCGTTCGCATTACTTCCGATGCCGACGCGCGCATTCAGTTGGAAGGAACCGTGCGCGAAATTGCTCCCTTGGTGGATAAGGATAAGCGACTGGCGATCGTCAAGATCGACCTGCCGGCGAATGACTTGCTCAAACCCGGGATGTTTTTGCGAGCCGCCATCACCACCAGCACCGCCGACGGCTTGACAGTGCCCTATAAAGCGGTCTTGTCGCAGAGCGATCGCAAAATTGTTTACCTTCTGGAGGGGGAAGATAAAGTAAAAGCCCAGCCCGTGGAAGTTGGAGAAATTATCGGGAGCGGCGATTTGAATAATGCCAAAGTAGAAATCAAAAGCGGTCTGAAAGTCGGCGATCGCGTCATTGTAGCCGGAGCGGGTTACGTCAAAAATGGCGATCGCGTCAAGGTCGTTTCTGACAGCAATCTCAAACCTGCACCTCAGCCATAGTTGCTAGGCAATGGGGACCAAGAGTGCTGAGTGGAGAATTGGGGATGGGTAAAATTTGGCAAAACCTCCCCCATACCAATTCTTTATTATTGGGCAGAACTGGCTAGCGAAAACCTGTAAATTTTCAAATTCAAATGTCATTAAATATATCGCGCTGGTCTATCAGTAAACCAGTTCCGACTCTGGTTTTATTCCTGATATTGAGCATCGTAGGTTGGACCTCATTCGGCCAGTTAGGCATCGACGCTAACCCGAATATTGACGTACCAACGGTGAGCGTCACCGTCACCCAGCCAGGAGCAGGGCCGACTGAATTAGAGTCTCAGGTAACAAAAAAAATAGAAGACGCAGTTGCTGGGTTGGGAAATATCGACCAACTCAATTCCACAGTTAATGACGGGATTTCCACCACCGTCATTAATTTTGTATTGGGAACAGACAGCGATCGCGCCACCAACGACGTGCGCAACGCCGTCGCCCAAATTCGGCAAAACTTACCCCAGGATATCAACGATCCAATTGTCAAACGCCTGGAATTTGCCGGCGGCGCGATTATGACCTACGCTGTCAAATCAGAACAGCGATCGGTCGAAGAATTGAGCGAACTCGTCGATCAAACCATCAGCCGCGCCATCCTCGCCGTGCCGGGAGTTTCCCAAGTCAATCGCGTTGGCGGCGTCGATCGCGAAATTCGCGTCGAACTCAATCCCGATCGCCTGCGCGCTTTAGGAATAACCGCCACCCAAGTCAACGATCAAATCCGCGCCCTCAACATCAACCTCCCCGGCGGGCGATCGGAAGCCGGCGGCAGCGAACAGAGCATCCGCACCATCGGCAGCACCCGCACCGTCGAAGAATTTAAAAACTACCGCATCTCCCTCCCCAGCGGTGCCGCCGTGCCCCTTTCGAGCTTGGCAGAAGTCACCGATTCTCACGCCGAAGTCCGCCAAACAGCGCGCTTTGCAACTGGCAAAGGATGGGAAGAAACAACCGCAGAGGCGAAATCCCCCAATCCCCCAATCCCGGCATCGCAAACCGCCAAATCTGAAGTCGGTTCTCCGGTGGTGGGATTCTCAGTGCTGCGCAGCACCGGCAGCACCCTCGTCACCGTAGAAAGAGGGGTGCGAGAAGCCGTCGCCAAACTGGACAAAACCCTGCCAGAAGACATCGAATTTCAGCTTATTTTTACCAGAGCCACCAACATCGAGGAATCCTACGAATCCTCGATCGATGCCCTGGTAGAAGCCTCCTACATGGCAATGCTGACCATTCTGATATTTTTGCGCGACTGGCGAGCCACTTTGATTGCTGCCATTTCGCTGCCGCTGAGCATCTTACCCACCTATTGGGTGATGAACTTGCTGGGCTATACCCTCAACGGCATGACGCTGCTGGCGCTGGCGCTGACGGTGGGCAACTTGGTGGATGACAGCGTGGTAGAAATTGAAAATATGGACCAGCACTTGCAGATGGGCAAAAAGCCCAAGCAAGCTGCAATGGATTCTTCGGAAGAAATCGGGCTGGCAGCGCTGTCTGGTTGCGCGACGATTGTCGCAGTGTTTCTCCCCGTCGCGTTTATGGGCGGCATTCCGGGTCAGTTTTTCGGCCCTTTTGGCGTCACGGTTGCGGTTTCTACCCTATTTTCTACCTTCGTCGCGCGTACCATGACGCCCCTGCTCTGTGCCTACTTGATGAAGGAAAAAGGCACGGAATCCGTCAGCCCTTGGTCGTTCATTGCTGGTTATTGGAAAAAGATAAAGAATAAAGGGCAAAAAAGTGCCCATTTCAACGCTTTGGCAAATGGGGGAGAACCGAAAAAGAACAAGAAACCGCAGAAGAAATTCACGCCCTACCGCAGTTTGCTGACTTGGGCGCTCCGGCACAGGCTGACGACGCTGGCGATCGCGATCGCGTTTTTTATCGGCAGCTTGATGTTGGTGCCCCTGATTCCCAAAGGCTTATTCAATAACGGCGACGTGGGATTGAGTACCCTGTCAATCGAACTGCCCCCAGGCTCGACGCTGAGCGAAACCGACGGGGTGATGCAGCGAGCAATGCAGTTAATGCAGCCGCAGGAAGTTGTTAAGAGTCTCTTCGGCACGGCTGGCAGCAGCGGCAGCAGTGGCAAAGTCAACACGGCGACGGTATATGTCAACCTGACGCCGAGGGAAGAACGGAAGATTTCTCAGCAGCAGTTCGAGCAGCAAATGCGGGAAGAGTTCAGCGAGATTCCAGGGGCGCGCGTCAGTTTCGCTAGCGGCGGTGCGGCGGGCAACCGCAAGGATTTGACGATTGTTCTCACGAGTGAAAATCCAGAGGCACTCAAGCAAACGGCGGACGAACTCGAAAAGCAAATGCGGGAAATTCCCGGTTTGGTGGAGATGACTTCCAGCGCGTCTCTGGTGAAACCGGAAATTTTGATCGAACCGGATGCCGCGCGGGCGGGGGATTTGGGAGTGTCGGTGAATGCGATCGCGCGGACGGCAACGCTGGCAACCATCGGCGACAATGAGGCGAATCTGGCGAAGTTTGACTTGAGCGATCGGCAAATTCCGATTCGCGTGCAGCTTGCTTCCCAGTTTCGCGATAATTTTGAGATTCTCAAAGACTTGCAAATCCCCAGCCAAACCGGGCAGTTAGTGCCGCTCTCAGCAGTGGCAAAGATCAGCCTCGGCAGCGGACCGGCGCAAATCGATCGCTACGCGCGATCGCGGCAAGTTTCGCTAGAAGCCAACTTGCAAGGCATTTCCCTGGGAGACGCCCTAGCAAAAGTTAATGCTCTGCCAGCCTTGAAAAACCTGCCGCCCGACGTGAGGCAAATTTCTGAGGGCGATGCCAAGATCATGCAGGATATTTTCGGTCGCTTTGGCGGGGCGCTGTCGATCGCCGTGCTGTGCATTTACGCCATTTTGGTGCTGCTGTACAACAGTTTTCTGATTCCCCTGACGATTCTGGTTTCCTTGCCCCTTTCCATCGGCGGCGCGCTGATTGGATTGATGGTGATGCAGAAAGAATTGGGGCTATTTGCCCTGATTGGCATCGTGCTGCTGATGGGGCTGGTGACGAAAAACGCCATCATTCTCGTAGACTGCGCCCTCTCCAATGAGGAAGAAGGGATGCCGCAGTTCAAAGCCGTCGTCGAGTCTGGGGTGTCTCGCCTCCGCCCAATTATGATGACCTCGATTTCTACTATTGCCGGGATGATTCCGATCGCGATGGGAATTGGCGCGGGCGCTCAGGTGCGGGCTCCGATGGCGATCGCCGTGACAGGCGGTTTCACCACTTCCACCCTGCTGACGCTGGTAGTGGTGCCGGTGCTGTTCACTTATGTGGATAGTTTGCAGCGATCGCTCGGACGGTTGTTTCGGGGCAAGTCTCGCCCCCGCTGGCGCTTTTTCCCATTTAATGCCAAGCCGCAAAAAGCTAAACTCCGCGCTGTTAAGTAACTGCTGAAAAAATGGAGGGGGCGCGCTTGCCGCGCCCCTCCCTATTTTGGCAGTAAAGGGAGCGATCGCCCCGGTTCCCGCTGCCCGCTGCCAACCTTCAATTAGATTTTTTTGAAAATTGATTTTTGGCTACAAGTAAAAATTATCTCTTGCTGCGTCCAGCAGTCGCAAGAATTTCTGATGCCTATCTAGAACGTTATTTCTCCTGCTCAGTCTCATCGCTAAACCTGATTCGCTGTTGAATTTTGCTCTCCGTACAAGCACAGCCGCAATCCCAAATAAATCTTTAAATTTTTGACTGAATAGATCGAGTTAATGCTAAATTTAAAATAGCAACAAACTACCGAAAAATCTTGCCTCTCGTAGCTTTTGGGACTTGACAGCTACCAGAGCGATCGCGTCGCGTTTGGACGCAGGGAGAAACGGTATGGATACTCTTTTGACTCGTGGGGATAACCTGCTCGACAGCTTCAGGAACGAGCAGGCGCTAGAGCGATCGCTGGAAGCTGCCAAAAACCGCCTCAAAACCTTCAGTACGGCTCCCGATTTCAGCGCCAAGATGCAGCTAGCCTTTGGCGATGGTGGAGCAGCGTTACAGCGCGATTGGGTAATGGGAGATTTTAGCGCCATCCCCCTGGTAGAGCTTCGCCCCGCAGCAGACATCAACCGAGCAATCGGGGCTTATGCAGGCGCTGCCAATACTATTTATATATCGCGAGAATTTCTCAGCCAGAATACAGACAACCTGCCGGCAATTAGCCGCGTGCTTCTCGAAGAAATCGGGCACGCTATAGACTGGCGGCTGAATCATATCGATGCACCAGGCGATGAAGGCGCGATTTTCTCCCGGTTGGTACTCGGTGAAACCCTGTCTCCGCAACAGTTGAAATCGCTTAAAGCTGAAGATGATACAGCTACGATTATTTTAGAGGGTGAACCTGTCGAAATTGAACAAGCAGATATTACTTGGATCGGAGGAAATGGCGACTGGTACAACCCGGCAAACTGGAGTAGCGGCACAGTTCCCGGAACGGAGGATAACGTAACAATTGACCGGCCCGGTGAAAACATTACCATCACATTCTCTCAAGGTCAACCGACGGTTAAAGCGTTATCTTTATTCGCCAAAAATGGGAGCGTGTTGAGCCTGCCCGATCTGACTCGCTATACCGGGGATAAATCAGATCCAACGTTTGAAGCCAGCGGTGCGGGCAGTCGCCTCGACTTGTCGAAACTCACTACTCTCAAGGGAAGTGAAAGTTACCATATCCTGGGGATTAAAGCACTAGAAGGCGGGAACATTGACCTGAGCGGGTTACAAACCATTACCGGAGGGAACACGCAAGTATCAGCCGAGGGAATTGGCAGCACTGTCAATCTTTCAGCACTCAGTAGTTTTGTGGGGGATGATGTTTGGAGTTATTCGAGTCTGTCCGCTCGCAACCACGGGGCGATCGCCGTTGGCAACCTCACCGAGATTCAAGGCGCAGATCTGAACCTCGAAAGCACTGGCAGTTTAAGCACAGTTCAAATAACCCGCTGCACTAACAGCGAAGTAACGCTACTAGATAATATCAATGCCGACTTTAGCAACCTCAGCGATGTTAGCGGCAGCACCT
>CAYOOD010000050.1:19070-54936 GCA_964405435.1 uncultured bacterium
CCGCTCGCAACCACGGGGCGATCGCCGTCGATAAATTAACCGAGCTTCAAAATGCAGACCTGACAAGCGATCTCAGCACTCTCGCCTTGCCAGGATTGACGGCCTACACTGGCGACAACTCCGTCCAAGCCTTGAATGGCGGTCACAGCACCCTCACCAATTTAAAGCAAATTTCTGGCGGACTGCTCAACGTTTTGGCCGATGGGGCTGAAAGTTTAGTAGAATTATCGGATTTGTCTCATATCTTAGGTTGGTTGCCGAAACAAAGCAACGGCGGAGTTATTTTAGTCAATGGTCAATCCATTGATAACCTACCCGTTTCAATCCAAGGGGGCGAACTGACAGAAAATACTGTTTGGAGTGGCATTGTGGGAGTGGTCGATACAGTGACCGTTCCTGAAAATATAACCCTTACTATTGAACCGGGAACCGTTATCAAATTTGCCAAAAGTTCTGTCGGTCTGGATGTGGATGGCACCCTAGACGTACAAGGAACCTTGGAAAACAAAGTAGTTTTAACCTCCTGGAAAGACGACACCGCAGGTGGCGACAACAACGGCGATGGCAGCAATTACAATCCTGCTGTTTCAGACTGGAAAGGCATCACTTTTTCTGGGAAGTCTGCTTCGGGCAACTTGAAGAATGTCGATATCCGGTATGCGGCAAAAGCAGTGGAAGGAATTGAGGGAGCCAAAGTCAAGCTCAATAATGTCGTTCTATCTGATAACAACTATGGCGTTTACGTTTACAGTCCATTTGTTGAAATTGAGGCGGAAAATTGTCTGATAGCCCGCAACCAAATCAACGGGATTTTTGTCCGGGCAGACTCTCGCGAAGTTTTCCGCAATTGCACGATAGTGGAAAATGGGTTTTCTGATTCCGGCTGGGAGCCGGGTGGCATTCATCTCGGCGGAGCCAATTTAACGATAGAAAATTCCCTGGTTGCCTTTAACCAAAATGGACTGCAGCATCAGGGCGATCCTCCAATTGCCGCAGTTAGCAACAGCATTTTCTACAATCCAGATGGTGAAGAAATTATCTGGAATTTCGACCCCGGCAAGCCCGAACTCGACCAAAACGGCAATCTCAACATCGATCCGCTCTTTGTCGATCGCACTAAGGGCAACTATCAACTATCCCCCGGTTCTCCTGCCATTGATGCCGGGTTTGGAACCAACGCGCCGACACAAGATTTATTAGGAAAGTCCCGCTATGACGATCCGGGAATCGCCAATACCGGCACCGGAACTCCCGCCTATGTTGATTTGGGGGTTTACGAATCGCAAGTGTCAACGGTTGCCGCAGATTTGGCGGTTGTTGCAGTCGCCAACCCCGCGCCGCAATCGGTGAATGTGGGCGGACAGTTTGCCACCAGTTGGACGGTGAAAAATATCGGCGGCAACACCACCTCTAGTGCTTGGAGCGATAAGGTTTATCTCTCCAACGATCCCTATCCCAGTTCCGATGATTTGCTGCTAGAAACGCGCCAGCACGCAACTCCGCTTGCGGGCGGAGAAAGTTATACGGAAACCCTCACGGCAACAGTGCCGTCAACTGCCGGCGCGCGCTATATCGTCGTGGCAAGCGATCGCGATCGGCAAGTGACAGAACCGAACGAACTGAATAACATTGCTGCCGCGTCGCAACCCTTAAACGTTCAAGCACCCCTGTTAAACGTGGGAGCCCCCGTCACCGGAAGCGTCAGCCAAAATGGCTGGACATTCTACCGATTTGAAACGCAACAACCGGGGCAAACCATTCGCTTGAAACTCGATGGAGAAACTGCATCGGGAACTCTAGCCCTCTACAGCCAATATGGCGAAATTCCTACCCTGATGGATTTTGAGGAAGTTTCCGCGATCGCTTCTCAACCCGACCAAGAAATTCGCCTAATCGCCCCCCGCCAAGGCACCTATTATATAGGAGTTTACGGTCAGTACCTCCCCAACAATTCTACCAATTTTACCCTATCCGCAGACCCCACAACTTTTGGGCTGCATTCTGTCAAACAGCCCTCAGTGGCTAACAGCGGGCGAGTAACAGTCGAGCTGTTGGGAGATAACTTCTCGCCGACTGATACGATTTACCTCATCGCTCCCGACAATCTCACCCAGTTAAAGCCGCAAGCAGTTTTCAATCAGGATTCGACGAAAACTTTTGCGACATTCGATTTCGCACAAGTGCCAGTGGGAGCCTGGGATGTAGTTGTAAAAAATGCTGACAGTCAAACTGCAGCGATCGAAGACGCACTCACTGTCGTAAATAGTAGCGACGCTGCCAGTGAAGGATTTTATGCTAATATGGTACTGCCAGGAATGGCACGACCCGGACGGCGAAGCAGCATCACCCTCGAATACGGAAACCGGGGCACAACTGACATCGCCAGTCCCCTGCTCCATCTCAGCAGCGATGCCGATATGCAGTGGCAAATTCCGGGAACGGATGAGTGGGTAAGCGGCGCGTCAATCGATGTTTTAGCAGTCAGTTCAGACGGCAATCCCAATATCCTGCGTCCGGGCGAAACTGAAACCCTCACCCTCACCGTTCGCACCCCATTTCGCGAAGGAGATATCCCGGTTACTTTATCGGCTCTCGGCATCGAAAATAAGAGCCTAGAAACGCCGATTGATTGGGAGACTCTGGAAGAAAAAAGTCGCCCGCCGTCTGTCAATCCTGAAGCTTGGGATGTCATTTGGGAAAACCTCAAAACCCAAACGGGTAACACTTGGGGCGATTGGCTGGAAATGCTGGGCGACAACGCCAATTACCTGCAAAAACTCGGTCAACCCGTTGCTGATGTCGGGCGGTTGTTTGCGTTTGAAGTGCTGCAAGCCAGTGGCTTGAGTGCCTATTCATTTCTCGCGGCTTCTCAAGACGCCTTTGAGCCCGCACCGGGATTGCCTTTGACATTCACGCGGGTTTACGGGAATAGTATAGAATCGCGCTATAATTCGGGAGCTTTCGGTCGCGGTTGGACGCACAATTACCAGATATCGCTGGAAGAGTCAGGCGACGGCACGGTTTCGCTGCACAGTGGCAGTTTATCTCAATCTTTCTCTCGCAAAGATAACGGCAGCTATGAGAACCCAGACGGGTACAATGGCGTTCTGAGCAAAAATAGCGACGGTACGTTCTCCCTGCACGAACAAACGGGGATTGTCTGGGATTTCAGCGCTGACGGACGACTGGCGAAAATTTCCGACTCTAACGGCAACCAAATTTCTCTCACCTACACCGAGGGAAATCTCGCGCAAATCACCCACTCTTCCGGGCAAAATTTGCAACTGGAATACAACAGCCAGGGCGAGATTATTCGCCTCACCGATAATTCCGGTCGCCAAACAACCTACGAGTATGATAGCAGCGGCGAACACTTGATCGAGGCGATCGCACCCAATGGCGTCACCACCTACAATTACAGCACCGAAGCAAATCCCGCCACAGCACACGCTTTGCTCTCCATAACCGATCCGGCTGGCATCCAACAAAACTACACCTATGACAGTCAAGGACGACTGATTGGCGACTCTCTCAACAGCGGCGCAGAAGGGATTGCATACACTTACGATTCTGCCGGCACCGTCACCGCCACTGACACCACAGGAGCAGCCACTCAGGTATTTTTTGACAGTCGCGGTATTCCCGTGAAAACCGTCGATCCCTTGGGGAGAGTTTCACAAATAGAAGTCAACTCTGACGGCAACATCACTGAAATAACCAGCCCGACGGGTTCGCGTGCCCAATTCACTTATGACGATTTGGGAAACGTCACTCAAGTGAAAGACGCCCTGGGAATTTCTACCGCTTTCGGGTACGATTCTAATTTCAGCAATCTATTGTGGGCGCGAGACGGTCGCCAAAACACCCTCAGCTATAATTACAATCAAGCGGGAAACTTGCTGAATATCACCTATCCCGACACCAGTGCAGAAACTTTTCAGGTTGATGCGCAGGGTAATTTAGTAGAGTCCGCAAATCGCCGGGGCAACGCGATTAAATACACCTACAACGAAGCTGGTTTGCCGCTTCGCAAGGAATATGAGGACGGCTCGGCAGTCGAGTTTACTTACGACAGCCGAGGCAATTTATTGTCGGCTACTGACAAAAACGGCACTATTTCAATGGTGTACGATGCGGCTGACAATCTGACAAAAATCACTGACCCCGACGGTCGTTTTCTGCAATTCACCTACGATGCAGC
Organism: uncultured bacterium; assembly: GCA_964405435.1. Classification (GTDB taxonomy): domain Bacteria; phylum Cyanobacteriota; class Cyanobacteriia; order Cyanobacteriales; family Oscillatoriaceae; genus DVEG01. Next base: position 23,272 of record CAYOOD010000050.1, read on the forward strand.
CGGTCGGCGCACTCAGATGGTAGACCGAGATAATTTTACCGTAAACTATGCCTACAACGAGCTAGGAAAACTAAATCTCGTCACCAATGGCAGCGGCGAGACAATTGTCAGCTACACCTACGATAAAGTCGGTCGCCTCGTTCGCGAAGATAACGGCAACGGCACGGCGACTACTTACGAATATGACGCAGCCGGACAACTGCTGCACGTTGTTAATCTTGCCCCCGACAACTCCATTAATTCCCGCTTTGATTACACCTACGACAATGTAGGACGCCGCACCAGCATGACGACGCTGGAAGGCACTTGGCAATACGGATACGATGCCAACAGCCAGCTAACTTCAGTGAAATTGCCGGACGGGCGCGCCATTCAATATCAATACGATGCAGCGGGAAATCGCACTGCCGTGACTGACAGTGGTGCTGCGACTTCTTACACGACAAATAACCTGAATGAATACACGGCTGTAGGCGGAGCCACTTATACTTATGACGCCGACGGCAATTTAATTTCCAAAACAGAAGGGGGTCAAACTTCAACCTACACTTACGATATAGAAAATCGCCTCATCGGTGCCGTTACTCCAGAAGGAAACTGGAGTTATGAATACGATGCCTTGGGAAATCGCACGGCTGTTATCCAAAATGGTCAGCGTATAGAATATCTCGTCGATCCGTTTGGTTTAGGGGATGTGGTAGGTGAATATGATGCTAGTGGTAATCCAGTTGCCCGCTACATTCACGGGATTGGTTTAGAAAGTCGCGTGGATGCGAATAATGCCAAATCTTTCTACGATTTTGATGCCTTGGGTTCCACCGCAGGACTAAGCGGCGCTAATGGCGACTATCTCAACCGTTACAGTTATCTACCTTTTGGAGAAGATTTAACCAAAGTCGAAACCGTGCCGAATTCCTTTGAATATGTCGGTGAATGGGGCGTAATGGATGAGGGCAATGGCCTCGATTTCATGCGAAATCGTTATTATTCTCCAGAGTTGGGACGGTTTACGGCTGTAGATCCGATCGGGTTATCAGGTGGCGACATTAATCTATATAAATACAGCCTTAATAATTCTTTGAATATACTAGATCCTGATGGACTAGCTCATATCTTTAGATTGTATAAGTATCTCAAGAATGGCACCAGCGAATTCATCGAAGAATTAACTACAAAAGAAGCTCGCAAAAAGGTTTTTGAGCTTCACAGGCAAGGAGTAGGAAAAAAATACGGACTTAGACCGCCAAATAATGAAGTAGGTGAAAATTTTGTGCGCAACTTAAATAGACATAAAAGAGAACCAGTTTTTGAAATAGATTCAAAAACTGGTAAGCCACACTACCATCCCTACGGTCGCTACCCTGATACGCATGTTGAGGTTGTTGGAGGTATTCCTGTTCCTTTGTTGATGAATGAACCCGGTTCTGAAAGCTACGGAATCGAAGATATACCATTTGAAATACTTGAGGGCATCTATGAGTTATTTAAGAAATTTATAAAAAACTACACCTCCGCAACACCAGAAGACAAATTTGGCCCTCTGGGTTATGACAACCCCGACGCTCCAGTAGGCGAAGAAAAGCGTTTCGTCCTCCCCAATCAACCCTTTGACTACCGGGTAGATTTCTGGAATAAACCCGATGCGAAAGTTCCCACCCAAGATGCCGTTATTGTCGATACTCTTGACCCAAATTTAGACTGGAGTACCCTATCTTTCACGAATATCGGCTTCTTAGACTGGGATGTAGATTTACCCGGCGGACAAGCGGTAAATACCCGGATTGATTTGCGTCCGAAAATGAATCTTGCTGTGGATGTCACGGCTACTTTCAATCCCGATACGGGTGAAATTCGCTGGTGGTTCCACGCTGTCGATCCGGTGACTGGCGAGTCTCCCGACGATCCGATGGCGGGTTTCCTGCCACCGTTCAACCCAGAGACTCAGTACGAGCTCGGCTGGGTGGAATTTACGGTAAAACCGAAGCAAGATTTACCCACCGGTACGGAAATCAAAAACCAAGCATTTGTCCAGTTTGACTTCCTCGGTGACTTCAACCCGGCACCGAAACCCGATCCTTGGCTGAATACGATTGATGCGGATTCGCCGACTAGCACCGTGCAGCCTTTACCGTCAGTTATCAGCACTGAAACGTTTGCAGTTTCTTGGCAGGGTTCTGACGCTGGCAGCGGCATTCGTTCTTTCGATGTATTCGTTTCGGTGGATGGCAAACCTTACGAACTATGGCTGGACAACACTACAGAAACCCAAGCCAATTACGCGGGACAAAATGGTCGCGCTTACACTTTTTATACGGTAGCCACTGACAATCTCGGTCGCGAAGAGTTATCGCCTTTATCAGATGCGGTTTCGACTGTGGTGAATACCGCCATCCCCCTCGATATCCTGCCTCCTGAATATCAAATCGATACCCTTGACGGCAGCGATGAAACTGAGACTTTGGATGCAGGTGAACCGGGCGTTTTTATCCTGGGCAGCGATCGCAGTGACACGATCGCGGGCAGTCTCAAAAATGACACTCTTATTGCTCTGTCAGGGGATGACACGCTCTGGGGCATCGAAGGCAATGACGCTCTTTTCGGCAATGGCAGCAATGACATTCTCTGCGGCGGTGACGGCAAAGATATCCTGCACGGCGGCAAAGATAATGATTCCCTTTACGGCAATCGGCGTGCAGACGTGCTGTGCGGCGATTTGGGCAGCGATACTCTCTGCGGCGGCAAAGAAAATGATAGTGTTTACGGCAACCGAGGTGAGGACGTACTGTATGGCGATTTGGGCAGCGATACTCTCTGCGGCGGCAAAGAAAATGATTCCCTAATTGGCAGTAGCGGCAGCGACAATCTCAGCGGCGATATTGGCAGCGATATTCTCGTCGGGGTTGACGCAAATGCAGCAACTCCGGGAGTCGGGGAAGTAGATATCCTTGCGGGTGGAGAAGGGGGCGATCGCTTTGTGTTGGGAGATGCGATCGCATTCTATTACAATGACGGCAACGACGCCGATTCTGGGCAAGGAGATTATGCGCTGATTGCCGACTTCCGCCCCGGCGAGGATGTCGTGCAATTGCGCGGCAGTGCCGACAGCTATCTGCTAGCAGCCTCTCCAGAAGGATTGCCCGCCGGTACGGCGATTTTCCTCAAAACTTCTGGCAGCGACGAACTGATTGCCCTCGTGCAGGGAGCTGAAAACTCGAACCTGTTTGACGGCTGGTTCGCGTTCGCCTGATGGCGCTCTGCTTGTATGGCCGTTTTTTGGCCCTCAAGGGCGATCGGGCGCTTCCCACCGCGAATCCCAAGATACTAGACTTCCACGCCGAAAGTCGCTACAATAAAATTCAAGTGTTCGGTTGCCAGTTTTCAGCCGATCGGTTAGACTAGGCAATAGCGCACTTGATGCGGGCGTAGTTCAGTGGTAGAACGTCAGCTTCCCAAGCTGAATGTCGTGAGTTCGAGTCTCATCGCCCGCTTTTCAGAAAGGGAAAAATCTTTCAGAGCGATCGCGCCTTTCCCCAGCGAAAGCGCGATCGCCCGCCAAAATCACAATCGATCGGGGTCGATTCCTGCAGCCCGCAGCCGCTCTGCTAACTGCTCGGCGCGCTGTTCGGCTTGCTCGGCGCGTTGTCGCTCCTGCTCGGCGCGTTCCTCAGCTTGTTGCAGGCGTTGAGAAATCTCAACATAACTGGCAAATCGCTCACCGTCAGGGCGGTAAATTTGCAATTCTTGCCCCGACATGTCGAAGCGAATTCCCAAACGCGGACTCACCCAATTATCCACCTGCTCGATGACATCCAGGCGATCGCCCGATCGCAGCCAGCCGCTCATGTCATTTTTATCGGGGTCGTAAATGTAATACTCCTCTACCCCATAGCGATCGTAAAACAGCAGCTTTTTATTCATTTCTGTCTGGGTGTTGCCGGGGGAAAGAATTTCAAACACGACTTGCGGCGCTATATTATCTTCTCTCCACTGCAGGTAGGAACCGCGATCGCCTTTCGGTCTTCCAAAGACAACCATCACGTCAGGAGCCTGACGTATTTTATTATTTCCTTCCACCGGATACCACAACAAGTCCCCGGCAACAAAGACATTCGGATCGTTGGCGAACAACCATTCTATATTCTGCTGTAAAACCAGAATCCAGCGAAATTGCCTGGTATTATCTGCCATAGGTTTGCCGTCACTTTCCGGGTAGATGACCTCTGTTGCTGGGGGGGATTCCACTTGAGACACCATAACTTTGTCCTCAGTTAAATGCTCTCTATGCAATTTAACATTTTTTATTAATTTCGGCAACAATCGGCAAATGCACCCAAAAATCTATTGAGGAAACCGGCGCGCGCCCTTCCCCACAGAAAGCGCGATCGCCTCAACCGATAACTACTATAATAGAAGCAGCCGAAAACTTTACGCGAAAAAGAACCGAAGCTATGACAACTATCCAAGCCCGCAACCTAACTCTAGACGATGTTGCGCGTCTTTTAAAATTTGAAGCTCGTTACGATGGCTCATTTGCGCCCTTGTTAACTCTCGAACCCGTCAGCGAAGCCGAACAGCAGGAACTCGTGCAAATTCGCAATGACTTTCGTCCCTATATAACAGCCGGACAACCTTTAGAAGGACAGGTGAGGTTGCTCGCTATTGCTCCCTTCCTGCGATTGGCTGGCTTCTATCGCCCGCCTATCCAGTTAAAAGTAGAAGAGGATATTGCCCGGATTAATATCGAAGATGAAGACTTGCTTATTACAGGGCGCTTTGATATTATAGCAGTCAACAAAAATCCCCACACGCCAACTAACATAGATTTTTGGATTTTGGCGATCGAAACTAAAAAGGGCACAGTCGATCCCATTGCTGGCATACCTCAACTGCTAACCTATGCGTATAACAGTCTAGCCAGTCAAGAATCAGTCTGGGGGCTGGCGACGAATGGGGTGCGCTATCAATTCGTGTATGTGCAGGCAGGAAATCCCCCGACTTATCAGTATATGCCCATATTGAATTTGTTGGAAACTGAGGGTGCCATCAAGTTGCTACAAGTTCTCAAAGCTATCTGCAAACTCTAGCTTTGCTGTCGGGCGGGCAAAGGGGGCATCCGATCGCAAGAAAGCTGAATGTTTGTCCTATAATCAGAAAAGGCTGACAGTCGAACTGATGTTGCCTCCTCTCCTGTCTTCTCGCGCTAGCCGCATTTTGTAAAAACCGAATCAAATTTATGCAAGTTAAAACGAATCGTTTCGCGATCGCCCTGCTTTCCGGCGCAATTTTAGCCGCAATTGGCTGTACCGTCCCTCAACCGGGCACAGCCAAAACAATGCGCAAAGTCACCGTCGATATTTCGCCCTTTATCGAAGCGGGTTGCGTCAAAGAAGAAAATAACGTTTTAAATTGTTCCAAAATTGGACTGGAACAGAAATTTGGCTGTAGCAGCCTCAACGTGCCGTCCGATGCCCTGGGGGGGCTGGCTCCAAAAGTAGCGATCGCTGAATGCAATTTTATCAATACCAATACGGGTAGTGACGGCATCACCCGCAAAGGCTGCAGGCTTCCCCTGTACAATAAATATATTGTCTTTACCGACAGCAAAGATTTTAAACTTCTCAGCAATAAAGAGGAATTTGCCAATTATTTCGCTGCGGCTGACACGCCAGAAAAGGCGCTGGCTTTCGCCGTTGCCCTAACCAGATCCACACCCCGGTATAACATAAAGGTGCCGAAAGAATATCGCGTATTTGTCGATAAAATAGAGGATACTTCTGTTAACAAGATAGAAGGCGGGTATCAAGTGCGCTTGTTTGACTATCAACTTTGCGGGTGCGGGCCACATTCTCATTTTGCGGTAGATTACAAGGTGAGCGAAACCGGGGAAGTTTCGGAAATTTCCCGAACGAAAATCTATGAAGATCCGCAGAAAGATGGGTTGTGTGTAGATTAACCGAGATCGAGGGCTTTTCTCGCAAAGTAAGGGGTGCATCGCTCCTCCAGGAATTTTTCACAAGATCGGGGCTTCATTTCGTAAAGTTTTTATAAACAATCCTTGACAAGTCCGGTGTTTTTTGCTAGCATGTCAGCCGGAAACTAACCATTGTTTTAGGATGGAAAAAACACTCGCCTTTCGCTATCAAATCGTCAGACAACTCGGCGGCGGCGGCTTTGGCGAAACGTTTCTGGCTGAAGACGCTCATTTACCGGGCACTCCCCTTTGTGTCGTTAAGAAACTCAAGCCGACTGCTGGCGATAAAGCCACGCTGGAGGTGGCAAAACGCTTATTCGATCGCGAGGCTGAAACCCTCTACTGCTTGGGAAATCACGATCGCATTCCCCGCCTGTTGGCTCATTTCGAGGAAAATGAAGACTTTTACTTAGTTGAGGAATTTATCGAGGGGCAGCCTCTCGATCGAGAATTAGCCGATCGCAAGCATCTGAGCGAAAGCGATTTGATTGCGCTGTTGCGCGACATCTTGGAAGTGCTGGCATTTGTCCACGAGCAAAATGTCATTCACCGCGACATCAAACCGGCGAATTTAATCCGGCGCAGGCGAGATGGCAAAATCGTTCTGATTGATTTTGGAGCGGTGAAAGCAGTCAGCAACCAAGCTGCTAGTGGGGACGGCGAAACCAACTTAACGGTAGCAATTGGCTCGCCCGGTTACATGCCGGGGGAACAACTCGCGGGCAATCCGCACTTTAGCAGCGATATCTACGCGGTGGGGATGCTTTGCCTGCAAGCGCTAACAGGGGTATCTCCTAAAAAATTGCGACTCAATTATAGCACGGGCGAAATCTGCTGCGATTTATTCAAAAACACCGCGCCAGTCAGTCTGGGTTTGGCAGCAATTATCGACAAGATGGTGCGCTCTCATTACAGAGAGCGATATGAGAATGCGACAGAAGCCCTGCAAGCACTAGAGCAACTGATTCATCAATATGAAGAAGTAACTTTCTTCACGCCAATTCAGCCCGATTTTTCCGCCAGTTGGGAGGAAACCCAGTTACCGCCCAGTGCGATCGCCGCATCGGTAGAAACGACTGTGGAGGCGATCGCCCGCGAAGGCTCAAAAACTGCTGGGCAGGTGCTTTCTCAGCCGACTGACGCGCCGATCCCGGTTGGACGCCAAGAGTACCGCGATCGTCAAATCTTTCTCAACAAGGTAAAAAATGCCTGGATTAAAGGCGTATTGGAGAAATCTTTGCACGGTCAAGCGCTGATTGTTCTGGGACTGGAAGAACGGCTCAATGCGGTAGAAACGCCAGCGGCGCTGGTTTGGGAAACCCCCAACCAACCCAGACAAACTCTGCCACCGGGTACGAGAGTTATCGACCAGTTCGATCGATTGGGAATCGGTCGCTCTTTGCTAATTTTAGGAGAACCGGGATCGGGCAAAACTATCACGCTGTTGGAACTCGCCCGCGACTTAATCGCGCGTGCCGAGCGAGATGTCAGCCTGCCGATGCCAGTCATGTTAAACCTTTCTTCGTGGAAAGGAGGAAAGCAAGCGATCGCCGATTGGCTGGTATTTGAACTGAACAGCCAATATCAAGTATCCAAATCTATCGGTCGAGGGTGGGTGAAGGAAGAAAAACTGCTGCTGTTGCTGGATGGTTTGGATGAGGTAAAAGGCGATCGCCGGGATGAGTGCGTTCAAGCTATCAATCAATTCAGGCAGGAATACGGAGGCACTGAAATCGTCGCTTGCAGCCGCATTGCTGACTACGAAGCCCTGCCGCACCGCCTGCGTTTGGGAGCTGCCATCTACCTGCAACCGCTTGCCTGGGAGCAAATTCAGCACTATCTTGCCCGTGCTGGAGAGAAACTGGCAGCAGTCAGCCGCGCCTTGCAAACTGATGCCCAATTGCAAGAATTAGCGCGATCGCCCCTGATGCTCAATATCATCACTCTCGCTTATCAGGGTATGTCCGTGGAAGAGTTGCCCAGCATGAATTTGGAACAACGCCGCCAACATTTGTTTGACGCTTATATCGAACGGATGTTCAGCCGCCGGGGCGATCGGATGCGCTATCCAAAACAGAAAGCCATGCACTGGCTGATTTGGCTGGCGCAAAGAATGGTGCAGGAGTCTCAAACCGTTTTTTTAATCGAGCGAATGCAGCCGGACTGGCTGCCAACCCTGTTTCATAAAGCCCTGTATATTTTGGGGCTGGTGGCTATTTTTTGGATTGTTACTGTAGGAGTCTTTCACCGATTCTTGCCGATTTACAGGCTGATTATATCTATGTTTATAGGACTGTTCATCTGCGTGCTAATTTTCGGATTTAATATCAAAACAGTTGAAACGCTAAACTGGTCGGGTAAAAGGTTATGTCAAAATTTGGCTATCTGGCCTGCAGTAGGTGCGTTTGGAGGAATTGTTGCTAAAGGGATTTATGAAATTGTTTATGCAATTGTTACAAACCCGCTTTATTGGAGTCTTTTTGAGCCAATTGATATCCAGTTGCCCAGCTATTTGCTAATTCGCGGTCTGGTTTTCGGGCTGAGTATCGGGCTGGTTTTCGGGGCGATCCGGGGACTGACGGGGCCTGGTATAGAAACGAGAACGGTTCCCAATCAAGGAATTTTGAGCAGCGCCAGAAATTCAGTCATTTTAGCATCAATCGGAATTATAGTGCCGGCTTTGGCAGCTTACCTAGTGCGGTGGTCGCCAGTATTTTGGGGAAGTTTTGGGCTACTTTTTGGACTGGCAGCAGGAGGTGCGGAAGCGTGCCTCAAGCATTTCAGCTTGCGTGCTGTCCTCTACTTTAGCGGCAAGATTCCCTGGAATTACGCTCGTTTTCTAGACTACGCAACGGAGCGAATTTTATTGCAAAAAGTAGGCGGAGGCTACATCTTCATTCACCGACTGCTGCTAGAGCATTTTGCCGCGATGACGGCGGAGCAGAAGTAAAGTTTTTCATGCCCGTTTGCAGGGATTGTCCAAGAAACAGGGTTTCTTCACTTGTAGCGGTGGCGCGTTTTCCCAGACTGAGGTTAGATTAGACAACTGAAACTCAACTGTCACTGTCAGCCATGAGATTACCTCGGAGTGTCACTTCAGCCCTTGCGATCGCGTCTTTTTGTAGCGGGCTTTTTTTCGCACCCGTGCCAAACGCAGCCCAGAACCCCCTGTTATTAAAACCGGACAAACCTAACCCCCCTGCCCCCCTTCCCTTCAAGGGAAGGGGGGAAGAAGCCCCCTTTCCCGCTTTGGCAAGCGAAGAAATCTCCCCCCTCCCCATCTCCCCCCTCCCCGCTTCGGGGAGGGGGGCGGGGGGGAGAGGTGTTTTACGAACGCAACAAACCAGCCCGCCCGCCAGCCCCGTCGGGCAGCAAATTTTGCAAGAACTCGTCCAATGCGTTAGAAATACCGTCCCGACTGCTCAGCTCTCTTCTTTAGAAGAACTTCAGAGCGCTTCTACACAATGCGTGTTCAAAGTTGTCATGCTAGCACCCGATGGCAGCGTTCGCCCGGATGCAAACGATCGCATGATTGCCCTTGTCAAAGCAACCGGCGTCACCCTGCCCAAACCCTCCAGTCAGGGCAACGCCGAAGTATCGCTCGCCCCCGTACCCGAACAGAAATTATTCGCGCTTTCAGTCACCTTCGGCGGGCAACCGAGAACCTTTTTGCTCGATACGGGTGCCTCTAATTCGATTATAGACCGTCAGGTCGTCGAGCAGCTCAATATTCCCGGAACGCCTATCCCGGACGAACTTTTGCAATATTTCGTCGTCGGCAACAACTGTTCTAATGTCAATGCCAGCGTTCACCAAATCCCGCCGCTAGCAGTTGATGCGGCAAAAGTTCAAGGGCTCACTGGCATGGCACTGCCCAAAACTGCTATACCCGCCAATGCTTCCGGCGTTTTGGGCATGGATTTTTTGAGCGAATTTGACGTAATTGTCAATCCGAAAACACTGCAATTGCAACTGCTGCCGCCTTCAAAATCTTGGCCGGGGGCTATTCCCCTCGAAGGAAAAATGGGAGTGATGGCGGCAAAAGTGACGATAAACAATCAAGGGCCTTTTACATTTCTCCTCGATACGGGCGCTGGTGCGATGGTTGTCTCGAAGCGTTTGGCAGAGCGTCTTTCTCTCAATATTGCCAGCGCTCAGCCCGTTGAGGTGCAGGGTTTTTGCGGTACGGAAACGGGCCGTAAAACTACATTAGAGCGCGTCAGCTTGCAGCAGCACGAAGCCACAAATCTAGAGGCAGTCATTCTAGAAAGTCGGGTTTTGGACTTGCTCGGCGTTGAGGGCATTATCGGGCAGAATTTCCTCAATGGCTACCAGCAACACTGGCGTTTCGGCAAGCGCAATGAACTGGGTTTTCCGGAAGAAGGTAGTTTAGTTTTAACGCCTCTTTAAGATAGAAAACCGGTTTCTATAAGAAACCGGTTTTCTTAATTTACTTCTCGAAACAAGCAGAAATAGCCCGCTGCACCAAATCCACCCCCTGCGATACCACAAAATCGCGCCAATTCTTATCGGCAGGTGCGAATACTTCCACCAGTCGCCCCCGCGCCCACTGGCAAGCAGAATCGTCTGCTTGTCCCCAGAAATGGGCGCGGTTTTCTGCTCGCAATGCTTCAACAACTGGTATAATAGGGTAGGTGCCGAATTCGGCAGTGAGAAAATTGTAGTGGCACTGGGGAAATTTCGCCTCGCACCACGTTCCCAATCCGCCGCGAATCTCGTAAGCGTTTCCCGCCGGATCGATGCTTTCTACTTTATCGGCTCCGAATTTTTCGGCAAGCCACTGGAGGCGCTGCCAATCCGCTGACTTGTTAATATAAAGTTTGTAGGTGGCTTTTTTACCCAGTCCCGTATGAAAATCGACGTGCAAAACGTCTGTCGCATTTCCCAACCAGCGGGGAAGATTCGCGTCGAGGATTTCACAGGTTTTCGAGGGGCGATGTCCGCCGAAAAATAGCCCTTTGGGGAAGTCGTACTGTCCGACTGGCAGGGTGTCTTTTAATGCCGCAATTCCGTAGCGGAGAATCAGGGCGATCGCTTTGACTAAAAACGGCTCGAAACGCGATGGCGGCGAGGTGGGATTGAAAAAGGGATTGAATAGGGCGTATTTTTCCGGGCTGCCGGCGTATTCTTCCCCGGGACAGAGAAAGTTGCGATTGAGGTCGATGTTGTCTTCGTTGCAGCGCCGCCCCCAAGCAAAGCCGTAGGGATTCAAGGCGTGCAGGAACAGCAAAGCCGCTCTCGGCGGGGGATTCCAGCCGACTAAGTGTTCTTCGAGCAGGGCAGCCTGCACGGCAGAGCCGAAAAATCCCTCGACGCCGTGCAAGCCGCTGGAGACGACAACGACTCGCTCTGCGCGATCGCTTCCCAGAATCGCTACATCGACGGTGAGGGCTTCTCCGTCGGGGCTTGTCTGCGCGATCGCGTATTCTTCCAGGCGACAGCCGCGCCCGATCGCACCTTGGCGGAAGCGATCGCGCGCGATCGCGTAGTTTGCACAGAAGGCATCAGCTCCAGACATGCTTTTATTCCTTTTAGAAGCTGTCTATTAGATTTTAGATGAGTTTGAATATTTAACGCTTCAAGTATTCGGTGCTTGAATACTATCGCTCGGTTCGTTCGCCGCGATTGGCAGCATTACGGTAAACGTTGCGCCTTTTCCTTCTCCCTCACTCGCGGCGGCGATCGTTCCGCCGTGCAATTCCACCAGGTGGCGCGAAATTGCCAGCCCCAGCCCCAATCCGCCGCCTTCCCGATAATTTGAGGGAGTTTCTTGGCTGAAGCGATCGAAAATAAAGGGCAGAAACTCCAGGCTAATCCCCTTCCCCGTATCGCTCACTGATATTTCAATATGAGACTTAACGCGCCGCATAAAAATGATTACCTCTCCTCCTTCAGGAGTGAACTTCACTGCATTGGAAAGCAGATTCCAGAATATCTGCTGCAAGCGTTGCGGATCGCCGATCGCCTTGCCGGCTCCAGCCTCAAGCGCCGAATCCAGCTTAATTACCTTGGCTTCCGCTGCTGGTTTGACGATTTCCACCGCCGCCTTGACGAAGGGTGCGATATCGTCGAGCAAGCGGGCATTCAAGCGGATTTGCCCCTGCACGATCTGCGACACGTCTAAAAGGTCTTCGATGAGACTTGATAAGATTTTTCCGCTCTGTTCGATTCGATCCAAACCTCGCCCTATGGCAGGGTCATTAATTTTTTTATTTTGCAGGATTTGAGTAGAAATAATGATGGTACTCAAAGGCGTGCGCAGTTCGTGAGAAACCAGCACCAGAAATTCATCTTTGATGCGGATTGCTTGCGCTAATTCCTCCTTGGTTTGCTTGGCAGCAGTGCCGTCGCGAATGACTTTTGCAAAGCCTTTGAGATTTCCGGCGTCGTCTCGCAAGGCTGCGATCGCTATATGCGCCCAGAATCGCGCTCCGTCCTTGCGAACCCGCCAGCCTTCTATTTCTGCCCGACTTTCAGCAGCAGCCGTCTTCAACAGGCGATCGGGCACCCCGCCCTCTCTCTCTTCAGGAGTGTAGAAACAGGAGAAATGACGACCGATAATTTCTGCAGCTTCATAGCCTTCAATGCGTTCTGCTCCAGCGTTCCAACTGACAATGCAGCCATCTGCATCCAGCCTGAAAATGGCGTAGTCTTTCACGCCGTCTACCAACCAGCGAAAGCCTTCTTCACTTTGACGGAGAGCTTCTTGCTGACTTTGTGCTTTCCTCTTTGCGGCTTGCAGCGCTGCTACTGCCCCACTAATTAGCAACCCCTCCAGCACGAACGCGAACAGTTGCAAAACTTGTCCGAGGCTGCTGATTCTATCGAGATAGAGCTGAGCTAAAAAAAAATAGTTCGCGAGTACAGCAGCTAGAGCAGTAGCCAGCAACCCAGTACGCAAGCCACCATAGCAGGCGCTAACCATCACAGCGCCAGAAAATAGGAGACAAGGGTCTTCTAGTCCGATTAGAGGTTCTAACAGCAGCTTCAGGAAAGTTACCGATACCACAGCTAGGACAGCAAAACTGTAGCGCTTGATACTAGGCGGCATTTTATTCACAACTTGTACCCCCAGAAAAAATGGGTGCGATGCTGCTGAATTTGTCTCTGGAGCCTGGGGATGCCTGAATCGGAAACTTGCTTTCTTCTCAATCTCCAAACCCCTGCAAAATCCGGGGATTTCGCAGGGGCGCGGCTGGCTTTTTTGCGCGAGTCAAGCAGCAAAAAAATATTGTCAAGCCCGGGTAGCGAATAAGTGCCATCGGTTTGCTTTCAGACCTCAATCTTCTAATTTATATGGACTTTTTGGTTTTGGTTATTAGCGCCAAGTTATCACCTGAGCGTTACTACTTAGATTAAGGCTATTCATAAAGCTGCCTGTTCGATCGAGATCACAACAGGCGCGTGTTTGCGATCGCTCTCTCTCCACCCAGAGATCGGCCATTGCTTGCGAAACCCAGACAGTGATAGGGTTTTATAACCCGTTTTTTTATTGTAAATTTTTTTGAAGCTTTTTCGCGAATAAATGATAGTGGCAGTTAGAATATCGTGAATTTTATTAAAGTTTTTCAGCCAAAATAGCACCAACCTTGATTTTTCTATAGCACTATAAAATAGTACAGCGATCGCTCCTCCTCTTTGACAAAGTATACCCGGCGTGATATAATAGGCGGACTGTCCGTAACGGCTCTCGTGCTGGGAGTGTTTTGAGCGCGGGGCAAGAGGAACTGGGCAAAAGAGCGATTCACAGAAAGCTTTCTTCTGAGGCTTCACGCGCCGGATCGGTCAAATTTAGTGTAGAGACGCAATCAATCGCGTCTCTACGCAATGCCTGCGATCGCACTGGCTATCACAAAAAACTATTAATTTCCCAAAGCATACTCCCTAAAATTTTCGCCTTGTTTTCCGTCTATCTTCAATACCCCCATCGGCTTGCCCGGTTGCTTTTCGATCGCATAGTACCAGGTAAAATTTGTCCGGTTGTTAATAGCCTTCAGAGCGCTAGCATCCCCTCGCAGGGCTTTTTGTATGGCTTTTTCCGATTCTTTCGCTACAAAAAAACGCTCGAATTGATTGCGATCCTTGTAATCGACCCAAGCCTGAACCTGATAACTCCACAGAGCCGATTCGTCTTGGGGATCGGGTATGTATATCGTCGTATTCTCCACAAACGACAAATTGTTCAAAGTCTTCATCAAATCGTAAATAGATTTTGGAACCGTGGGGCTCGGCTTGGCATTAAATTTGCTCAGAGGCGCGTCAAATTTATTTCCCAGCACTTGCATTTGCTCGGTCGCGATTTTTTTAAAGACGCGACTGCGGTGAACTTGTATCTGACTGTTGACTGCCGACAGAACGGCAATAATCGCAGAAAGCGCGGCCAAAATGGCCATCATGTAGGCAACATAAGTAATCCGCTTGGTTTCGGGAGCGATCGCGGCCTCCTCCCGGTTAGGATTGAGCGCGCCCACCGCTTGAACAATTTCTTGAATGCCCAGCACGAAAGTAATCGCCACGCCAAAAAAAGCCAGCGCCACGCTCCCCCAAAAAATCCCGTATAAAATCGCCTCAATTTGCGGCCCAAAAATGTCCCACTTCAGAACCTCATTAAAAATTCCCAATACAACCAGTGTTGCTCCCAGCGTCAGCAGCGCAACCGTTATCCAGACTGTCAGCGATAATAACTTGACTCGCCCTCGCATCATTCTGCAACCTCCTCTATTTTCAGCTATTTTCAGCAACGCGCACCCCTAACGCTCGGCATAGCGAAAATCAATCATTGCCTGCCGATAGGCATCCGGCAATCCCGTATCAAAACACTTGCCTTTGATTAGATATCCTAGCATTCCCTCCTCCTGCCGCAAGCGATCGAGACAAGAGGTTAGCTGAAATTCTCCCCGTTCGCGGAAGTCGCGATTAATGTGCTCTTCCAAATACTCAAAAATTTTCGGCGTGAGAACGTACAGCCCGAATATGCAGAGAAACTCGTCTTCCAGCATTCCCTCCACGCGCAGGTGTTCGCGCGCGTAGTCGAGAGCGGGTTTTTCGCAAAGAAGCGTCAGCGACAGCAGCGAACCCGACTCCTGCCAAACCCCCGTCACGCAACCGGCTTTGTGAATGATATTTCCCGGCATCACCGTTAATGCGATCGCGCTTTTATTGAACCGATCGTAAATATCGAGAATTTGACGGGAACAGGAAATCTCCGTATCGGACGAATAAACGTGATCGCCCAGCGACAGCAAAAACGGCTCGTCTTTCACCCACTCTTTCGCACAAAAGACGGCGTGCCCGAATCCTTCCTGCACGTCTTGCGTTAAAATTGTAATGCGACGCCCCAACTCTTGCAAATATTGACTGTATTCTTGATTCTGCGGCGAAAGCTTGTTGAAAAGTGCTGGGGGCGGCGGATTTTTGAAGAAATCCTCGAAAACCTCGACATCGCCCCTTTGCGCGACAATTGCCACTTCTTCTATCCCCGCCCCCATCAATTCCTCGACAATCGACTGAATCACCGGTTTTGCCCTGCCTTCTTTATCAATTATCGGGAAAAGTTCCTTTTTCACCGCCTTAGTGGCGGGAAACAAGCGCGTCCCGAAACCCGCCGCCGGAATCACCGCCTTGCGAACTTTTTTCACCTCTCCCCCAGCCCCTCCCCTTGCAGGAGAAGGAAGCAAGACTCCCTCCTTCCCACCTCCCCCAACCCCCTCCCACGGGGAGGGGTAAAAGGAGCAGCTTTTATTCTCGGAAGGGGGGCTGGGGGGGTTAGGTTCCTCAGAATGAATGGTCAGTTTCAAACAGCGCATTTGAGGGAAATCTATTTCAATAATTTCTATTAATTTTTGTCGAGAAGTTTCATCATTTACGATAAACTGTGCAGTACCGTCACCCTGGGAGCCGACGCCCTTACCTCCGAGAATATAAGGCTGAATCGGTTCGTAATGGAGGAGGTGGTGCAGGACGGGAGCGGTTAACTCGGAAGGGCAGGCGGGAATCAAGTGCTTGTCGAATTCGTCCTGTGCCTTTTTCATCAATTTACCCAGTTTTTCCGCATCGCCTTTTTGCAGCGCGTCAGTAGCTTCTAAAGTGATTTGAGAGCTAATGAAGCCGAGATAGTTCTGAACATTTTGCTGAATGTCGTTAGTAGCAAAAGGATAAGACTGATTTAATTGGCTGAGAATTTCTGGGGTATTTTTGCTGGCACCGAGATCGACAATAACAAAAAATAAAGGTTTCGGCACTTTCAGCTCGACAACATCCAGGCGATCGCCGTCAAATCTCATCAAAATCGGGCGATCGCCATAGGCACAAGCCTGATCCATCCGCCCGCAGCGAGAAGGCGTTGCAATTTCGCCCTGATAGGCAAATTCCATTTCGCCCCGTACACTCAGCTTCAAATCGTAAAGGCGATTGAAAGCGCGAGCGACGAGAACGCAAATAGCCGCACTCGACGAAAGCCCTTTCTGAATTGGCAAATCAGTCAGGTAATTGTCGATTTCGAGCCCTTGCACGCGGAAGTGTGCGAGAAATTGAGCCGCAACGCCAGCGACATAACTGAAAAAACCGCCCTTTTGTGCTTCCTCCAGCAGAGCCGATTGGTGCATCGGAAGGGCGAGCTCCTCCACAGTGCCGTCATTGAGCGCAGCGCGAACAATCAATTGGGAAGGATGCGGCTTCACCTCAGCATAAATCCCCTGATTGGTGGGAGCAATCAGCGTGTAGCCTTTTTCCAAAGCTGGATTGAGGCGGCGATACCCCCCCGCCCAATCACTGTGTTCTCCAAACAGACACAAGCGTCCCGGTACGAAAAGTTTCATTAATTTTTCCTCGACTGTTCGCGCACTGCACTTAAACTATCGCATCTGACTACCCGAAAGGTATCAGAGAGTTCTCGCAAATGAACAATTGCGCCCGCTTGCTTTTGCCTGGTAAAGGGCGCGATCGGCTTCTTCAATTAGTTCTAGAGGCTCCATCGTAGAAACAGGAATAACCGTAGCAATTCCTATACTCATCGTCACGTTTTTGTCTACCTTCGATGCAAGATGGGGAATTTCAAGCTGTTGCAGGGCTTCGCGAATTTTTTGGGCAACTTTAAAGGCTCCCTCACTGTCAGTATTCGGCAAGATAACAGCAAATTCTTCGCCTCCGTAGCGAGCCACCAAATCGGCAGAGCGCTGAACCGCCTGTTTGAGAGCTTGCGCAACGAGCGTCAAGCAAGTATCTCCTGCAGCATGACCGTATGTATCGTTATATTGTTTAAAATAGTCTATGTCACAGAGGAGTAATGATAAAGGTTGCCGTTCCCGCATCAGGCGCTGCCATTCGATCGCGATCGCTTTGTCGAAATGCCGTCGATTGGCAATCTGAGTTAATTGATCGAGCATGGCTAGATTTTGAAGCTGCTGGTTGGCAACCTGCAATTGTTGGTGAAGTTCCGATTGCTGGATGGCGATCGCCACCTGCGTTGCGAGTTGTTCGATCAGTTCAATTTCTAAACAATGCCAATCGCGGCGATCGCTGCAATGGTGAGCCACTAACAGCCCCCAAAGCAAATCACCCTGTAAAATCGGTACGACTAACTTTGCCCGCACTTGCAACTGTTCCAATAAGGCTATATGGCAGTCGGAAAATCCGGCAGCGTAAATGTCGGGAGTGACTTTAATATTATTCTGCTGATAGGGCTGTCCCGCTCTCTCGACAAAGTAGGTATCTGTAATTTCCATATTCAGGATCGACGCCCAACCTTCGGCAACAGATTCCTTGACAACCACACCGCTCCAATCCGGGTTAAAGCGGTAGATGATGACGCGATCGGTTTGCAGAAAATGCCGCACCTCAGCAACAGTTTTATTCAAGATTTCATCGAGATCGAGAGATTGGCGGATGCGCTGGGCGATCGCGTAAATCATTCGCTCCCGTTCTGCTTGCTGTCGCAAAGTTTCTTCCGCCTGTTTGCGAACCGTGATATCGGTAAAGGACGTCACCACCGCATAGGGTTGGGGTCGGTTTGGTTGAAATAGGGGTTGGGAGTTGATGGAAATCCAGGTCAGATTTCCATCCGGTTTGTGAACTCCCATCACGACATTAAATAAAGGTTTCCCAGTGCGCAAAGTCACGCTAGAGGGATGGGTTTCTCCCGGAAAAGGAGAACCATCCTCGTGAATCGATCGCCATCGCGGATCGAGAGAAGTCCGTCCCATCATTTGGTCAGCCGTCAGCCCTAAAATTCGTTCGGCACTGTTGTTACAAGCTGTAATTCGTCCGTCAGCGTGCTGCTGCACAATTCCTTCTGCCATTGCTGCGATCGCCGAGCGATAGCGTTCTTCACTCTCCCGCAGCGCTGCTTCTGTCTGCTTGCGGTCGCTAATGTCCTCAAAAATGTAGAGCCGTCCGAAGTACCGATCCTGAATGTCCCGAATCTGGCTGGAAAAGCGGCGAATGGTTCGCCCATCCACAAATTTAATTTCATCTTCAACCGTGCAGCGGTTTTCTTCGCTCTGTAGCGGCTTGCACGATTCCGCAAAGGCTGGCACATCTGCGATCGATGGCAGACAGTCGGGGATGAGATCGTTGTTTTTAAGCGCCCCGATCCGCATTTGCTGTTCTAGATGTTCAATTCCCCAAATTTCGCAAAAGCGGTGATTGAAATAGAGAATCTCGTCGGTTCGGTTGTCAACGACATAAAACGCCAGCCGAGAAGTATCAGTCATCGATCGCAAAAGCGCTTCTTTCCATTGCAACTCTGCGATCGCTCTAATTTCTCGGTCTGAAGTTGCTGTTTGGCTGTCATCTCGACTGCTCTCCCCCAGAAATGTTTGTGTCTGTTTCAACTCCTGGGGTGGCTGCTGTGCCTCTATTTCCTGGTCGTGATGGGGGCAACGCAGTTGCTGGTGCAGTTGTAATTTCTGTAGGGCGATTCCCATTTGGACGGCAACCTGTTTCACGAATTTAATTTCTAACGAATGCCACTGGCGCGGTCTGCTACACTGGTGAACAATTAACAAGCCCCACAGGTGAGGTGATGAGGGGGTAATTTTCCGCCGATCTTGATTCTTCAGTAAAATCGGCACGACTAAATTGGCTCGGATCTGCAACCGCGTTAATAGCTCTCTGTAACAGGGTTCAAAGGAATTGGCATCAATGTCTTCAATGATGCCGATCCGCCCTTGTCGATATAAGTCTACCCATTCCGCATTGAAGCACGGATCGTAAATGAGTTGCCCCAGAATCGGCGTCGATTCGGGGCTCGCGGACTCTTCAGCCACAACTCCATCGCCATCGCGCAGAAAACGGTAAATGAGGGCGCGATCGCTCTCCAGCATTGCCCTGACTTCCCTAACCGCCACTTTCAAAATCTCGCCCACATCCAGCGAGTCGTTTATTCGCAGGGCGATTTCCGTCACGCGATCGAGGATTTGCTCTAGAACAGTTTCAGAATCCGATAGACCACCCAAAACCATCGCAAGAAAAAGTAATAATGTCTGTATTATTTACTGCAGTCCCTAAAATCGATCGCATTTAGACAAACTTTGCAATAAAAATACACGATCTTTAAGAAAACTTTATAAAGCTATCGGGTCATCCAACTGAGCGCGAAAAATGCTGAAAGTTTGCCGCCCAAGGGTTTCGGGTTTTCCCGGTCAGTAGGTGGCAGCTTCCCTATGTGAGAGCGGGGACAGCGGTTTGCACGGACGCTGCCACTCTCCGATCGCCCGCAAACCCGATTCGGACTTGGCCAAAGGTAGAAAGATGGCCAATCGCGCCTGAAATAAGGTGTTCTTGCAACGCGCCAGCGCGATCGCGCCCCCAAACGAATCCCTCTTTTTCCTTCAGCCGTGACAGTCCCTATATTTCCTGCCGACTTTCCCCTGGCTTCTCCTCAAGTCGGGATATTCTCAGCACGAAACAAGAAAAATAATTTTGGCGATCGCTTCTAGTTTCTCCTAGGGCGTGCAGATAAAAATTCCCTTTAGAAATTGCTTTTAAATTGACTCATTATAGCCAAACGACGCCAATTATTATATGATGATTTTAAAGACAAAATTCCTCTCGATCGAGTGTAGCATAATGCCCTCAAATCTCTGGAACAGCCCCCGCATGAGACTCACAGCAGTAACGATTAACGACTTGCCGGCGATCGCCCGCTGGTATGAAGATGCTGAATTTGCGCGGATGCTAGACGCCCGCCCCGCTCATCCCCAAACTGAGGAGGTACTGACAAACTGGTTAGAAGAACGCAGCAAAGCAACCGATGCGTTTGTTTTTGCCGCGCGCCGCGCCGACAGCGAGGAATTAATCGGCGTGATCGAATTTGAGGGAATTCTCTGGACGCATCAGGTGAGTTGGGTTTGCATTGCGATCGGCGATCGCGCTCACTGGGGCAAAGGATACGGATACGAAGCGATGCAACTGGCGCTCAAGTTTGCCTTTGACGAAATCAATTTGCACCGCGTGCAATTGACAGTATTTAGCTATAATAAAAGAGCGATCGCCCTCTATGAAAAACTGGGATTCCAGCGGGAAGGCGTCTATCGGGAATTCGTCCACCGCGACGGACAGCGCGACGACCTGTATTTGTACGGGCTATTGCGCCGCGAATGGGAGGAACGAACGAAGTGATGAGGATGCGCCTCTGAGAGGGAGGCGATCGCTGGCTTCGCTGCGTTTTTTGGCCTCGCTTTAGCCCTCCCCGCCTGTCAAATTTTGCGACCTGACGCGACGCGGATAAATTAGCTAAGCTAGTAACCAACCAGAGCCACCAGCCTACTATGAGCGACTTTCCAGACTTTTCCAGTCACGGCTATCAAATAATCCGGGAACTCGGTAGCAACAGCATCGGGGGCAGAGTCACCTACCAGGCTGTTAACATAAAGAACCAGCAGCCCGCCGTCATCAAGCAATTTCAATTTGCCCAATTGGGTGCTGATTGGGCAGATTTCGACGCTTACGAGCAAGAAATCAACGTGCTGCGACATCTCGACCATCCCGGCATCCCCCGCTACCTGGATTCCTTCCAGACACCCGACGGCTTCTGCATGGTGCAGGAATACCTAGACGCTCCCTCTGCCGCAATGCAGCGCAGCTTTTCACCCCAAGACATCAAGCAAATTGCGATTTCAGTTTTAGAAATTCTCGCCTACCTGCAATCTCAAAAGCCCCCCGTCATTCACCGGGATATCAAACCGGAAAATATCTTAATAGACAGCGATTTAAACGCTTACCTCGTAGACTTTGGCTTCGCTCGACGGGGAGGCGGGGAAGTCGCCACCTCCAGCGTCGTCAAAGGCACCCTCGGGTTTATGCCGCCAGAGCAATTATTCAACCGCCAGCTATCCGAAGCCTCCGACCTTTACGGATTGGGCGCGAGCCTGATTTGCTTGCTCACGGGCACTCGTTCTGTTGACATCGGCAACTTAATTGACTCGAATTACAACATTCACTTTCAGCAATTGGTGCCGCCCTTGCAGCGCGGGTGGATTAACTGGCTGCAAAAAATGGTAGAACCCAGACCCCAAGACCGCTATACCAGCGCTGCTGAGGCTTTAAAGGCACTAAAAACCCTGGATGTCAGCCGCTTGCCCAAAGTCAGACTCAGCCGAGATAAATTTGAATTCACCGCTTACAAATTCGGCGAAAAAGTCACGCAAATTATCCAAGTTAGCAACCCCATACCCGGTACAGTTTTGGCGGGACGGTGGGAAGTAGAGGCGCATCCGAGCGATCCGCCCCACACGCCTTACGACCACGCTTGGATATCCTTTGATCCGCAGAAGTTTGAAAAAAATTCGGCTGAGTGCCAAATTACGGTAGATACCAGCCAACTACAAGCTGGAAAAACTTATCTTCGCCAAATTTTACTGCACGCCAATTCCGATCCGGATATTTATCCTGTCACTATTAAAGTTCAAACAGCAGCGCTCCCAATATCCGAAGAACCGCCCTCTTTGTCGTTAGGCAGGCTGGGCTTTATGTCGTTATTCGTATCGGTCAGTTGGTGGCTGGCTAGCGGTGGCGATCGTATCCTTTGGTACACTTTACTCGTCGGAGTGGCAACTCTAGCGATCGCGGGGTTTGCGACTGCGGAAAAAACGATGATAGCGGAGGTAGAGGGCATTGAGATTAGACCATTTGGTACTGTAGCTCAGGCTGTGCTTGGCGCAGTAATTGGAGCAGCGCTTGGAGCGGTAGCTCAGAGCTGGCTTGCTGCCAATGATTGGGGTTTCCTAATAGTTTCAGGCGGCTTAGGAATGGGAACTTTGCTAGGAGCTTTAGTAGCAGATATTAAGAAATCTTATCAGGTGGTTACTCTGATTCTTGGAGAATGCACGATCGTCGGGCTCGTGCTAGTCGCGGTTGCCATGAAGAATATCGGTGCGGTGTATGGAATCGTCGTCATGTTGGTGACGGGGCACGCGATCGCGCTTTTGTGCTGGCGTATCATCGTCGCTTTAGTGAACGCGAGAATACCGGATCAGCGCCGAAGAGGCTATTACGAAAAAGATGCGATCGCGATCGCTCTATTAACCGCCGGATTTTGCATCAGCTTAGGAGCTGGGTTGCAACTCTTCTTAAAAATCGCGGCTCAACTCGATTGGATAGAGCCATTAGAACTCGCCGCCGTCGCCGGAATTGCGATCGCTGGCTTATCCGCCACCGCGCTTCCCCTGCTGAACCTGATTCTATTCAAACGCTCCCGAATTATTGCCGAATATCGCAAATCCGAAACCCATCTCATTAAACCATAATTGGGAATAGGGCATTGGGAAATGATTTGATTTTTATGCCCGATGCCCGATGCCCGATGCCCGATGCCCGATGCCCCATACCCTACTAATATGAACGCATTCCCAGATTTTTCTAACTACGGCTATCAAATCCACAAAGAACTCGGTAACAATCGCGCCGGGGGGCGCGTCACCTATCTCGCCACCGAGATTAACACCGGGCGATCGATTGTCGTCAAACAATTTCAGTTTGCCCGCACCGGTGCCAGTTGGGCAGAATATGACGCATACGATCGCGAGATTCAAGTCTTGCGAGAGCTAGAGCATCCCAGCATCCCCCGCTATTTGGATTCTTTCCAGACGCCATCGGGGTTCTGCATGGTGCAGGAATATAAAAACGCTCCTTCCTTGGCAAGTTCGCGCCAGTGGAGTCCCCAGCAAGTCAAGCAAATTGCCCTTTCCGTTCTGGAAATTCTCAAATACCTGCAAAGTCGGATTCCGCCCGTCATCCACAGGGATTTAAAACCCGAAAATATCTTAGTAGACGAGCAGATGAATGTTTATCTAGTCGATTTTGGCTTTGCCAGAATGGGAGGCACAGAAGTTGCCGTTAGCAGTGTTGTCAAAGGAACGTTAGGCTTTATGCCGCCGGAACAAATGTTCAACCGCCAGCTCACAGCGGCATCCGATCTCTACAGCCTCGGCGCAACGCTGATTTGCTTGCTGACTGGCACGGCTTCCACGGCAATCGGCAGCCTCGTCGATGATATCGGTCGGATTAATTTTAAACATTTAGTTCCCAACCTGAATCCGAGTTTTATTAACTGGCTGCAAAAAATGGCGGAACCCAATTTCAAACACCGCTATGCTAACGCGGCTGAAGCCTTAGACGCGCTGATTCCCTTGGCGGTACTGCGCCCGACTGAATTTCCCAAACGAGCGACGCTAATCGGAGGTTTGCTAGCCGCCAGTGCGGCTGTACTGTTCCCGGTTGTTATGAAACTGAGCGCGTCTAAAGTCGAACCCGCGAAAGTACAAGAACAGAATGCCGCCCTAGTCACCGTTACCGCCGAGCCGAATTCGCTAAAAGATATTGATAGCATCTCAATGTATCAAAAACGGGTTTATTTTGCGGTCGATTTGTCAGCACCGCCCTATCTAGAATATGAGGGAACTTGCCAGCTATTCGATGGGGCAGGAATCCTCGTAGCAATGGGACAATCAACTCTGACAGTCTCGTCGTCAAGTAGATTGAAGGCTTGGTGCGCGTATGATTTTAAAAAAGTTGACACTCCGGGCGATTGGACGTTCCAATTTGCACTGGACGGGCAAAAAGTGGTGCAAAAAAAATTCCTCGTAACACTGGCCAGAAGCGATCGCAAATAAACCCTTTTTTTTCTTCTCGATTTTCGCCAGATTCGAGTACATAAAACAGCTATCCTTTCCGGTTATGGAAAGGATATTTTGTGTTGGGTTGTGGTTTTTTACTGCATCAGCAGCCCCTTCATTGGCGGACATTGCATGACTTCATCATTTAAGATGGGCACAGCCGATCTCAAATCCACCCAACTCTCTATTTTACAAGTTTGATCGCTTGTGAAAGGGTCAGCTTCATCGGTTAGTTTCTTTCCTGTATAAACCAATCCGATGTAAGTTTTATACGGGCGACGTTTGGGTTGAGCAACCATAACGATCTGCTGGGAAGCCGCTGCTGGCTTGACGGCTTGCGCAACCGACTGCACTGGCACCATCGGCGACAAAATCCGGTAGCTGTAACTGTCTGTATCGGGTTGAATTCCGATTCCCAACTTCACCAGGCTGTCTGTAAAAACTTTCTTTTCTATAAAATAGGCTTGCTGGGCGCGGTTCATCGCACCGATATTTGCGAGCGCTTCTTGCTCTCGCATCCGACTTCCCGCACCCATAAAAGTGTTGTCCTTAAAATCGTAAAAAGGCAAGAGTAGGGTGACAAAAACGCTGCTGTACATTAAGATGCGCCCTAGGAATCCAGGTAGGGTAAGCCCTTTATTGGTGTTGTTGGAGCTAAAATATAGCAGGCGCTGGCGGGATTGAGGGGAAAGTTGCATAGGGTGTATCTCCCTAAATAACCGAGGCTGTGGGGTGCGAGGCAGTTCAGCTTTCAGACGTGGGGGAATCTGTTACTGAGTATAACGTGCCCATTTGTGAAATGGCGGCAGAAGGCGCGCGGCGAGGTGCGATCGCTTCTTTATCTCCATCCCCCACCCGTTCTGGAAACTGAATAAACCTTGCAGCCGTGCAGGAGAAAATAAAGCGCGATCGCGATCGCTCGTCAATTACCCTTTTGCCTCAGACAAAATCGCGACAATTTCTTTTTTCCCTTGTTTCTTCGCCATATCGAGGGGTGTTTCCCCGTTTTTACCTTTGAGGTCTAATCGAGCGCCCGCTTTCACTAGGAGCTTGACGCCTTCGATATTGTTTTGCCAAACGGCATCGTGCAGAGCCGTATAGCCGTTGTAAGGCCCCTGGGCGTCCATATCAATGCCGTATTCGATCAAAACTTTCATCACTTGCGGGTGCCGCAGGTAGGCAGCAGCGTGCAGTGCCGTGGCTTTCATGCTGGAGTCAACTGCGTTAATATCCGCCCCGGAGTCCAGTAGCAGTTTTACCATATCGGCATGACCGTCAGCGCTGCTAACGATTAACAGGCTGTTGCCGCTGCTGTCTGTTTGGTTGACATCTGCTCCGCTTTCGATTAATTTCTTTGCTAATTCCAGGTTGTTATTTTTTACGGCAGTAACGAGATTGGGGCTCATACTGGGTAGATTCCTTTGTTAATTTGCCCCCATTATAAAGCGGGTAATCGGCGATCGCCTTTTTCAGATGGCCCCTGCCAGTTTACCGATCACTCTCTCCCCCAGCTCGACTTTTGCCTGCTCCCAAGGTACAGCCTCTTCCGAGTCTTGCCGCGCGCGGCGAATCTCTTCAGCGTCTTCTAAGTCTTCCAAAATGGTCAGCAGTTCTTCCCAATCCTCGACACTCAGCAGCACGGCAGACTGATTGCCCCGCGCGTCTATGACAAATTGAACCCTCTGCAATAACTCTGTCGCCTTCATCTGTCTGGCTCCTTTCGTTTTCTTGCCGGCAGAAAGCCCCGCACCCACATCATAACTGCGATCGCCCTGAATCGCTTTCCCCCGAAAACCAAATAAGGGCCTTTTTAAAGGCCCCTACTTGACTATTTAAACGATTCGTGCTACTGCACGGCTACTAGCGGACGCCAGCGGGCTTGTGAACGATGAAGCTCAGAACTTGGCACTGCTTCACGTTGTCGAAAGCGACGACGCGGATGAAGCAATTGCGGTATTCAGAGCGGCACTCTTGAACTTCGGCGAGAACTTCTTGAGGAGTGCGGGCGCTGAACAGGGGCAGCTTCCACATCGTCCAGTAGTAGACGGTGGGGTCAGACGATTCGTTGAACTCGACGGCAGGAAAATAACCCTTGTCCAAAACGTACTGGATCTGCTTGGCAATCTGAGCATCCGTCAGGGCAGGCAAGTAGGAAAGGGTTTCGTAGCGGCGCTCTTTGGGTAGGGTTTTCATTGTTGCTTCCTTCGTCAACTGCTGAAATATCTGCGTTTTTTGGAAATTGACAATTGGGAATCGGAATATCGTGCCGATGCCCGATCGCCACAAAAGCGACTAACTCTGCGACTACGACAGGTTATCCCGGTTAGCTTCCGAGCTGGTTTCCAGTTCGGGATGGAAGGCAGCTTCAGGTGCATTAAACTGCGTCATCCGCTCCAAATGGTGGCGGCGATGTTGCGTATTCGCGTCCTGAATGCCGCTGCGAACCATATCTGGCAAGAACTCCGTGACTTCTCGGGCCAGATGCTCGCGCACGATCAGCAGCCGCAGCGCCAGATCCGGATCTTCCTGCAGCAACTCCTGCAGGTACGCTTCTCCGTCTTGGATTTTGCCCGTTGAGGAAAAGCGGTTCAGCCAGAGTGCAAGCGGCGGATTGGTTTCGCTGAGCTGGGCGATTACGGTTCGGACGGCTTGATAAGTCAGGTAGCTCGTCAGGTGTTTGGCGGTGTCTTTGGCGATTTGTGTTATATCCATTTTGGTTGTGAATTTTGATAAATCTAGTTCTCTTGTACCAAAATCCTTCGTAAAGGCGGCTCATCGCTACCTTTACTGGGTACATCACCATACCCTCTCTCCCCCAGCAAAACAGCATTGAGGGATACTTTAGACGAGCGTCTGCTGGATATAAGCCAAAGACAGCCTTTTCTGGGTTCGCCAGCGCCTGCGAGTGGCCTGACTGCTGCCTCCGCCAGTGAGGAGTGTGGAGTTTTGAGGAATGAGCAATGAGCAATGAGTCAGAAGAATTTTCTTTCTCAGCACTCAGCACTGACGCACTCAGCCCTCCTCACTCAGCACTTTTCATCAGACGGTATCCATCGCCTCGAACTCGAACTTGATTTCCTTCCAGAGTTCGCAAGCTGCAGCCAGTTCGGGCGACCACTTGCAAGCTTCGCGGATCACGTCGTTGCCTTCGCGGGCCAGGTTGCGGCCTTCGTTGCGGGCTTGGATGCAAGCTTCCAAGGCGACGCGGTTGGCGGTTGCGCCGGGGGCGTTGCCCCAGGGGTGGCCCAGGGTGCCGCCGCCGAATTGCAGCACGGAGTCATCGCCGAAGATTTCTACCAGAGCGGGCATGTGCCAGACGTGGATACCGCCGGAAGCCACTGCCATCACCCCAGGCATGGAAGCCCAGTCTTGGGTGAAGTAGATACCGCGAGACTTGTCTTGTTCGACATAGTTTTCGCGCAGCAGGTCTACGAAGCCCATCGTGATGCCGCGTTCGCCTTCCAGTTTGCCTACGACGGTGCCGGTGTGGATGTGGTCGCCGCCGGACATGCGCAGGGTCTTGGCCAATACGCGGAAGTGAATCCCGTGGTTCTTCTGACGGTCAATCACGGCGTGCATGGCGCGGTGGATGTGCAGCAAGACGCCGTTATCGCGGCACCAGCGAGCCAGAGTCGTGTTAGCGGTGAAGCCAGCAGTCAGGTAGTCGTGCATGATGATCGGCATTTCGAGTTCTTTGGCGAACTCGGCGCGCTTCATCATTTCTTCGCAGGTGGGGGCGGTGACGTTCAGGTAGTGACCTTTGATTTCACCGGTTTCTGCTTGAGCCTTCTTGATAGCGTCGGCGACGAACAAGAAGCGATCGCGCCAGCGCTGGAACGGCTGAGAGTTGATGTTTTCGTCGTCTTTTGTGAAGTCCAAACCGCCGCGCAAGCATTCGTAAACGGCGCGACCGTAGTTCTTCGCCGACAGACCCAATTTCGGTTTGATCGTGCAACCGAGCAAGGGACGACCGTATTTGTTGAGCTTGTCGCGCTCTACTTGGATGCCGTGGGGAGGCCCTTGGAAGGTCTTCAGGTAAGCCACGGGAATGCGCAGGTCTTCCAGACGCAGGGCGCGCAGGGCTTTGAAACCGAACACGTTCCCCACGATGGAGGTCAGCATGTTGGTGACAGAGCCTTCTTCAAACAGATCTAAAGGATAAGCAACGTAGCAAATATACTGGTTATCTTCGCCGGCAACGGGTTCGATGTCATAGCAGCGACCCTTGTACCGATCCAAGTCGGTGAGCAGGTCAGTCCACACGGTCGTCCAGGTCCCGGTGGAGGATTCCGCAGCCACGGCAGCACCAGCTTCTTCAGGGGGAACACCAGGCTGGGGCGTAACGCGGAAAGCCGCCAAAATATCAGTATCTTTGGGCGTGTAGTCCGGCGTGTAATAGGTCAGTCGGTAATCTTTAACGCCGGCTTTGTATCCAGCTTTGGATTGTGTTTGAGTCGAAGCGTAAGTCATAATCCCCCTTCCTAGGAATCATGCAATCAGCAGATTGCTTTGGTTGAGCTCATATCAATATACCAGGGATGTACATAATTTAAACTTTTATTCTATTTTTACAAACTATAAACATTTTTTATATATCTTCAGCTAACTCAATGATTTGTTACATAGTAGGCAGCAAACACTCCGCCCCGGGAAAGTAAGCATATTTTCCTAAAAAAACTGTCAAAATTCGCTGGTTTAATACTTGACAAGTGGCAGCAAAGTTGCATAGGCTTCTCGATCGCCTTCCGAGTCAGAACAAAACTGAGCGGTTGCTGCCAGCACGGTAAAATCTAGGCATCCTGCCGCAAAAAAACGGCACCGCTCCCCTATTGACTTTTGCCGCTAGTCGTGCCACAGTCTCAGATTTCCATCCACTGCATCAATCCCGACTGTCCCCGTCCCGCCTCCAAAACTGGCAAAAACAAATTTTGTCAGACTTGCGGGGCACCTGTTCTATTAAATCACCGCTACATTCCCTTAAAAAAGCTCGGCACCGGCGGATTTGCCGTTACTTATGCAGTCTACGACCTCAAATCTCAAACCGAGCGGGTACTCAAAGTGTTGCTGGAAACTTCCCCGCAAGCCCTCAGACTCTTCGAGCAAGAAGTGGCGGTTTTGGCAAGTTTGCGGCACCCGGGCATCCCCCGAGTGGAACCAGACAGTTATTTTGCCGTACAAGTGGGCAAGGGGAAAGGGCGAAATCTGCCGTGTCTGGTGATGGAAAAGATTAATGGCCAAACTCTGGAGCAGGTACTCGACCAATATCCTCAAGGCTGCCCGGAAGCGCTGGTACTCGACTGGCTGGCTCAGGCGGTGGAAATTTTGCGGGTGCTGCACAGCCGCCAGATCGTCCACCGCGATCTCAAGCCGGCTAATTTCATGCTGCGATCGCACTCCCGGCAACTGGTGGCGATCGATTTTGGCGGGGCAAAGCAAATCGGCGCGGGACTCTCTGCTTTTGAAAACGCTTCAACGCGCTTGGTTTCCCCCGGCTACAGTCCCCCGGAACAAATCGCCGGCGCGGCAGTGGGACCAACCGCGGATTTCTACGCCCTCGGACGGACGATGATTCACTTGCTGACAGGGCGCTATCCGGCGGAAATGGACGATCCCCTCACCGGCGAGTGCCGCTGGCACGCCCACGCCAAGGCGAGCCCGGGGTTGGCAAAACTCCTCGACGAGATGGTGATGCCCGGGGTGCAGGAGCGACCTGCTTCTGCAGTGGAGATTCAGGGGCGTCTGGCGAAAATGGCGCGCGTATATAGAAGGAGGCGAATCGCGCGCGATCGCTTCCAAGCGATCGCCAATGTGGCCAAAATAGTGCTGTGGCCCGTTTTTCAAGTCCTGTGGAAAGTCCTCTCGGCTGTCGGCGGATTCTGCTATCGGGCGATCGCGCGCGCGGCAGGTTCCGGCTGGGCGATGGTTCGCTGGGTTGCCCGAGCCTGCTCCGATACCTTATTAGGAATGCTGCTCGGCGGTTTCGGCGGCGGCGCGGGCGCGCTCGTCGGGTTCGCCCTGGCTTACTGGCTGCCGGTAGGCGAATTCCTCAACGATTTCTTTTCCCAGCAGTTCGGCAGTTCCTTCGAGCCCACTATTCTTTTGTTTACCTTTGCGGGGTTGGGTACGGCTCTGGGGCTGACGGAGGCGGGGAGCTTCGGACAGTTGCGCAGGTTTGGCATTGCTGGATTTATGGGGAGCTGGGGCTACCTGTTGGGGTGGTGGAGCTTGTACCTGAACGCTCTCACCCCTGCCGCTAAACCGGGAGATCTGCTCATGGGTTTGATGGAATTTACCGCGATCGCGATCGCATTTGTCACCCTCGGTTTGGGTTTATCTCGCCCGCACCTCCTCCACGCTGCCGTTACCGCTCTCGGTTCTGCTGCCGCTATTGCCGGTTTGATTTCTTTAAAAGTTTTCCCCTTTATTTTGGAGTTTCTCTCTCTCTCCCAATCGGCAAACCCCAGTTGGCCGCAATTTTGGGCGAGTATCGTCTTTTTCAGCATTCTCGGCAGCACCAGCGCTTTTTGTCTGGGCGGGAGCTACTACCTGCTCGTGCCTTTTCTGCGGTTTTTGGGCTTGCGCTAATGGGGGCGTGCCGGGATTGGGGGATTGGGGGACACATGAAGGGAAGAAAAAATTTTTTATTTTTTATAAAATAGAGAGGCTTTCGATTTGGGAATTAAAGAATCGGATAAGTGAAGTACTTTTGACAGCGCTTTCAAGTTTTTTGACTTGTCAAAACTAGCTGGCGAAAGTGCTATATAGCGGTTTTCAGTCAAATGAAGTATGCGCAAGAAACCCGGCTTCTCGAAGAAGCCGGGTTTCTGATAGACCTCACTCAAAAAGCAAATGTGCTATAATATAGGGGTCGGCAAAACTCACAAAAAGCGAAAAATATGAGAGTCGGAGAGCCAGTTGCAGCGAAATCGAGTGAAGGCGGTTATTATTTTGCTAGGATTGTAGCCATCAGCGATGAGGGATACGAGGTTGTGTATGGAAATGGGAATACGGCTATTCTGAATGCGTCAGACATGCTTCCTATCTCCAAAACCGGTGCGATCGATATCGGCACTCCCGTGCTGGGGATTTGGCAAGGGGCGCAGATGTATCCGGGGGTGGTGATGGAAGTGTTCGACGACGGCAAGATTTACAAGGTGCAGTGGGATGATGGCAGTGCGGCGTTTTACTTGCCTGCTGACAAGATTGCGAAGTTGCCTTGAGGCGGGAAGGGAAGAGGGGGAGAGCGGGAAAAAGAAAAATGAACTGCTACCCCCGATAGAGCAAAATTTCGGTTTTGAGGGCTATATTATGCGTCAGGGATGCTCTTTTGCATTACAAAAATAAGAGGTTGACAAGATTATTTGGCGCAGAGGGAAAAAGGCGATCGCCTTTTCGCGCGCCTGCAGTTAGATGAGCGCGAAATCCTCCGCCGTGATGAGCGTAGCTTGCACGTTATTCAGCGTCGCGAGCAATTCGCCAGAAGAGGCGATCGCAACATTCGTACCGCTGCCATTTGAGGTAACAGATAACTGCGCAAAAGTCAAGCCCCCACTCAATGCC
>CAYOOD010000051.1:0-52749 GCA_964405435.1 uncultured bacterium
CCTTATGGACTTCTTTTTGGCTATTGTAGCATAACTTTAGAGAATTGGTATTAATCCTCTGGGAATTGCGCCTCCTCAACCCTTCGATCCGACTCCCGTTTACGAGGCAACCTGGCAAAATCTCAGCCTCAATTGGGGGATTCTCTGCCTGCACGCGGCGGTTTACTTGAGCGTGGCGCTGTTGCTACAGAAACGGAAGGATATTTTTTAAAGGGGAATGGGGAATTGGGAATTGGGAAAAAATTTAAAACACCTATGGCGGTTCTATTTGATTTATGAACGGCTGTTGCGGCTAGAAGCCGGGGTTCTTGAAGAACCCCGGCTTCTGAGGGTTCACGACTCAAATAGAATCGCTATATTACCAATGATCCATTAGCCATTAGTTTCTTTTTCAGCTAGAGGAGGCAGCCGCAATCATTTGAGCGAGTGCCGCCTGAATTGCGATCAATTCAGCGGGAGGCTGTCTGAGAAACTCTTCATTACTCGCCAAAATCATCGCGTTATAAGAGCGAATCGCCGCTAGTAACTTAGCAGGAAGCACCTTGCCATCTTTTAAAAGACCTTGCAAATTCGCTAATAAGTTTTGTATGACAGCAGGCGGCGGAGCGCCGGGGGCAGTTGATAGAGCAGTTGAAACTGCCTCGACGCTGGTGGCTTGAGTGGTGCCGTCCGTTAAGACATTCAGCACGTTCTGCTGTGCCGATGCGGAGATAGAACTGCCTGTGGGAGTCGTTAGGGTATTGCTACTCAGTTGCGCAGTCACCGTTGCTGCTGCTTGATTGACGTTAACCTGGGTATTTGCGCCTTGAAATACGGTTTGAGAACCGCCGATCGGTTGCGTTAAATTTCCCGCAGCATCGCTCGTCGAGGGAATCGGGCCGGTAGCGTCTGACTGGTTGCCAGTTTGAGCGGTTGCTGGGGATACTGCCTGCAGCACCATCAGGAAAGCCCCCAAAGCTAAGCCGAGATTCAGATAAGTCGGAAGGTGTTTGTCGCGCATGGTTTTGGTTGCTTGAGAGAACGCAAAAATAGTTTTAGGGAATGGGTAATGGGGCATCGGGTATGGGGCATCGGGCTCAAGCAAATAGAAAAAAATAATCTAACCAATTCTCAATTTCCAATGCGCAATGCGCAATGCCCAATTCACAATGCCCAATGCCCAATGCCCAATGCCCTATTTCCCAATCACTCAGCGCCTGTGGGAAAAGAATAACTGTAACCGATACCGAGAATAAAGCGAGTGCCGTCACCCGCATTGCCGGTTACGTCGGCGATCGCAGGCGTGATGACGATCGGCACCTCTCGGAAGGGAACAATCGAAGCACCGAGGGTTAAATCTTGTCCCGTCCAATCGGCAATTAAGGACACGGGTTCGGCGACGCGCACCCCGACACTGCCAAAGACATTTACAGAACCTTCTTCATCTTCGATATCCTCTTCCGAGCGGAAGCGCCCGCCTCCCAATCCTAGGGATGCTGTCACTTGGCTGAAGGGTTCTTTTACATCTGGTTTAATGCGAAAAATTTTACTCACGACGCCGTAAACGCTGCTGCCGGCGTCGCTACCGCCCCAGACGATCGCATTTTCTATGCCAACTGCCACGGCAAAATCTTCAGGGAGGATGCGGTGCACTTTGAAACTGATGCCTCCCCGCTCGAAGGAATCATCTCCCAACAGACTGAGCACTGCAACGGTGACTTCTGCGCCGACGGTTTTGCGAGCATCTCCGAAACCCATCCCGACGGAAATGCTGCCATCTGCGTCATCCGTGTAGCGAGTTCGCGCTTGAAAGCCCACTCCCGCATAAGCTTGACCCCAACTCGCACCGAAGGCGGTGGGCGAACCGGAACTCGATCCGGGTGCGGCGGCACCGCCGAGGGTGGGAACTTCGAGGGTGGGGGGTTCGCGGAGCAGGTACTGCTGCTGCAAGCGCTGCAATTCTGGCGATTGGGCAGTGGTTTGTTGCGAAACTCTTTGCGGCAAAAGCAGGTTGGCGCTCTGTTCGGGAGCGATCGCCTGCCACTGGCTTAAATTTGGCGTTTCTGCCTTATCCGGGGCTTTTTCTGCCAGCACCTCTGTCGCATTCATCCCATCCATCCCGTCAATTGCGATCGCCTCCTTCTGAGAAGCTGGCTGCTCCACCGCCGCGAACTGTTTTTTTATAGCGGAATTGCCTGTCGAGTCCAGAACCGGGCTAGCGGTACAGACAGCGCCGTACAGTACCGCACTGCCGGCGATCGCGCCCGCAAAAATGTACCCGCGCTGCCGCATTTTTTTGTTAGTTTTCTGCCATTTCATTACTTTTTACTCCTCACACACTCCCCATCATAAACCCGTTTTCTCGAAAGAAAACGGGTTCGTTACAATTTCTTAAAATTAGCAAAAGTGGCGTCTGATTTTACCAGATAGGGCCTCCCTCACTCGGTGGCGGCGGCGAAGAGGGAATGGGCGACTCAACGGCAGGTGGCGGCGCGGGCAAACTGGTTTCCGGGAGCGGCTGCGGCGCTGGCGCGGGGTCGAGAGCGGGCGCTGGCTGACTGGGTTTTGGAGTTGCCAACCCCAACGACTCTTGCAGCTTTTCTCGCAGTTTTGCCGCGCCCTGGGCTTTAGGGTCGAGTTGCAGCACGCGATCGTAAGCGGCGATCGCATCTTGGGGCTTTTTCCAGTACGTCAGTACCAGAGCTTTGCCGTACCAAGCTTCATATAATTGCGGGTCGAGCTGTATTGCTTTTTCATACCCAGCCTGTGCTGCTGCCAATTGTCCCCGCCGCCACATTTTATTGCCGTAATTAATCCACTCGCCCGGGTTGGAATTGCTCGTATCGGGGATTTCAAAATCCTTATAATATAACTTGCCTATTTCTTCCGGCGTCAGTGCTGCGGGCGGCGAAGAATCCGCGCGCCAATCCCCCTGAATTCCTGCGGGCGGCGCTCCCTTCAAAAAAGTGGCGATCGGAATAGCAACGCTAAATCCGATATAAACGCGATTTCCTTCTTCTAACCGAACTCCCTCATTTTGCCCGTGAACGCCGACAATCCGCCCTTCAGTATCCAACACCGGCCCCCCACTCATTCCCCCATAAGTCACGCTGGTATAAACCAGGTCATAACCGAATTTAATGTCAAAGATTTTAAACAGGGGCATGACATCGTTGGGAAGAAGTTTCCCGACGCTGAAATAGCGCTCCTTCTTGCCGAACAATTTGGGGGCCGGCCATCCCGACGCAAAAACAAACTGTTCTCCCGCTAATTCGTAGTTGCCCAGGGTTGCCAGTTTGTAATTTTTGCTGCTGGTGAATTGAAAAACAGCCAAATCCACACCGGGCAATTTCTTGACTGTACTGAAATCGATCGCGTACTCTTCCCCGTCGCGAGTCACAACGCTCAGCCCGTTGCGCGGAGACTGGCAGGGGTCATTTTGATCTCTGCACAGGACGTGATTGGCTGTGAGGACAGTGTAGGTATTGCCAGACTTGGCAATAATTGACCCGGAGCCATTTGCCTCGCTCCCATCGGCTTTTCTCTCCGGTATCAGCACCGTAATTTCTTTGGCAATCTGGTTGACTTCATCGACACTTAATGCGGCGGCTATTTGAGGCGGCGCGATCGCGATCGCCGCAGCAATCAGCGCTGCCGATAATCCGCATAAATCTTTCCACATACCTGTTTCCAATCAACGACAGAACTTTCCACAGAAAGCCGACTTTACCCGAGTCGTTCTGGCTGAGAATCGGCTCGCCCGGGAGGGAAAAAATCGGGGGTTCTTTTGGCCGGCGCGCCGGTCAAAAGCGCGCTTCCCCCGCCGCCTCAAGGCTTACCAAACCCCGCCCCCTGACGGCGCGCTGGGTTCTTCGATCGCAGAGGGGACAGTCGGAGACGGGTAATTGCTCGAAGAACCGATCCTTTCAACAGTCGAGGTGTTCAGGTATTGTTCAAAATCGACGTAAACCGCCTCGTCGCTGCTACTTTCATAGAGGACGTCTGCACCAGACGCACCCGATCGCAAATTCAACAGCTTTCTGAGGCGCTCATTCGCATCCGAACCCGGTTTGAGCGTGAACAGCACCGTATTGGCGGCGCAGGGAGTGTTCTGAGTCGGAGCCACGCAGATAACTGGTTGAGAGTTGACATAACCAGACGCGAGATACTTGAGCGTGCCGGTATTGTAAAAAGTTTGGAATCTCGCTGCCACCTGCTGGCAGCGCACCTCCGGCGTATAGCCCGCATCGCTGAAATATTCGGAAGTCCAGCGAATTAGGGGCCTCGGGCCAGAGGCAGTCATGGCATAGGTCGTCGGGAGATTCACCGTGGCGCTGATGTGGCACTCGAACGTCACCCGGCTCGTTCCAGCCGGAGAACGCGGCACCCCTACAGTCGGCTCTGAGGAGGTTGTGGAGGAGGAGATCGCGCCGAGCGCCAGACGAGCCGACACATCTGCAGGCAGCAGCACTTTGTCAATCACGACGATCGCGCCATTCCTCGCCGCGATCGGTTGCGTTTGAGTCAATCTCGCCTCATTGAGCATTGCAATCCCCTGGCTCACCTGAAACCTCACCGACTCGCCCGCCATTGTGGAAATTTTTCCAGCATCCAGCTCCTCATTGCTGACTTTACCCGGCACCAGATGGTAGTTAACGACCTTGCGCAGGATTTCTTTATTTTCTGGTTTCAGCAGCGTTTCCCACACCCCGGCGGGCAACATGGCAAACGCTTCATCGGTGGGGGCCAAAATTGTGAACGTATCTTTTTGCGACAGCAACTCGCTCATGCCTGTTGCCTGCAAGGCAGCAGAGAATCGCGTTAGGCGATTGTTGGCTG
The DNA here is from genome assembly GCA_964405435.1 of uncultured bacterium. GTDB lineage: Bacteria > Cyanobacteriota > Cyanobacteriia > Cyanobacteriales > Oscillatoriaceae > DVEG01. The sequence continues at coordinate 4,819 of CAYOOD010000051.1, forward strand.
CTATCTGCTGCAGCAAGTTGGCATCGTCGGAAGATTCGTATAGCCCAGGCCCTGGGTTGAAAAAGCTGTAATATGGGTTGTATCTTGCCAAGGCTGAGAAAGCGCTCGACGTGGTGAGCGCAGCCGCTCCCAGCGCAACCGCGAGCTTTTTGAACCACTTTGTAGAACTGCTTCGGTTCATAATTATTTCCTACCTCTAAAATGTCCCTAGGGCGGGTCGTGTCTGGACAGCGGAGCGGCGAGGACATTCGGCAATCGCGGTGGCTGAAGAGGCCATCCCGGCTGCAATCGCCACTTCGCGCGGGCGTGGAATGGGTGCTCTGCCCCTGACTCTGGCCATTCTTCTCGATCCGGTCTGAGCGATTTGCGATCGGTCGCCAGATAGAATTTTTTGTGGTATTTCTATGATATGGCTTCCAGTCGGAAATTACAATGTCCCCAAAGAATAGCTGCGCTTGTCTGGAGGTTCGCGACTGTAAATTTAAGGGATTCCCATGAAAAAATCAGTTTGGCAAGGGCAAACAAGCCCGAAATCTTGCGGTTGTTTACGTTAATTCATAAAATTTTAATTTAAAAAACGGCAAAAAAGATAGGCTGGATTGACAAACAATATCTCAGCACGGGAAAGCAGAAAGTCAGGACGGGCGAAAAAAAATGCAGGAAACGGTACTGAGCGGACGCTATAAAATCGTGGCAGAAATGGGGCGCGGGGCATTTGGCCAGACCTATCTGGCAGAAGACAGCCACTTGCCCGATCGTCCCAAGTGTGTTGTCAAGCAACTGAAACCGCAAAACACAGATCCAGCAACCCTGCAAACCGCGAGTCGGTTGTTTAACAGCGAAGCGCAAGTCCTGCAAAAATTAGGCAACTACGACCGCATTCCGCGACTTTTCGCATACTTGGAAGAAAACCAAGAGTTTTATTTAGTTCAGGAATTAATCGAAGGAAATCCGCTCAGTGAAGAAATAAAACCAGGGCAGCGCTTGAGCGAAGCTGAGGTGATTGAGTTTTTGCGAGAGGTTTTGTCAATTCTGGAATACGTCCACGGACAAAACGTCATCCACCGCGATATAAAACCTTCCAATATTATCAGGCGGGCTTCGGACAGGAAGTTAATTTTGATAGACTTTGGGGCAGTCAAGCAAATCAGCAACCAGAAGGAAAATACGGCTGGCGAGTCAAACCTTACGGTAGCCGTCAGTACCTACGGATACACGCCCCCGGAACAAATGCGAGGACAGCCGCGCTACAGCAGCGACCTGTATGCGGTGGGCATGACGGCTATCCAAGCTTTAACGGGGGTACACCCGAGTCAATTGCGGCGAGATGACACAACCAACGAAATACTCTGGCGATCGCTCGTACAGGTGAGCGAACCGCTGGCACTCCTCCTCGACAAAATGACACGCGACAACCTCGCAGAACGCTATCAATCTGCTGCGCAAGTCCTCGCCGACTTGGAAAAAGTCCAGCAGGTTTTAAATGCCCCCACCCTGCTGTCGAATCCCTCTCAAACCGGCTTGCCCGCAACCGTCGCAGAAAACAGAGAAGCGACCGGTTTGCCAGCAACAGCAATAGAAAATTCGCGACCGACCAATTTGCCACCAACCCAAGCAGAAACCCACGCAGAAAATTCTCAAAAGACGGGATTTTCAAAAACCCAAGCCAAAAATTCCCGCGCCACCGCCGTGCAAAATAGCGCGGCACCGCCTTTGAGGAGGCGATCGCTCAAACCCTGGCAAATTCTGGCAGCAGTAGCAGCAACAGGCGCTCTCGTCGGGCTGGTAGAAATATTCCAACCGATTTTCCGACCTCTTTACTATTTGCGCCAAGGCGAACAGTTCCTCGAAGCCGATCGCCCGGAAGAAGCACTGGTCAGTTTTCAGACCATTACAAATAACATCAAGCCCAATGACGCGCAAGCCTGGAAGGGACAAGGGGATGCTCTTTACAGCTTGGATCGCTATGAAAAATCCCTGGCTGCTTATGAAAAAGCCCTGCAATATCAGCCCAACGATGCCGAAACGCTGAATAAAAAAGGCCGGGTACTCTACGGATTGGAGGACTATTCAGGGGCACTCTCCGCGCACGAGCAGGCGCTCAAAATCGCTCCCAATGATGGCCAGGGATGGTACGGCAAAGGCATTGCTCTGATAGGCTTGAAGCGCTACGAGGAAGCGCTGGCTGCTTTTGACAAAGCCCGGAAAATTCAACCGCAAAACCCAAAAGGCTGGCAGAGCAAAGGGCTGGCGCTGGAGTATTTGGGTCGCCGCGAGGAAGCATTCAAAGTGTACGAAGAAGCGATCGCTGCCTATGACGATGTTCTCAAAGCAAATCCCAAAAAACTGCACGCCTGGGTAGATCGGGGCTCGGTATTGAGCAAACTGCAACGTCAGGAACAAGCCCTCGAATCCTATAATAACGCCCTGGAGATCGACCCCAATTTTTATCCGGCACTGGTGGCGAAAGGGAACGCGCTCTTTTTCCTGGGGCGTCCCGATGAGGCACTGGCAGCACTTGACAAAGCCGTCGAAGTCAGGCCAAAATCTTATCTCGCTTGGCACAATCGGGGCTCTTTACTGGCAAACGGATTGAACAAGTTTGAAGAGGCAATTCAATCTTTTGACAAGGCACTGGAAATCCGACCGAGTTTTTACAATGCTTGGCGCGATCGCGGGGCGGCGCTGGACGGATTGAACAAGTATTCAGAGGCGATCTCCTCTTTTGACCAAGCTCTGAAAATTAACCCCAACGACCACAAATCCTGGGCGAGCAAAGGAATAACGCTTTCTGGGATGGGGCGCAACGAAGAAGCGGTGGCGGCTTTGGACAAGGCAAAAAGTATCGAGCCGAATGACCCCTTTGTTTGGTTTTACCGGGGACAGGCTCTCGAAAACTTGCAGCAGAATGACGAAGCCCTCAAATCCTACGACAAGGCGATCGAAATCAGACCGGACTTCCAACCCGCGTTTGAGGCGAGGCGGCAGTTGCGGCAAAAATTAGGGCGCTGAGCCGATGTTACCGCGATCGCTACTTGTTTGTGACAACGATCGCTGACGCGAAAGCGATCGCGATCGGCGGCGAGTCCCCCTGTACCCCGGCAAATCTCTCCCGCCCTCAATACCCGCGCGCGGCACTCGGGCGCTAAACTCTATACAAAAAACTAATTCGCGTGAAACCAGAGTTTGCTGGCGCTTAGAATCAAAAAGGGAGAGAAAAGCGCATTTTCTTTTCACCCATGCCAGGAGGGAAGGGAATTTGATGACAGAGTTGTTTCGTTCGAGCCAGAGCCCCCAGGGATGGGGAAGAATCGCCCCTAAGCTAGAGGCGATCGCCTCCAGGCGAGACAGCATCGGACGATTCGCTCGCGGGATACCCAGTCCTTCACGCAGAGCGCCGCCCTGCCCTCTGCCCTGCTCCGCTCCGACGAAAAGCACGCTTTCCGAGGCTTTCTGTTATCCCTTGGCGGCGTCGATCGCGTCATTAAACTCCTGCCGCACGACTTTTAATCGCGGGTGCTCGCTAAATTTAACGTGATTCTAGCTCAGAAGCTTTTGACGAAGTTAATTAAAGCATAGGTCATCCATGAAGATATACAAACAAGTTGCCCTCGCCATCTCCACCCTGCTGCTGTCTGCAGGGGTTGCTAGCGCTTGGGCACAGCCCTCGGCACCGGTGGCTCGTCCCGCCGCCACGGCTGCGCCCAAACCCACCGCCCAAAACCCCCGCTCGGAAAATTCGCTGTCTCAGCAAGAGCGGCGGGAACTCGATCAGCGCCGAGAACAAGACCGCATCCGCGATCAAGTTCAAAAGGAAGTTGCCCGCAGTTTTGGCTTTACAACCGGCCTTTTGAATACCTTGCTGTTTCTGCTGATCCTGTTTCCCGTCGTCGGCATTCTCAGCTTTTGGCTGATGCGGCGGGCTTTGGCTAGCCAGATCAAGGCTGAGGTGCAAAACGAACTCGGCCCCGAGTTAAAAGCCGAAATTGTTAAAGTTGTCGGCGCGCAATTGCAAAGCAAGGGCACTGTTCCCTCTCTTCCTCGCAAGCCCGCCAGCAGCTTAAATGGCGAAAATGTCGCTCACCTCAAAGAACTGATCTCGATGGCAATGGCCACTCAGAATGTCATTTCTGAGGCGCGCGCGACGATCGAGAATTCCCTGAAAGCTCAAAATAAAACTGGCGATCTGCTCAAAGAAGCTTTCGAGTCCAATCAAACTCAGGAAACTTTCGAGCCCCCTCAAACTCACGAATCTTTCGAGCCTCGTCAAACTCAGGAGGTTTTCGAGCCCCCTCAACATCACGAGGTTTTCGAGCCTCATCACAAGCAGCCAGATGAAAAACAAGGCAAAGATTTTTTTCTCGAGGGGCGCTATGAAGACGCCCTGAGCACTTATGACCAGGCAATTCAAGCCAATCCCGATTCTTATGAAGCCTGGTGCGGGAAAGGCGTAGCCCTCACGAAAATGCGGCGTTTCGACGAGGCAATTAAGGCATTCAACCACTCGCTGCGGCTGAATTCTGAATATGCTGAATCCTGGTATGAAAAAGCTCGCTGCTATGCCCTGCAAGACAATGAGGATTCGGCTGTTGAAAACTTGAGACAGGCGATAAATCTCAATCCCGCTAAAAGACAAACGGCGAAGAATGACTCGGATTTTAATAGCATTCGCGACAATGAATGGTTTGAAATGCTGGTGTCTGCAGAGGGGAAATTGTCGTCTAGATAATTCCCAGATATAGCGAGAGGTTTTGTCTCGATTTTTTGGACAATAAAATCGGCTTTGAAAAAAGCCGATTTTTTTATTCTAATGGGTAATTGACAATCGATCGGGGTGTCGAGGGCTGATTTCCCATTACTCAGACAACTGACCCAGAAACCGGGTTGCTTACAGATATTTTTTCAACAGCAACTCTAACTTATCCTTCGCAGTCGCCGGCACCTTGTCCAGGGGCGTTAAAATTGCGTACTTTAGCGCCGAGTGGGCGATCGAAACCGGCGGATTTTCGCGCAAGCGCCGCACGGTTTCCCGGATGACTTTTTGGGCATTCTCGGCGTTGCGGTGCAGGTTGGCCACCACCATCTCGACGGTTACGCTGTCGTGATCCGGGTGCCAGCAGTCGTAATCCGTCGCCAGCGCTAGGGTTGCATAAGCGATTTCTGCCTCTCGCGCTAGCTTCGCTTCCGGCAAATTCGTCATCCCTATGACAGTCGCGCCCCAACTGCGATAGAGATGGGACTCGGCTTTAGTAGAAAACGCTGGCCCTTCCATGCAGATGTAAGTGCCGCCTCGGTGCAGCGTCACGTCTGGCAAGTGCAAGCTTTCTGCGGCATCCGCCAGGATCGCTGCCAGTTGGGAGCAAACGGGATGGTCGAATGTAATGTGGGCGACTAGCCCGTTGCCGAAGAAGGTAGACACCCGATTCCGCGTCCGATCGATAAACTGATCCGGCACGACTAGATCGAGGGGCTTGACTTCTTCTTTGAGAGAGCCGACGGCACTTGCGGAGATGATGTACTCCACGCCCAAACTTTTCATGGCATAGATATTTGCCCGGTACGGCACCTCCGAGGGCAAAAACGTATGGTTGCGCCCGTGGCGGGCGAGGAAGGCGACTCGCATGTCCTCTAGGGTTCCCACAATGAAGGCGTCCGACGGTTCGCCCCAAGGTGTGTCAACGTATACCTCTTCTACATCCTTGAGGGCGTCCATTTTGTAGAGCCCGCTGCCGCCGATGATGCCAATCTTTGCCTCAGCCATGAATTTTCTCAAATGCTTCGCGATGGAGCTATGCTATTTTACCGAGAAAATGAGGGCGCTTTACCCAGATGGCTGTTTTTGTCAATGATAGCGATCGCTCGCTTTGCCGGGAAATTCTCACACTGCACTGATGCGCGCGATCGCGTCGCGGCTTTAACGAATCTTTAAAGTAGTAAATACGGACTGTTCTTCCTGATATCGATTCGTCGAGGTTCTGAACGCCATGCAAGCTCAAGCCCATTTACCCAATCTCTCAGTGGAGAAAATTGTCGAACGGATATTGGTCTTGCGCCAAATCACCCGCGTTGACCAATACCTGCTGATGTCCGCTGCCCTGGCGAAGGATTCCATCAGCGAAAAAGACCAGAATCAAATCAACCTAGTTTTCGAGCGCCTGCAGCGGGGCTTAATCAAGGTAGTGGATTGAGTTGCCGCGATCGCGCCTCAAGCATTCGCGCAGCCGAGAGGCGAATCGCCCCGCTCACTTTATATAACCAGCAAATTTTTTGGACTTTTTCTCACTTGAATATTCAAAAAATACAAAGCTTAAATCCTTCACTCACTTATCTCGTCAATCGCCGCCCAGTTGGCTCTCCTGACTTTGTGGTGGAAACGCGAACTTTTCCGGGCATGGTGGCGGGACTGGGGCATAGAAAATGCGCTTCCTGCAAGGCGTTCAGCCATTCAATCAGTCTTTCTTATCACTAAGAAGTCAGGAGAGCCGCCCAGTTTCTCCGATCTGGACTCTATCCCTCTTGTCTGACTCTCGGTAGACTGCGATCGGAACAAAGTCGATCGCTCCTGAACCTAGAACTTGTCTCCCTTCCATCCCCTAATCCCCCTTTTCCCGGCAAAGCTCCAACCCACCCGCCACCACACGCTTGACAAAACACTATTCGGGAAAAGTCACGAGTACCCAGAAACCCGGTTTCTTGAAAAAACCGGGTTTGAAGAAGTTTCACGACTCACATAGAAACGCCATATATGCGAAAGCTCCTACAGGCGATCGCGCCAATTTTACCGATAATTTGTAAATTGCAGCGCCACCGGATAATCCTCTTGTTTCAGACGTTGAATCACCACCTGCAAGTCATCTTTCGACTTACTGGAAATCCGCACGGCATCGCCTTGAATCGAGGCTTGCACCTTCTTAAACTCGTCGCGGATTAACTTTGTAATCTGCTTGGCGATTTCCTGGCTGATGCCCTTCTTCAATTTAATCACCTGGCGAACGCGATTACCGCTCGCCTGCTCTACCTTGCCGTAATCGAAAATTTTTAACGACAGGTTGCGCTTCACGGCTTTTTGCTGCAATATGCCGTGAACGGCTTGCAACGTCATTTCACTCGCCGTGTTCACCGTAATGGCATCCTCGCCCAATTCTACCGTGGTCTTTGTATCTTTCAAGTCGTAGCGACTGGTAATTTCTCGCACGGATTGATCCACGGCATTCACCAATTCCTGCCGGTCGAAGTCGCTGACGACATCAAATGAATAAGTATCGGCCATAAATTGCTAATTGCTATTTGCTATTTGCTAAGATTTCAGCCATTGACACTCAAGAGGCTGAGGACGAACAAAGTGGCCGTACTCAGAGAGCCAATGCCGAACATCAGCGATCGCCCGATGGGGACGTTCGCAATATAAAAAACCGAGTAAAACAACCTCGCCACGCAAAAGGCGATCGCCGCGATCGCTGCCCACTCCGACTTCACGCCCGTCGCGTAAGCCATCAGCGCCGCCGCTGCAAACACCATAAATGTCTCAAAAGAATTTTGGTGCGCCCAAGTCGCTCTCTGCGCGTAGGGGGGTAATTTGTCAAACATGGCGCGGGGCGCTGCCACGTCGTACCCCACCTTGGCGCGGGCATAGCCCACCGCCAGAAACGGGAGGTAAATCAGGAAAGCCGCCGCCGCAATCGAATCGAGCAGAATCGCAGATACTGGAAATTGCATGAGTGGTCGTTGGTAATGGCTAATCGGTAAGGCGTAATTGGCATTGCGCCTTACCCTTTACCCATTATCATGCTGACAAAGCCTCAATCAAAGTAGAACAGCGTCACCAATCGGCGTTGCTCCTCTGCTTCCCGACAGGTTTTCAGCAGCGTGTGACTGTCGTGAAACGCAAAGCAGATCAGCTGCTGGCAGCGCGACACGATCTCTTGATTGCACAGGGCGCTAGCTTCGGCGAGGGAGAGGTTGTCGTTGGTGGGGTTCTCCACGAGGTGCATCACCTGCTCGAGCTGCGATCGCGACTCGGCGGGCTGACGCTCCAGGCTTTGCGGCAAAATCACCGTTAGCAAATTGGGATCTGCCCGCATCGCCCCCTTGATGGCGGCTGAATTGGTGCCAGTAGCCCCAGACGTGATGATTCGATTCCCCGACAAAACCAGGGCATAGCTCATCATCTCGATCAGGTGCTGGTGGGTAATGGGCACATGGCGAGAACCCAATAGCGCAATCCGCTTGGCACCCGTTTGCTGGATCGTCGCGAGTTCTTGTGCCAGTGTATCTATCTTGGATATGTCTATTGATTGAGTCAAAGACGCTATATTGCTCAACAGGACAACGCCGTTATTTTAGCAGACATAATCGCCCTTGCGGCTGAGTGTTGAGTCAGGAGTCAGGAGTCAGAAGTCAGGAGTCACGAGTGCTCAGTTGGTAGGGGCGCGTCCCGCCACGCCTCGCCAGAAGTGCCCGCCCCGGAGCCCCGCAATGTCTCGTTTCAGAAAACGCGAAGATTTTTCAGTATAAATACTTAGTTATGGGGCTGCCACCCCTAGGACTTGGCGACCTTTATTTTTTATAATATATTAATGTTTTTCGTTAACAAAACTTTGCTTTTCTTGAAAACGAGCCCTCTCAACTACGCGAGGTAGCGCCCTCACAGCCAATTCCCTCGCTCCTGCTTTCTCGAAAACCCAGATTTTTTCAAAAAGCTGGTTTCTAGAAGACGATTTTTTGTGGCAACCCGATCGCACTAGCAAAAAACACCATGACGGTCACGAAGCAACTTCAAAAAATAACCTGGGCAAAGGCGATCGCCTCTCCGGCGGCAGAATTTAACCCGACGCCCCTGAAGGTAACTAGCGGTACAATTCCCGCCGGTTTGCGGGGAACCCTGTACCGAAATGGCCCCGGACGCCTGGAACGGGGCAGCCAGTCAGTGGGTCATTGGTTCGACGGAGACGGGGCCATTTTGGGGGTTCACTTCACGGACGCAGGAGCAACAGGCGTTTATCGCTACGTCCAAACCGCCGGCTATCAAGCCGAAGAAAAAGCCGGCAAACTCCTTTATGGCGGCTACGGCATGACTTCCCCCCTGCCTTGGTGGCAGCGATTCGGCAAAGATCTGAAAAATGCCGCCAATACTTCCGTGCTAGCACTGCCAGACAAACTGCTGGCGCTGTGGGAAGGTTCGCACCCCCACGCCCTGAATTTGCAAACCCTGGAAACCACAGGAACCGACAATCTCGGCTGGTTGAAAGGCAATTGGCCCTTTTCCGCCCATCCGAAAGTAGACCCCCAGACGGGCGAAATTTACAACTTCGGAGTCGCGCCGGGAAAAAAGAGTACCTTGCACGTCTATCGCTGCGATCGCGCTGGCAAATTGCTGAAACATGCCGCGATTGCTATAGACGGCGTGCCCCTGCTTCACGATTTTATTTTAGCTGGGAAATATTTGGTGTTTTTCATTCCCCCCGTGCGCTTGCAACTGCTGCCAGCACTGCTACAGCTCAAAAGCTTCAGCGACGCCCTCACCTGGCGTCCCGAAGAGGGAACGCAGATTTTGACCCTCGATCGCGACACGCTCAGCGTCGTCAGTCGCGGCGAAGCAGAACCCTGGTATCACTGGCACTTCGGGAATGGATGCGTAGGTGAGAACTCTGACGTGGTGGCGGATGTCGTCCGGTATGAAGATTTTCAAACCAACCAACGCCTCAAAGAAGTTGCCTCGGGCGAAACGCAGACACCGGCTGTAGGAACCCTGTGGCAGTTGCGCCTCGATCCCCGCTCTGGCAAATTGAAGGAAGTTCTCGAACTCCTCGATCGCAGTTGCGAGTTTCCCAGCGTCGCACCTTCAGAAGTGGGACAACCTTCCCGCTTTACTTACCTGTCGCTGCACCGTCGGGGGGCAGATACTCGTCGGGATATCTTCGGAGCGATCGCCCGTTTCGACTCCCGTACCGGCACCCTCACCGAGGCAGACATGGGTGAAAATCGCTACCCAACCGAACCGATTTATGCCCCAGATGCGGACAATCCGGGACGGGGTTGGATTTTAACGGTGGTATTCGACGGCGAGCGGGAATATAGCGAAGTCTGGATATACGACGCCGATGGCTTGGATGCGCCACCCGTTTGCCGGTTAGCACTCCCCGAAGTCGTGCCGTTTGGATTTCACGGCATTTGGAGAGCCAATGCGAGTGCTGAGTAAAAAGTGCTGAGTGCTGAGTAAGTAGTTTTGAGTGAGTGGTGCTGAGTGAGTAGTTTTGAGTTGCTTTTAACTCCGCACTTTCGACTTCACACTCCACACTCAGCACTCAGGACTCAGCACTTTTCACTCAACTGCACTCCCTACGCCCCCATTACCGCCGGTTGCAAGCCCAGCTTTGCCAGCAAGCGGTCCATTTCAAAATGTTCTGCCATCATTTGGCGGATGTATTCCACCTTAATCGGTTCTTGGATGCGAACTTGACCTAAAGTATGTTCGATAATTTCCACGGCGCTGAGGGTATCCAAGTCAACGGAGAGAATCGGCACTTCTACTTCTTCAGCGCGACCGATCGCCATTGGCGTGGGCGGGATGTGGCCGGTCAGAATCAGGCATTGGGTGTTGGTTTCTAGCGCCGCCATTTGAATGTCGGTGCGATCGCCGCCCGTCACCACTGCTTGATTTTTGCCTTCAGAGAAATATTTCAGTGCTGAAATCACGTTCATGGCTCCAATCTTGAGGCTTTCTACCATCAAGTCCAAGCGATCGGGGCGGCAGATGACTTCGGCATTGAGGCGGCGTACCAGTTCGCCGACGCTGACGCTGCGCAGCAAGTCACTTTTCGGGAGCATTCCCAGCACTGGCAAGCCTTTTGATTCGAGAAAAGGTCGAATCACTCTTTCGGCAGCTTCCAGTTTTGTCGGGGGAATGTCGTTGAGCAATACGCCGACGAGGCGATCGCCCAAGCGCTGGCGAGCCACCAGCAGCGTCTCGGCTGCCAGAACGGAGCGGCAACTGCTCACGAGCAGCACCGAAGCGTCCGCTACCTCAGCAATCTGTAACAAAGACAAACCTAAAAAACTGCCCTCGTCTAGCGTTCCGGGGCCTTCTAACAATACCAGATCGGCTCCTGGCACTTGCAGCGATTGTGCCAGAGCTTGCGAATAGTCGGTGAGGTCTTTTTCTTGGAGGCGGGCGATCGCCGTTTCTTCATTGAGAAATACCAAGGGCGATCGCAGCCGATTCTCTGGAATGTTCAGGGTTTTTGCCAAAAACCTCACGTCTTCATCCATGCCATCGGCAGCCTCGACACTCGGACAGGTTCCCAGCGGCTTGCTGTAAGCAATCTCCAGCCCTCTTTGCTGCAACTGGTGGCCTAGTCCCAGTATCGTCGCTGACTTGCCACTGTAAGCCTCTGTTGAGCCAATTAATAGATACTTAGCCGATTTGGGCACACCCTATCTCCTCTACTTAAATTTTTGTTTTTTGTTGCCCGCTTACTCCATTTTAGGAGTGCGGGCGCGACAAAACTGCCAATTTTTGGCGAACCCGTCGGGCGAGAGAGCTACCCTCGATCGCTGCGAAACACGCTGCACGCTTTTTTCGTCTCACTTTAATCTTGGCCAGTTTAATTCTCACTTATCGATCGTGCCCGCAACGGCGAAAGTTCCCTGCGCTCACTCGTCCATGCGCAGCAGCTTGCGATAGAAACCTTTCGAGAAATCGACGGTGTGATAGCGCTTGTAATTGAGGATCAACTCGATGAGAAAATCGACAAAGACGTGATTTTCGATCTTGACTTCGTAAATGAGTTGTTCGCCGTGGTTGTCAAACTGCATTCGACAGTTACTTTGGTCTGCAGGCAGCATGGAAACTGTCCACGTCGCGACGAAGGGAATGCTCTGGCCGCCTTCGATGTGTCGGGCTCCCTCTAAACTCCGATTTTGATAGAGGCTGAGGGCGCGGGGGAGGGTGTTGCGCTTGGTGCCTTCTCGGTAGTAAGGCTGATAGACGTTAACGATCCTCGGATCGGCGGGTTGCAGTTGTTCGAGCAATACATTTCCTGGGGGCATAGTTGCATCTCCTAATTTTTCGGGCAGCGGAATACTTAGGTGAGAAAAAACAGTCAGGCGGTGCCCAGCCCTCCGGCTTTGTTACCAACATGACTGCGATCGCGATTATTTATCCCAAAAAGGCAGAGAAAATTCACGGGGCAGGTCAGTTCTCAAACTTTAGGCGGGGGAAGTCTCTTGCGATCGCGGACGGGATCGCCCAAATTCGGGAATCGGCTGGGCGTACCGACGTTGTAGGAGCCTGCTGCCATTAAAGAAGCCGCTAAAAAGTACAGTAATCTTGGATACAATAAGGCAACTTTGGCTTTCTTCAGAGGCTGGGGGCAACGACACCAAAAATCCCCGCTGTCAAGCGGTGGATGCCGCGATCGCCCGAGAGAGCCGGATAAGTGGCTGCTGCTGCCCTGCTCTCATTTTGCCCCAACAGGCATCCCCATTAACGGGAAAGTGTCCGACCTTTGCGAGTCAGAAGTGGCGGAACGTCGGCGATCGCGGGCGATCGCGGTCTGGTGTACCCAACCCCAGCTTCTTTAAGGGCGTTGACAGTGGTGTTTCAATAAAGTAAGCTATGCCGGCGAATTCCTGGCCCGAAAACGATTCTTACAGCGATCTGTGGTCCGATCTTGCGGAAAAAACGGAGGGAGACGACCCACTAGAAACCTCATGGAGCGCTTCCTCTCCGTCTTGGTATCAGGGGCGCAGGCGCAAAGCAGCGCTCGTGCTGGCGGCTGTCTGGAGCGGAACGCTTGCCCTCCACTGGTTTTCCTGGGGCGCTTGGCTGGTACTGGGCTTCACGGGGGTGATGGCAGTACACGGGTGGCGCGTTTTGCGATCGCAGCCCCGCAGTGCCCCGGAATTGCTGTCTGAGGAAACCCGAAACGAATGGCCTTTTGTTTCGTTGTTGGTGGCGGCAAAAAATGAAGAAGCCGTGATCGAGCGGCTGGTAGAGACGCTCTGCAATCTGGACTATCCAGAAGACCGCTGCGAACTCTGGGTCATCGACGATTACAGTACCGACAGCACGCCGGAAATTTTAGATCGATTGGCTGGGCAATACAAGCAATTGCGAGTGTTTCACCGACCGGCTAATGCCGGTGGCGGCAAGTCGGGCGCTTTGAATCAGGTTTTGCCGCTGACTGAGGGAGAGTTTTTGGCGGTGTTCGACGCCGATGCCTCGGTACAGCCTGACGTGCTGCGCCGCGTGCTGCCGATCTTCGATCGCCTGGAGGTGGGCTCGGTGCAGATGCGCAAGGCGATCGCCAATACCGACGTCAATTTCTGGACCCAGGGCCAAGCGGCAGAAATGGCCCTCGACAGCTATTTCCAACAGCAGCGAACGGCGATCGGCGGCATCGGGGAACTGCGGGGCAATGGCCAATTCATCCGCCGCTCGGCTTTGCAGGGTTGCGGAGGCTTCAACGAAGAGACAATTACCGACGACCTCGATTTAACCGTGCGCTTGCACTTGGAAGGGTGGGATATTGAATTTGCGATGGTGCCCGTGCAAGAAGAGGGCGTGACGAATGCCGTCGCCCTGTGGCACCAGCGCAACCGCTGGGCAGAAGGAGGATATCAGCGCTATCTGGACTACTGGCCCCTGATTGTCGGCAACCGCATGGGCTTTCGGAAAACCTGGGACATGTTCATGTTTTGGATCATCCAGTATTTTCTGCCGATGGCAGCGGTGCCCGACTCGCTGATGGCGATCGCCTTCAAGCGCCTGCCCGTCTACAGTCCCATCACCGCCCTGATGCTGGGCATGTCCTTAATTGCCATGTCTTCCGGGCTACAGCGCATCCGTTCCGACGAAAACTTGCCCCCTTCTGCACCGTTCGTCACCCTCTGGCAGACGCTGCGCGGCATGTTGTACATGTTCCACTGGATCGTTGTCATGGCTAGCGTGACTGCTCGCATGGCGGTACGTCCCAAACGCCTGAAATGGGTGAAAACGGTACACAGAGGACACAGTTAGATTTTAGATTTTAGATTTTAGATTGAATCTCTAATCTAAAATCTAAATCCCAAAACCCAGTAAATCTTGCATGTAAGCTGAGAAATCAAAATATTTTTCGTTAAAAAAACACGGGTGGGCGCTTCCCACCCGACCAGTTTTAAACTAAAAGGGAATATGCCAACCATCGACGGCTCAGGAGGAATCAGGCGGAACATCAGCTCACTGGTCAGTGTTAGCACAAGGAGCAGCCGCGAAAGTTCGGGACGTACTCAAGCGATTAGAAGCAGATGGATGGTATGAAGCGAGAATGCGAGGAAGCCATCGAGTTCTCAAGCACCCTGAAAAATCAGGGATCGTAGTTGTACCGGGAACTTTTTCCGATGAAGTTGCCATTGGAACTCTGAAAAGTATCTGGAAGCAAGCACAACTGGAGGAGGAATAATGAAAGAATATGTCGTCATTTTTGAATGGGCTGGCAGTAATTATTCTGCCTATGTTCCTGATTTACCCGGTTGTATTTCTACAGGAAAAACTCTAGAAGAAACAGAAAGCAATATTAAAGAAGCCATTGAGCTTTATCTGGATACGCTTCGAGAGGATGGGCAACCCATTCCCGAACCCTCCCTTAAGGCTAAGGCAATTTCTGTTCTAGCTTAAGGAGGATAAACTTAAGTTTCTGCCTCACTCAAGAGCGCTGGTTAAAAGCCATTTGGCTCATGCAAGTTTCGAGCGATCGACAGGGAATGCCTGTAAATATCAAAATATTTTTCGTTAAAAAAGCATGGGTGGGCGCTGCCCACCCGACAAGTTTTGAATTAGAAGGGAAGGTCCCAGCCATCGACGGCTGAGGAGGAATCGGGCGGAACGTCTCGAGTAGGGGGCTCCTCAGTGGGAAGCTCGTTCGTCAGCGTCAGCACTGAGCCGTTGAAATAGTTAACCATTTGCTCGATAGAGCGCTCCACTTCATCCGCTTCATCCTCCGGCGGCAAAGAGGGCGCTCTCTTGGTTGGGGGAGCCCCGTTAGCAGGAGGCACTGCAGGCGCAGGCGGTGGGGGCTCGGCTTCCGGCGCTCTCTCGGTGCTGTTATGGGGCGATCGCATCTGTGGCGCAGAATCTGCCTGGTACTCAGCCGTCTCCCCCACCACAACATTGACTCTGACTTTATAACCAACGGTTGTGGAAAAAGCCTTTTCAATTTGGGGCGATATTCCTTGTATGAGCTTGTACATGCTCTTGAGCTTGATGCCAATCGAGGCTCTTTCGCCGCTAAACGCCAGCAAGCGACAGTGGGTTTTAACCATATTTCGAGTGCCATCGAGCTCAATATTCTCAATCACTGTTTGCCAGAAGCGATCGAGATTGTCCCGATCGTCCGCCCCATTTTCAACTGCAGGAGCAGTTGGATGCACTTCACCGGGCGCGGGATCGGCTGGCATTTCGTCGCGCTCTGGTGGCGGCGCTGGGGGGGGATTTGGAATGCCGGGATTGGGAGATTGCGAGATTGGGGTGGGAGGGGTTTTCTGTTCTTGTGGGTGAGTAGCGGGTGCTGTCGGTTGTGGCGATGGTTTTGGGGTGGATGTGGGGTAAGAGATCGGGCGATTCCCTTCGGGATAGCTTTGCTTCACGCTCGTTGCGGGCGCTTGCGCTGTCAGAACTGAAGGGAGCAATCCCAGTAAAGTGACTTCTAACCACAGGCGCGGTTGCGTGGTGTTTTTGATTTGCACTTCGCTCTCGCGCAGGTGCTTCTGACCGGCTAGCATCAGGGTAGAGTCCCACCGTTGAGCAAATTCGCACAACTGCTGCCAAGTTGGGGGAGTAATAGCAACTAAATCGGCGCGGCTGGGTGCGGTTTTGGCAATGAGCAAATCGCGGTAGAAGCTGGCGAGATTTTGCAGCAGTACGAGGGGTTCTCGCCCCCGGTTCATAATGCGGCGGGCTTGGTCGATGACGGCTTCCGGTTCGAGGGAGTCTATGGCTTCTAAGAGCGCCATTAAATCTTTTTCTGGAACTGCCCCCACCAAATCCCAGACCGTTTCTGCGGTGACTTCTCCATCAAATAGTGAGAGTTGGTCGAGCAAACTTTCTGCATCGCGCAGCCCGCCTTGAGCGATTTGAGCTACTAAGATTAGGGCTTCGTCAGCAATGGAAATGCTTTCTTTTTTGGCGATATGTTTCAAATGATTGACCATCGCCTCTAAGGGAATGCGGCGAAAGTCATATCGCTGACAGCGAGAGATAATGGTGGGTAAAACTTTTTGCGGATCGGTAGTGGCTAATATAAATACAACGCGCGGCGGGGGTTCTTCTAAAGTTTTTAAAAGAGCGTTAAATGCCGCGACACTAAGCATGTGAACTTCGTCGATCGTATAAACTTTATAGCGGCACTGGACGGGGGCAAATTGTGCCCGCTCGATCAGTTCGCGAATATTGTCAACGCCGGTGTTGCTGGCGGCGTCAATTTCTATAATATCCAGGGAGTTGCCCTTGGTAATGGACTGGCAAGTTTCGCACTGGCCGCAGGGACGGTCGGTTGGGCCACTGCTGGCCAGACAGTTGAGGGATTTGGCCAAAATCCGGGCGCTGGAGGTTTTGCCGGTGCCTCTCGGGCCGGTGAACAGGTACGCGGGTGCGATTTTGTTCTGGCGCAGGGCGCTGCTGAGGGTGGAGGCGATCGCCTCTTGACCGACCAAATCTGCGAAGGACTGGGGCCGATATTTGTGGTGCAGGGGTTCGTAGGACATGGATGTTAGCGACAAGCGCCTACAATCAAAAGTATGTGATGCTGAGGGTGCCGGAGATGCTCGAGCGAATTTGGCAGGGGTTGTTTGGCAGGACGGACAAACCCGTAGAATCTGAGACTACACCAGTCGGCAGCAATGCGCTACCGCCGCTAGAAGATGCCGATTACCTATTGCTGTGGACGCAACTGCAGGAAGGGTTGAAACGGGGTTGGGATCGCGATCGGGTGTTGAAGTTTTTTGCAGATCTGGGCGATCGCGGCAGTTATCAGCTCTGGGGCGGTTGGCTGCGCCGCTACGGGGAGCGGTTTTTGTCGGTGCCCGCGCCGAATCCCGATTTAGCCAGACAGTTGCTCCAGTTGGGACAGTTGGAGTGCGGCTATTTTTCTGAGGTGGCGTTTGAAATCGGACGGCAACTGCTGGAGCGGGAAATGAGCGCGCCCGCGCCGGAACCTCAAGATGCTGATGCCTGGGTGGAGCAGGGAAATCAGCAGTTGGGGGTTGGGGACTTGCAGGGGGCGATCGCCTCCTACGAGCAGGCGCTGCAACTGCAGCCGGAATTGGTGACGGCTTGGCTGAATCGAGGGGCGGCGCTGTTTTACTTGCAGCGCTACTCTGAGGCGATCGCTTCCCTAGACGCGGCGCTGAAACTCCAGCCTCACAATCCCAATACTTGGTATATTCGCGGTTTGGCGTTCTCCGCCTTGGAACGGCTGGAAGACGAGATCGATTCTTACGAAAAAGCCGTGCAAGCGAATTCTAATTTCCCCGCAGCTTGGCACAACTTGGGCGTCGCGCTGACGCGACTGCACCGCTATGAAGAGGCGCTCAACTGCTACCAGCAAGCACTGCAACAGCAGCCCGATTTTCCGCTGGCTTGGCACAATCAAGCCGGTGCCCTCGCTGCTCTGGAGCGCTACGAGGATGCCCTCGCCAGTTACAACCGCGCTGTGGAAATGGAGCCGATGGAGTTTGATTCTTGGGTGAATCGAGGGATTGTCTTGGGGAATATGGAGCGCTTCGAGGAGGCGATCGCGTCTCTCGATCGGGCGTTGGCGATCGATGGCGATAACTTTCAAGCTTGGTTGAATCGGGGGATCGCTTTATGTGGCGTGCAGCGCTACTCTGAGGCGATCGCCTCTTTTGACGAAGCCCTCAAACTCAAACCCGACGATCCCGATACTCTAGAACGCCGACAAGCTGCGATCGAACAGATGCAAGCCTAGTTGGTTATAGTTCGTGCTGATTCTCACAAAGTTTCTCACTTTCTACCTATTAATAAGATAACTCCGCTCACAATCAGCCCCAAACCGACGATCCGATTCAGGGGAATGGGTTCTCCAAAGGCAAAATAGCCCAGGAGAACCGAGAAAATGTAGATTAAGGCCACGGAAGGGCCAGCAATGCTCAGGTCAACTCGCGTCAGCAGCAGAATGTATGCCAGCGCGCCCAATCCGTAAAAAGTCAAGCCAGCCAGCAGCTCTGGGATAGTCAGAATGCCCAGCACGCGATCGAGCCAATTGCTGGCGCTCACCGCACCCAGCTTCAAAGCCCCGGATTTCAGCAAAAACTGTCCCGCCACACTCGTCAAGATCGATATCAGCAATAAACCAAACTCTTGCGGGGTCATGGGATTTCAATTAAATTTAAGATTTTAGATTTTATATTGAGAGTTAACTATTTAAAACCAAGATATCGCTGAGCTGCGCTCGTTTCGACAAGGATTATTTGCGGCATATTCAACGCAAAATTAAATCATCGCGTCAAGACTGGGGTGCCTGTCAGTGATTTAGCTTACAGCCATCAGACATGGGCCTAAAGCTAGGATGAGATTAAGTAGAGTCACTCAAGCAGTGAACTACTCGACCCATAAGGGTTATCAATAATTTGCTAGTTCCTGGCTCGTGCCGCAAAAAGCTAGCATCAGGCTTTCAGGAAAGTGGCACTTTCTCCCGCCCCACTTTCCTCCCGCGTTCGACGTGCAGCGATTCCCTTTCGGATCGCTTCGCTTCACGCGGGGGAATTCAGCGGGTTTTTGAGATGACTGCTGTTATGAAATCTACCCTGACACCCGAACAGATTTCTGTTTGGCTGCGGGGACTGCTCGCTATTGCTTGGGCAGATGGCCACTTCGATCCCGAAGAACAAGAGGTCATTGCAGAGCTAACTCAGCAAGAATTGGCTCCCAAAATCGATTTGGGCACGCTAGAACCCGTCGATCCTGAAGAATTAGCTGCTGTTTTGGGGAAAGACCCCACCCTTGCGGAGAATTTCTTGAGAACCGCCGTGATGGTCGCTTTGGCAGATGGCGTCTATTCTGCCACCGAAGATGAAAAATTGCATCAGTTTTATCAGGCGCTCGGACAAAAAGTAGAGGCGCTGGAGGCGCTGCGCCACACGCTGTGCGACGGCCACACTTTCGAGCAGAAGGCTCCCGTTGCCCCCCCTGCCCTCACCAAACACCACTTGGATTTGCTCGCGCCGGCGAAGCACTGGCTGGACGAGTTGGACATTCACGATCCCAGGGTGGCGCGATTTTTGTGCAAAATGATTCCGCCTCAGTGTCCCTTCGAGCGCGATATTAAGCTATTCGGTCACAAGGTGGTTCACATTCCCCCCCTGTGCAAGCTAAATCCGCTCTACGATCAATTAGTAGGTTTGCGCTTCCGCGCCCTGTCCTATTTGGCGGACGAGTGCGGGGAAGATGTCACGCCTTATTGCTAGGGCATGGGGGAGTGCTCTTCGGCCTCGGCTGAGTGCTGAGTGCTGAGTAGAGAGTGAAGTGTGAAGTGTGAAGTGTGGAGTGCTGAGTGCTGAGTAGGGGCTCGTAGGGGCTTTTCGCGAAAAGCCCCTACGCCCGTACACGAGTGTGGAGTGTTGAGTGTGGAGTGTTGAGTGATAGAAGAATTAAAATCATCACTCCCTCCTCTGTGCCTCTCCCCTTCTCCCTCTCTCCCACTCAGCACTCAGCACTCAGCCGAGGCCGAGGCCGAAGATCACTCAGCACTCAGCTCTCCCACTCAGCACTCAGCCGAGGCCGAAGAGCACTCAGCACTCAGCACTCCTTGTGCCCTCTTACCAATAACTCCAACATGCAATTTATCGATCGCGTAGAAGTAGAAGTTGAAGCCGGCAAGGGCGGTGACGGGCTCGTCGCCTTCCGCCGGGAAAAGTACGTCCCCGCAGGTGGCCCTTCCGGCGGCAATGGCGGCAAGGGGGGTTCTGTCTTTTTGGTGGCGGCGGAAAACCTGCAAACGCTGCTGGATTTTACCTACAACCACCGGTTTAAGGCAGAAGATGGCCAGCGGGGCGGGCCAAACAATCGCACCGGCGCGAACGGGCGCGATCGCCTGATTAAAGTGCCCGCCGGTACAGTAGTCTACGATGCCGAAACGGACGAAATTTTGGGCGATCTCGTCGAAATCGGTCAAACCCTGTGCGTTGCCCAAGGCGGCAAGGGCGGTTTGGGCAACCAGCACTTTCTCAGCAATCGCAACCGCGCCCCGGAATATGCCCTGCCGGGATTGCCGGGAGAAATCAATCACCTGCGTTTGGAATTGAAATTACTCGCCGAGGTGGGAATTATCGGGCTGCCCAATGCCGGCAAATCCACCTTAATTTCGGCACTGTCTGCGGCGCGCCCTAAAATCGCCGACTATCCGTTCACTACTTTAATCCCTAACTTAGGGGTAGTACGGAAGCCAACGGGCGACGGTACGGTCTTTGCAGACATTCCGGGGCTGATTGAAGGCGCTCACTTAGGTACGGGACTGGGGCACGAGTTCCTGCGCCACATCGAGCGCACGAAACTGCTGCTGCATTTGATTGACGCGACGAGTGAAGAGCCCCTGGAGGCGTACCGAACCATTCAGGACGAATTGCACGCTTACGGGCGGGGGCTGGCAGAGCGCCCTCAAATCGTGGCGCTAAACAAGGTGGATGCGGTGGATGCCGAGAGTGAAGACGTGCAGGCGATCGCTTCTCAATTGCGCCAGATGTCTGGCGTGCCGGTGTTCCTGATTTCAGCAGTGGCGCGAACTGGCTTAGACGAGCTGCTGCGGGAAGTTTGGCGCGCGCTCGCCGAGATGGCTGCCGCCCAAGCCGAACCTATAGGGGTTGGCTTGTAGAGGGGGAGAGTGGGGGAGGGGGAGAGTGGGGGAGGGAGAGAAATTTTTCTCCATGCCCGATGCCCGATGCCCTATTCCCAATGCCCCATGCCTTCACTTGCCGGAGTGGTTGAAGAATTGATAAGCCTTTTGAGAAAATTGGCGAATTAATTCTTCAGCGCGGGCGTCGTTGTGGGGGCGTTTGACGATCGCAGCAGCTAAATAGCGCTTGCCGCTGGGCAAGTCGATGATGCCCACATCGGCGATCGACGTTCCGATATCGCCGGTTTTGTGGGCGATTGTCGCGCCATCGCCCAAACCCTGGGGCAGCAAAGAATTATTGACAGTGCGGCGCATGATGTCGAAAACGCGATCGCGACTGCGCAGCGAAACCAACTTGCCTTGATGTACCAGCGCCAACAACTGCCCCATATCTCTCGGAGAGGTGGTATTCGTTCCTTCCAAATCGGGGAGTATATTGCGGATTTCGGTTTCGTTCAGTCCCCAAGACTTAAAGCGCTCGTTGAGTACGGTAGCGCCACCCAGGCGCTTAATCAGCATATTGGTTGCCGTATTGTCGCTGATCGAAATCATCAGAGTCGCCGTTTCGATCGCCGAGTACAGCTTCCCTGGCGGTTGATACTGCATGTCGCCCGATCCTTGAGCGATATCCTCCGCCTCCATTTTCAACATCTCGTCGAGGCGAATTTTGCCGGCATCCACGTCTTGGAAAAACGCGATCAGAACGGGCACCTTTATCGTGCTGGCAGCAGCAAAGCTCAAACTGCCATTTAAGTCAGTATAGGCACCCGTATCCATATCGACGAAAAGCGCTCCCGCCGTCAAGTCAGAATGCTGGCTGGCTAAGTCTTGCAATTGTTTTTTCAGCGGCTCGATTTCCGAGGTCATTTGCAGAGCATTCGCCGGAATTGCCAGGGCGGCTTGTTGGGCGAGACTGCCGCCAGACTGCTGCAGCTCGGTGCCCTCTACTTGCGAGGTTGCCTTGGGCATTCGGCTGGCGGGGTCGAAAATTGACAGCAGGGTTCCGGCAATGACGCCGATTCCCACCCCCAGAATTAGCATTCTGGCACCGTAAATCAGCGGGGAGGTGGCTTTTCCCTGCTGCTTGGCTTTTTTATTGCGCTGCGGGCGCGCCGGTGGAGGCACGACGTTGAGAGGGTTGGCGGCACTGCCGCGATCGCGGGGCGGGTTGCGGGGAGGGGCAGTCGGGATTTGGGTCACTCTATTTTGCGGCTGAGCGGCGGGCGGGTTGGGGTTGGCAGGCGGGCGGCGATCGCCTTGCGGTGGCTGCTTGCGCCCGCGCTCTTTGGAACGGCGGGAGCCCGAAGCTCGATAGGGCGGAACTTCCGCGATCGGCGGTACGGTTGGGTTGGGCAAGGGCAGCCCGTTCGCCACGCGATCGAGCGGGGATTGTCCCGAGGCGCGGCGTCTGGATTGCAGCGGCAAAATCGGCTCCTGCGCGAAAGTTCTTAAAGGCTGCTGGGGCTGTCCCTGCTCGGAGCTGGGGACGGCGGTTTTGTTGAATCGCTGCCTCTGTTGTGGCTGCGGTTGGGGGCGCTGCTGGTTTGGAGCCCGATCGCCGCGACGCCCTTGTCGAGGTGGTTGTCCTTCGGAGGCGTTGCCCGCTCTTGAAGCTCCTCTTTCAGAGGGTTGCTCCCCTTTTGGCGTTCCCTCCGCTGACGCTTGCGTTGATGGCACTACCGACAAAATTGACCGAATGGGAGTTCTCTGAGCCACACCAGACTCCTTTACACCACTTTAGATTTTAGTTTTTAGATTTTAGATTTAACAATCGCTTCGGAAGTTTGTATTTCAGCGCTTGTCAACCGTGCAATTTAACAGAAAAATGATAGCTCGTTCGCCTGAAAAGACGGCAGGGGAGTGCGATCGCCCGGTCGGATATGGACAGGGGACAGTCGGCGATCGCTCGCAGGCAAGACGCGCTTAGGGCGTCTGGGCAGGAGAATCGCCTGCACTCTCTTCAGGGAAATCGCGCGACGCATTTAACATAGCATCAACCTGTTGGTGCTCAGACGCGACCCATTCTATTTGAGAGAGAATCCCTTGCAACATGGCGACTTCAGACGCAGAAGGCTGCGCGCGGTTGAAGAGCCGGCGGAATTTTTCCATCCGAGAGGCGACGGTATGCGGATAGAGGTAGCCAATTTGCAGCAGAACGGCTTGCAAGTGCTGATAATACCGTTCTAAGGTTTCTATTGGCGCTGTCGGCTGGGGGGGAACGGGGAAAGCAGACGTTTCTGCGGGTGCTTGGGCGTGTGGCAGATTGTCAGGCGAATCGGCACCCAGAGCTGCCTGATACAGCTCGTAACAGCAAATGGCGGCGGATTGCGCCAGATTGAGAGAGGGATAGGTGTCGCTGGAGGGAATGCGGACAAACCGCTGCGCGCAATTCAACTCGTCTTTGTTCAGCCCTCGGTCTTCGGGGCCAAAAATTAACGCCGAGGGCACTTCCAACAACCAAGGTAGGGTAGTACGGGGATGTTCGAGTTGGAAGGTTTTCGAGCGATCGCGTCCCGTTGTGGCGATCGCCCGCTGACAGTCTTGCAGGGCTTGCGGCAAGGTGGCCACCGTTATAGCTGTTTCCAAAATATCTACCGCGTGAACTGCCATTTTCCGGGCGTCTTCCGCCAAGGGATCGCACTGGGGATTCACCAGCACGAGCTGCCGCAGCTCCATATTTTTCATTGCCCGCGCCACCGATCCCACGTTCAGAGGGCCGGCGGGCTCGACTAACACAATCCGTACATTATCGCCTAAATTCATCTCGCACTTGTCACGCTATTTATCCGCCTAATCAGGAGTTTTCTTGTAAAATCGCACCAGGGAGCAATCCGGGATTGAAACAACCTAACACGATATGCCAGCCCTCCCCACCGCACTTGCCTAAAAAAATTTAACCCATTCAGCATGGCACGCCAGCGATCGAAATCCGACTTGCCTGTAAAAATATGCCCCGTCTGTCAGCGCCCCTTTGCGTGGCGCAAAAAATGGCAAGATTGTTGGGATGAGGTGAAATATTGCTCAGAGCGCTGTCGGAGGCGCAAGTCTCAGGCTAAATCGGAGGAGTGAGGTGTGCAGCGCCGCTCAGAGCAGTAGCGGGGCGCTTCTCACTTTGTGCGGCACCGGAGAGTGAGCCACAAGAAGCTGCCCGACACCTCAATAAATTGTCGATCGTCAGTTGAAAATCAAGAGGCAGCACAAGTGCAACCAAAGCTAATTATTCACGGAGGAGCGGGCAGCTCTCTCAAAGGGAAAGGAGGCGCGGAAAAAGTTCGCAAGTCTTTATACACAGTATTAGAGGAAGTATACGCACTTTTGATAGCGGGTGCCAGCGCGCGGGAAGCCGTCGTGCAGGGCTGTCGGTTGTTGGAAGACGATCCCTGTTTCAATGCCGGAACCGGTTCCGTCTTGCAATCCGACGGGCAAATCCGCATGAGCGCGTCGCTTATGGATGGGCTGACGCAGCGTTTCAGCGGCACGATTAATGTCTCGCGGGTGCAGAATCCGATTGACTTGGCGCTATTTTTGCAGAACTCGAGCGATCGCGTTCTCTCCGATTTCGGCGCAGCGGAACTGCTCAGAGAGCTGCAAATCCCCATCTACAACCCCCTGACAGACATCCGCTTGCAGGAATGGATGCAGGAGCGTCAGGAAAACTTTGTCAAAGAAATGGCAGGCGTTGTCGCTGAAAAAGAACTGGTGTCAGAACCCGGACGCGGGACGATTGGCGTTGTTGCGCTAGACTCGCAGGGATGTATCGCAGCCGGCACCTCCACCGGCGGCAAGGGATTCGAGCGCATCGGGCGAGTGAGCGACTCTGCCATGCCGGCGGGGAACTACGCCACTGCTCATGCAGGGATTAGCTGTACGGGAATTGGGGAAGACATCATCGACGAGTGCCTCGCCGCGCGGATTGTCGTGCGGGTGACGGATGGCATGTCGCTGCAAGCCGCGTTTGAGCGCTCTTTTGCGGAAGCTGACCAGAATAAGCGGGACTTGGGCGCGATCGGACTTGATGCCACGGGCGCGATCGCGTGGGGCAAAACCAGTCAAGTCATCCTCGCCGCCTATCACACAGGTGAGGCGATGGGCGACGCTCTGGAAGCCGGAGAGGGTACTTTAGTTAGAACGGTGTAATCCCGGCACGTTGGAAGGGTGGGAAATTGCAATTCCCACCCTTATTTTTTATCTTTGCCGGGATTGGGGGATTGGGGGATTTGGAGAGGGAAAAAATGTTTGCAGGGGATTGACATTCAGGGGGAATTGACCTATATTGTTATCATGGGAATAGATGCGCGCCTATAAAGTGATTTTTTAAGGCCGTGTAGGGGCGAAGCATTCGCGCGAATAAGCGATCGGGAAATCCCATATTTTTATTCGCGAATGCTTCGCCCTGTCCCACAGACAATCTCGATACACCCGCTCTGCCCCGACAGAAAAGCTCGACAAACCCGCCTTGCCCCCACAGACAATCTCTAGGCAGAGAAACCCGATTTTTGTTACAACAGAATAGATGAGCTAAAAACGAGGTAAAATCGCATGGTTGCGCCCAACAAAAAATGGAGCTGCGATGGGCAACCGAAAAATGGGCAGCACTATCCTCAAGCTAACCCGCACCCTCTCTATGTAAACGATTCGCCGGATTGCCATATTTGCGGATTGCCGAAAGAGGCGATGATGCAGCCGAAGAAGGTTAGGGGTGGAAAGTTAGTTGTCTATGCAGCAGTAGTGGGAATTTTTGCGGCACTCGTCGGCGCGGCTTATATCTGGAAGCCAGAATTTTTAGTCAGTCCGAAAGGGCGTTTTTCCTGCGCGCTACAAGCAGATGCGAATCGCGGGGGCGATGTGTATGCGGTAATGTACCGTGGCGATACTGAAGAAAAACCTTGGTTGAAAATGGTGAATACTCTGGGAAACAAGCCGGGGGAAGAAAAGTATACGCCGGAAAGACGGTGCGAGGAAATCGCCCAGCGCATGGAGAAATTGCGTCCTGATGGATTGATACAGTTGGATTTTCGGGACGATCCGAATACGCCCAAACAGCAGGTAATTTGTGCGAGAACGAGGCGCAGCGGCGATGCGTGTCACCTCGTGGTGACTTTGCAAGTGGGTGCCAATTCTGACGAAGAGTTGAGAAAAGTGGCTGGGGCGCTTTTACCAGGGAATGAAGCCAGCTATCAGGGCACCGATTCTAAGCCGCTGCCTCCACCTACAAGCATTAGTTTAGAACCCTATCTCGCTAAGGAGGATAGGGAAGCAGGGAAGAAATAGCAGCCCCGCTGCCAACAGCCCCCCACTTGAGGGTGGAGCTACAGAGAAACCCGGTTTTTCCAAAAAACCGGGTTTCTGGCATCTACTTTATCCAAACGTGCCCCGCCTGGGTGTAAACCCCATTTTAAAAAAATAAATTTTTAGCTCACTTCGTTCGCAAGGGTAAAGAAAAGAGGGAAGAGAAAAAAGGGCAAGAGGGTAGAGAAGAAGAGTCCTCGAAAGAAAACTAGGACGCCGGCAGCAGACGCGCTACCGCTACGCGAAAACCGTAGCTCCTGCCCCCGTCGCCCGCAGAGTTCCTGCTGCGGTTGGCACTGCGGCAATCGACCGCATTGTTGAACCACGAACCTCCACGCAGCACTCGGGTTTCTTTGTTTCCCCCCGATTCCCAAACACTCCCATCGCTAGGCGCTCCGTTGTAATTGTCGTGCCAAGAATCGGCAAGCCACTGCCAGACGTTGCCGTGCATATCGTACAAACCAAAGGGATTAGGCGGAAAACTGCCCACAGGCGTTGTTTTCTCGCGATACGTCCCCTTTGGAGCACTTGCATAGGGATAATTCCCGTCATAGTTAACCAAATCTGGCGTAATGGTTTCCCCGAAATAAAACGGCGTTGTCGTTCCCGCACGGGCGGCATATTCCCATTCTGCTTCGCTGGGGAGTCGGTAATCGCGCCCGGTTTTTTTGCTCAGCCGCGCGCAAAACTCTACGGCTTCCTCCCAAGATACCTGTTCCACCGGTAGATTGTCGCCTTTGAAGTAGGAAGGATCGGGCTTGAGCGGTATCTTGACTTGAGGTAAGGCGGCAACTGCACGCCACTGCGCCTGCGTGACGGTATATTTCCCCATATAGAAAGGTGCAACGGTGACGCGGTGCTGTGGACTTTCATCGCTCGATCGCCCTTCTTCACTCTCCGGCGAGCCTATGAGAAAGTTGCCCTCCGGTATCGATACCATATCCATCGTGACGCCATTTCCCAAGTCTTCGCTGAAGTATTGCGCCTGATATCGCTGCGAGTTGATTTTTTCTCCTCGGGCGTTGACAGTTACGGTATCAGAGGCAAAAGACTGTAGGGAGGATTGAGGGGTGCTGGGGGTTGACTGAGCGACGGGAGGAGGTGCGGGAGGTGTTTCGAGAGGTGTTTCGCCACTGCGCGCCAAGCGAGCATTCTCAATATAAGTATTGATGGGAATCCCCCACCGGAATGTTTCGATGTTTGCTTGTAGTTGGGATTCTATTTCGGCTTTCTGTTGCTGCGACAGCTTGGCTAAATCTGCCTTTCCGTGAACGGCAATGACTTCCCCTGCTGTATTCACAACTGGTGCCCCGCTCATGCCGCCGAAAGCGTTGGCATCGTAGGAAATCGCATAGCCTTCGGGTAGGGGTGGCTTTTGGATGTTGGTGATTTCTCCGCCGGGGAATTGCGGGGTTAATCTTTCTTCTCCCAATCTTTGGGGATAGCCGAATACCCGCACGCGCTCTCCCCATTTCAATGTATCGGAATTCCCCAATTTCAGCGCTGCATACGGGCAAGTTCCGCCATCCGGCAGAAATGTCACCACGGCTAAATCGCGATCGTCTGGTAAATATTTTGGCTGCGCGCCCTTCGCCGCTGCAATCAATTTTCCACGGTAGTCTGTCAGCAGCAACTGGTTGCTGCCCCTGACAACGTGAGCGGCGGTGAGTACCGTGCAGGTTCCCGCTTCCCCCTGCACGAAGAATCCCGTACCGTGCCCCTTTTCACCTTCTCCGTAAGTTATCAGCACGACGCTTTTTTCTACGACAGCGCGAATTTCATCGGGGGTTTTCTCTCTCCCGCATCCCCCTACTGCGATCGCTACTGCAATTATTCCTGCCACGACGAACCAGTACCACTTTTTCATGCTGTCCCCACCTCCATCTCCCCTTATAGGACGGCACATTTTCCCATGATAATAAGATAATTCAAGTTCGGGGGAGCGTCAAGAGGTTTTCGGCAATTTTCAGGATTATTTTAGAGGAGTGAAAGGATTGCCGGGATTGGGGGATTTGGAGAGGGGAAATTTTTCTGTGAAATTTTGTTACAGCGCTTGACAGGATTGGGGGAATTGACCTATCCTGTTATCATGGGAATAGGTGCGGGCATATAAGGATAATTTTAACGACACTACCAGCGCTGGCATCTTCTCGAAATTTCAAAACTCGTGTAGGGGCGAAGCATATAGCCCTTCGGGCATGGCGAAAGCTAACGCGCGAATAATCTTTCGGGAAATCCGATATCTTCATACGCGAATGCAACGCCAAAGCCCCACAGACAATCCTTATAAACTATCCCTGCCCCGCAGACAATCTCTATTAACTCTACCTGCCGCTACCAGAAAATTTCTACAAAACCGCCCTGCTGCCACACTGTAGGGTTGGTTTTGCCTCGCGGCGTCAGGGCGAAGCATTCGCGTATAAAGATTTTGCACAAGCCGGTACCTTTTCGGCGCGAATGCTTCGCCCCTACAAAATTCCTAGAAAATTTCTACAGAATTGAGAAAAATTGAGATGAGGGCAAAATTAGCCCTTATAGGACGGCACATTTTCCCATACTAATAGGGTAGGTCAAGTGGGAGGGGATGTCAAGAGGTTTTAGTAAATTTTTAGGATTGAGTAAAAGGTGCGATTTTATTTGATTTTTAAAAAATCTTGTTCTGGAGGCGGAGCCTCCTTTTAAGCGTTCCCAGGCTGAGCCTGGGAACGAGAGAATGAAGGAAACGGGTTTAGCTTTTTCCTTGGTCTTTTTTCTTCAGCCGCCACCCGGATTTAACCACTTGGCGCGATCGCGCGATGACTAAACTATCCTTCGGCACGTCTTCCGTCACCACAGAACCCGCCGCAACGGTGACATCCTCCCCTAACGCAACCGGTGCCACTAAAACACTGTTAGAACCGACTTTCGTACCGCTGCCGATGTGAGTGGGATGTTTGTTTGCGCCGTCGTAATTGGCAGTAATCGTGCCCGCGCCGATATTGACGCGATCGCCCAGGGTTGCGTCGCCCAAATACGATAAGTGAGCGACATTGGTTTTCTCACCTAGCGTACTATTTTTCATTTCGACAAAATTGCCGATGCGGCAGTTTTCCCCGACAACGGCGTGACCCCGCAAGTGGGCGTAAGGGCCAATCCGCGCCCCTGCCGCTACCACACTTTCGGATATCACCGAGTAGAGCACGGTCACGTTTTGGCCAATTTCGCTGTTTTCGATCAAGCTGCCCGGGCCAATTCGACAGCCCGACTGAACGACAGTATTGCCGCGCAGGTGCGTTTGCGGTTCGATGACGACATCGGGGTGCAGCTTCACCGTGTCGTCAATGGTGACGCTATCGGGATCGATGAGAGTGACGCCGGCTGCCATCCAGGCGTCTTTGATCCGCGTTTGCAAGATGTCGTAAGCCGTGGCAAGTTGCTTGCGATCGTTGATGCCGAGAATTTCCTGGTAATCTTCGACATCCACCACCATCACCGGATCGAGGTAGTTCACCGCATCCGTCAGGTAGTATTCTTTTTGGTCGTTTTCTGCCTTCAGGTTGGGCAAGACCTTGGCCAAAGCGGGCCAGTTGAAGCAGTAAATGCCGGCATTGACGCGGCGGTTTTGCTTCTGGGCGGGGGTGCAGTCGCGGTCTTCTACAATTTCCTTGAGGATGTTGTTGCCGTCGCAAAACACCCGTCCGTACCCTTTGGCGTTGGGCAGGTGAGCGGCGAGGAGGGTGGCGGCGTTGCCATTTTCCTTGTGCGTTGTCAGGAGCGACTCGATTGTTT
Organism: uncultured bacterium; assembly: GCA_964405435.1. Classification (GTDB taxonomy): domain Bacteria; phylum Cyanobacteriota; class Cyanobacteriia; order Cyanobacteriales; family Oscillatoriaceae; genus DVEG01. Next base: position 34,764 of record CAYOOD010000051.1, read on the forward strand.
CCGGACGCAGTAAGGGAACGTCCCCGTTGAGAACGATTAAGTCGCCGTCAAATCCCTCTAAGTGGGGCAGGAGTTGCTGCACGGCGTGTCCCGTTCCGAGCTGTTGTGTTTGCTCGACGAACTCCAGATCGGGATGGGATGTGAGGGATTGTTTGACTAAATCGCCCCCGTATCCGACAATGACAAATTTTCTTGAGGGATGGAGTGAGAGACAACTATTGACAATCCGTTCGACAAGCGATCGCCCTCCCAATGAGTGCAAGACCTTGGGCAGGTCAGATTTCATTCGCGTTCCGCGTCCAGCCGCTAGAATTGCTACTGCTACCATTCTTTTTGTCAGCCAGTTTTTCTCAGTGGAGTATACCGCGCTTCTCGTTCCCGCAGACCTTTTGTAACTCGATCTTCATAAAACCTAGAGCCAAAAGTTGCAAATCCCGGCAGCCAGCCTCTCAGCCTGCGTTTGGAGAGGGCGTTGATTTTTACGTTTGGAGTTGAAAGTTTTGAGAGGCTGAAAATTGATATAATCTATTCTATTGCCGAGAGGGAGCTTCCGGCGCTTTTGTTCAAAGCTGGTTTTAAACTGGCGCGATTCCCTCAGAAAGCGGGTATTGGCATTGTGCCTGCGGGATAGTTCGTTGAGCGGGAGAGCTGCAACGAAGAGCGCTTCAAGCCTTGCGGTTCGCCGACTGGCTGCAAGTGTTCAGAGGCATGGGGGAGCGATATCCTCTCCGGCAGCATTGATTTGATAGCTAATTTTGCCCGGGCTTTCTTCAGCCGAGATATTTTTGACTCTTGCAGGGGCTTTTTTCGCCAGGAATCTATCGCTATCAGCGTCGGATATTGACTTGCCCTGCCCCTACTTGCTCTCCCACAGACATCAGCCCTTCAATACAGGCGAAACAACAGGCGAAACATCTGCACCTATCAGTTCGCTAGCCACCAGTTTCGGTTGTGCCTTTCCCAGATACTGGGTGCGAATGAACTCAGTAAACTTTTGGATCAGTTCGGGATTGCGCCAGCCCTTGCGAGTTTCCTCGGCAATAATATCGAGGGCTTCATCAGGGGTGAAAGCCAGCTTGTAGGGACGCTCGCTGGTGAGGGCATCGTAAATATCGATAATTTGAAATACCTGAGCCATGTAGGGAATCTTGTTCCCCTCGAGTCCTTCGGGATAGCCGCTGCCGTCCCAGCGTTCGTGGTGATAGCGGATGATCGGCAGCACGCCGCGCATTGTCCGCAGGGGCTTGCAGATTTGTTCGCCAATCAGGACGTGCTGGTTCATAATTTCCCGCTCTTCGGGGGTCAGGGGCCCTTTTTTGAGCAGTACGGCGTCGGGAATGGCGATTTTGCCGATATCGTGCAGGTAACTGCCCCACATCAAGTCCCTGAGTTCTGAGCGCGAGAGGTTGAGATATTCGCCAAAGGCTTTGCTCAGGAGGATGAGCCGCTCGCAGTGATCGCCAGTATTCGGATCGCGGCTTTCCACGGCGCGGGCGAGGGAAAACAGGACTTGAGCGGCGTGGTCGAGGTCTTCGTTGAGGCGCTTTTGCCGGATGAGGGATTTGACGCGGGCGGAGAGTTCCAAGTGATCGAAGGGTTTGGTGAGGAAGTCATCGCCGCCGGCTTCTATTCCTTTGATGCGCGATCGCCTGTCGTTGAGGGCGGTAATAAAAATCACCGGGATCAGGCGCGTCTGCTCGTCCTGCTTCAAATGCCGGCACACCTCAAACCCGTCCATCCCTGGCATCATCACGTCCAGCAGAATTAGGTCGGGAGCCGTCTGGCTGACGCTTTTCAGCGCCGATGGCCCGCTTTCTGCTTCATAAACGTCGTAGCCTTCCACTGACAGCAGGGCAACCGCTGTCATGCGGCTGGCTGAATGGTCGTCCACAACGAGAACTTTTGGCTGTTCTGAATCGAGGAAGGTCACTGCAACACCTTGCGAATGAAAACTATATATGGATTTGATACATGAGGAGCCGCATTAGAATAATCGCTGTTTGTAAAACTCTAGTGTTATTATTTTGACATTATCTTTAAGTCACTTCAATTGTGAATCAGGTTTTCTACGGATATCTGTTTAAGTTTCAATGCGTCTGCCTTGGGATCGACGAATAGAGATGGGGCGCGAATGGGAAGCTGAGCGCAAATGCTCGCACTCCGCAATTTCCTCGCTTCTAAGCTGGCATACTTGTCGGCAATTGGCTATCTTTTTTAAACTTCTGTAACATTCACTCTACTCGCATTCAGCAATTTTTCGCAGGTGAGGGAGCGACCAGCGCTTTTTCCAGTGAGAGGAAGGCTCTAGGGAAGAGGCTTGTTGTTCGAGTAAACGCCGCTCTTCGATCGCGCCGGCTGAATCGCTCAGGTGCGGGTCCCTATAAGGCACGGCAGCGCGCGTCCGCAAGTGTTCCCGCTCTTGCTGGGAAAGACTCGGCAAGTGGACTGCCGAGAAGCTGGCCACCGTACCGGGTGACTTCCGTCCCACTGGCGTTGTCGAACCGATGTTCAACCCGGCTTCAATTAAGGCGGCTCGTACCGCCGCCGAACAGGAATAAGTGGCTAAATAGCCGTCCGGCTTCAAGCATTTAGCGGCTAAGCTCAAAAATTCTACCGTCCACAGTTGGGGACAAGCCACTGGAGAAAACGGATCGAGGAAGATGGCATCGGCTTGAAAATGCTGGGAGACTTCCTGAAGGGTTTGTCGCGCGTCGCCTAGGAGCAACCGAGCATCGAAGACATCTGCTTGCACGCGGCAACTTTCCGCTAGCTGGGCCAAAAGTTGAGGAACGGGGGGCGGCCACTGATTCAGGAGTTGGCGCGCGATCGCCGCTTTTGGCACGTCTAAATCTATTTCCAATCCGATCCATTCGACGCGGCAGTGCGGATTCTCGCTCCAAATCTTCGCCAGAGCGGCGGCGGTATTGTACCCCAATCCATAACAAATGTCAAGAATTCTCAGCACGGGTTGCCCAGCTTTCAGCAGCAGCCGAGTGGGCTCGACAAATTTGCGCTCTGCTTCCTGTCTGGCACCGCCGATCGAGTGAAAGGTCTGGCCAAATTCAGCCGAGAAGAAGGTGAACGAGCCGTCAGCCGTTTGTTGCGTTGCAAACTTTTCGAGTTCTGGCATGGGGGGTGCGATCGCCTGCAGCAATAACTATAGCAGCATAATTCTTCAATGAAGTCAAGCAGAATGCTGATATTCTTATATAAGCCAGAGAATTCAATCCCGATCCGGCGCGGGGGTGATTTTCTCTCTCTATTGTGGATAGTCTTTCACAAATCCACACCTTGAGAGGGAAACTCTCCAACAGGCAAGCGACATTTCCACGCCGCGATCGCCCGGAGAGGGAGAGGAGAAGTAAAAAGCGATCGCTGCCTCGGCTGACTCAGGGGCTTCAGAATAGGGGAAACAGCAGGGAATCGGGAGCGGCGGGAGATAGAATGAAAATATCATGGTTTCAGACACTTTCGTCCGCTTTTTCGCTCGCAGAGGTAAAAATCTCCCCTTCTGAGGAGGAGAAGAGAGATCCACTTCTCAAAAAAGATTTCTCTCCTCATCAAAAGTAGGAGGCTGAGCGTGGGTGCTGCCGATTTTATGGCCTGAATCTATAAATTAGAGGAAATCTATCAGAACGGGTTTCTGAAATGAAAAAAAACTTGTGGGCGGCATGGGTTCCTGACTCTTATTCGTGGCTGAAAGCTTTCATGCTGGCTCTATCGATGACAGTGTTTCTCGATCTCGGAAGGATTGCTGGCACTATTGGTTATCTGAGTGTCGAATTTGCCGACATGCCAGAAGCGATCGCCATTGCTGGAATATTAGCGCTGCTATCGCCCATTCTCGCGATCGCCGTGATTCATCACCTTTTTTCGTGGGGATTCAGTCGCGTTAAAAACCAACCCGCTCAATCCGGTGTTCGCAAACATTTATTCCCCGGATTGCAGAGTTGGTGGCAAGGGATGTATGCTTGGCTGGTTATCATACTCTCTACGCTGATAACAACAGCCCTGTGTACCCTTTTGATGCCCCTATTCAATCTCAACTATGAGAAAATAATGCAGGGTTCCAATCGCTGGGGTGAAATAGAACTCTTAGCTTGGCTGGCGGTTATCTGGATCGGCACTGCTGCCGGACTCTACCAGTTCGAGTCTTCATTAAAATTGCACCGACATTCTGGGGCTGATGTCAGCAGTGATTTTCAGAATTTGGCCTCGCCGTTCGATTCCGACCTTCTCAAAGTACCGATTCAACCGGATAGAAACAGTAATTTAAACCAGAAAAAGAAGGCTAAAGTAATTTTTAAACTTGAGAAACCGTCTCGTCAAGTTGACAAACTTATCATTCCCCTGATAATAGTTTTAGCTGCGTCAGGAGTCTATGGATTTGCGAAATGGTCGGAACTCGAATTTCAAAATGCGGCACCTTTAGCGATACCAAAAAAAGTAGTAACGCCGCCCGCGATCGCCCAGTCTCAAAATACCGCGATCGCCGCCTCAGTCACGTCAGAAAAGTTACTGCCCGTGCCCTACGCGCCGCCGGCAGACAAACCTGCCGATACACAAGCGAGCAAATTAGTGCAGTCACCGCCGCCATCCACTCAGCTCGATCCCTTCCAGCAAGCGGTGAATAAGGCAACGAGTGCGGCAAATCTCACGCAACTGGCTAAATCGAGAGTAGAGTGGGAGGCGATCGCCCGTCAGTGGCAAGACGCGATCGCCCTGATGAAAGCCGTGCCAGAATCCAACCCCCATTACGCCCTCGCGCAGCTCAAAGCGATCGAATATCAGGAAAATCTCAACTATGCTCTCAAAGCAGCCGCAACCCGCCCGCAATAGTGCCACAGCCCTTGCGTACACTCAGCCCCGTTTCTGTGCCAACAAACTAGAAAAGAGATGGGCAAAATACCCATCCCTTCACAATCGTCGCCCGCCCGAACGCGCGTTCACCCTTCCGGCGGCGCAATTCCCCCATTCAACTGGGCTTGTTGCGTCTGTTCCTCTGCCAGTTCAGCCCTCGCCTCTGCGACTAAATCCTCGAAGACTTCGCCGGCTTCTGCGATCGCGCCCTTACTTTTCTCGTACAGGGCAATTCCTCCCTTGATAGCAGCCTTGGCGAGCGGTTTGCCGACTCCGGCGAGAACGGGAAGCAGGATGACTGCCCCAATTCCGGCCACCAGTCCTGCTGGGCCAACATCTTCCAGTAAATCCCCGACTTTTAGTGCCATAGCACCTTTCCTCCAGTAGTAGAGATTCCACACTTAAGATAGCTCGCGCAACTTTAAGCGCTAAAGAAGGCTGGCAACCGCCACGAAGCCCAGCCTGTCTGTTTACGAAATCGCCCCCGCATCTCTCAACCCTGCAATCAGAGCGTGCATTGGGGGCAAGCCCGATCGCAAGCCCTGAATCGTGGATCGGATGGTTTGCCACAAACAGGGCCACAAGTTAACGGGTTCGTCTGCCTCGGTTTTGGAGGCGATCGCTTGCGCTTGTAGTGAGGGCTCTATCCCTCCCCCCGCTTGCGTTTGTAGTGAGGGCTCTATCCCTCCCCCCGCTTGCGTTTGTAGTGAGGGCTCTATCCCTCCTGTTTGTAGTGAGGGCTCTATCCCTCCTGTTTGTAGTAAGGGCTTCAGCCCTCCCTCATCTGTCGCGATCTCTCCACCACTCTCAGCCGCTTCGCTCTCCGTTACTTTTTCGGCGCGCTCCCCTGCTCCGACTTCGATCGCCTCTTCCGGGGCGCTTTTGCTTTTGCTTTTGCTTTTGCTTTTGCTTTTGCTTTTGACATCCAGCGTTTTAGCAGCACTTTTGGGCTCCGGTTTTGGCTCCTCCCCGGGCGCTTCCGCCTCAGCCGGGACATCAGCGGGAGCATCTTCCTCGGCGCTATCGGCGGCAGGATCGATCGGGACATCAGCGGGAGCATCTTCCTCGGCGCTATCGGCGGGGGTATCGCTGACTGTTCCGCCCGCTTCGGTCATTTTGCCGCCTTCCGGGGGATCTATTTTTGGGGGCGGCGCTGGTGGGGCAGGGGCTTTCACCTCGGCGGCAACCTGAATCAGCTCGGTGATGCGCGATCGCATCTGCCCGGGCGAGAGCAGGCTGACATCATAGACGATCGCCACCGATCCCGCCGTTGCATTCACCCGAGCCCCCGTGACGCCGGCTGTTGATTCGATTAACTTTTGCAGGCGTCGCGCATATTGGGGATCTTCGACAATTTGCGGCACCCGAAACCGCACTCGTCCCGGGATAGCATGAACGATGTTATAGGCAATTTTGGGTGGCGTTTGAGTTTCCGGTTGCGGCGGTGAGAACCCGTTTCCCTGCCACTGCTCCTGTTCGGAGGGCGCAAGGCGATCGCCTGAATTGTCTCTTTTTAAAGGCAACGCCCGAGGGAGAACAACGCGGGCAGGAGGCTTGGCAGCAGATGCGGCAGTTTCGGGTGGGGGAACCGGCAGCAGCACGGATTTTTCCGAATCCAATTGCTCGAGTTGCTCGAATAGCTGGCGGGTTGCGTTGGCTGCCACCATGTAAGCCAATATTGCCCGCCACCCCACGAGTCCCAGCCCTCTAGCGAGCAGCAGCCCTGCCGCGATCGGCAGGAAAGACTTTCCTTGTTTTTTCCAATAGGCGGCAGACTTCCAGGTTGCGAAGGGATCGCTCTGTTTTGCCGTTGCGGGTATAGCGGTGGGTTCTGCGACGCCATACTGTTGTAATTCTTGCAACAACTGCGCCAAGGGCAGGGCGATCGCGTCAAAACAAACCGTCAAACTGCCGGTTTCAGCATTTTTGCGGATGTCAGAAACGCCTGTTTGCTGGCGCAGTTGTGTTTCGATCGCCTCTAGTGTCGATTGCACCTCTTCGTCGATAACGCGCAACCGAACGCGACCTGCGATCGCGTGTACGATTTGCACCCTGCTTTCCAATTGTCGTGCTGTTTCCTCAGCCATTTCTTTGCTCCCATCGCCTCCCTTGACACTTCATCCCCGCAGACGCGCAGAGATTTTCAACTTTTCTTTGATCTCCTTTTCCCTGAACTCCCTTTCATTGATTTAGCACTTCCATGCTCCTCTATTTTTTTCCTCAATTTCCGTGTTTCATCTCCTTGCGCAGGATATCGATCGCTTCTACCACTGCCAGCCCAGTTGCCAGAACTGTACTGACTAATAATAGGATATATCCTTGCGTTTCCGACTGACCGGTCAGCCACGCCCCGTCAATAAACGCAAACATGCAGGGGCCAATCAGGGCTAATTTAAGTCTCAGCAGTTTTGCCGCCCCTCGGTCTTTAATTTTTTTGTCCTTCAGTGCCTTTAAAATGTTCGAGATGAGCCGGCCATTCCCTTCTAAGTGAATCAGTTGCTTGCGATCGCCCCTTCCTATCAGTTGGCGAGGTCTTTCTATGTCCACGACTTGATGCCACTCCGGCTGGCTTTGGTAATTGATTCTTCCGAAAATTTTAATTTTTTTGATTCCCTCCAATTGCCAATCGAGCCAATGTTCTTCTACAATTTTAGCTAAGGTATTATAATTTATCTGCGTTCGTCGCGACCGATTTATTACCAGAATTAATTCGTCTTTATTCAGATGCGTTTTAACAGTAAATCGCTGTTCGGGTAGGGCATCTTGCAGGGATTTTTCTATGTCAATTGCACTTACCATCATTTCATATCCTCCCTGGAAATTATTGATATGAGCATGATAGGCGCAGCGGCAGGCAGTCTGAGATTCTAGCCGTTTCTGAAAGCCCGCTGACAAGGGCGGGCGAGACAACTGTCGCGATCGCAAAGTGCTTCGCGCGAAAACCTTTCCCCCGCCCTTACAACTGCTTGCGCTCGGTTTCGAGAAATCGGGCTGCCCGCTTCTGCCGCCTGGTTGCCAGAAGCAGGCACCTACGCGGTGCCCAAACTATATTATCGGTTTGGTGGTAGCTCGTAGCCCTCTCTCGTCGGCTGCCCTTTGTGAGTGTAGTGCAGTTTGATAAAGCTGTCGAAGGCATACCAAGCCAATACATACCACGGCACGATCTCCAATTGCAGCCCCTTTACCAGCAACTGCCGCACTGCAAGCGTTCCCAGTCCGAGGGGAACGAGAAATCTCAAATCGACTCTGCCGTCGGTGGCGTCTGCAACTCGCTGATTGAGATCGGCAAAGGCATTGGCGACTTCCGCCCCGGCATCGGACTCCCCGTGAGTGACGTGGTTGAAAATAATCCCCAAATCCTTCAACGTGGAATACACAGCCTCGCGGGAGCTGTTTTCTCGCTTGTGGTGGACGACGATGCTGCCAGTTTTGACGTTGGTGCGAACGTCAGAGACATCGGGATGGGCTTCGAGCTGCGCGGCGATTTGTTTCATCTGCTGCGGCGTTCGATGGGCGTGCGACACTCTCAAGCGAACTCGCCCGGGTGCGTGACTGACGATGTGACTGCGGATCGGTTTGGTCGCTGCGTAGGAGTTCATTCCTGGCGCGGGAGTATCGGCTTTGGCGAGATTCGCAAAATTTCTATCCATAGTCGTGACTGGCGCTCCTTACAGCAAAAATGTCTTTATGGCTTTCTATTCGGTGCCGACAGCCATCTGTTTCGCCCAAGCGCGATGGGGAGACAGCAAAAAGCCCGCCAAAGACAGTAAAACCCAAAAAGTCAAAAGGCAATTGAGACTGCACGCTTCTTTTAAGGTTTGCCTTTTTACTTTTGCAGCACGTTGGCGGGCTTGTTGAATTGGCTGGCAGCGATTCTCTCGTCGCCATTCTGCAATAGCGAATCGCGACGGGTACGAGCGGGCAAGATGGCCCGCTCTTACTTGATTGCTATTTGTCGGCAATGGGTGTCGGGTCAGATGGCCCTACTCCCTTCGCGATCGCGTCTTGCTGTTGCTCTGCCAGTTCGGCGCGGGCTTCAGCGACCAAATCCTCCAAACCTTCTCCAACTTCTGCGAGCGCTCCCTTCGTCTTCTCATAGAGCCAGATCCCGCCTTTCACTATCCCCTTGAATAAGGGTTTGCCAATTCCAGCCACGACTGGAATCACGACGGGTGCTAGGAGGACGGCACCGAGCCCCACGGCTACCCCGGGCGCTCCCGCTTCCTCCAAGAGGGCTACAGGTTCTTCAAAGATGTTTTCCAATGCCATAATACATTCTCTCCTGTTTTCTGCGAGTCTGTCAATTCTTTTCGTTTCCGTGTTGATTTGCAGTGATTCGCTTTTCGGCTGGTTCGCGATCGCCTCGAATCACTGCTTGCTGAAAATGGGGAGTTGCGAATTAGCAATCTGTTATTTTTTCCCGACCCATTTTCAGCGGTTTATCGCGTTCAGTCGGACTTGTGCGTCAAGTCAGAAGACAGGGCTGGAGCTGGCACCAGATGGACTTCCTGAGCTTCTGCCTCAGCGATTTCTGCCTTGGCTTCCGCGACGAGATCCTCAAAGGCTTCTCCCACTTCTGCAAAAATGCCCTTGCTTTTTTCGTACAAGACGATCCCGCCTTTAATCGCCGCCTTTGCCAGCGGTTTGCCGACGGGCAGCAAAACCGGGGCGAGAATCGCAGCGCCGACGCCAGCCGCAACAACCGGGAATGCCAAGTCTTCTGCAACGGCTTCAAACAAATCATCCAAACCAAACAACATAGTCGATATCCTCCTGACTGCAACGAAAAAATTGCAAAGAAATTGCCAATAGCCAGCCATCTGGGATCGGGTTTTGCTCGAGAGACTTCACCAGTCAAAACCCGCCCTTATTTCCTCTACTTTCCGCCCAAGAGTGGCCGCAAACCGTTGACCCCGGCGATGACGCTCGAGCCATTGTTCACCACCGTCGCCGCCAGAGGGCTGAGCCCAAACGTACCCGCCACGAGCAAACCTGCGAGGTTGGGAACGGCGACGATCGCCGTGTTTTGGTGAATCAGCCCCATTGCTTGGCGGGCGATCGCGATCGCCTCCACCAACCCTTGCAAGTCATTGCGCATCAACACCACGTCAGCAGTTTCGCGGGCAATATCCGAGCCATTGCCGAACGAAATCGATAAATCGGCATAAGCCAGAGCCGCCGAGTCATTGATGCCGTCGCCAATAAAGGCCACCGTGCGGCCAGATTCGTGCAATTCCCGCACGACAGTCGCCTTAGTTTCGGGGAACGCTTCGGCGTGAACGTTGGCGTCGGGAATCCCCAGGCGATCGGCAGCCGACTTCGCCCGCTTCCAGTTATCCCCCGTGAGCATGTGAACTTCCATGCCAGCTTGATGCTGCAGCATGTCGATCACCTCTTGACTTTCCGGGCGCAGGGGATCGGTGTACTGCACGACGCCCCGCAGTTCGCCGTCGCTGGCGACGTAAATCAGCGAACCGGATTGCAAGTCGGGGTGTTCTTCATACAGGCACTTCAGACAGATGCCTTCCTGCTGCAGGAAGCGCTTGCTCCCCACCAAAACCGTCTGTCCCTCAATATCCGCCCGCACGCCCAAACCGACTTCGTAATTCCACTCGCCGCGCGGCAGGATGCGCAGCCCTTGCTGTTCGGCATAGCGCACCAACGCGCACGCCACCGGGTGAGTGAGGCGCTGTTCGGCGGCGGCAGCAATTTCGAGCACTTGCTCTGCCGACATGCCGTTCACCGTCTTGACGCCGACAACCGCCATGTCGCCTTGCGTGAGGGTGCCCGTCTTGTCGAAGACGAACGTATCGACTTTGGCAAATTGTTCGAGGGCGCGCCCGCTGCGAATCAGGATGCCGCGCCGCGCGGCTGAGGTGAGAGCCGCCAAAACCGTGGTGGGTACGGAAACGCGGATGCCCGTTGCAAAGTCGAGGGTGAGAACGGAAGCAGCTCGCGCCAGGTTGCGGGTGGCACCAAAAACGACGCCGGCAAGTAAGATGGTAGGCAATACGGCGCGATCGGCGATTTTAGCCGCGTAATTTTCGATGCGGGTATCGTGAACCGGCGCTTCCTGCATTAACTTGATACTCGCGCCCGCCCGGGTGTCGCTGCCGACTCGTTCGGCGACGATGTAGATTTGTCCTTCGCGCACGAGAGTGGAAGCGTAAACTTCATGTCCCGGTTCTTTCATCACGGGCATGGATTCGCCGGTGAGTTTCTGTTCGTCGATGGTGGCTTGTCCCCGCAAAATGCGGCCATCGACGGGGACTTGTTCGCCCGGGTAGACGATGACAGTATCGCCGCGCTGGACTTCAGCAATGGGGATTTCTTGTTTTTCGCCGTCGCGCTCCACCCACACGAAGTCTGCGAGGGAATCGAGGAGATCGAGGGTTTGGCGGGCGCTCGATCGCGCGGTGCGTTCCCGAATCGCGTCGCCGACTTCAATCAGGCACAGCATCAGGGCTGGGGTGAGAAACTGCCCCTGGAGGGTGGTAATGGCGATCGCGGAGAAATCTAAAAAGTCGATATTGAGCTTGCGCTCGTCGCGAATGCTCTCCCAAGCGCGTTTGGCAACTGGCAAACTGGTAATGGCGATAGTGCTTCCCACTAGCAAAGCCGGTACCGGCAGTCCCAAGGGGCCGCCCAATAGGGCCAGGGAAGTGGCCAGCACGGGCAGTTTCAAATTCGACCAGGGGCTGCTTTCTTCTGACTCTGCGGGTTCTTTGGCGGCAGCCTGTGCCTCTTCTAGGACGCTGCTGGTGCTGGCCATCTGAATTGTTTTGGCCAGGTGCGATCGCATGTCCGCATCGGCAACGACGCCGACTTCGTATTTAATCGCGATCGACCCTGCCGAAGGTTTGATCCGCACTTCCGTGACGCACGCTGTCGAGGACGCCAAGATTTCCAGGCGGCGGGCATAGATGGGATCGTGCATCAGCCGAGGCACCCGAAACCGCATCCGTCCCGGTGTAGCGTGAACGAGCTGGTAGGGAACGTGGGGGTGCTGGGATTGTTGCTTGCCCGGGCGGTCGAGGTGGCCATTTCGCTGCAATAGGTCATTGCGATCGTCTTGGGCGGATTTTTCCTGAACTGGCGCGGGAAGCACCCTGGATGTTGCGTTTGATTTCACTGCCAGTTCTACCATTGCGTTTGCCATTTACTTGTGTGATTAACCTCCGTGCTAAGTGTCGGGTTTGAAAGATTGCGCGATCTGGGGTTGTTTGCCCGCGATATCGCGGACTGGTTGAAAAGCGGTTGTTTCAGGTTTAGTTGGTAAGCAAAACCGGAATCTTTGCATTCAAAATTCCACGTCCTCCTCAGTAAAGGTTGGCCATGAATGCCAAAAACATCGAAAGCGCTGGCGGTTTGTAATCAGCCCAGAAGCTAGTTTTTTCTGAGGCTGGTGCTGGGGGGGGTTCGGGCACGCGAAAGGCTTCATTCCGCCTTTCGAGTACCGCGAGAGCGGGTGCTTCTCCGTGGGGGCTGCGTCCGTTTTTGACTGCCGTTTCTGGGGAAATTTCTAAAATTCGCGCGTTCTGGCGGTGCCCGTTGTTGGCTGTTGAAACTGGTAAAGTTTCGACAAGCTGCAAGTGCGGGCTGCGTCCGTTTTTGACTGCCGTTTCTGGGGCGGCTTCTGGAGGCTGGGAGTGGGGGGGTGTTGCTAGTAACGCAGGAGCGCCGGCTTGTTGAATGAGATCGAGCAGGCGATCGCATCTGGCAGCATCGGAAACGGCACCTATTTTGTAAGTAACGATAAGGGATGCCGCCGCTTCGTTCACCCGCACGCCCGTCACTCCTTCTGACGATTCCACCAACCGTTCTAGGCGGCGGGCATAAGCGGGATCGCTGGCTATCCGAGGAATGTAAAAGCGGGCGCGCCCCGAAATGGCTTGGACGACGCGACAGGCGATCGCGTCTGGTGAGTGGAGAAAGCGGTCATTTTTCTCGCTGCTTGAAGTCGCTGGCAGTAGGGGCAGCTCTAGCGGCAGTTGTTCGATGACTTGACGGGTGGTGGTGGCGGCAATCAGATAGACGGGCAGCGCCTGCAAGCCTTGGATTCCCAGGCGTTGGGTGAGGAGCATTCCCACCATCAGGGGGACGAATGACTCGACTTGCGCCGCCCATTGCGTCACGGATTGCGTTACGGCGGCGATCGCTGGCGCTTCTGGCTGCCCCGATGCTGCTGCTTGCCAGGGTTCGCAAAGCCCTACACCGCATCCCTGCACCAGTTCGAGTATCTGCTGCACTGTGCGTTCGCTTTGGGTGAAGGCGATCGTCACACTGCCTGTTTGCCGATTGAGCTTGACTTCGTTAATCCCTGTTTGCTCCCTCAGACAGGCGGCTATTTTTTCCACTGCCGACAGCGACGTGCCGCGTGCCGCTTTCAGCCGCACCCTTCCCGGGATAGCGTGCACAATTTCCAGCCCTATTTCCGGGCTGTGTGCCGTTACTCCAGCCATTGTTTATCTCCAAATCAGTTTCGCGTACAGGAGGGGCGGGTTTGTTCCCGGCTTTCCCCCTGTTAGAAAGATTCACTGCTTGTCCTACCTCTATAGGTGCTAAAGGCAGGCGTTAGGGAGTCCTCTCCCCAGTTGTTTCGTCAACGCCTCAAGCGCAGAATGTTTCTACTTTGGCAGCAGCACCAGCAGTACGAGAAATTGTTTGAGATGTTTGTGGTGACAGGCACCAGCACAGCTTTGTGCGACATAAGAGTTGCCCCCTCCTGACTCCAGGACTAGAGATCGAGAGATGTAAGCAGCCTCCCCATGCTGGACTACCGTTGTTGCAAGTGGATCTCCAAACCGATGTCAGAGACTTCCTTGGCTGGCGGCTTACCCCCTCCCTCGCTTCCTGAGCGACTGGGATCGCTCGTTTTTCGGTTGCTTAGGGAAACAGCAGGTTAAGCTTTAGATTAACATAAGGTTAAGATAGCACGAATTGCAGTGTCAAGCAGGTCTTTAAAGAAAATTTTCGTTTTGGGAAAATCGGCGGGCCGCAGCTTCAGTCTGGCCCTCCACAACCCGGGCTGACACTCTCCCCCAAGGAGGATGGGCAAAAATCGATAGGGATAGGGCGCAAGTCTAAATCAGACAAATCAAGAGGTTAGGGGCGATCGCCTTGAGCCCTAGCCGGAAAAAAAGTATAGAGGTATACTGGGTATTTGATACTGCCATTCGGCAAATATACTAGCGCTTGCCGTTTTCTGTCGAGAGATTCGCTGTTTTTTTAGCAGCAGGGAAATATGGTTTACTCTACCCTCCACTACTCTATAGAAACGATCAAGGACGAAGCGCTCAGGCTCGTCCGCAAAGGGTTCGTCAGCCGCCAGCAACCCATCTACACCCTTTGTCAGCACATTCCGCCCCGCGAATGGGCTTTTGTCGAGCAGGAATTAGAGCGGTGCGATTTTTTGCTGCGCGATCGCATTTGCGACCTCATCCCCTGCGAAAACTGGGACGAGGATTGAGCGTCAGGGGCGTACTTGCCAGAGTTTGATCGTTTTGTCGGCACTGCCAGAGGCAATAGTCCAGCCGTCAGGGGCGATCGCCACGGAACAAACCGCCGCCGCGTGCCCCGTCAAAGTATTGCGTTCTTCGCCACCGTGCAGGTTCCAAATCTTAATCGTCTTGTCCGCACTGCCGCTGACGATCGCCTGCCCGTTGGGACTAATCGCCACCGAATAAACGGCGTCCCCGTGACCGGTGAGGGTGTGCCGCAGTTTGCCTGCGGACAAATCCCAAATTTTCACCGTTTTGTCGGCGCTGCCGCTGACCAAAGTTTGGCCGTCGGGGCTGATAGCCACGGCGTAAACGGCTCCCTCGTGCCCGGAAAGGGTGCGCAGCAGGGTTTCTGAATGCGGTTGCCAGAGTTTGATCGTTTTATCTTCGCTGCCGGAAGCGAGCAGTTTGCTGTCGGGGCCGATCGCCACGGAATACACCCATTCTTTGTGCCCGAATAACGTTCGCATTGGCTCGCCGGTGAGCAGGTTCCAGATTTTAATTTTGTGCGAACCGCTGGCGAGAAACTGACCGTCTGGACTGAGGGCGAGGGCATAAACGCATTTTTTGTGTCCGAAGAGGGTTCGCAGCAGTTCGCCGGTGTGGGTATTCCAGATATAAATGTGACTTCTCTGTCCAGTGCGATCGCTGCTGGCGAGGATATCGCCTTCCGCACTCAGGGCGATCGCCAGCAACTGACCGGCATGTCCGCTCAGGGCGCGCAGCAAAGACGGCGATCGGGTGCTTTGGACGCCAGCGGGCACCTGCCACAAACTAATCGCGTTGTCTTCGGTGCCGCCAGCGAGAATCTGGTGAATCTCGCCGCCGGATGCTTGATGCAGGCGTCCGATCGCCACGGCGGCGGCTCGCCCGGAAATGCCGTTGAGGGTGTGGGCGAGGGCGATATTTTCCAGTTTGGGCTGGCGTTTGTGGGCGGCGATCGCGTTGGTGAGTTCTGCCACCAGCGCCAGAGCCCGATCGTCCCCCAGTTCCTGCCAGAAATCTTTGAGCGCCTCTAAATATTCCGCATCCTGTATCGAAACCGCTGATTTCATCGCCTCGAGTCCGGCAATGCCGCCCTCTGGGGGCAATTGGTGCAATTGCAGCCAGGACATTATCGAGCCATCTAGCTGCTCGATCGCCCACGATTTGTCAGGCAAATGCAGCAAACTTTTGGCTAATTTCACCAGGGTTTCTGGCAGCCAGTGAGATTTTTCCGGCGCGATCGCGGCGAGGACCTGGCGATAACTGCCCACTGCTGCACCCATCACTGCTTGTAACAGTTGCTTGTCTGCTGTTGTTTGCGTCAAATCGGGCAGCAATTGCGGCAGGCGGGGAGTTGCGTCATTGTGCACCAGATGGTGAATGTCTGCCATCCAGCCCGCTACCATGCAGTGACAGCTAATTAACAGTTGGCTGAAGGCTTCAAAATCTTTGCTGCTGACTTGATAGGGAAATAACAGGTGGCTCGTATCGATTCCCGCTCGTTCTAATTCTTCTTCTTCTTCCAAGATTTTTAAATTTATCGCGCTCTCTCCCCCCAATTTTTCGATATCTTGAGGATTTTTTCCCAGAGCCAGCAGTTTGTCTCGGCTTTGCTTCCACTGGAGCGATCGCGCTTTCATGGCCGAGCGAATGATTTCCCGGTAAGGCAGCTTGAAAATCGTCGCGTAGCAATATTGTTCCTGCCCGATTCCCCAATAAGCCATGCGAAAATTCAAGCGATCGCCGTCGATTTCTGACTCCAGAATCAAAATCGGCTCGGATTTTAGCATTCCAAACATCGCTTTGATACTGGCTTCGCCGTAAAAGCGATCGCTATTCCAAGCCCCGCCTAAAAATTCAGTCGGTCTGTCCGAACCGTGCAGGGGATAATTTTGATGGAGAAATTCTCGCAACCCTTGCGCCAACCTGGCATCAATCTCTGGAATCGCCGTCGCGACGGAGTTAAACTGCTGTGCCAGCGATGCCGACATGGCTTTTACGTCGGGTGGAGCGATAATAATTCGCAGCGGTTCGGGGCCGGTGCCCGCGTGGGATGCTAAAATTTGCGAGGGCAGCAGGCGCAAAGGCCAGCGATCGAGAATTTTTCCGACTTCTGCTAATTTTAGATTCGTCTCCCGCTGCGTCTGTGCGAGTTTTAATTGCGTCTCGCGGTTGTAAATTGCCAACTGCTGCTGCAAGGCTTTTTCTTGGGCAAAGCGCCACCGCTGAAATTCCAAACTATTTTGCTGAATTGCCCAAGCTGCGCTTTTAATAAAATCTTGAATTTCTGTCGCGTGTTGGTAGCCTAATTTAACGAGTTTTTCCTGAAATCCCTGTTCAAAATTGCTGCTTCCAGTTTCGGAGTTATTTTCCAGATATTCCAGCATCAGTTGGGCGTGTCGCCGCTTTTCGTCCAGCTCGATATGAATGCCGCTAATTGGATTGCCATTTCTCAACTGTACTAAAGTGTTAAAAATGGGCACGCCATATTCCAGCAGTAACTTAAACCAATATTCCATAACTACCCGACTCGTGTTTGAATTGGATTGGCCGCATTCTATTCTGGTCTGAAAAATTAGAGTATCAAGGTTTGGTTAGAGGAGATGGGGCATGGGGGAGGGGGCTTGTAGCAGCGGGTATGGAGCATGGAATTTTCCCAACTATTCGATTTATTGGTACTCGGCGTCTGGTTTCCGCAGGAACGCAAAAAAATTTTTAAATCAACCTCAAAATTAGCGGTTTTGGGGGTAGAGTGTATTTGTTTCCATAGGAATTTTAGCACTTTTTGACCTAAAAAGCCCAGTGCAATCTCTACTCGTAAAAGCCGAGCTGGCGTCGATCGCGTCAGCAACGGTACAGTATTTTTCTTTTTCGCGCGCTGGGCGCTCGGCGTGCCAGCCCGTTTCGGGCGCGAATCCTCAGAATCGGGACTCTGAGGGGGCGATTTTTCTCAATCCCCGTTCTTTTTGAGAAGGGATTTGCGCGCGATCGCCAGTTTTTCTCCCAGACGCATCTCCTGCATCCCCCGGGGGCAAGACTTTGGTTGTCCCCGGCTGGCGCGAGAGCGGCTCCCGGCACCCTGGTTAGAAGGTACTATACCTTTATTGCAATATTTTTTCAACAAACTGCTGCGAGAGTCTGAATTTCTTGCCAGCCCGATCGGCGACTCTGGCTTTTCAGAGGTTGGAATATCACGAGACTGTTTTTTAGTCAATACAACAATACAAATCTTTGCTATTTATACAGACAGCAAGCAGGTGAAGACTTTTACCAGGCGGATGCGGCAGTTTATACCCTGCGGCTTTATCAATATTTTTCTCAAAAAGTTGATAGGAGACAAAAGAGCTTATTGCTTGAGTTCGGCAATAAATACAAGCAAGTAATCCCCTCTGAATTGGGCGATGGGAAAAAGGGCATGGGGCATTGGCAAGAAGAATCCAAGCAATTACCGATTACTCATTACCCATTACCCATGCCCTTTTTCCCCATCTCTGCTGCCCACCGCCCACCACCCACTCAGCACTCATAACTCAGCGTTCTCCCTCCCCCCGCATCGCAAAGGGAGCAGCGCAGAGGAAAACCGACAAAATAATACTAAGTTGGCTAAGATAGTATTATACTATTAGAGAAAAACATCAGGA
>CAYOOD010000052.1:0-52744 GCA_964405435.1 uncultured bacterium
CTCTCCCCCTCTCCCCCTCCCCCGCCCCCACCCTGTTGCGAAGCTCGGAACAGAATAGCGAGAATAGAAGGGAGACTCGTGCCCACTTCACCCCTGCGTCTATGCCTCCCTCGCGCCTGGTTACGCTCGTCGCCGCGATCGCCGTTATCCTGGGAATGGCGATATGGCTGATCAGTTCTCTCGCTTGGCTGTACGCTCAAGTTTCGTGGTCTGCGCCTCCCCTGCTGGCTAACCTCTTGCTGCTCGTCCTCATCGCCCTGCTGGGGATATTAATCTGGGCGGTGCTTTACTACGGCAACCTGCTGCAGCCCTGGAAGCCTGCCAAAATCAAGCGCAAGAAGCGACTGCCCAAGGTTCCCGAACAAAAAAGCGAAGCGGCTTCGGAAACCCTCAAAGCGGTGCGCCGGCAAGTCGATCGCATTCAGGATGACGTCGCCCGCGAGGCGCTGCTGCAGCGGGCGCGGGAAATCGAGCATTCTCTGGCGCGGGGCGACGTGCAGGTTGTCGTCTTCGGCACCGGTTCGGCGGGCAAAACTTCGGTGGTAAACGCGCTGATGGGGCGGGTAGTCGGCGAGGTGTCGGCTCCGATGGGCACGACGGAGGTAGGAGAAACCTATTGCTTGCAATTGAAAGGGGTAGAGCGGGAAATTTTAATTACCGACAGCCCCGGCATTTTAGAGGCGGGCGTCGCGGGAACGGAGCGGGAAAAACTGGCGCGGCAGTTGGCGACGGAGGCGGATTTATTATTATTTGTGGTGGATAACGACTTGCGCCAGTCGGAGTACAACCCGCTGCGGGCGCTGGCGGAAATCGGCAAGCGTTCTATCGTGGTTTTCAACAAAATTGACTTGTACGCGGAGCGAGATAAGGAGAAGATTCTCGCCCGACTGCGATCGCGCGTGCGGGGGTTTGTCTCGGCAATGGACGTCGTGGCGATCGCTGCCAATCCCCAGCCGGTACGCCTGGAAACTGGCGAAATTTTCCAGCCCGATCCCGACATCATGCCCTTGATTCGCCGCGTTGCTGCCGTGCTGCGAGCGGAGGGAGAAGACTTAATCGCCGACAATATTTTACTGCAATCCCAGCGCCTGGGGGAAGAAGCCCGACGACTGATCGATCGCCAGCGCCGCCGCCAAGCAGAGAAAGTGGTAGAGCGGTATCAGTGGATAGGAGCAGGTGCGATCGCTGCAGTGCCCCTGCCAGTGGTAGACTTATTAGCGACAGCCGCCGTTAACGCTCAAATGGTAGTAGAAATCGGCAAAATTTACGGCTGCGAGCTGAACCTGGAACGGGGCAAAGAATTAGCGCTCCTCGGCGCAAAAGCCCTCGCCAGTTTGGGAATTGTCGAAGGAGCCGTAAAACTGGTATCGACTGCCCTACAGTTAAATGCAGCCACCTATCTCATCGGCAAAGCGATTCAAGGCGTGAGTGCCGCGTACCTAACCCGAATCGCGGGCAAAAGTTTTATAGAATATTTTCGCCACGATCAAGATTGGGGCGACGGCGGCATTACCGAAGTCGTGCAGCGGCAATTTCAGCTAACACGGAAGGACGAATTTGTCAAGGCTTTTGTCAAAGACGCGATCGCCCGAGTCGTCGAACCCCTCCAAATCAACCTACCGGAACCCGAAATTATAGAAGAAGAGGAAGAACAAGAATATCTAGAGGAAGAATCCGATCCGCCGCAACCAGACTGGGGGCAAAAAAAACAGCGGCGAGAGGAGTGGTAGGGAATGGGTAATGCCCAATGCCCAATGCCCAATGCCCAATTACCTATCGAAAAAAACTCCATGCAATTAAACCTACCAATTTTAGATCGTCTGTCTGCCTGCAAAAATTTGCTCATCGCCGGAATGGGCGGCGGATTTGATATATTTTGCGGGCTGCCAATCTATTTCGAGTTGCGGCGGCGGGGGCAGCTCGCGCACTTGGCTAATTTCAGTTTTTCCGATATCGCTGCCCTCAAAGATGGGATGCGGCTGACAAATACCCTCGTCGGCGTGACATTTGAAACCCAAGAAGAGGGAACGTACTTTCCCGAACTTTACCTCGCCCAGTGGTTTCACGAGAAGTTCTGGGAAGACGTGCCAATCTGGTGCTTTCACAAAACTGGGGTTCGCCCCTTGCTAGAAAATTATCGGGCACTTGTCAAACATTTGTCAATAGACGGGATTTTGCTAATTGACGGCGGCGTTGACAGTTTGATGCGCGGTGACGAAGCGGAAATGGGAACCGTTATCGAAGACTCTATTTCTTTGTGCGCCGTCAGCCAATTAACCGAGGTTCCCCTGCGGCTGGTAGCGTGTTTGGGATTCGGCGCGGAGCGCGATGTCAGTTACGCCCACGTTTTGGAAAATATCTCGGCTTTGGCGGAATCGGAGGGATTTTTGGGCTCGTGCTCGCTGCTGCGCCAGATGCCGACGTATCAGGATTACGAAAGTGCGGTGATGTACGTTCAGAATAAACCCTATCAGGAACCCAGCGTTATCAATTCGTCGGTGATTTCGGCGGTGCAGGGGCACTACGGCGATTACCATCTCACGGAGAAAACGCAGGGCAGCCGGCTGTGGATTTCGCCGCTGATGTCGATATACTGGTTCTTTGAGATGTCTGCGATCGCAAAGCGGCATTTATTCCTAAAGGAAATCAGCTCGACTGACATGTTTTCCGACGTGATGCGGGCGATGTTTCTGGTGATTGGCTCTCGCCCCAAGCGCCCGCCTGCCAAGATTCCGCTGACTTAAAAATGTAGGTTTTCATTGGTTCGTGGGGGCAGGGCGAAGCATTCGCGTTTATCAGGTTATAGTTGGTTGCACAGATAATTCGCACGAATGCTTCGCCCCTACATCCTTTTATGAAAAGGCAGATAAATTAACAAAATTTCCTTGATTTTATAAAAGAAGATACCTTGTAGAGGCGAAGCATTCGCGTTAATAAACTATCGGGCTCTGACAAATATCTATTCGCGAATGCTTCGCCCTGCCACAACCGACAATCTCTCAATTACAAAAAAGTGTTTTCTAATATATCATGGGTGGCTTCGCCCCTACATCCTTTTGTGTTATACAATGCAGGGGCGGAGCGATCGCGCCTGCAATCTTTCGGATTGTCACAAATACCTATTCGCCTTCTCCTTCGCCCGGTCACCCAATTCTCAGCTACCAAAAACCGTTTTCTAGAGCAATCAACCGGAGTTTACAAAACTTAATTCGCTACAATACTTGAAATACCGCAATCTCAGAGAAAAAAATTTATAGTTATCCGGTTAATCACTTTTAAAAACTGGCTTCTCTCCTTTCCGAGGAAAGTCAGCCGCTTCCTGAATTGACTTTTTAATCAACATGGCTTACACTGTTATACAAGCTCAACAGTGAAACCCTTGCAGCTCCGGGCAGCGCCAGTATTAGAATTGCCCGGAGGCAACCCCAAAACCCACAAGCTGAGAGGTTTTTGCCGATGTCAACCGATACAGCCACCACGGCGGAGAGAGCGCTGGAAATCCTAGAGCGTCTCAAGCCCCTGTACGCCGATGCTCCCTGCCCCCTCAACTACGACAACCCCTTGCAACTGCTGCTGGGAGTCATTATGGCGGCGCAGTGTACCGACGAGCGGGTGAATCAAGTTATACCAGAACTGTTTCGCCAGTTTCCCGATGCAGGTGCGATCGCTGCTGCTAATTTATCAGAAATCGAAAATATTATCAAATCGGTCACATTTTATCGCAACAAAGCGAAAAATATTCAATCAACCTGTCGGATACTGGCAGAGCGCTATGGCGGGGAAGTGCCGCCGGGGATCGAGGAATTAGTCAAATTGCCGGGAGTGGCGCGCAAGACAGCGACGATGGTGCTGCACTACGCTTTTGGCATCGATGTGGGGGTGACAGTAGACACCCACGTCAAGCGACTGAGCGAGCGTTTGGGCTTGAGCCAGCAAAGTGATTTAGAAAAAATCGAAAAAGATTTGATGGCACTTTTGCCGGCAGCAGAATGGGGCAATTGCTTTGTCTTGCTCACCTATCACGGGCGAAATGCGTGCAAAGCCAAAAGCCCAGCGTGCTACCAGTGCAATCTATCAGATTTGTGCCCCAGCGCCGTCAAGTAACAGTTCAGTTCGTAGTGAGGACTTTAGTCCTCCTTTTTTTTGAAAAGCACTAAAGTGCTTACTACAAACCAATCAAGCACTAAAGTGCTTACTACAAACCAATCAAGCACTAAAGTGCTTACTACAAACGAAGAGTTCGTAGTGAGGACTTTAGTCCTCCTTTTTTTTGACGAATCAAGCACTAAAATGCTTACTGCGATCGCAATCGTGCTTATTCCTCCTTTTCCGACGCGCCCATCAACTGCTTGAGCGTGTCCAAACCCTTCTTAACGCGGCGGGAAACCGTCACCGCACTGATCCCCAAACGATCTGCCGTTTCCTTCTGCGTCAAGTCGTAGAGAAACACGAACTCCAGAATCTGGCGCGTCTTCCCTTCCAGCAGGGCGAGCGCCTGCTGCAAGCGGATCACGTCTTCCTGAGCGAGCTGGAAACTGCGATAGCGGTTATCCGGCACCAAATCTCCGAGAGAAGTCGTGCCTTCCTCCTCATCCTGAACGGGTGCATCTAAGCTGAGGGGGGCGCGATTGCGAGAAGCCAGTTTAACTTGCTGCCATTCCGCCACGGAAATTTCCAGAGCTGCCGCCATTTCCGCATCGGTGGGCTGACGCTTCAACTTTTCCGAGAGCGATCGAGCTACGCTGCTAGCCTGAGATTGCAGGGCTTGCCACTGACGGGGGATGCGGACTGTCGGACTTTTATCGCGCAAGTAGTGTTGAATTTCGCCCCGGATGTAGGGAATCGCAAACGAACTGAATGCGTGCCCCTTGGACATTTCAAACCGCTCGATCGCCCGAATCAAGCCGATGCAGCCGACTTGTAACAAGTCCTCGTAACTTTCCGAACACTGGTTGATCCAGTGATTGACTTCTTTCCTGACCAATCCAAAATTGATCTGTACCAACTGGTTGCGCAGCTCGGGCGAGGGACATTTCTGATACGCTCGCAGTAATTCCAAGCTCTCGCTCTTCAGTTCATTGCTGACCGTAGTAGCCATGAGAAAATTCAGTAGGTAGAGCACTTGAAAACGGATGCACCTGACTTAGCATAAACCAGAGCAGTTTGCAACTGCTGCGATCTGCGTCACATCTTCTGCAATTCGGATAACGCTCAGAAGGATTGCAGCCTCTTCCGCGCTCTCTATATTTGCTTGGAAGAATAAAGCTGGCTGCCGCTGCCAGTTTTATAAGGATGAATTTTTCGGAAATCTAGTTTTTTATAGGGTCTTTTTACGTCCCAGAATCTAATTTATGTTTTCTGGCGGTCTGTCACAACCGTATTTCTACGAGCTTTTGTGACTTTTTCAGACTATTTTTGTAAAATTCGCTTCAAGAAAGTTCCGAAAATCTACCTTTAAAGCAGGGAGCGCTTGCTAGCAGGGGATTTCACTGCTTGCGTATTTTCACGGATAGCGGGCCGCAGAGGGGCGATCGGCCCCTCCGTGGCCCAGAGGCTAGCCAATTTTAGGAAATCGGTTGAACCCGACCGTAGAAGACGCCGCGAATCTTGACATCGACAGGATCTTTAGCGCCCAGGTCCGTATCGGAGGGCTGTACGCTTTCAAAAATCCCGGCAACCTCACCGGTGGTGTTATCCACCTTAGAGATTTGAAGGGAAATTTTGCCCTTAGCGATTTCAGCACGCTTGACATTCGTGCGATTGAGTTCGTCAACGTCAGCCCGAGCGGGAATGGCCACAGCGTTGTCGTAGCCAGTCGCTTCTCCGCGACCCTTGGGATCGAGGAAAGAAGAACCGCGATAGGAGGGGACTTTGAATTCGCCTTGAAAATCGGTGGAGGTATTAATACCGTCCAAGCCCGGTTGGCTGGTGGCCACCAGATTTTTAATCGTAAACATGAAAGGAACTAATTCGCCCCCGGGCAGCTTAACGGTGATGGGTTGAAAGTCAATCCCATCTTGTTCGACAAAAGTCAGCGCGCCGTTGCTTGCGGGTTTGAGCTGCCCTTGGATCTCAGTCAGCGAAGTCGTGTACCGAGTCATCAATTTGCCAGGGACATATTCTGCCTCTTGGCGCTTGTTGATCGGTTCTTCCTTGACAAAAAAGCTCGTCGGCTGCAAGCACACCTCAGTCAAGGCATAAGACTTGCCGGACTCGAGAGCGATAGAGCCGCGAGAAGTTTCTTCCAGGGTCGGACAGCTATTGGCCAATCCAGTCCCTTTAATCTGGTCGTAAGTCAGCGGAACGTTGCTGGCAGATGCTGGCCCTTCACTGCAAGCGGTCAGTACACTCAGGCAAACCGCCAAAAGTGCGGCGATGATAGCGCGATAGCTCATGGTCAACCTCAATCTCCAAAATCAAATTGCCTTTCAGGAGCATTTAGCATCGGGCTACAGTGACTAGGGGCGTCTCGTCGCGACTAGACACGCCGCGCGAGAAGCCGACTCTAGCGAAACCCATTACCCTGAAGCCGTCAAGCTCAATTCTGATAATGGCTGGAATCGTTCGGTCAAGAACTCATTACAGAATTGTACAGGGGCGCGCTACCCTGTACGCCTGGTTCGTGCAAAGCAAACAATCGAATTAGGGAGAAGGGGCAGGAGTGGCAGCGGGAGCTGCCGTGGGAGTTTCTGTCGGAGAAGGTTGCGCCTGCTGTGCGGGTGGAGTAGTGGGGGCGGGGAGGGGACTGGCTGATTTGGAGGGGCTGGGCAGTGCCCCTGGTTTTTCTTGTTTCAAGCGCACCAAGACATCGTAGCGGGTGATGCGGTCATTGGCCATCACGGTGCTGACCCCAATGGTGCGAATGGCACCGAGTACGGCTTTGGGCACCGGCGGCAAGTCGAGGAAGGCGAATTGCTCGGCGTTATTCATGCGCTCGATGTCGGCGAAGAAGTTGCCGCTGGTGGCATCGAGTTGTGAGGGAAGAGCCTTTTGGAATTGGGGGCTGAGGGCTAGCGGGGCTTGTGGTTTGGGAGTGACGGCACTGGCGATGGGGGCTCCGAGGGTTAAGAAAGCGACATTGCCATTCAACCAGCCGCGAGAAAGCGTCACCCCGCCAAATTCAGAGGTCCAGTTGACGACCGGTTGATTGGCGACTTTGACTTCCTGTACCTTGAACTTGTAGCGATCGCGCATCACTTGGTCGAGCTTCTCCAGAGATTTTTCAGCGGCGCGGCGATCGTTCGAGCGTACCATCAACATCAGAGAAGACGGAAACTGCGAAGTATTATTTTGAGGGGCGTTCACCAGCGACAGGGAAAATTCCCCGTCCATCCACGCCATAAAATCCTTGTCCCAATCCATCCCGGTATTGGACGCCACGCCTTTTTGCAGCCATTCCGGGTTCACAGGCGTCAGCGGATTGGAACTCGCGCCCTCCGCGTAATCCTGCCACATTTGAGCAAGGCTGCTGCCGGAAATCGTCATTAGGGTGTCGGATGGCAGGCGCGAGAGCATCTCTTTAGCCCGATTTTCCACCCGATGCTTTTTCTGGCTGTCCGGTTTCAGCCAAGAAACGCTATTGAGCCGGATGCCTTCGGCTTCGAGGGTGATATTCGTCGCCAAACCTTGGTTTTCCTTCAGGGGCGCTTGGGCTTGCGGTGGAATCGGGCGGGCGGAGTGCATGGCGGCAACGGAGGTAGCCGCTGGCACGTTGACGTAGACTCTCGCGAAAGGATCGGCAGCTTCTATTTTTGCCAGTGCTTCGCTGTAGCCCGGGGTCGTCGCCAGGGAAGCGCTACCTTTATAGGTATCGATCGCCAAGTCGGTTGCTTTCGGATGGTTCGTCACTGCCAAGAAGCGATCGTCGAGGAGGGCTGCCGAGTAACCACTCCCTTCAGGCAAGCCCTGAATTTCTCGAATTTTGACATCTTTATAAGTGCGATCGACCCACTTTCCTTGTTTGAGCGGCTTGGGATTTTCCAGCAGTGCCCTAGCCCGATCGGGGTTCTCGATGGGCAAGACGATAACGACGGACTCTTGCCCGAGGGGCAAATTCGTATTCGGAGCGCCCTTGTTCGTTGAAGCACTGGCTTGAGAGGGCAAAAAGGCGATCGCGATTTCTCTCCCCACCCACGGCTGGATATCTTTCTCGTAGTCATATCCATTTGCCGTCAGCAACCCTTGCCACTGCCCCAGAACTTGGTCGAGCAGCGCGCGGCTTTCGTTCGTGCCGAAAGCCCGCAGCTTCTGCCACTGTCCCCGATTCGTGGAGACAGAAACCGCCACAAAAACATCTTGCGGGATAATATTCGCTGCTGCGGGAATATTTCCTGACGGGCTTTTTTGAACCAGCGCCAAGTAAGCACCGATCCCGCCACCGATGAGCAGGATAGCAGCACCTGCACTCAGCAGGCGAGGATGTTTGACTTTCTCAATTGCAGATTTTGTTTTCTTGACAACGGAGTCATACATGGTCGATCGCGTCGGGGGTGATAAACGGTAGACGGGTTAGCTGCCAATTTAGCAGCGCAGGCATCGCAGGGGGTTTGAGCTTTGAGAGCCGTACAAAAGTAATTCGTAATAGTTCTAAATTTTTATCATAACTGATAAGTGAGCCTGAAAGAAAACGAGTGGGGAGCTGCGGTCATTCCGGCTTTCGCCCCCGCCGGGGTCGTTTCTGTCTGATTAAGGTTGCGCCGCGAGCGATCGCCCGCGAGTCGGGTGGCAATTCTACCCGGCTTTTCGGCCCTCGATAACGGGCGATCGGGTATCCAAAATCACCGAACGATACAGGGTATCCCGCTGTCGCTCAGGACGCCCCAGAGAATGAATCGCCGCGCGCAACTGTTCGACTTCCATCGAACTGCCGCCGATCGCCCCAGCCATTGTCGTAATGTGTTCCTCCATCAAAGTGCCGCCGATGTCGTTGCAGCCCCATTTCAACGCCTCTGTCGCGCCTGCGAGGCCCAGTTTAACCCAACTGGGCTGGTGGTTGGGAATCCAATTGCCCAGAAAAATTCTAGCCACCGCCGTCAGCAAGAGGGTATCGGCGAGAACCGGTTGGTCGCGTCCGACGCGGCGGCGCAGGGGAGCGGGTGCCATCTGACCCACAAAAGGCAAGAGGATGAACTCACTCAAGCGAGCGGGATATTGCCGCGCGATCGCCCGCTGCTGCAGCGATCGCAACTTTTCCAGATGTCCCACCTGCTGCGCCGCCGTTTCGACGTGGCCGCAAAGCATCGTGCTGGTGGTCGGCATCCCCAGGCGGTGCGCCGTCTCCACAATTTCCAGCCAAGTGCCGGCATGAATTTTCTCGGGACAGATAACGCGCCGCACCGCATCGTCGAGAACCTCAGCCGCCGTCCCCGGCATCGAGCCCACCCCAGCTTCTTGCAGCGCTGCAATAACGGCAGCATAACTCGCCCCGTCTTCCCGGGCGATGAATTGCACCTCTTGGGGAGAAAAAGCGTGCAAGTGAAGCTGGGGAAATTCCTGCTTGATAGTTTTCACCAATTGCAAGTAATACGGCAAAGAAGCCCCGTTAACTTTAGCTGTCGGATTCAACCCTCCCTGCATACAGATTTCCGTCGCCCCTCGCCGCACCGCATCTGCCGCCTTGTCCGAGATTTTGGCTGCGTCCAGCCAAAAAGCCCCTTCTTCCCCTTCATCCCGCCGAAACGCGCAGAAACTGCAGTGCTGTTCGCAGATGTTCGTGAAATTGATATTGCGATTGACAACATAGGAAACGGCATCGCCGACTTGTCGCTGGCGCAGGGAGTCGGCGGTATCGCGGATGGAGGCGATCGCCTGCGGGTCTTTTGCCGCGAGCAGCACGAGCGCCTCTTCAGGAGAAATATCGACACCCGAATCCGCGCGATCGAGAATAGCATCAACAGTTTTAGTAGTCACAGTCAGTCGGGAAAAACTAAATTAATCGTTGCCGAGCACAAGCCGGAATCAGAGCGATCGGGAGATGTCGCGAAGAAAGCGAATCCCCGCATCACCCGTTTCCCGGCCACTGCCAATCAAATTGGTACAAGTGAAAAATTTTCAGGTAGAATTATTTCTATTATTTTGGCAGCCCATATCGATTTGAGCCAAGGGGAGCGGACGAAAAAGCGACTCGTCGGGCTAGGGCGCGTAGAGCTGGGGTGCAAAGCTTGGGGGTAAGTCCTGGGTTA
This sequence comes from uncultured bacterium, assembly GCA_964405435.1. Taxonomy (GTDB): domain Bacteria; phylum Cyanobacteriota; class Cyanobacteriia; order Cyanobacteriales; family Oscillatoriaceae; genus DVEG01. Next base: position 10,182 of record CAYOOD010000052.1, read on the forward strand.
AGCCGATCGCCTTCCTGAGAGTGGGAAACTCAGCCTGTGGGCTGGGGTGTCTGACCGGCTAATTCCTGCCTGAGAGCGATTTTAGAAAGCAGGCGATCGCCGGTATGCTCTTATTGTCTGGCGAGAAACTGCGCCACCCGCTTGCTGCGCGCCGACGACAAAAACTCAACGATAGCAAATAAGCGCGGGTTTTGCAGAGTCGATTTCGACTAGCCCAACAGCAGTCCCTATCGGGCACGGCGGATCTGGACAAGTTGACATCGTGCCTGTAGCAAAGCTTTTGAGCACATTAAAATCAGCCCCATGAGTATCAGTCAGAGCACCTCACTTTTACCCGTCCCTTTAGGGCCTCTAGTGATTTCGCCGCTAGCACCGACACCGCACGGTTTGCGGAAAGGCCCCCTGCGCTTTTCTCTAGTTATTCCTACTTATCAAGAAAGTCACAATATCGCGGAGATGATCCGGCGATTGAGCGTGCTGCTGGATGGCATCCTGCCCGACGACTACGAACTGATCGTCGTCGATGACAACAGCCCCGATCGCACTTGGGAAGTCGCTCAATCCCTCGCCCCCGAGTATCCCGAACTGCGCGTCATGTGCCGCCAAGAAGAGCGCGGACTCTCGACGGCAGTGATTCGCGGATGGCAAGCAGCCAGAGGAGAGGTTTTGGGCGTTATCGATGCCGACTTGCAGCATCCCCCAGAAACCTTATTACAGCTCTGGTCAGAAATCCAGCGCGGAGCCGATTTAGCGGTGGCGAGCCGCCACATAGAAGGGGGCGGGGTGAGCGACTGGAGCCTCGTCAGGCGCTTTTTATCTCGCGGCGCTCAGACTCTGGGGTTAGCGATCCTGCCCGGGGTGGTGGGGCGCGTCTCCGATCCGATGAGTGGTTTTTTCTTGGTGCGGCGCGAGGCGATCGCCGGCAAGGTAATGAATCCCCTGGGCTATAAAATTCTTATTGAAGTATTGGGGCGGGGAAATGTCGGCTGGATCGGGGAAGTGGGCTATGTATTCCAAGAGCGCCTGGAGGGAGAGAGCAAGGTAACATGGCGGCAATATGTAGACTATATCGGTCACTTGCTGCGGTTGCGCTTCGCCCGATGGCCAGTTGTTCGCTTCCTCCGGTTCGGACTGGTTGGCTTCAGCGGGGTTTTTGTAGACATGACCCTGCTCTACCTGTTGAGCGACCCCTCTGCGCTGGGTTGGGGGCTGACTCGCAGTAAAATACTTGCTTCAGAAGTGGCGATTGTCAATAATTTTTTGTGGAACGACCTGTGGACTTTTGGCGACATCTCCAGCCATCAGCGGGGGTGGCGCAAGCGCATCAAACGCCTGCTAAAATTCAACATTGTTTGTCTGGCAGGGCTGGTGTTGAATGTGCTGCTGTTGAATCTCCTGTTTAACTGGCTGGGTTTCGATCGCATTCCCTACGGCAGATATCTGGCAAATTTCATCGCGATCGCGGCAGTCACTCTGTGGAATTTCTGGATTAATCTAAAACTCAGTTGGCGGGTGACGGAAGTCAAGGATGAAAAATAAAAAATGAAGGAGTTTCAATGAAGGATGAAGGATGAAGAATAAATTATTCAGCCTGACCAAAAATTTTAGACTTCAGACTTCAGATTTCAAGCTTCTGTTGGGGTGGATGGCGATCGGCGCGCTCTTGCGGTTGGCGCGGTTGGATGCAAAATCTCCGTGGACGGATGAGTTTTCTACAATGGTTTTCAGTCTGGGGCACAGTTTTCGCACGGTGCCGCTGGATGAAGCCATCTCCATCGATGTTTTGCTGCAGCCGCTGCTGCGATCGCCGGAAAATCTCAGCGCGATCGCCCAAGTCCAAAACGCGATTCACCGCTTGCTCGACGAGAGCAATCACCCGCCCGTCTATTTTGCCTTAGCCAATCTGTGGATGCAGCTATTTCCAACCGCAGCGGGGGAATCTGTTTCCCTGTGGGTGGCGCGATCGCTCCCGGCGCTGCTGGGTGTCGCCTCGATTCCCGCCATGTTTGCCTTGGGAAAAATCGCCTTTCGATCGCGATCGTCCGCTCACCTATCCGCCGCTCTGATGGCGGTTTCTCCCTACAGCATTTATCTGGCACAGGAAGCCCGTCACTACACCCTAGCGATTTTATTCGTGATTGCTTCTCTGTGCTGCCTCGCCCGCGCAGCGCGATCGATTTGCCACCGCCAACCCCTCGCTAAGAGAATCGCTCTGATTTGGATAGTTATCAATAGTTTGGGCATGGCCGTTCACTACTTTTTTGCCCTCACCCTCTGCGCCGAAGCTTTGGCATTAATCGCATTGCTCTGGCACCAAAAAAAGACACAACCAGAAACATTCTCCTCCCCCCTGTCTCCCCCCCTAAAAACGATTCTCGCCGTTGCTGTAGGAACGGCGACGGGAGGGTTAGTCTGGGTGCCGGTTTGGCTGGGAAGTGCTGACAGTCGGCTGACCGAATGGATTTACAGCGGCGATCGCTCCTGGTTCGCTTGGATAAGCCCGATTTTTCAAGCCCTAGGCGGCTGGATTCCGATGCTGTCTCTGCTGCCCGTGGAATCGCCCTCCCTGCCGGTCGTGATTGTTTCTGGGTTGGCAATGCTGATTTTTTTTATTTGGGCACTGCCCATTTTGTGGCGCGGCTTGCAAGCGCAATTCTCGTCTGCCAATCAAGGAACGGCCAGAATTTTGGCTGGGTTTGTTCTCGGGGCGATCGCGCTGTTTTTCGGCATTACTTATGTAGCCGGGATCGACTTGACGCGCGGTGCCCGCTATAATTTTGTCTATTTCCCAGCCGTCATCGTTTTGCTAGCAGCCAGCCTCGCCGTCACTTGGAACAGTCCAGCGCTTTCTCCCGAAAGGGACGAGCTGGCTTCCGAGCGATCGCAGCATCTCCCTGCCGCCAACTCCTCCAGAATCGCCGGCAAAAAAGCAGTCGCCCTGATTTTGCTGATGGGATTGGCGAGTGGATTAACCGTTGTGGGAAATTTGGGCTATCAAAAATACTACCGCCCCGACTTGTTAGTTCCCATCATTCACAAAGCCGCTCTATCTGTTGAAATGCCCTCCCAAAATTCTGCGCCATTATTGCAAAATCGTACTGCAAAAGTGCTGATTGCCACCACCCAGAGAACCCACGTTCAGATCGGCGAAATGATGGGGATCGCCTGGGAATTCCGACGCCTGTACCCGCAAGCTGACTCAACAGCCGCTCCCGAATTTTTCCTGGCTCATCAAGAAAGCGCTGCTTGTCAAGAGGCTGCCTGCCGCGCGGGAGAGAGCTTGGAAAAAGCGGCAGCACGACTGTCCCGACCGGCGGATGTTTGGCTGGTGAATTTTCACGCGCCAGTCAATTTAGAATCACAAAACTGCTTTTCTGTCAAGAAGTTGAACAGCGCGCTTGAACAGTCTTGGCCAGCGGTGAACGGCTACGATTACCAGGTGTATCGCTGCTTGCCCTAGGGATTTGAAATTTTAGAGAGCGAACAATAATAATAGTGGTTAGAGGAGGATTTGGGAATGGAAAATCAGGAGAGATCGAGGCAGTTGTGACGTTTAATGGGTAGGAGTCAAAGCGAAACAGACGTGCCAATAGGTTTATGATAGCAAACAGACTCAACAGTAGAGCGATCGCCAGCGCCGCACTGGTGCTAGCCGCTATTTTTTCACAAGCCGGAGCGCTCTCGGCGCGCAGCACGCAACCGGAATATTCTAAAACTTCAGTTTCTCTGCCGGCGATTCCCTACGGGATAGCTGCGAAACACGCAGCCGCCCAGCCAGAGCAGAAGCCCCCTTTATTGGCGCAGAGCGATGCGTTTGCAGAAGGCATCAAAAGTGCGAATAGAGCCGTTTCTCTGACGCAAACGGCGAATTCGCCGGAGGAATGGAACAATGTCGCGGTTGCGTGGCTGGAAGCGGCAACTTGGATGCAAGCGGTTCCCCCGGGAAACCCCAGACGCGCGCTCGCTCAGAAAAAAGTTGTCGAGTACCTGAGAAATTTCGCGATCGCCCAACAAAGAGCCACCGCCACCACTTCCGACCTGCCCTTTCTGACTTTTGGCAGTGACGTACTCGACCAGCAGTTACAGCTTTACCTGTCTTATTTATCCGCTTTTGGCCCGCCGGATATCCTGATAGTGGGCAGTTCCCGCGCCCTACAGGGGATCGATCCGAGAACCTTACAGCAAGCCTTGACTGCTGAAGGCTATCGGGGCGTGCAGGTTTTTAATTTTTCGGTGAATGGGGCGACGGCGCAAGTCGTAGACTTCAAACTGCGAGAACTGCTCAGCCCAAAGCAGTTGCCGCGACTGATTCTATGGGCAGATGGAGCGCGGGCTTTTAACGAGGGGCGCGCCGATCGCACCTATGAAGCGATCGCCAGTTCTCCCGGTTACAGCAACCTCAAGGCTGGAAGGCGTCCGAGGCTGAGTCTGGGCGACTTTCCCCCGTCCTCAGAACCAGACGCGCCAGTGGCAAGCGCTTTGAGTGCTTCCGAGCCAAGCCTTGCAAAAAACCTGAAAAGTCAAAAGTTTGACAGTGATTTTTTTGACACTTCGCTGGCGATCGCCGATTCCCTAACCGCATCCCTGCCCTCTGAATTCCAGTTCGCCTTAAATGCCCTCCTCAACCAGTGGGATAACGTCATTGACGCCAATGGATTTCTTCCCGTCTCCGAGCGCTTCAATCCCTTCTCTTACTATCGGCAAACCCCCAAAGTCTCCGGTCAGTACGACGGCGACTATGCGGCTTTCCGATTGGGGGGAAAGCAGGCGGCAGCCCTCAATTCTCTTGTCACTTTTACAAAAGCTCGCCGCATCCCCCTGATTTTCGTCAATCTGCCCCTCACCCCGGACTATTTAGACTCAGTGCGAATGTCTGCCGAACAACAATTCGTGCAGGAAATGCAGCGGCGATCGCGCGCCCTGGGATTCATCTTTCGCAACCTATCTCAAAGGGATCTAGCCCGGAATGACTTTTTTGCCGATCCCAGTCACATCAATCGCTTTGGTGCAGCAGCCGTCTCTCGCGTCTTGGCCCGCGATCGGTCGATTCCCTGGCCAAAATAGAATTAGAGCGGCAAGGGAACGCGAAGAATCACGAAGCGTGAAAAGTGCCTATTGCGTGCTGCTGAGTGAAGAGGGGGAAAGTAAAAATTTCTGAGTATTAAACCGTGTTAAATCGCGAATATCGAGTGCGGGAGTGTGGAGTTAGGGAAATTTTCTCACTCAGCCCCTCCCACGCTTTCACTCAGCACTCACCCCCACTACACACTTTTTATTTGAGCGAAATTCCTCAGATGATAACAAAATCAGCCTCTGTCAAATTGCCAGAAGCTATATCCTCCACAATGGCGAGAGTCTCGCCCGTCCCTGCAAAATTAATTAGAGTATTGCCTGCGTCAGGACCCGTACCGCCAACAATCACGATGTCAGAAAACTCTAAGCCCAACGCCAATCCGATGAAATCCGTGCCGTTTCTGAAGTCTGTAATCGTATCCGTGCCGCCTGGATATCGCAGCACAAACGTATCGGCTCCCCCATCGCCGGTGAGGAAATCGTTTCCCAAATCTCCCGACAGGAAATCATCGCCATCTCCCCCATTTAAAGTATCGTCCTCCTTGCCGCCATACAAACTATCATTGCCGTCGCCGCCGAATAATTCGTCATTGCCTTGATTCCCGTAAAGCTGATCTATCCCCGTGCCGTTATTGTCATTTCGACCACCCCCATAAATGATATCATCGCCTTTATCGCCCGCGATGATATCATTTCCGTCTTCGCCTTGGATTTCGTCGTCGTCTTGTCCGCTAAAAATGGTGTCATCGCCAACACCGCCGTCAATTTCATCGTCGCCTGCATTCCCAGCAATTAGGTCATTGCCAGCATTGCCAGTTAGATTGTCATTGCCCGCCAATGCTATTATGGTATCGCTGTCTGTCGTACCATCCAGATTGTCCGCTCTATCGGTTCCATTCAAAATCATAATTTTACCCTCATTGAATTAGAAAAAAATTCGGGTATTGTTTGGGCTCCAAAATGCTAGATTTTTATGGGCTCCTAACAATTTTGGGATTGTTGAAATTATTACTGTGAGTTTCCCAATCTGTCAAGTTGGTAAAAGAATCAGGAGCAGTCCCTTTTTGCCAACAGACAATTTTTAGGGTTCTCGCCGTATTCTTTTACAGAAAGAGGTGTTTTGTCAAGAGGGTTGTGGCGGATGGCTTTGAGGGTTGCCGGGAAAAGGGGGATTCGGGAATGGAAGGGAACACGTTTTCTGTGGGGAGGCTATCCGTGTTTTCTAAGCTGACAAAACACTGAGCTGACAACCCGCACTCAAAAAAAGGGAATTCTCCTCAACAATGCGGGATTGATTTTGTACTGTAATAAACCTAACGCTTCACGCGCTTTGCACGCCAGCCTGCCGTCAGAGCGCCAAACGCCAATAAACCAGATACGGTTGCGGGTTCGGGAACTGACTCGGCAGCGTCTAAACGGAAGTCAGCCATGCCAAATCCGATCCCACCCACTGTATTTTCTATCTGGATTTCAGAAATATAATCTCCTTCGGTTGCGTAAAAACCGAAATATTTGGCACCTCCACTTCCGTCTACTTCCTGCGACAAAGTTATTTTAGCACCCGAACGAGTCAGAGCGGTGATGGCAAGCGGCAGCACGGAATAGTCATTTGGCTGCACGAACAAATCGAAAGCAATAATTGCTTTAGCCAGCTTAATTGTCAGAAAATTATCGCCGTTGTTTGAGTAAACTTCGCCCGTATAACCGTGGCTCCAAGTTTGCCAACCATACCCGACATAAGCTTTGTAAACTCCCTCGCTGAAACTCAGCGTGCCCTTTGAGGAGGAAAGGGATGAAAGCGTGCGTTCGTCGTCTAACCAGCTCGGTATGGAGGGATCGTCTGCAATCCTTTCCATATTGTAACCCAGGTTAGAAAGCGCATTTGTTCCCCCTGCTTTCCAGGATGCTGAATCTCCGAGGGCAAAAACTGCGGCTGCGGCTTCTGGCGCGTCAGATAAAGTGCATCCTAGGGTTAAAACTACAGCACTGATAGAGGCGATCGCTAATTTTTTAGGTGTTGTAGATGCAGGCATAAGGGCAATTTCGTGTTGAATGAAGGTTGAAGAATAGTAAGGCTTAGAAAAGGCTAAGTCGGCAAATATGCTCTGGCATTTCGGCAGTCCAATTCTAGAGCGCGATTAAATTCTACCCAGGATATTGATGCCGAGTCCGAGCTATTTCCAAGCTCAACATTTTTATAATCACCTTGTTTCTTGAAGGCAGACGTGATTCTATCCGGTACTAACCTGTGATAATTGCTGATTTTTAGGCTGACGCAAATTCCCGCCTGTAAGTGATGCCAGTCACAGACGGATGGTTGGGAAGGAGCTAATTTTAGAGGATGGCGTGAATCAAGCTGACAGGTAATTCGCGGGCTTTTCTGTTGATAGCCGCGACGAGGCACGCTTTGGGCTGCACTTGAGGCGATCGCAAATTCTCCGACGGAGCGCAGCGCTCCCCTCGGTGAAAGTGGGTTGTACAACATTAGGAGAAATTGTCAGATAACTGCCGCAGTAATAGGGATAAAATGTAGAGAAAGAAAATTACTGCAATGTTTAGGCTGAATTAGGCAAAATCAGAAAATACCAAAATTTAGGGTAGCTAGCTTTTGGATGAATCGCCTACCCGTGCGAACAAAAGCCAGCTACCCTTTATCTATAAAGGCTGCAACTTCTTCTCAGCTACAGCCAGCAGGAAGAAGGGGGTTAATCGTCCGTTACAATCCCGGCAGGTTCAGCCCGCCAGTGAGTTCTTCCATGCGTTCGCGCATAGTCGCGGTGGATTTGTCGTAGGCATCTTTCATCGCTACCTGCACGAGATCGGATAGCACATCAGCTCCTTCGCCCAAGACATCGGGAGAAATCTCCACGCGAAGGGGTTCTTGGTTGCCACTCATGTAAACCTTAACCAACCCGCCGCCGGCAGTTCCCTCGATTTGCATTTGCTCGAGTTCTTCCTGAAGCTTTTTGGCTCCTTCTTGTACCTGCTGTGCCTTTTTAAAAGCTTCGGTCAGTTCCTTCATTTTCCCCAGACCGAAGCCGAATCCCTGTCCTTTTGACATAATTAGTTGACTCTGTATAAATTGGGCTTTTTTGCAGTTGACTGCCGCTGCCAGCGATCTGGCGCTAGGAGCGGGGGTAAAGAGGCAGGCGCTTGTCGCGCGCGAGCAGCGTTGTGCGCCTCCTTCGTCCTTTGGGTTTTCATGCTGGGCAGATGCTGCTCCACGGACGGGAGGGACTGCCTGCGCCATTGTTGTTGAATCCCTGATAGGGATTATTGCAGAACTGCAACCGCCGTTCCAAAATTCAAACCCGATTAGATTTTCACTATATCACAGAAAGCCCCTATCAGTCTGGGGTATTTTGGCTGACCTGCAACGGCTCTGGTTGCCGAGACTGCCCAGACGGCGGGAGGCTGCTTTTTGTTCTGGATGCAGTGATAGAAGTTATATTCTAGCTTTAAGTAAGAAAAGGGAGCTTGGCGGCTCCCTTGTGGATTCTGGCTATTGGCGCTTGCCGTTGGCGCTTCTGGTGAGGGAAGCGATAGCGTCAGCGCGGCTCGAATCGCCTGCGGGCGTCGAGCGAGAGGAGGGTGTAGTGCGGCTGTAAGAACGGGGGATAGTTAAACGGTTTGAAATTCTCCAAGTATTTTAACTTCTGGTTCTAAATACACCGACCAGCGCTTTTCCACCTGCTCCTGAACGTAACGGATCAGTTGGAAAATCTCGCTAGCCGTTGCTCCGCCACAGTTGACAATAAAATTGGCGTGGCGTTGGGCGACTTGCGCCCTGCCGAGCTGGTAGCCTTTGAGCCCGGTTTGTTCGATCAGCCACCCGGCTTTGTGAGGAGTGGGATTGCGAAAAACGCTGCCACAACTCGGCAAGTGATAGGGTTGGGTGGCTTGACGCTGCTTGAGGTGGGCTTCGGTAGCGGCCATGACTCGGGCCGGATCGGCTCCGGGCTGCAACTGGAAAGTCGCCTGAGTGACGACGCGATCGCTCTTTTGCAGGTTCGAGGTGCGGTAGCTGTAACAGAGGTTTTGGGGCGCGAGCACTTCCATCAAACCGGTACTGGTTGAAAGCACGCGAGCGTTGACCAGGATATCAGCCATGCAACTGCTGTGAGCGCCGGCATTCATCACCACAGCCCCGCCGACGGTGCCGGGAATGCCGACTGCCCACTCCAAGCCTTGCCAGCCGCGCTCAGCCGCTTGCCAAGCGAGGCGCACGAGAGGTTCGCCGGCGGCTGCCGTCACTTGACCCGTTTCCGCGTCGAAGTGGGCGGAGCGCATCTGGCGGGTGCAGATCGCCAATCCGGGGAGTCCGCGATCGCCGATCAGTAAATTAGAACCCGCGCCGATCAGCGTCACGCGCACGCCCTGTGCTCTCGCCCACTCCAAACCCGCTTGCAAATCTTCCAAGCGCCGGGGAGCCATGTACCATTCAGCAGGTCCGCCCACGCGATAGGACGTTAGCGTTGCCAGAGAAACTTGCGGTCTGATCTGACAATCCGTGCCGGGAAGGTAAATGGGCGATTTCGGGAAAGTCTCTTCTTTCAAAAAATGGGCCTCATTTGGGTCTGTCTCGCTCGATGCTTCGAGGACATAAGGAGGATCATAGGAAAGAGTCATGATAATACGGGTGCTTAAATTCCTATAGACCTGCGCTGTGAAAATGGGGTCAAACAGATTTTAGTCGGGCCAGAACAACCGCCCGATCTCAGGCCAAGTGGCGGACTCCTGCGGCCATGTCCCGTTCCGCTGTTTGATGAAAAGTTATAACCTCTGGAATCACCTGATTCAAGTTTCCCGCGCCTAAAAATAGGGCGAGATCCCCGGGCTGCAGCATTTCCGCGAGAAACGCGGAGACGGATTTCAGAGTTGGTTTGTAGTACACCCGATTGTGATTGGTAGAAATCAAATCTGCAACCTGCTGCCCGCTGACTTGTCCCAAGTCTGATTCGCCAGCGCTGTAGATATCCGCGAGGACGACGGCGTCTGCATCGCCGAACGCCCGGGCAAAGTCGTCTAAAAAGGCGAGGGTGCGGCTGTAGCGGTGGGGTTGAAAAACGGCAACAATTCGCTTGCGAGGCGAAGATCCCGCCGTATTGGATTGCAGGCGTGCTGCGGCTAGGGTGGCGCGGATTTCGCTGGGGTGGTGGGCGTAGTCGTCCACGAACACGATCCCGTTTGCTTCGCCCTTGTACTCGAAGCGGCGGCGAGCCCCCTCGAAGGTGCCGATCGCTGCCGCGATCGTCGCGAAGTCCAAACCCAGAGATCGACCCACGGCCACTGCTGCCAGGGCATTGCTGAGATTGTGCTGTCCCAACAGTTTCGAGTTTAGCTGCCCGAGGATTTCTCCGCGCTCCCACACTCTTGCTGTCGTGCCGTCAGCTCGATAAGCGACGCAATCGACCGTATAGTCCGCGCCATTTTCCTTGTGCAGGCTGTAGCTAATCGTCGGTTTGAGTCGTTCTCTAACCGTGGGACAGTCCAGGGATGCGACCAAAATTTTGCAGCGTTCGGCAAATATCTGGAAGATTCCCACCACCTGATCGAGAGATTCGTAGTGGTCTGGGTGATCCAGTTCGATATTCGTTACGATGCCAATGTACGCTGACAGCTTAGCCAACGAGCCATCGGATTCGTCCGCTTCTGCGACCAGATAGGGGCCGTCGCCCTGGCGGGCATTGCCTTCCCAAGCTTTCACTTCTCCCCCAACTACAATTGTGGGGTCCAGACCTGCTTGCAGCAGCAGGTAGCCGATCAAACTGCTCGTGGTGGTTTTGCCGTGGGTGCCAGCCACGGCGATACTCTGATAGTCCTCGATCAGAGCCGCCAGCACGTCCGAACGGTGAAAAATCGGACAGCCCATATCCAGCGCCGCTCGATACTCCGAATTATTCGGGTGAATCGCCGTCGAACAAATGACTTGCGGCAATTGGCCTTTTCCTTTGGCGAGCTGCGGCGTGCTGCCCTCTTTCAGTTGGACTGCCGCGAGTCCTTGGCTGGAACCCCCGCTGACCGAGGGCTGAGGTGCGGTTTCGACAAGCTTATCGTTTGCGGGCTGGAAGAATTCTAGGTTGCTGGCATCTTGACGCCAAAATATGTGCGCCCCAAGTTCCTGCAACCGTTGGGTAATGTGGCTGGATCGAATGTCCGATCCGTACACGGGCAGTTGACGCTTAGCCAGAATGTAGGCAAGGGCTGACATTCCAATCCCTCCGATTCCGAGGAAATGGAATGGCCTGCCGCTGAAATCAACAGAACTCGGCATATTTAGCTCCTTTCACACCACACCACGCCAATAACACGCGATATCATATCAAGAATTGCTTTTTCAGGATACAGCTTCGGGAAGATTTAAGTCTCTCTCTGCCAGCAGAGTTGGCGGTTTGGCGATCGCTGGCTCTGCTTGACTTGTTATCGATTGCCGATTATTTCTATCCACAGGCTGTCTTTTTGGTCACTTTCTAGATACATTCTTTGTAAAGCCATTTCCCGAAAAAACAAGCGCTACAGGCGCGCCGAACCCGAGGAATGCTTTCTCTAGGAACTTTATATCAACGGCTGCTGACTTTTAGCCGGCATCGAGTAGCGGGACAGCAGCAGTAAAGTTGACAATTGAAAACAAGACCAGTCACTGCGTCCCAGCCCCCTTTCCAGCTTAACGGGCAGGGAGAAATCAGTTGAATGAAAGACTTCGCTCCTGTTGGACATCTCCTCGAGTTAGGGTGACGGTATTTCCATGCGGAAATTGGCCATTTTGGGCGGCACTTTCGATCCGGTTCACTGCGGCCATCTGGCGATCGCGCAGGTGGCTTTAACTCAGCTTCATCTAGATCGGGTGCTTTGGGTTCCAACTCGTCACCCGCCTCACAAAATCGGGCGAATGCTGCTCGATTTCGATCGCCGCAAGCAAATGGTTCAGTTGGCCATTGCCCCTCAACCGGCTTTTGAACTCTCGCTGGTGGAGGCCAACCGCACCGCTCCATCCTATGCCATCCAAACTTTAACAGACCTTCAGGCAATTTATGCAGATGCTCAGTGGTTCTGGATTGTCGGCGCGGATGCTTTTGCGACTTTGCCCCGATGGTATCGGAGCGAACAACTCGCTGCGGCAGTTGAGTGGTTGGTGGCACCGCGATCGCTGCCCGCCACTGCTGCTGCCGAGGCTATCGAGTTCAACTGGCCAGATTTCTGCGCGCGAGTGGCTTTCCAGTTGGGCGATCGCGGCGTGCCCCTGTGCTGGCAAGTGTTGAACGTGCCTCGGACGGATGTTTCCTCGAGTCTGATTCGCCAGCATTGCCGCGATCGCCGCTCGATTCGCGGCCTCGTCCCGGAATCCGTCAGCATTTACATCGAGACGCACCATCTTTATCAGGGCGATCGGGATTAGAGAATGGGGCATTGCTCAGGACGTAGGCGCAATGCCCCCGTGCTTGCCCTCGGCAATCGGTCATCGGTAATTGGTGGGATTATTCTCTCCCCTACCCGCTAGCCCATGTCCTTTTGCCCGTGCCCCCTTTTCGACCGAGAGGGCGCGCGATCGCCCACTTAGTCCCTGGTTTTAAAAAATCCGCTTTTATCGTTCTTTAAAAAAACTTCTTTTTTAAACCCCCTACTTGGCGTTTAACCTCATTTAATAATTATAAATTAACAAAGCCCTTATTGAGGTTTATAAAAATTTAACAGTAACGAATCAAACAGATAATAAACTACCTATCCAGAGGAAAAAGAGAAGGGAGTGACTCGTGTTCTCCCATGACCTGCTATTCTAGAAAGGCCGCAGCGGTCTGGAGGAAACCCAACCCCATCCCTTTCAGGGATTGAAAAAGAATTGGGCAACCTTTAGGGTATGATGTCGGTCAAAGCGCGATCGCTCTGTTTTCAACAGACAGAGTACAGGCACGCCGTCAACCACCCCAGGGGGAGAGGCGGTTTAAAGAAGCCAGACGAAGGAGCCCTGTTTGCTAGGGCAATCCCAGCGTTCAGGCTTCCAGGAATTGGGCGATCGCCGCTAAGACGCCATCACTCGCGTCCGCGATCGGGAAGCAAACGTCAGACTTGCTAGAGAGTAAGTTTGCGCAAGTTTTCTAAAGCGGCATGTCATAACGAGCGCGTCTTCTGCGATCCTATCTACAGGATAACTCGCGTACATCGGTGCGGCGGCTTTTACAAGCCAGGGGGACCGCACATCAGCCCTGGACAAAAACCAACACGACCCGAAAAAGCAGAAAACATAATTGGCTTCTCCCCAGTTCTAAAGCCTGGGAATGCCACAGTTAGGAGGAAAAAGGTGATTAGAGTCGCGATCAACGGTTTTGGACGCATCGGACGCAACTTCTTGCGATGCTGGCTCACTCGCAAAAATAGCCAAATCGATCTGGTTGGAATTAACGACACTTCGGACCCAAAAACCAACGCCCACCTGCTGAAATACGATTCAATGTTGGGTAAGTTGGATGCAAACATCAGTGCCGACGAAAATTCTATTACCGTCAACGGCCATACAATTAAATGCGTATCCGATCGCAACCCCTTAAACCTGCCCTGGGCAGAATGGGGCGTCGATCTGATTATCGAAGCAACTGGCGTGTTTGTTGACGGTCCCGGTGCCTCCAAGCACATCGAAGCTGGCGCAAAGAAGGTGCTGATTACCGCTCCGGGCAAAGGCTCAGAAGTCGGCACTTATGTTATGGGCGTCAACCATGACACATACGAGCACGGCAAGTATAACATTCTGAGCAACGCTAGCTGCACGACGAACTGCCTCGCTCCGGTTGTCAAGGTGCTGCACGAACACTTCGGCATCATCAAAGGCACCATGACCACCACCCACAGTTACACCGGCGACCAGCGCCTGCTCGATGCCAGCCACCGCGACGTGCGGCGGGCGAGGGCTGCTGCTGTCAACATCGTACCGACTTCCACTGGAGCCGCGCAAGCCGTCGCTTTGGTTATCCCTGAGTTGAAGGGCAAACTGAATGGTATCGCTATGCGCGTGCCCACGCCGAACGTCTCCGTCGTGGATTTCGTCGCCCAAGTCGAGAAAAAGACCTTCGCTGAAGAAGTCAACGAAGCCCTGCAGAAAGCCGCTGAAGGACAACTCAAGGGCGTTCTGGAATACAGCGACCTGCCTTTGGTTTCCTGCGACTATCGCGGTAACGATGCGTCTTCGATCGTCGATGCCAGCTTGACGATGGTGATGGGCGGCGACTTGGTGAAAGTTGTTGCTTGGTATGACAACGAGTGGGGCTACAGTCAGCGGGTGGTTGACTTGGCTGAATTGGTGGCTGCCAAGTGGCAGAGCTAAAAGCTGGGGCATTGGTAATGGGTAATGGGTAATGGAAATTAACCCAATGCCCTTTTGCCCAATGCCCGATTCCCGATTCCCAATATCTAAAAATGCTGAAATCCCCGCGATCGCGTCAGCGGCTCGTCGGGGTATTTTCTATTTTTATCGATTAATAAAATATCGGTTTCGGGAGCGATCGCCCCGACAATCGCCGCACCGGCGTCTAGCTTTTGTACTAAAATATCGGCGGCTAAAGGCGGCAAGCACAGCACCAATTCAAAGTCTTCCCCGCCATATAATGCCCAGTCCAGAACTTGCTTTTCAGAAACAATCTCGCTGAGCTGTTTTGGTATGGGAATGCGATCGCGTTCTATTCTCGCTCCCACTGCGCTGGCTTGGCAGATTTGCACGACGGCATCCGCCAAACCGTCGCTGCTATCCATACCGGCAACTCTGGGAGAATCTCCGAGTGCATACCACAAAAACGGCAAAACGTCAAGTCTGGGGCGGGGACGCTGGTGAGCTTGGATGAGGGCGTCGCGATCGCCGGGAGTGAGGTTTTGAGCGAATTCTGGATGCAGCAGCAATTCTAAACCGGCGCGGGAAGCACCGTGAACGCCTGTCACGACAATCGCGTCGCCCGGTTGAGCGGCAGAGCGGCGGATGGTGCGCTTGGGATTGACTTGCCCGAAAGCGGTGATAGAGAGGGTATTGACAGGCGATCGCGCGACATCGCCGCCGACAATGGAAGTATTGTACTGCTGCAGGCAGCTCGTCATGCCTCGGTAGAGGCGCTCTACCCAATTGACGGGAGTATCGCCGCGAACGCCCAAACCGACGGTGATGGCGAGGGGCTCGGCTCCCATTGCCGCTAAATCGGATAAATTGGCGGCGGCGGCGCGCCAGCCGGCATCTTCTGGGGAGGTAGTGCGATCGCTGAAATGCACGCCATCCATGAGCATGTCGGTGGTGATGACGAGGGATTTTCCCGGTTCGATTTGCATGACAGCGGCATCATCCCCGACGATTTCTGGGGGACAGAACGGCTGCAATCGTTCGAGGAGTCCTTGCTCTCCGATGTCGCGAACTTGTAGGGAAGGGGAGGTATCGGTCACGATTGTTAGCGGGGCGGGCGATCGACTTGGAGCGATGACTCTTTGCAATTTCTACTTTACCGCGATCGGACAGCCGCGCGATCGGGCTCCGGGCTGCGCGCTGTGAAAACCACCAAAACCCTTTGGCGTTGCCTATTTTCTTAGAATAGCTCGTGAGGTACGTCAGAAACCCGGCTTCTTGAAGAAGCCGGGTTTCTTGCCTGTACTTCATTTTGCCTTGGTAGGTATGTGGTAGAGTGAAAATATGCGTCACCTAGTTGTAGGGTTGGCTCGCAGGCGAAAAGGTGGCGAACAATGAGTCTGAAACCCGATCCAAAAACGAGATATCCTAATTATTCAGCCGTTCAACTTCTGAAGGTGTATTTTTAATGGGATGTCTGATCTGAATCATCTGGCTGACGAAATTGCCTCATTCCCAATTGATAGGGATTTCTTGCCGCAAGAGAAACTGGATATAGTCGAAAAGGAGAAAACGAGCCTCTATCCGTGGCGCGGACAGTTTTCTCCGGGCTTAGTTGAGATTCTTCTGGATGCGTATAGTTCAAAAGATACTGTAGTGTTCGATCCGTTCGCGGGTAGCGGTACAACTCTGTTTGAAGCGTCTAGAAGAGGTTTGCAGTGTTACGGGGGTGATATAAATCCGGCTGCTGTGTTTTTTGCAACCCAGGCGGAGTTTGTTAATTTGAACATTCAGGAGCGCCAGCATATCTTCGCGATCGCAGAAGAACTGATTGAGAAACATCTCGGCGACTATCTTGCCCCGACTTTGTTTAGAGTTCGGAAGGAAACGCCGCAAAATCAACCTATCGAGCGAGCGATCGCGCAGCTAGTCAAGGAGGGAGAAAGCGATCGCCTATTGCACGCTTTGCTCGTGACTTCCCTGATGCTAGGGATGGGAGAGCGAGACAGTTTGACAGGGGATGAATTTCAAAAAGCTTACGATCGCAATCGTTTTATTGCCAGCCATCTTCCCTTTAACTCCCTACGTTGCCAGGTTTTTATGGCGGATGCGAGAGAGGTTACCTTACCGAATAATAGCATCAATTTAGCGATAACGTCTCCGCCCTACATAAATGTTTTCAACTATCACCAAAATTACCGAAAGGCGATGGATCTGCTGGGCTGGCGACTGCTGGAGATTGCCCCCTCAGAAATTGGCTCGAATCGCAAGCACCGTGGCAACCGTTTTATGACAGTGGTGCAATTCTGCATGGATTTGGCACAAGTATTAGCGGAAATTCGGCGGGTTCTCCGCCCTGACGGGGCAGCAATCTTTGTAATCGGGCGCGAGTCTAAAGTGCGGGGCGTTGCGTTTAATAATGCTCAGTTGCTAGGTGCGATCGCGACAGGAGGAGCGGGCTTCAAAATCGAGCGATGGCAAGAGCGGAAGTTTACAAACCGTTTTGGCGTGACTATTTATGAAGATATTCTCACCTTGAGGCAGGCTGGAGAAATAGGAGATTCACCAGAAGAGTTTGGGCGTCGGGTGGGAGAGTTGGCGCTGAGAAATGCTCTAAATACGGCTACTGGAGAAGTGAAGGAGGATATAAAACAGGCGAGCGATCGCAGTGATAAAATTTTACCCTCGCCACGGTTCAAAGCACCAGCCAGAGAAAATGTTGTAGTTTGAGTTGCTGGGGGCAGGGGCACTCTGGGAGAGCGATCGCTCTTCTAGCCCTCCCAGAGTGCCGACCCTCCCAGAGTGCCGAATTGTGGCATAATTGAAACTGTCCTACCAAGGGGATAAACCATGCATCGGGATGAAGTCCTGGCAATTCTGGCACAGCACCGGGATAGACTAAAAGGCTTTGGTGTCAAGTCTCTGGCAATTTTTGGCTCTACGGCGCGCAATGAAGCCAGACTAGATAGCGATGTAGATATTTTAGTGGAGTTTGAGGGTCTGGTGACGTTTGACTGCTACATGGATGTCAAATTTTACCTGGAAGACTGCCTGGGGAAGCGGGTTGATTTGGTGAGTAGGCGATCGCTCAAACCCCTAATTCGCCCCACAGTGGAACGAGAGGCTATCTATGTCTCGTAGTATCCGACTATACCTAGAAGATATCCTGACTTCTTGCTCCAAAGTGAGGCGGTACACTCAAGGAATGAGCTTTCAGGATTTCCAAGCAGACGATCGCACTTATGATGCCGTTTTACGGAATTTGCAGCTCATCGGCGAAGCTGTTAAAAATATTCCCCAAGAAATGCGGGTGAAATATCCAGAGGTTGAATGGCGCAAAATTGCTGGATTGCGTGATATCTTAGCTCATGCTTACTTTACTGTGGAAGACGAAACACTCTGGGATATCGTGGAAACCAAAGTAACGCCATTGGAGGAATTGGTGCAGCGCATTTTGGAAGTGGAGTTGGCTGATGGATAAAAGGGGCTGCCTCCCCCTTCTGCCCTAAAATCGCCCAGAAAAATAGAAACCGAGTTTTTTGAAAAAAACTCGGAAAGTTTTAAACAACGGGGCATCACGTTTCTATGCTTTGAAGAATAGAAAAATAATCCCGCTTCTTTACTTTTAAGAGGGTAAATTAGACTGTGAAATGCTGCTTTTAATCTTTTCTTGTAATTCATTAATACCAGCCATTATACCATTTTCAGGGTCACTCAGAAGAGATTTTTTGATGTCATGTAGACAGTTGACTAAATCTTCACGCAAACGGGGCCTATTTTCTTTAACTCCATTAGTATAGTCCCAATAATCATAAACAATCAAAGCGATCGCCGCAGCAGGTTCGATCGCACTTGCTAGTTTAGCAGAAACGACAGCTACAATTTTAGAACCTACATTAGCAGCAAATTTAGAAGCAATTTTAACACCTACATAAGCAGCAGCAAATTCAGCAGCTTGAGGACCTACACTAGCAGCAGCCAATTTAGCAGCTTGAGCACCTACATTAGCAGCAGCAAATTCAGCAGTAAATTTAACACCTTCATAAGTCACTAAAGCCCCTATAAAGTTTATTACAGATACTCCATCGCCCTGTTCATTTTCTAACCTTACTTTAATAGCTTCTAAATATTTATCCCAGTCAGGTTGGGAAATTTTATACATTTTAGGAACATTTTCTACTGCTGTAGATAGTTCTTGAAAATAAAATTGAGTTGTATCAATTACTATCGTGTCAAATTTCATTTCTGCAGCGTTTGCTTGCAAGACTCTCTTAGCAAATTCTCTTTTAATACTTTCATTAATGTCATTGGCAATTTTTTCGTTGACTATTTGTTGATTGAATCCATTCATAAAATTTTCGCCCACATATTTAAACAATACACCGAATTCTTGTTTTTTCTGATTGAAATAATTAAAATACCAATCGAGAAAATCAGTATCAATTCGTTTAATTAAATCTTCTTCCCATATTTCTAATTGATTTATGGCATGTTTTTCCGTATTTTTATATGCCATATTTAAAGCTTTTTTTAAACCGATTTCTTCTCCAACTGCGACCGTAGGCTGAGCAATTTCTATAGAATAAGAAGGGGTTAGTTCCGCTCCTAAAGCTTGATTGATAATTGCTCGTCCCAGTAATGGAAATATAACAATTAGTATTACAAGAGACCAAATTATTATGCTAACTATTTTAAAAAATTTAAAAAATTTTCCAAATCCTGACTTTTGAGTGGGCTTTTCAGCCTTCGCAGGAGTAACTAGAGAATATTCTAATTCGAGAGTGGGATCTTCAGCATTGGCAGGAGTATCTGTAGAATCTTCTAACTTTGTCGTGGGCTCTTCAGCCTTTGCAAGAGTAGTTGCAGAATCTTCTAACTTTGTCGTAGGCTCTTCAGCCTTTGCAGGAGTATCTGTAGAATCTTCTAACTTGCGAAGTATTACAAGATACCAATTTTTTATGCTAACTATCTTAAAAAATTTTGAATATACTAACTTTTGAGTGGGCTCTTCAGCCTTTGCAGGAGTATCTGTAGAATCTTCTAACTTGAGAGTGGGCTCTTCAGCCTTTGCAGGAGTATCTGTAGAATCTTCTAATTTGAGAGTGGGCTCTTCAACATTGACAGGAGTAGCTACAGAATTTTCTAAGTTTGTAGTGGGCTGTTCAGTCATGGCGATTATTTAGCAAGTAAAAGGCTAATGGATTTGAAAGAGGGTAATTTCAACCCATGTGTCGATTATTCAAGATAAACGCCCAGCACGTCAAGAGTTATTGAGTGGCATAAAGTGGGCAAAATATCTAGATGTATTGTGGGAAAATGTGGGATTCCCTTGACAAAGTGGGAAAAAGTGGTGTAGGGTGGGATGGGCCAATAATAAAATACTTGGTTGAGTATGGACATCGAAGAAGTTTTAAACTGGACTGACCGGCAGGTTTTTGTTACAACGGGAAAGCATCTCGATTCGCTACAAAAATCTATATTAGAGGGGATTTGGCTGCATCAAGATTATGAAAAAATAGCGGCAAATCATCACCGCAGTTACGATCATGTCAAAAAAGAGGCATGGAAATTATGGAAACTTCTTTCTGAAACTTTGGAAGAAGACATTAAGCAATCTAACGTGCGTTCTATTTTAGAAGGTAGAGCAGCCTCTAGTATTTACAATTTTGGAAAAAATGCACACCTTAATAATAGTCTTAATAATATTCATTCAAGTCACGTCAGTATATGTGGAGACAAAAGGCAATCTTCAGACGACGATAAAGACGGCTCGCCCTCTCCCCCTGACTCTCCCCCACACCAAAGCCAATCGCCTGCGATCGCTTTAACAGACGCGCCCGAATTAACGACTTACTACGATCGCACCGCCGAAATATCCACCCTCAAGCAGTGGATTCTAGAAGCCCGCACCCACGCGATCGCACTCTACGGCTTGAGCGGCATTGGCAAAAGCGCACTCGCCCTCAAACTCATTGAAGAAATTCAATCCGACTTTGATTATATCATTTGGCGAAGTCTCGGCAACGCTCCCGCGCTTTCAACTCTCCAAACCGAACTCAAGCAATTTTTTTCCCCATCCCAACCAACCCCCTTACCCGCCGTCATCGATTATTTTCGCGCCTCTCGCTGTTTAGTCATCCTCGACGACGTGCAGAATATTTTTCAACCCGGTGAATTAGCCGGTGAATATTTAGCCGGCTGTGAAGATTACGGCAAATTTTTCAAACAAGTGGCTGCCTCGCATCATCAGAGTTGTTTGCTTCTCCTCAGTTGGGAAAAGCCCAGAGACATCGCCGCTTTAGAAGGCGAAAACCATTCGGTGCGAACTTTACACTTGCAAGGTTTGGCAGAAGCAGCCGCAGAAATCTTTAGAGACAAAGAATTAGCTGATGAGGAAAAATGGTCGGATTTAATCGCTCTTTATCAAGGGCACCCTTCCTGGTTAACTATCACCGCCTCAACTATTGTGGAATTATTCGACGGGAGCGTTTCTCTGTTTTTAGATGATAAAGATAATATCTTTTTAGGCGATTTAGAGCCTTTTTTGGAATCTCACTTGCAGCGGTTGTCGGAGTTGGAAGTCAAGGTGTGCGGCTGGTTAGCCAGTCAAGCTGAAGGGGTAGATATTTCGCAAAAACCAGGCGATCGCGACTTTTCTAAATCCGAACTCTGGCAAGCGATAAAATCTTTAGGGCGACGCGGCTTAGTGGAAAAAGTGCAATTTGGCGGGCGATCGCACTTTCTCCTCAATCCTGTCTTTCAACAATACATTCAGTCCAATAATACCCGCGCTTCTTCAGCGCGATCGCCCAACTACAGCCAGTTGCCCACGAGCATAAAAGCCGACCAATAATAAGGGTGAGAGAATTCGCCATCCTGCAAAACCGCCTGCTGGGCGCGGCGCAGGGCTTCCGCTTTGGTGACGTCCCCTTTGGCTAACTCTTCGTAAAATTGCGTCATCAGCTTGGAAGTGGCGCGATCGCTCACATACCACAGGGATGCCAGCGTACTGCGCGCCCCCGCTCGCACGGCAACCCCCGCCAATCCCAACGCCGCCCGCTTATCTCCCGCTGCTGTTCTGCAAGCGCTGAAAACCAGCAATTCAATGGGGTTTTTCTGTCCGCTCTCAGTGCGCAGGAGCCGGTCGAGCTCTTTTGCGTTTATTTTGTTATCCCAAGTCAGAATAAAGGTATTTTCTGCTTGAGAACTGAATTCGCCGTGAGTGGCTAGGTGAACCACCGGGTAAGGTGCGGCACTGAGTATCTTTTTAAAATTCGCTTCCGTGAAAGATTGATTGAGCAGCAGTTGGGTGGGTGCCTCCGCTTTGATGCGATCCAATTCAGTCTCAACCCCGGGCAGCGGGCTGAAACCTTGGCGGGCTTCGCTCAATCCTGCCGTGAGAATTTGCAGCTTTTGCCGTGCCAGGGGTTTGGGATCGACGAGTTGCAAGCCGGGAGCGATCGCAACGCTGTACTTTTGAGCGACATATTCTGTGCCATCGTGAAGGGCGGCGATCGGAATATTTCTCAAAGAACCGTCCAACACGAATACCAAAGTTTTGATGCCGCTGCTCGCTAAATCAGCTTCAAAAGGGCGAATTACCCAATCGTAGACTTTTTGCGAGGGTTGCAAAAAGCTTTTTAGAGACAGTCGCAGCCGGGGGATCGTGATAGCATCCCGCATGTCGGTGAGGGTTTGCTCTATTTCCTCCTGGGGTAAATTCGTCGTGTGGTGGCGCAAGGGTTGTCCGGGAAGGGCTGCAATCACTTCCAGGCGATCGCCCAGAATAATCGTATAGAAAATCGCCGCTGTCTTGTCTATTTGGTCGATTTGAGCGGGTTTGGTATCCAAACAGGCATCGCGGAAGAAGTTGTCTAGCTCTGCCAATTGCAGGGATTCGATGACTTGCCGAGCTTGTACTAAATCTGATTGCTTGGTGGCGTTTTTATTTTGCACCAGCAACCCGACTAGCTCGCGGTAAACTGGTTCGACATTTTCTCGAAAAGAAAACTGCACGTCTGAGCTAATCGCCACTAAATCGCTGCGCAAAGACTGGAGGGTTTTCACGGCTTGGTTGTAGGCAGCGATCGCTCCCTCTCGCTCTCCTTGCTGTTTGAGAATTCTGCCCAGTTGCCACTGCCACTGATAGGCGATATCAGCCGCATTCATCGCTTGCGCCAATAGCAGCGCTTTCTCCGTCAGTTGTCGCGCATCGCTCCATTGCTGGTTCTGTTCGTACAGCAGAGCCAAATTCCCCAGCGCGTAAGCCATTGCTCTGCGATCGCTCAAAGAATCAGCTTCGTGCACTGCGCTGGCTAATAGTTGCGGAATATGCCCTCTAAATTCTGAATTTTGAAGCGTTTTCTCGCTAGTTTTTTCAGCCTCATATTTCATCAAACTGCGAGCTAGATTAATCCGAGCGTAAACCGCTTTTTGGCTGGGGGGAAACTGCCTGATATTTGCCAGGGTTTGAGGAACTAAATTTTTAGCATCTGACCATTTTTTATGGTCGATTGCCAAGCTGATTTGATTGAGTTGCGCCTCTACTTTAGTCGTGAGGGTAGGAGATTCCTCGACAGCGCGTTGATAAAATTCCAGAGCGACATCAGGTTTCTGAGCCACTCGGGCTGTATTCCCCGAGCTGAGGAAAATGGCGGCTAATACTTCGCGATCCTGCAATCTCTCAGCGATATCCGAACTTTCGCTCAAAACCTCCTCTGATTCCTTCAATTTCCCCACGACGCGCAGCGCTTCGCCCAAGCTTTGCAGCGCCCTAGCTTTCAGGAGAGAATCCGGTTGCGCGTCGAGGGCTAGTTTAGTTTCGGAAAGGGTTTTCACCGCTTGACTGTACAGCCCCAGCGCTTGCAGGGCTTGAGTCTGGTTGAGGCGCGATCGCAAAACTCCTGTGGTGTCGCCGATTTGTTCGTAGGTGCTGGCGGCTTTTTTCCAAGTATCGAGCGCTTGTTGCGACTGCCCGATAGTGAGTTGCAATTGTCCCCGACTTTCTAGGGCGAGG
Source organism: uncultured bacterium (assembly GCA_964405435.1). Taxonomy (GTDB): domain Bacteria; phylum Cyanobacteriota; class Cyanobacteriia; order Cyanobacteriales; family Oscillatoriaceae; genus DVEG01. Next base: position 33,581 of record CAYOOD010000052.1, read on the forward strand.
GCGAGAAGGCGCGTGCGTTCCTGACTGTTTGGCGATCGCTCTAGGAGATCGAGGCTATCCGCGATCGCCCTTTCTGCTTTCGCCCTGTCTCCTAACTGCTGGTACACTAAGGAAAGATTCCGCTTTTGCCTCGCCTCACCCAAGAAATCTCCTCGGGCGGCGTAATCCGATCCCAAACGCTGCAACAGGGCGATCGCTTCGTTCCATTGTCCCGTTTCATAAAATTGCTGAGCCTGTTTTTCTAATGCCGTCGCATTTAAACTTTGTGCCAGTAGCCTTGACTCGTCTTTTCTCTGCTCCTTCTCTCCAAGCCCATACAGAGTTTTCGATGCCCTATTTGAATCGTTTATTCTATATTCTGATTGATTCTGTTTCGCCTTACCTCCTCTAATTTCAGAAAGCTTTTTCGTTTCCTCTAAAGAACTGGCAAGCCCTTTTTCTGTTCCGATAAAAACTGCTAAAGCTAAAAGATAAACCGTCAATTTTTTTGAGTTCACTTTCCGCTCCTAATTTTCAAACGTGCCTGCTATTTGCCCGTTCTTTTTTACTTTCTCATTTTTTCAGCTTTTGCTGATTTTTTAACAACAGCCAACTGCCAGATATATCCGCTTCTTAGAAAATAAACCTATTGGCGATCGCCCGATTAATTACAATTTCTCCAATTCCCCGGTAAAGAGGCCACTGCTCATTTTTTTCGCGCTTGCCGCCGCTGTTTAGCCAGCTCGATCATCTTCTCAAACGATTCAGTATTCGTAATATCCTCAACTTGTCTTTTGCGCTTTTCTTCATCGATTTCTATCCGCAGTTGGCAAACCTCTTGGCGGAGATTTTCTTCCCGTTGCTGAACCGCCTTGACCATCTGCCTGAGCGAATCAGCCACAGCCGCGAGAGCGCGATCCCCTTTGGTATCAACTTGCTCGATACTGGCGATCGCTTCACTGTAGTGCCCGTCAATAATCATCCGCGCCCAGTGCCCCAGATCCTCAATGTATTCAGTCATGTGACGGGCACGTCCGCTGAGCAGTTCGATGACATACTGGGTTAAAGCCGGAGAGTTGCGCACCCGTTCCAAGAAACCTTCTCGGTTCAGGCGCAGAAGAACGCACTCACCAACCGCCCGGGCGCTAGCCGAGCGGGGCTGCTCATCTAGCAAGGCCATTTCACCCAGCATTTCTCCCGCATGGAGCGTGTTGAGCGTGATTTCCTTTCCCGCCCGATCGGCGGTAAATATGCGAATTTGACCCGTTTCAATCAGGTAAAAGGCGTCTCCGCGATCCCCGCGATGAAATAAAATCTGGCCATCGGCCAGATGTACCGTCTCCATTACCTTCTCGCGCCATTGTTTATCTTCTAGGAGAAAGTTTCGGAGCATTTGAATTGGCTCTGTCATATACCTTCTAAAATCGGTACTTCCTAAAGCTCTCTATTATACTCTCCTTTTCTGTTTTTTGACAATCAAAAGACTCCGACACTACCCGCTAGCGCTCTGTTCCAAGTTTTCTGAGAAGGCACCCCGCATTCGGAAGAACTCGTCCGCTTGCTGGATTCTAGACTGCTACTTGAGTACAGGATGAATTGAATAGAAGAGTTTCTGAAAATTCAAAAACCTGTCCTCGCTTCACAAACCCGCGAAACCCATCTTTTTTGGCATCGGGCAGCGGTCCCGGCTGGTAATGATACAACCACATTTTATTTCTGATGGACTTGGGCAAGGCCAGTAACTCGTCGTAAGCCGCGTGGATTCTACTGGGAAATCGAGAAACCTCGCAATCTTGGAAAACAATATCTGCCCGTTCAAAGTATTCCCCGAGATGGTCGTAACATACTTTCGTATCAGTCGTTAAAAATACTTTTATGCCGTCAACTTCAAAGAACAAGCCATAGCTGGGCATGATATAATATCCGCTATTGACGTGGTTTACCTTCACGAGATGAAAGTTAATTTTATCCCAGGTAAAACAACTATTTCGAGTGACCTTGTGAACCTCAAAATATGTTTCCAAATCGGCGATATCGCCTTCGATCGCCCGCATCCCTCCTGAGAGAGTTCGCTGCCACAAGTCATCGGCGATATCTTTACTCAGATAGATATTGGGTTTGTTGCACCTGGGATCGAATTTCGTACTAAACCCTATATATTCAAGTCCTCCTACATGGTCGGCATGTAAGTGGCTCACATATATATCGGTGATATCTAGATACGAGTAGCCCGCTGCGTGAAGGGAAAACCTGATATCCGTTCCGCAATCGATCAAAAGTTTATTCCCGCGATCGCCGATCAAGAGCATATTCGATTGAAAATTGTCTGCTCCCACCGTGAAGGCAGACCCCGAACCCAGAAACATTAATTTCATGCTTACTCCTCAGTCCTCGGTATTCAGCAGTCACTGAAGAAATGCTAATTTTGATGCCCGCAAAAAACATGCGTAATTACTCTGAAATTAGCCGTTTACCTGCATCGATTTATAAAGAGCTTCTAGCTTGGCTTCTATCTGCGGCGGTTTGGCTGTAAAACGGATGTAAAAATTTCCCTTTTCCGCCGTTCGTTCTAGAACCTTAGCATAGACATCTTCGCTGACTTCTCCCCCGACTTCCAAAAAATTTAACTTGATGTTCGTCAGTCCGGGAGGCACGAAGTCATCTGAGCGCACTTCAGCGCTCTTGGCTGAAAGTTTGATTAAATCTGCCTTCAGCATTTTATCGCTGACGTGCTTGCCATCGAGAACCGCATATTGCACCTGGATGGCCTCTGGAAGCGGAAAAAATACCTCCTCTTCTTTTGGCAGAAATAGGTTGTATTTCCCGCCGATGCCCCCGACATCGTAAATTGTAATCGGCTCTTTCACCCCTTTCGGCTGTACCTGCCTTTGCCCTGCAATTTCCACGATTTCCCCCGCTTCTTTGAGGGTCTGCTCTGAAATAAAAATTTGCCCCCCTGTCGTATAAGATTCAATGCGGTAAGTCAGGTTGACGTTGCTGCCAACGATGCCGTATTTGGTGCGTTTTTCCGAGCCGATATTCCCCACCACGACTTCGCCCGTGTGGATGCCGATGCCCATTTCGAGCGGCGGCAAGCCCCATTCCTTCATCTGTTCGTTGACCTTCCGAAGCGCCTGCTGCATGGCGACGCCGCACGCCACTGCCCTAGCAGCATCGTCTTCTCTAGCCGTCGGGGCTCCGAAGAGAACCAAAATCCCATCGCCCATGAATTCGTCAATGGTGCCTTGGTATTTGGTAATCATGTCAGCCATGTGTTCCAGATAGAAGTTGAGAATTTTCACGACCTCTTCGGGAGCCAATCGCTCTGAGGTGGCTGTGAATCCTCTCAAATCTGAGGTGAAGATGGTGATTTTCCGCCGTTCCCCGCCCAGTTTCAATCCTTCGGGGTTTTCTAGCAAATTTGCTACGACTGCATCAGTCAGGTAACGCCCGAAGGTCTTGCGGATATCTCCAGCGCTGCGGGCAATGTAAGCCGTGATGGCGATCGCCGAGCCGACAAGCGCCAAAAAAGGCGGCACCACCGGCAGCCACCAACCCCACAAAAAAGCAACATAGGTACTGCCCAGCAAAGCCCCTGCTGCCAGAAAAGGAGTCGCTGCCCTCTGGATCGATATCTTGCTGACTCCGCCGGCATATCGCAGCGTCCAAGTCAAGCTAGCCCCTATTGACGACCACAGCAAAATCCACAGCCACTCTGTCGGTTCCGACCAGCTTTTAATCATCGATCGCCCTTCAAGGGCAGCGCTGAGAATCTGGCTGGCGAGATTGGCGTGGACTTCGACCCCTGCCATCCGCTCTGGTAAAGTAATCAAGCCGCTGCTGTACGGCGTAAACAGCAAATCCTGAAAACTTTCGCCGACGGCTCCGATCAAAATAATCCGATCGCGCCCCCAGTCCGGCGGCACCCTTTTTTTCAAAATATCGGTCATCGAGACACTCTCAAAGTGCCTGCTCTTTCCCCGATAATTCAATAATATTTGATACCCGCCGGCATCTGCACGCACATAGCCCCCATCATTGGCTTCAAAGGGAGAAAATATCGTTTTTCCCCACTTCCAAACACTGGGATTGTTTGCCTCCTTTACTGGCTCGATGCTGACTTTTTCAGCATCTAAATAAAGCTTTGCCAAATGCAAAGCAAAACTGAAAACCGTTTCTCCTTCTTGTGACTGGACGTATACAAAGCCGCGCCGCACCTTGTTATCGGCATCCAAAAGTACGTCATTGGACCCCACTTGCCCCTTGGCTTTGAGTGCAGGTGGGGGAGCAACCGCCTCCCGCCTGCTATCTCCCACTACTTTTTGGATGCCTATTATGTAAGGCGTCGATTCAAATACCTTTACTAAGTCCTTGTGCCCTGGTTCGACGGGTTGGTCGCGATATACGTCCAACCCAATGGCTCTCGGCTGCATGGCTTTGAGCTTTGTCAGCAAGTCGGCATAGACGGCATCCGGCACGATCGCCTGCCCGAGTTCTTTTATATCTGCTTCGTCAATGCCGACGATCGCAATCCGGTTGTCGCGCTCCTGTACAGGGCGCATTCGCATGTATTGGTCGTATACTGACCATTCCCATGATTGCAATAACCCGACAAAGCGCAGCAGGATTGCCAATAAGGCAATACTCGGGGCCGCAATCCACACTCCGCGCCATTGCCAGAGAACCCGTTTTAAATTTCCCCCCATCAGTGCACCGCGATGAATGTTTTACTGTGCATCGTTAACGAAAGGTGCCGTAGCGATATCATCGAGTTGCACTGACTTTAACAGCCCTTCCCATTCTGCTGGCTTGGAACTGCGCAGATCGGCCACGATCTTCAGGGTATCGAGCCAAATCTGATTCTCTGCCAGGAGTTGGGCTTTCTCCAGAGCCGCAGCTTCATCTAATTGCTTCGTCAGTTCCGGGCTCAATTGAGTGCGCTCGATCACTCCCTCAACATAGATATCAGCGCTGCGTTCCGCCGCATTGCAAACGATCGCGAACTGCCAGTGATATTCTTTCCCTTCTTTCAGAGAAGCTTCTTTCGGCAGGCTCACTTCCAGTACGCCTGCTTCGCCCGTCAGTTCTACCTCTCTAAATACTTGATTCCCTTCCTTGTCCGTTAGGCTCAGTTCCGCTGCCTTGACGTTTGTTTTCGGAACGTACACGAACAGCGTCGGCTTGGGATCGACCGTTGTCCCCACATTATTTGTTGGCATCAGCGCCGTCAGCGGCTTTTGTCCCGGAGCCACACAGGCTTCCCCGCCGCGCACGCCTCCACCAGCCGTGCGCGCTGGCGCGCCGCGATCTTGGACGGGAGGAAATCCCACTGCCAGGGACTGCGGGACCAAAAGCGCCATATTTGCGATCGCCGGCGCGATCGCGCTAGCGAGGATGCCCATCAATCGAATAGACTTTAGCCCAACCATGATCCAGATATCTCCTTTTAGCTAAATTACAGGCTGCCCATCCAAAGGGAGGGTTCTTTGAGTGGGTCTGGTCGTGGGGTAAGGAGCGCTTACCTCATCCGCGCTTCTTGTGAAACGAGTCTTCAACCCCGTCTCGGAAGCACTCCCACTTTGCCCACCAGCTACCAAAAGGTTTATGCCATAAAACAGGCAGTCCTAGAAATGCGTCCTTTTCATCTTTCCCTAGGTCTACTTCACTAAACTCATCGAGCATCTTGCCTTCACTCTCTCAAGCAATGCAGTCGGGCGGACGTCAGTGTGAATCCCTGTACCTTCCCTGTTGCTTGCTTTTTCCTTGCCTGCACTCCTTGCAAGCAAGGATGAGAGGAGGCCACTACTACTTTGCGTTTAATTTCGTCTACCTACTGCGGAGGTAATTTTTACTCCACCGCTCCTTTCTAAGATAACTCCCACCGACCCAATGCGCCCAAAAAAATTATGAAGATATAATATATTTTTCTGTCAAAAAATATATTAATGGCTTTTTTAAGTGATAATTTTTGCTGATAAGTGAGCGAAAGGTGGTTTCCGCCTTCCGCCGCCACTGCGGCCTATTTCAGGGGACATTGTCCAGACCCGCGCTGATGGAAGCCTGCCTGTCACCGAGTCATCATCCCTTCTCTCGTGGTTTTTGAGTTTTTTCGCGTCCTGATAACCCAACCCGATCGCGATCGCCTACTTGACAGCCTCCCAGCCCCTCAAAACCCCCGCGAACTCGAACTCTTCTGTCACCCCTTCTGTCACAAGTGAGATTTCTTCAAGTCGCTCTAGAATGCGTCATATTTAAATCAAATAAAAATAATTTTTTCTATCATAATTTCTTATAAAATTATTGACAAAGCAGGCAGAAAAAGGTTCGGCGAGAACGTGGCAGCGCAAAACAGCGATCGCCCGTCTCAGGCGCAATCTCAATCAACTCACCGACAGCGGGCAGCCATAAAGAGCGATCGCCGCCCTCAATCAATAAAAACCGACCCTCATTGTAGCTTGCAGAAAGCCTGCTCAATTAAAATCCTAAAGAGAACTATGAAAAATTCTGTAGATGTCCTCATCATCGGTGCAGGGCACAATGGCTTAGTCGCAGCAGTCTTGTTGGCTCGCCGGGGACTGAACGTGCTCGTGCTAGAAGCCAAAGCCGTCACCGGCGGGGCGTGCCGCACCGAGAGACCTTTCAAAAAAGCGCCCAACCTCGGAGCTTCCACCGGTGCCTACCTGCTGGGACTGATGCCGCCGGAACTGCTGCAAATTCTAGACGCAGACATTCCCCTGATCCGGCGCGATCCCCACTACTTTCTGCCAACGACTGACGGGCGTTACCTGCTGTTCGGCTCCGATCGCGAAGCCATGAAGCAGCAGTTTTTATCCTTCTTCTCGGAGGCAGACTGGAGGGCAAACGAAGCCCTACAAGAAGAACTGGCACAACTGCGCGAAGATATTGCCCCCTCCTGGTTGCAGGAGCCGCTCTCGATCGAGGAAACAGCAGAACGCTACGCGCGATCGCACCTGCGCGAAGTCTTCGTCAATCTCTGCCGCTTTTCCGTCGGCGACTATCTCGATCGCTTCGATTTCAAAAGCGATCTCCTCAAAGCCATGTATGCCGTCACCGATGGTTTGTCCGGGCTTTGCGGAACCTGGGACACCCCCGGCAGCGGCATGAATTTCTTCATTCACAATATGTGCCGCTTGCCGGAAAGTGACGGCACCTGGATGGTGGTTAAAGGCGGAATGGGCACCGTCACCGATCGCCTCGCCATAGCAGCCCTCAAAGCGGGTGCCCGGATTTCCCTCGATCGCGAAGTCCGGCAGATTCTGCTGCAAAATAACGCCGTAACCGGAGTAGTTTTGCAAGACGGCTCGGAACTGCAAGCCTCGACAGTCATCGTCAATGCCGATCCCTTCCGAATGCGATCGCTGGTGGGGCGAGAAAACTTGCCCGCCGACTACAACGCCAGACTCGACGGCTATCAGCGGGATGGTTCGACGTTCAAAGTGAATCTGTGCTTGCGGGGACTGCCGCAATTTACCTGCCTGCCCCGAGATCGCGGTCAGTACGGCACGACCATTCACTTGTTGCCAGACGAAAGTGAGGTGATTCCCAGGCTGCAGAGCGCTTTCGCTGACGTGCAGGCGGGACGCTTGCCCGAGTTTCCGGCGATCGAGTGGTACATCCACACCACCCTCGATCCCTCCCTGCAAGATGCCGAGGGACACCACAACTCGGCGCTGTTCGTGCAGTGGGTGCCTTACGCGCCGGTCGGGGGTTGGGATGCACGGGAGGGGGAATATGTCAAGCACTTGCTGTCAATTTGCGATCGCTTTGCTCCCGGCACCTCCGATTTAGTCGAAGACGTATTTGCCCTGCATCCCCAGAAAATCGAGCAGCACTTCGGCATTTCCCGGGGGCACATTCACCACGTTGACAACTCCTTCGGTTTCGGCGATCGCTTGCCCTATACTACCCCCATTCAGGGGCTCTACTCAGCCAGCGCCGCCTGCCACCCGGCGGGTTCCGTCATCGGAGCGGCTGGGCACAACGCTGCCGTGCGCGTGATGAAAGATATGAGCTGCTGAAATGGTGCGTAGAAACCTTCAATCAAACGGGCTGCCCACGATGGAAAAATACAAGCCGTTTTCTTGCCAGGTTCTGTCGCTAGAGGGAACGTCAATCAGCGGAATGCCGTAGTCTATGCGAGCCGTCAAGCGATCGCCCAACTGAAACCGCAAACCCAAACCCACAGAAAGCAGCGTATTATCTTCCGGCGCGTCTTTGCCAGAACTATTCCAAGCCGTGCCAAAATCCAAAAACGGCGTCACCTGCAAAACTCCCTGCTGACGAGGCAAGCGGTAAATCGGCACCCGCAATTCTGCCGAAGCAAAAACGCCATTATCGCTGAGTACAGAATCTTGGCGGTAGCCCCGCACGCTTTCCAGCCCGCCCAGCCCAAATTGCTCCAGCGGCAAAAGGGCGCGATCGGCGAGTTGCACGTCGCCCCTAACCAGGAACAGCGTATCGGGAGCCAGTTGGCGCAACCACTGCACCTGCCCCCGCCAACCGAAAAAGCGGCTGTCGGGAGGTTCGTCATTCACCGTCGCCCGCCATCCCAGCCCGACGCTGAACTGAGAGCGCGCTGCAAAGACTTGCTGAGAATCCCGCTGCGTCCACTCTTGGAAAAATCGCAGCGCCGTGACGCGAGTTTGGCCGAGTTCGTTGGCTCCTGGAGAAAGGGGAAAAGGCGTATTCAGCAAGGTGGTATCGCTTTCTCTGCGCGTGCCCGTCAAGCCCACCGCCAGCTCTCGCGTCGGGGTTTGAATCAAAGGTTGGCGAACGGAGAGTTCAAAATTGCGAGATTTTGCCTCGATATCTACTTGATCGAAAGGCGGCTCGATAATTTGGCTGCTGGTGCGAGAGAAAGAGAAATTCACCGTGCCGTTGCGGGGATTGAAGGGCACCGTGTAGTTGAAATCCCACTCATTGCTGCCATCGGTATTGGTATAGGCTAGACTGACGGCATCTCCAAATCCCAGCAAGTTGCCTTCGCTTACTTCTGCTTGGCGTCGGAAACTGCCGACGCTGGGCGTCCGCCCGTTATCCGCCCTGAGCTGCACGTCGAAACTATCGGCTTCGCTGACAGTGACTTCCAGCAAACTGCTGCCCGGGCGCGAACCCGCCGACAGTTCGGCAGAAAGGTTTTCGATCAGGGGGTTGAGTTGGAGCAGTTGCAGGGCTTCTAGGAGGCGGTTGACATTCAGGGGCTTGCGGGTAGCGATCGCCAGTCGAGAGCTGACGTATTCTTCTCTCAGGCGCGTGGTGCCCTTCACTTCGATCCCTTCTAATTCCCCTTCCACAACCTGGATTGTGACGGTTCCCCCCTCTAAAGTTTGAGGCGGAATAAAGGCACCCGAAGTGATGTAACCCGCATCGGTGTAGTGCTTGGTGACTGCCGATCGCGCTTGCAGCAGTTCGGCAAACGTCAAATCCTTCCCCGTAAAAGCTTTGGTAACTTCGGCTAATTCTTCATCGCTGAAAGCCGTATTGCCCTCAAACTCGAAGTTTTCAACCCGAATCGTTCCCGGAACGCCCGAAGGCAGTTCTTCCGTCGGTGTCGGTGCTGTCGCAGGAGGTTGAAGCAATTCTTCAGGGGGAGGCAACTGGGGCGGCAGCAGCGGCGGCGCAGGCGGCGGCGTTGGTTCAGGCAGGGGAATTGGATTGGGGATGCGAGTGGGATCGACTGGCTGGGCTGACAGGGGCAGCGCGTCAATGCCAGCACAACCGACAAACAGTAAAAAAGGAAGTAAAAAAGGAGTGGTTAAAAGTGAGTGCTTTAATGTGAGTACCAATAAAAAAGAATTAGAAAATTGATTGTTGCCTTTTTTGCTATCCGTCCTGCTTTTAGCATTTAGCGGTTTGCCTTTTTTATAGTGCATTGTACGGAACCTCCTATCGGGAGCCTCTTAAAAATATAATTAGCTGAGAAATTTGCTTTCTCTGCTACTTTAGTTGTAGATTTATACGCCCGCCACTCAACGCACCCTTACTATTTTGGGCAAAAGTTCGTGAAAAAGTGAGATGCTCCCCTCTCCAAACTGCCAGTCCAAACTGCCAGACTGTGGCACCCTTGAAGTGTAGCGTAAAGCGCGAACGCGAACGGAGCGAATCGCGCCAGCGAATCGCGGGTGTGGCGGCGGTAAATACTACCTAACCATCAGAAAGTATCATTCATCTTAGACCTGCGGCAATAGTATTTTAGATTTTATAAAGATTGTCAGTAAAATTTAACTTCTGAAAGCGGACTGCCCGTGTCTTCGCGGCAGAAGTGGCCAAAATCTGGCGCAATTGAATGCAGAGTGGGGAGTGGGAAGTGCCTATTGCCCAGTGCTGAGTGAGTGTTGAGGGAATGGCGAGTGGCGACTCAGTGGAGACACGACACGGAGCCCGAACGCTGAACCCCTGTCGGGCTGATGCGGGAGTGGGGAGTCTCTGTTGGCGGCGCTGAAAGCCGACTCAGCCCCACCGGCGATCGTGAAGCGACATCCATGCAAGAGCGAATCGCCGAGAACGGCAAATACAACTGTAACGTTACGGTTTGCCCCAGTGCAGACAGGGGCGGGCTTCTCTAATATGTAATTCAGTAGAGGACAGCGATTCAGTTCAACCCCCGATACTGGCTCGTTAACCGACAGTTTATTGAGGTTTCTTCGCTGAGACTTTTACAAAAAAACTTTAACTTTATTACCCCAGCGGTTCAATAGCGACACTTTCTAAGGGAGGGAAAGCCATGACTCAACTGATTTACTGGCACCCATTGCGCGATCTGGGTAGCTTGCGGACTCAACTAGATAGACTGTTTGACGAACTTTCTCAAACTGCTAACCTTCCTGCCGTCAAGCCCGAGTTTCGGACTCGCACTTGGCAACCGCTCATAGAGATGGAGAATCTGCCAGAAGCGATTGTTTTGCGGGTAGAAGTTCCCGGTTTGGAAGGGAAAGATTTAGACGTGCAAGCCAGCCGAAATGCAGTGGCGATCGCCGGCTCGTACCGTCCGCAACGGGCGCAGCAGCAAGGCGCTTTCCGCTCGGAATTCCGCTACGGCGAGTTTCGCCGCGTCGTCGAACTGCCCGAACCCATCCTCAACGAGCAAATCCGAGCTGACTTGAAAGATGGCATTCTCACCCTGACTTTGCCGAAAGTGTCCGCCGCCTGTCCCGCTATCGTTAAAGTAAACTTAAGTGAGGCAGAAACCGTTCGCCCCGCCGAGCTGCAGGCTGAGAGCGGGCAAACTGCTCCGCTAACCGATGCGGAACTCGCAGGAGATATCTGGGCATCCAGCCCAGTAGCTTAATGGGGAGCGCGGGCGGCACTGTACGCGATTCGCTGGCGGCACGCGAACCGTCCTATATCAGGTTCGGTAAACACGCCTTCAACAAAAAGTCCGATCGCGCACAGTATATAGAAGATAGATGTATGTGACTTTTTGCCGCCATCGCACAGCAAGCGCTGAGTGCTTCTAAAAGAACTGGATGCAATAGGATTAGAAGTCTTTTGTATCCCTAAATAACGCTGATACAGAGCAAAGTTTTGTAGTGATTGGAGCCGGATCGCCCCTATGGGAAAAGTAGTTGGAATTGATTTAGGTACGACTAACTCGTGCGTCGCCGTTATGGAAGGTGGCAAACCCACCGTGATTGCGAATGCGGAAGGGTTCCGCACGACGCCTTCAGTCGTCGCCTTCGCCAAGAATGGCGATCGCTTGGTTGGCCAAATCGCCAAGCGCCAAGCCGTAATGAACCCCGAGAATACCTTCTACTCGGTCAAGCGCTTCATCGGTCGCCGCTTTGACGAAGTAACCTACGAAGCAACCGAAGTCTCCTATAAAGTTCTCAACGTCAACGGCAACGTCAAATTAGACTGCCCCGCTGCTGGCGAACAGTTCGCCCCGGAAGGAATCTCCGCCCAAGTGCTGCGCAAGCTGGTGGACGATGCCAGCAAGTACCTCGGCGAAACCGTCACCCAAGCCGTGATCACCGTTCCGGCGTACTTCAACGACTCCCAACGTCAAGCCACCAAAGACGCAGGTAAAATCGCCGGTCTGGAAGTGCTGCGGATCATCAACGAACCCACCGCCGCTTCCCTCGCCTACGGGTTGGACAAAAAGACCAACGAAACTATCCTCGTCTTTGACTTGGGCGGCGGGACGTTCGACGTATCCATCCTAGAAGTCGGCGACGGCGTGTTTGAAGTGCTCGCCACCTCTGGAGACACCCACCTCGGCGGCGACGACTTCGACAAGAAAATCGTCGATTACCTCGCCGAATCCTTCCGCAAAGCCGAAGGCATCGACCTGCGCAAGGACAAGCAAGCCCTGCAACGCCTGACGGAAGCCGCAGAAAAGGCGAAAATCGAACTGTCTAGCGTCACGCAAGCAGAAATCAACCTGCCCTTCATCACCGCCACGCAAGATGGGCCGAAACACCTAGAAATGAGCCTGACGCGGGCCAAATTTGAAGAACTCTGTGCCGATTTGATCGATCGCTGCCGCATCCCGGTGGAGAACGCCCTGCGCGATGCCAAGTTAGACAAAGCGGCGATCGACGAAGTGGTACTCGTCGGCGGTTCTACCCGCATCCCGGCGGTGCAAGAACTGGTGAAGCGCGTTTTAGCGAAAGATCCCAACCAAAGCGTCAACCCGGATGAAGTCGTCGCCGTGGGTGCTGCGATTCAAGCCGGCGTGCTCGCGGGTGAAGTCAAAGACATCTTGTTGCTCGACGTTACCCCGCTGTCTCTGGGGGTAGAAACCCTCGGCGGCGTGATGACCAAGATTATTCCCCGCAACACCACCATCCCCACCAAGAAGTCGGAAGTCTTCTCAACCGCTGTAGACGGGCAAACGAATGTAGAAATTCACGTTCTCCAAGGCGAGCGGGAAATGGCAGGGGACAACAAGAGTCTCGGACAATTCCGCCTCGATGGCATTCCTCCCGCTCCGCGCGGCGTGCCTCAAATTGAAGTGACTTTCGACATCGACGCCAACGGCATCCTGAGCGTCACCGCGAAGGATAAGGGCACCGGCAAGGAACAATCCATCAGCATCACCGGCGCTTCTACCCTGCCGAAGGATGAAGTCGAGCGGATGGTGAAGGAAGCCGAACGCAACGCCCAAGCCGATAAAGAACGCCGCGATCGCATCGACGTGAAGAACCAAGCTGACTCCTTGGCATACCAAGCTGAGAAGCAGATGAAGGATCTCGGCGACAAGGTGCCTGCGGCTGAAAAGACGAAGGTTGAAGGGTTGATTAAAGATTTGCGGGATGCTTCCAGCAAGGAAGATTTCGATCGCATCAAGACGCTGACGGCAGAATTGCAGCAAGCCCTCTACGCGATCGGCAGCAACATTTACCAGCAAGCCGGCGGCGGCGGCAGCGATGACGGCGGTGCGGCACCCGGTGCTGGCGGCGGCGGCGCTCCCGGCGGCGCTCAATCCTCGGGCGGCGGCGACGACGTAATCGACGCTGAGTTCTCTGAAACGAAGTAACCAACTGGGGATTGGGAATTGTGAAATCCTAATTCCTAGTCTCTAGAGAACGACTTGAAAAAGGTTGATAAGGGCAGCGATTGGCGCTCATTATCAACCTTTTTTGTTAAAAAAATTGCTGATTTTTTGAATGAGAAAGTTATTAAAATGACCTATCCACAAGCCCCTTGGACGCTGAAAGGCTACGCCCTGCAAACGGTAGAGTTACTCGATATAGAGCGATCGCGCCCGTTTATTCCCTCAGATTTGGAAATTATCTCCGTGTGGCCCGGTAAAACATTAGGTGGGGTTTATTTAGCCGCTTACCAAGCAGGTTCAGTGCTGGAATACAGCGAGTTAATTGTTATTGCTGGTTTGGTGAATTATTCAGGAAAATTGGGAGGTTGGATTTCTCACATTTATGTAGACAATGCTGATTCTGTCGCTGGAGGGCGCGAAATTTGGGGGCTGCCAAAGGAACTCGCTGAATTTAGCTGGCAGGGCGATAGCGTCACAGTTCGACAAGGCGATCGCACCTTGTGCCGCCTCAGCTACACCCAGCCAAATTTTAGCATCCCACTGCCTTTTGGTTTGCCAGTTCTCAGCCTCCTTGATTCTAATTTTCTTTTTTTTCAAGGCGAGTTTGAATATCGTTTAGGGCTGGTTGACGGAAAATTACAAATTCCCACTGAAAGTCATTTTTCTAATTTAAATTTAGGTCAGCCTTTGCTGACACTATACTGCGACGACTTGCGTTTAGTCGCAGGCGAACCCGAAGCCGTGGGAGCCAGAGCAGCAGCATTCAGCTATTAGAACAAAAGCGAAAAACCTTCTTTCCCTCGTTACCAGACTCAGCCTGGTAACGAGTTCTAAACGCTATATAGTGTTTTTATCTGAATCGTGAACGACTGTACGGGGTGAAAACCCGGCTTCTTGAAGAACCCCGGCTTCTGAGTTTTCACAACTCAATTAGGAACGCTATATAGCACTTCAATTCACCCAACCCTTTCGCACCTTTCCCGCTTCATCAGCTTGCCAAATTCTGCCGCTGTTTACATCAAGACAAGTCAGCCATCCCCCCTTCTCAACGCCCGTATCGATACAAATGGCATAGCCTAGATAACTCGGTAAGCCACTTGTTTGAGTCGTATGTCCGCAGACCATAATTTTACCAGAAACGTGAGGAGCTACCTCTTCAAATACCGCCCAAAAGAGCATGTAATCGGGTTGTTCCGATAAAGGCATGTCGGGATAAGCGCCGGCGTGAACGAAAAAATGCCCGTCTGTTTCGTACCAGTCAACGCAGGCGCGTTCTAAAAAAAGCCAGTGTTCATCTGGCACGTCTGCGAAACTGCCATCTCCCGATCGCGAATAAGAAGCAAGAGTTTTATCACCGCCGCCGCGCCGCCACGGCGATTCCAGCGATCGCTTTTGAAAAGCGCCGAGCATCATAATCTCGTGATTTCCCCGCAACGCTACAAGCCGTCCGGTATCGTACAATTCTATCAGGCGATCGAGAATGCCTTTTGAATCCGGCCCCCGATCCACATAATCCCCCAATGTTATTATTTTGTCGTCAGGCTGTAGCGTTACCGCATCCAGCAGCGCGTCAAACGCAGTCGAACAGCCGTGAATGTCGCCAATAGCCAGGACTCGCATGGTGTTACTCGCTCGATATTCCCCATTTAAAATCAGCCCTTGAAGAGAGCGATCGCCCCAACCCCGTATTTTTCTGAGATAATAGTTATCCCGTATTTTAAGGGAACGAGCCATGCGACTGTCACAAATGCTTTTCGTCACGCTGCGGGAATCTCCAGCAGAAGCGGAAATCCCCAGCCACAAACTCCTGCTTCGCGCCGGATACATTCGGCGGATTGGCAGCGGTATCTATGCTTACTTGCCGCTGATGTGGCGCGTCCTCAAAAAAGTCTCGCAGATCGTGCGCGAGGAAATGGACGCCACCGGCGCGCAAGAGTGCCTGCTGCCGCAACTGCAACCCGCAGACTTGTGGCGAGAATCCGGTCGCTGGGACACCTACACCCAAGCGGAGGGCATCATGTTCGCCCTCAAAGACCGACAAGAGCGAGAAGTGGCCCTGGGGCCAACCCACGAAGAGGTGATTACCACCGTTGCCAAGGAGACGATCCGCTCTTACCGCCAACTTCCCGTACACCTCTACCAAATTCAAACCAAGTTCCGCGATGAAATTCGCCCGCGCTTCGGGTTGATGCGGGGACGGGAATTTATTATGAAAGACGGTTATTCCTTCCACGCTACTGAAGAAAGCCTGAAAAAAACTTACCAAGACATGTATCAGGCTTACAGCAACATACTCCGGCGCAGCGGGTTGAAGTTCCGCGCGGTAGATGCGGATTCCGGGGCGATCGGCGGCTCTGGTTCTCAGGAATTTATGGTGCTGGCAGAAGCCGGCGAAGATGAGGTCTTGTACACCGAAGACGGCAACTATGCCGCTAACGTGGAAAAGGCGGTTTCGCTGCCGCCCGATGCCGAAACTTCCCCCTTTTCAAGTTTTGAAAAACGAGAAACTCCCAACACGGACACGATTGAGAAACTCTGCAAATTCCTCAAGTGTTCTCCCACCCAAATCGTAAAAAATGTTCTTTACCAAGCCGTTTACGACAATGGCGCGACGGTTTTGGTACTGGTAAGCATCCGAGGGGATCAAGATGTCAACGAAGTTAAATTGCTCAACGAATTAACCAGGCAGGCGAGCAAGTTTGGCGGGAAAACTGTTCTCGCGCTCAAGGTGCCCGACGCGGAAGAACAGCAAAAATGGGCATCTAAACCGCTGCCTCTGGGTTATATCGCTCCCGATTTGGGAGATGATTATATTGCTGCTGCCAAACAGGTACACCCGAAATTCGTGCGGTTGGTGGATAAGACAGCGGTTGAGTTGAAAAATTTCGTCACCGGTTCTAACGAATCGGGATATCACGTTATCGGTGGCAATTGGGGCAAGGAATTCAAATTGCCAGAGTGGCTGGTAGACGTGCGCAAGGCAAAAGCAGGCGATCGCGCCGTACACGATCCCAGCCAAATCCTGCAAACTGCCAGAGGTATTGAAGTCGGGCACATTTTCCAGCTCGGCATCAAATATTCTAAAGCAATGGGAGCCACTTACACCAACGAACAGGGCGAAGAAGTTCCCCTCGTCATGGGTTGTTACGGTGTCGGCGTTTCCCGATTGGCTCAGTCAGCCGTCGAGCAATCTTACGATAAAGATGGGATAATTTGGCCGGTTGCGATCGCCCCCTATCATGCTATCATAACGATTCCCAATGTCGGAGATGCCCAACAAGTAGAGATTGCAGAAAAACTCTACACCGAATTAAATCAAGCCGGCATTGAAACCTTGCTCGACGATCGCGACGAACGGGCGGGCGTCAAATTCAAAGACGCCGATTTAATCGGGATTCCCTATCGGATTGTGCCGGGGCGCTCTGTCAAACAAGGCAAAGTCGAAGTCGTCGAACGCGCCACCCACAACACACAGGAGATTGCGATCGAAGAAGTCTCCTCTACCTTGAAACAGTGGATTGCCGACGCTATCAAATAGAGCAGCGCCTTATAGCGGTTTTCAGGCCGGTGAAGTGCACGCAAGAAACCCGGCTTCTTGAAGAAGCCGGGTTTCTGACGTCCCTCACGCTTCTTGAAAACTGCTTATCAAAAAATGCTATAATATAGTGTTTTCAGAAACAAACGACAAATAAGTAGCCGTTGCCCAACCCTAAAAAATTCTTCTCTTCTCCTATCTCGGCATACTTTGCGGATTGGCGGTTTAGAAAAATCCCTAATTTTCAGACAAGAACAGGAAAACATGGAATTTATAACGATCCTTCTGTCTGCTCTGTTAACCTTTATCTCGCCGGCGGGATTAGTTATCGATCGCGCCGCTGAAAATGCCATCCGCTCCCGATTGGAATCGGTGGAGCAATTGCAAGTGCGAGTAGACAATCCCCCCAGCTATCAAATCGTGCAGGGAAAGGTGGAGCGGGTGCGGATTGCCGGTAGGGGATTGCGGGTGACGCCGGATATTCGGATTGCGGCGCTGGAGGTGGAAACCGATCCGATAGATGTGGACGTGCAGAGTTTGAGGCGGGGCGGAAAAACCCCCTCTCTCAAGGCGCTGCGATCGCCCCTGCAAGCGGCAGCGCGCGTAGTGTTGAGCCAGGAGGATGTCAATCAAGCCCTGCGATCGCCAGATCTAACCAACCGCTTGCGAAATTTGGGGAGTCGCGTTCTCGACGTTCCCGAGGCAGAGCGGTTGCAGCGCTACGAAATTTTCAATCCCAGGATAGAATTTTTAGACAATAATCGCCTGCGCTTTCAAGTAGACGTGCAGGAGAGAGGGTATCCAGAGCGCTTGGCAATTTTGCTCGAAACTGGAGTAGAGGTGATTGGCGGGCGGCGGTTGCAGTTGACTGAGCCAGCGGTGCTGGTGAATGGAGAAGCAGCACCGACGAGGGTGGTTCAAGGGTTGGCGGTGGGAGTGAGCAGGCGGTTGGACTTGCTTTCTCTCGATAAAGCTGGTATTCTAACGCGGATTTTAGAATTGAAAATATCGCCAGCTCAACTGGAGATGGCGGCATTTGTGCGAGTAGAACCTCGCTAAACAGGGTGCGATCGCTCGGAGCAGTGCTGTAGGCTTGAAACTTTTGGCCGTTTCAGGAAAGTAGCTCCGCGCTAATGTAATCTTCAGTGGGATTTTCTCGATCGCCTGCGGCGAATGGGCGAATAGATGTTCGATGTAAGGAAACTAGATTTTCGCATAAAGCGTAGAGGTAAAATCTCCGGAGGCTGACTGCCCTGCGAGAAAAGGCTGAAAGCTGCCCCTCACAATCAATCCCGTTCAATTCTCAAGGAGAACCTTCTGGTATGGAAGATCAACAACAACCCCGTCGCATTTCCACAGGCGTCCTCGCCGGTGTAGCGGCGTTGGTTTTGGCTGTCGGTGGCGGCACGGCTTGGTGGGCGATGAATTCCCAAAAGCCGCCTAAAGCGCCTCCAGTGCCGGCAGCGACTGTCATTCCCCCTTCACCTGTGCCGGTTCCCATAGTCAAACCGACGCAGCCAATCCAGACGGCGCAGCCCGTGCAGCAGCCGTCTGCAAAAATTTACTGGCTCAAAGACGCCCCCACCAACACCGACTTAGTGGAGGTGCCGATAACTCTTGACCAGTCTGCCCAACCCAGCCAACTGTTAGAGGCAGCTTTCAATCGCTTGCTAGCAGGGCCTGCCGAAGCAGGGACTTTCAGCGTCATTCCGCAGGGTACGAAACTGCGGAGCGTGGCGGTGAAAGAAGATGGCGTTCACCTTGATTTATCGCAAGAATTTACCTCTGGCGGTGGCAGCGCGTCGATGGTGGGGCGCTTGGCGCAGGTGGTTTATACGGCAACCAGTACCGATCCCAATGGTAAGCTCTGGATGTCTGTAGATGGCCAACCCTTGAAGTTATTGGGCGGTGAAGGCTTGGAAGTGGCTCAGCCGATGACCCGTCAAATTTTCGAGAAAGAATTTGGACAATAGCGCCTGTCCGCGCCATTGTGGGGGCAATATTAGAGGGATGCCGTGCCAAACTCTGCTGTGCAAGCAGTGAAGGCACGGACATTTTATTTTTAAAAGCTGTCGTGCATTTAATACTAAGTTGGCTAAGATAGTATTATACTATTAGAGAAAAACATCAGGAG
>CAYOOD010000053.1:0-50630 GCA_964405435.1 uncultured bacterium
GAACGAAGGGATTCGCGCTTGGATGGCTCCGGCTGACCAACCCCACGAAGAGTTCCAGTTCCCCGAGGAAGTTCTGCCTCGCGGTAACGCTCTGTAATTTCCAGCTTCCTTTTATATAGATCGAATAGATCGAGCGATCGCCCCTGCCCGAAAGGCGGGGGCGTCGTTTTTCACAGGCCCGCTTTTTTGTCCGCGCCAGTCGAGTTTAATTTTTTGCCGATTTCTACAGTCGCGACGTTGACACTCCAGAAAAGTTCAAGCTAACCTGTATGTAACCGCGTCTTGCTATCAAAGGCTGGCAGTTAATCGAGGCAAGGTAAAGCACTAGCGCCTGTAAGTAATGGGGGCTGTGGCTCTACCGTGAAAACCTATAGATTGGCGCTAATTAACCTATTTCAGGCGAAAAAAACGCACTGGATAGAATGGCAAAGCGCAGAACCTAAAAACCCTCGAGGAAGAAGTTATAATGCGTTTCAGCCCTTCTGAAGCACAGCCACAGTACAGGGACGTGCTCAAATTGAAGGAAGGCGGCAGAAAAAGCTTGCCAATCCCTTTCAGGGACTGAAATATATCTTCTGCCTCTATTCAGCCTGTCAGTTTTTCAAGTGCAAGCTGAAAAATTTACAAAAACTTGCTGAGGTTGCGTAAATTTGAAAAGGCTGTTATACTGAAATCAGCGAATACTCTGAAACTAAAACCGTTCAGGGACACAAGGAGGTGATGCCTATGCAAGATAGTAGTAAACGCATGGGTCATCAGATTGGAGTAGGCCGGCTGCGTGCCGGGGCTGTTCTCTAAAACCCAGCCTTAGTCCCACTCAGGGACTGAGCGTTCTTGGGAGACTGGGCTGGTTTGGGAGTTCCTCCCGGCAGTCAGGTTTCAATCTGAAGACCCGCTAGACCGCTCTCACATTCAGCGTCAAGGTTTCGACCTAGAAGCTGCCCGTGAGAGCGGATAGTTTTTTGGGGCTTTGCCAGAGGGGGAGAGGGGTAGGGGATGGGGTAGGGGATGGGGTAGGGGATGGGGGATGAGTCGAGCGCGAGCAGCGAGAAGCAAAGTCAGGCGCGCCGCGTTCCTCAAACAGGCTATAATTCATACGAAGCTGTACTCACACTGGAGCCACTCCAATGCAAGGCTCTCGCTTCTCTCAAAAGGCGAACGTCTCAGAGTCGCGAAAAGCCCAGAACAGCATCAGTTAAACTGCCTCCTTTGAAGTGGGGTCATTTTAAGTGGGGAAGGTAAAAATTTCTCAAGCCATGTAAAAAGATATTGTGTGAGGCAACAAAAAGGCATCTTTTAACATCCTTCTGAAAGCATTGGGTAAACAATCAGGGCTGACTAATATGACTGACTTACTGAGCGAGAGCGAAATTAGAGCGGGTGTCGGCTCGCTGGACGGATGGACAGTAGAGGGAAAGCAACTGCAACGCACCTGGACGCTGAATAATTTTGTCGAGGCGATCGCATTTGTCAATAAACTGGTAGAGCCATCGGAAAAAGCCGGACACCATCCAGATATAGCAATTTCTTACAATAAAGTGACTGTGAGCTTGACAACTCACGACGCTGGCGGTTTGACTGAGAAAGACTTTGACCTGGCAAAGGTAATCTCTGAACTGACCGAGTATTAAAAGCGATTTAGAAGGAATAAATCCTGGTTTTTCATCGATTTGCAAGCTGCAATTGGCTAGGGAAGCTAGCCAGTAAAATTTACCAACAAAATTCATCATCCCCAGCTCATGGTCATGGTCTTAGACAACCAGGAACTCCAGCGGCAAGCTGCTGAAAGAACGGAATTAATCGAGCAGCTATTAGATATTGGGGCGGCGCTTTCCAGCAGTTATGACTTGGGGGAATTGCTGAACCTGATATTATCCAAGAGCCGGGAAATCACCTGTAGCGATGCGGGCAGCGTCTACCTGGTAGACAGCAGCGACGGCTTCCCAAAATTGTTGTTCAAAGTCGCCCAAAATGCCTCCCGCCCCAATGTTTCATTCCGAGAATTTGCCATCCCCCTCACCCGTCAAAGCTTGGCCGGCTATGTGGCACTCACCGGCGAAAGCTTGAACCTGCCGGATGCCTACGAATTGCCGCCCGGAGTCCCATACCAACTGGATCGCAGCTTCGATCGAGATATTTCATACCGCACCCGTTCCATACTGGTTTTGCCCATGCAGAACCGCCAAGGAGAAATGATGGGCGTGCTGCAACTGATCAACCGCAAAATCCGACCCGATGTAACGGTGACGGCAGAAAACGTCCTAGAAGTGACCCAGCCCTATTCGGAATGGGAGGAACGGATTGTCCGCTCTCTGGCATCTCAGGTGGCGATTTCGCTGGAACGCAATCAACTGCAGGAGAGCATAGAACAATTGTTTGAGGGATTCGTAAAAGCTTCGGTGCAGGTGATAGAATCGAGAGATCCGTGTACGTCGGGACATTCGGAACGGGTCGCGACTATCACAGTCCGGCTGAGCGAAGAAGTCAATACGGTAAATTCCGGTCCGCTGCGACCGATACATTTTAGCGATCGCCAAATTCAAGAAATTCGCTACGCCGCTCTCTTGCACGATTTTGGCAAAGTCGGCGTGCCAGAAGCGATTCTGGTCAAGCAGAAAAAACTCTACCCTGCCCAAATCGAGGTCATCCGCCACCGCTTTGCCCTGGCGCGGCGGACGCTGGAAATGGAGTGCGCCCAAGCAAAATTCCAACACTTGCTGCAGCACCGACTTCCCTACGCCGAAGCAGAGACGGGGTGTTCTTTCTGCCAGGATGTGGAAAAGTTAGAAACCGACCTCTCTAAAAAAATTGAACAATTGAATCATTACTGGCAGTTGCTGCTGGAAGCAAACGAACCGAGGATTTTGGCTGAAGAACCGCTCTCCCAGCTCAGAGAGCTGTCTCGATATACTTATCGAGATGTGGACGGGCACGTCAAACCCCTCGTCTCTCCAGAGGAAATGGCTCAATTGATGGTGGCAAAGGGCAACCTCACCGATGAGGAACGCTTGGCGATCGAGTATCACGTCACCCATACTTACGAATTTCTCAAGCGGATTCCTTGGACAAAAGACTTGCAAGACGTGCCGGCGATCGCCTATGGCCACCACGAGAAGCTGGACGGCAGCGGCTACCCGCGCGGATTGAAAAAAGCCGACATTCCGGTTCAAGCTCAGATTATGGCGATCGCGGATATTTACGACGCCCTCACGGCAGGCGATCGCCCCTACAAGCGCGGGTTGCCCGTCGCCGCAGCCCTACAGATTTTGCGCCAAGAAGCGGCCCAAAATAAAATCAACCCCGATTTCTTGGAGTTATTCGAGCAGCGGCAAGTCTTTTGCGCGATCGGACACACTTTAGAAGTCGAGCTGGAGTCAGCACAGGCGTGATTCCCTCTCGTGGCTGTAGCGCGCGCGTTATCGAGGCGGGCGATCTCAGAAGGGCGCGCTCTCAAAAGTGACGGTTGCTCTTAAAGCCAAACCAGAAAGTCTGCCGACTATATTTTTTTATAGATTACTATATATGTATTTAATTATTTAATATAAAAAGTGCGTGCTATCATGGTGAGGAAAGCAGAATCCTCTGACAGAAAAACCCAAAACTACAGGATCGGGCTAGAGCGGGAGCGCTTGCCTGAATCCCTAATACATCAAAAGCATCGGTTGTGAACCGAGGCGGGGCGAAAAAACAGAGGGAATTGACGCGCTCCCACAGGGGAAGCATACAAGCTCCGCGACCTTGCAATCCAAAAGTCAAACAACCTGACGGGAGGGAGTGATTAGAAGATATGCAGCCGCGAAGTCGCAGAACTCAGCCCACTTTACTATCGGTGTTGAAGCGTACAGGCGCTTGCCGCATCAGAGGTTTCAGCTCGACAGTCGGCCAAACTGTCTTCGAGAGCAGACCCCTGAGAGTGTTGAGCCCGATCTCGCGCGCCCAGACCGGTTTGACCGCGATCGCTGCCCCCCCATTCTCCAATGTCGGGGGAAGTAAGATTCCTGGGAACCAATCGAGAGATGGTAAAATCAGTGGGTGTGTGTTAAATATAAATAGATGGCCCGTTAGTCTCTCAAAATAAGGTGTGAGGACAAGAGAGAATGTCTAAAATATTGTGGAAATCTCTACTGGTCAGTCCAGCAGTTTTAGGGGCAGCTTTGGTCGTTTCAGGAGCGGCGATCGCCACCGAAACGGGATCGAATTCCGAAGCAGCGACCCTTCAACCCGCAAGCGAGACTGAACTTTCAACTGCCGCAGCCACGGGGCTCGACCAACTGGGAATCGCTGAATTTCAGCAACCCGCGCAAATTTCGCTAAACCTAACAGAACAAGCGGTTTCCGAGCCCGCTGAAGCCCCAGCGCTTGCCGCAGTGCCGGCACAAGAGAGCGCGGGCGCGAGTGCCCTGGAAGCGACAGGCTTCGCAGAAGCCCAGCCTCTGGCCCTCATCCCGGCCAACCCGACAGGAGAAGCCGCCGCAACGCCAGCAGAAGCCCCGCTTCAGCTAGCACAAACCGCCGCACCCGCAGCCCCCAGTTCCCCAGTCGCCGGTAGCGTCATCAATCAAATCAACCGCTACACCAACGAAGGGTCCGCAAACAGCACCACCGTTGCCCAACGCGGAGGCCGAGTCACCCAAGTTTCGCAACTGTCAGACGTTCAGCCGACAGACTGGGCCTTCAGCGCCTTGCAGAACTTGGTCGAGCGCTACAACTGTATTGCCGGGTATCCCGACGGCACCTTCCGAGGCAATCGCGCCCTGACGCGCTACGAGTTCGCCGCCGGTTTAAACGCCTGTTTGGAATACATCACTCAATTGATCGGGCCAAACGTTGACTTCTCCCGGTTTGTCACCAGAGAAGACTTAGCGGTCATCCAGCGACTGCTCGAAGAGTTTCAGGCTGAACTCGCCACCCTGCGCGGTCGCGTCGATGCCCTAGAAGCTCGCACCGCCGAATTGGAAGCCAACCAGTTCTCGACTACCACGAAACTGGTGGGTGAAGCCATTTTCGCCGGCACCGACTCGTTCGGAGAAACCGGTGACGTGCCCGCCTTCCAACAGCGGGTTCGCCTAAACCTCAACACCAGCTTCACGGGTAGGGACTTGCTGGTTACCCGCCTGCAAATGGGTAACGCCACCCCGCTGAGCGTAGTAGGGACGACGCGCGAAGGCGTGCAGACCTTCAACGTGCTGGACGATGACGACAATATCGTCCGCTTAGACACGCTGCAGTATTTCTTCCCCTTCAGCAATAACATCGACTTGGTGATTTCTGCCAACCGGGGCGTTTGGGATGACTTTACTCCCACCCTCAACCCCTACATGGAAGACTTCGACGGCGGTAGTGGTTCTCTCTCTACCTTCGGTCAGCGCAACCCGATTTACCGTCTCGGCGGCGGACAAGGGATCGGAGCGAACATCAGTTTCGGTCGCAGCAACTTTTTCAACGTCCTCAAGCCCAGCTCGCTCACCGTCGGCTACTTGGCGAACGAAGGCAGCAGCCCCAATCCGAGTGATGGCTTCTTCAACGGCAATTACTCCGCCTTGGCACAGTTGAACTTTACCATCGGCGGGGTGTCGATGGCGGCCACTTACATCAACTCCTACTTCGGACCGGGCGACTTCGGATTTGACAATGGCCGAGAAATCGGCGGCCTTGTGGGGACTAACGTTGCCAACACCCTCGCGGGGATCAACAATCCCGTCACCGTCAATTCCTACGGCTTGCAGGCTTCGCTGCAACCGAGCCGCCGATTTGGCATCAGTGGCTGGGTGGGCTACAGCGACGTGAAGCTCGAGAAAGGTGAAATTCCTCGCGAAAGTGCCGGGATCTGGACTTATGCCGTCACCCTCGCTTTCCCCGACTTGCTGAAGGAAGGAAACCTGGGCGGTATCGTGGTGGGCGCTCAACCTTACCTGACAGAATTCCGGGGCGGCGGCGTCAACATCGATCGCGACAATATCCCCTGGCACATCGAAGGTTTCTACAAGTGGCAGTTGACGGATAATATCTCGATCACCCCTGGCGTCATCTGGCTGGTGAACCCCAACCAGAACGGAGCCAATGGCGACGCGGATAACGACGATACCATCATCGGCACGCTCCGAGGCACTTTCTCGTTCTAGCCGTTAGATATGCGCCATACTCCGCTAGCTGTCCACTTAGCAGGCTAGCGGTGAATGCTTGAGATCTGTGAAGCCCCGCCTAGAGCGGGGCTTTTTGACTTTTGCCATACAAACTTCACAAACCCCGGTTGAAAACCGGGGTATAATATTTTTATAAGATCCTGACAAAAAACCCTTGACATTTAACCTTGGTTGTGCAACTTTCCTCCAAAAGTGAATATGCGCTTCTAGCTCTGCTAGAGCTGGCGGCTGAATATAAAGACGGCGAACCGCTGCAAATTCGGCAGATTGCGGCTAGGCAAAATATCCCCGATCGCTACTTAGAGCAGTTGTTGGCCAACTTGAGGCGCTGCGGCCTAGTTCGCAGCCTGCGAGGGGCCAAGGGCGGTTATGTACTCGGTCGAGAACCCTGGAAGATCACCCTCCTAGAAGTGGTCAACTGTATCGAAGGATTGGACGCCCAAAAGCCCGAAAAGGGCTCTGCCTCCAAAACCCTCGAAAGTGCGGTGGTGTGGGATATCTGGCAAGAAGCCCGTCAGGCTGCCAATTCTGTCTTGCAGAAATACACGCTACAGGATCTGTGCGATCGGCGAGACACCAAGCGGCAGTTGGACATTATGTATTACATCTGAGCCATTGCACTCCAGAAGCCACTAAGCTGAAGCCGCCGATAATGACAATAGAAACGCGCGCCTTATGGGGACAAAAGGAAATGTCAATCGAGACGACCGCACAACCTCTGCCCCAGACTGAAGCGGCTGAGCAATGGGAACCCCCCATGCCGCCGACTGATTTGATTTTCGACGATGGTGAACCATTGGAAAGCAACCGTCACCGCATTGCCATGAACGTCCTGATCCGATCGCTGCAGCAGGCATGGGCCGATCGCAGCGACTTTTTCACCGGCGGCAATATGTTCGTGTACTACAGCAGCACTCAAGTTCGCAATCGCGAATTCCGAGGGCCGGATTTCTTTGTCGTGCTGGACGTTGACGGAACTCGTTCTCGGCAAGGCTGGGTAGTTTGGGAGGAGGAAGGGCGCTACCCAGACGTTATTGTAGAGCTGATGAGTGAAAGTACAGCCGCCGCAGATATGGGAATTAAAAAAACGATTTACGGGCGTACTTTCCGAACGCAGGATTATTTTGTTTTCGATCCGTTTGACCCGAATTCTTTGCAGGGATGGCAGTTAGATGCCAACTTGCGCTATCAACCTTCAGAGCCGAACGAACAGGGATGGCTGTGGTGCGAGAGGCTCGGCTTCTGGTTGGGAACCTGGGAGGGGACAATCGACCGAGAAACGGCGGTGTGGTTGCGCTTTTACGACCCGCAAGGCAATCTCGTCCCGTTACCAGAAGAAGCAGTTCAACAAGAACTAGAAGCGACTCAGCAAGAACTAGAAGCGACTCAGCAAGAACTAGAAGCCGCTCAACAGCAGGCTCTGGAAGAACGCCAGCGAGCCGATCTTTTCGCTGCCCGGTTGCGAGCGTTGGGAATCGATCCCAATACTTTATAAGTTGGCGTTGCTGGATTGGCTGTCAATAATCGCGCCCAGTAGAGACGCGATTTCTCTAGTTTCACTCGCCTGCGGTTTTTCTTGTACAGACGCTATTTATCGGGTTTTTCTGTGCCGGAGTCAGTGGATAGCTGCTGGCAATAGTGCCTTTCATTCCTAGACGATCGCGCCGGCAAAAATTGTTTGAAACTTGTTTGTAGTTTTTACTTTTTTCCTTCAAAATTTTAAAAAGCTGTAGGGCTAAAGTCCTCACTGCGAACCAGATTCTCAAATTTTGATAAGCGGTAGGTCGTCAAGTAAAATATTACCGATCAACTCTAAAAAGTAAACATGCGAATTGCCCGTGACATCACCGAATTAGTCGGTCGCACCCCTTTGGTGCAACTCAACCGCATCCCGCAAGCCGAAGGGTGCGTGGCGCGAATTCTCGTGAAGCTGGAGGGAATGAACCCAGCCGCCTCCGTAAAAGATCGGATTGGCGTCAGCATGATTCAGGAGGCGGAACAACAAGGATCGATCCACCCTGGCAAAACGGTTTTGGTGGAACCCACTTCTGGAAATACGGGAATTGCTCTGGCGATGGTGGCTGCAGCCAAAGGCTATCAGTTAATTTTGACGATGCCAGATACGATGAGTTCTGAACGGCGGGCAATGTTGCGCGCCTACGGTGCTTATTTGGAACTGACTCCCGGTATTGAGGGCATGAGCGGGGCGATCGCTAGGGCGCAGGAAATTGTCAAAACAACTCCTAACGCCTACATGCTGCAACAGTTTCGCAACCCAGCTAACCCCCAGATTCACCGGGAAACCACGGCTGAGGAAATCTGGGCGGATACGGATGGCGAGGTGGATATTCTCGTCGCGGGCGTGGGCACCGGCGGCACGATTACCGGCGTGGCAGAAGCCATCAAAGCGCGGAAACCGACATTTAAGGCGATCGCTGTGGAACCGTCGAATAGCGCCGTTCTTTCTGGCGGCGCTCCCGGACCTCACAAAATTCAAGGCATCGGTGCTGGGTTCATTCCCCAAGTTCTCAAACGGGATTTAATTGACGAGGTGATTGCGGTTTCCGACGAGGAGGCGATCTCTTTTGGACGTCGCCTCGCCAGAGAAGAAGGTCTCCTCTCGGGTATTTCTAGCGGTGCGGCTCTGTGCGCCGCTATTCGCGTTGCCCAACGTCCCGAAAATCAGAACAAATTGATTGTGATGATTCAGCCTAGTTTTGGCGAACGTTATTTGAGTACCCCCTTATTCCAAGAGCCTGAACTGAGCGCTTCTGGCATTATCGGGTAAGCAGCGATCGCTGCCCGAAGCGCTCGACCCAAACGCCACGGATGCGCGGATGAATTCCTTGATTTTTTATCCGCGTATTCGCGTTTTGAGGGTGGGGTTTTGAGGTTCGGCGTCTCATTTTAGCATAGTGGCGAATTCCCGGCTGAATGAACATAAATCTTTACCCGGAGCCCGATCGCGCTCCTTCAAAAAAAATTATGAGAAACAATCGCTAAACTGTGATATAATCAACGGTTGCGATGAGCGATCGGGATTTTAAATCGGTACAAAAGATCGACGCGCAAGAGATTAGCAAAACTAAAAACTAAAAACTAAAATTTAAAATCGTATGATTTCTGCATTTCAAATTGTATGGCCACTTCCAACCACTACGAAACCCTGCAAGTCAACCCGAGAGCGACTCAAGCAGAGATTAAGCAATCCTACCGACGCTTGGTAAAACTTTTTCACCCCGACAGCAATAGGGAAACATCCAGCCACGATCGGATCGTCCGCCTCAATGCCGCCTACGAAGTCTTGAGCGATCCCCACCGACGGCAATCTTACGACAAACAGATGCACGGCAGCGAACAAGCCGTCAGCAGGGAATCGCCATTCGAGAACGCGAGCCGATCCTCCGGCTCTAGAAGCACGCAAACCGCCCGAACGCAACAGCGGCAGCGCAGGCAAACCGGGCGCGACGCCGATCTCGAGCTGGAGCAATGGCTCGATCGCGTCTACAAGCCCGTCAATCAAATGCTCAGTCGCATTCTGAGTCCGCTCAAAACTCAAATCGACGAACTCTCTGCCGATCCCTTTGACGACGAACTCATCGAAGCCTTTCAAAGCTACATAAACACTTGCCGCAACTTCCTCAACCAGGCTCGGGCGCTGTTTCGTTCCCTACCCAACCCGTCGCCAGTTGCGGGGATTGCCGCTCAGTTGTATTACTGCCTCAATCATGTCGGGGATGGCATCGAAGAGTTAGAATTCTATACCCTCAACTACGACGATCGCCACCTGCACACCGGTCAGGAACTTTTCAGAATGGCAGCCGGTTTGCGCCGAGAAGCTCAAGCCGCCTTGAAAAATATGAAATTTTAACCCTTGCAACGGCTGTCTGCTTCTAGGGGCGCGGGTGCCGCGCTCCTAAAATTTTGCGGCGATCGCAGCATTTTGCCTCTAAAATTAACTTAAGTTAATTTAACTTTACAAGTTGAATGAAGTGTATCATCAATCGCCGCGCCGAGTTCTCTGCCAGTCATCGGTACTGGCTGCCAGAACTGAGCGAAGCTGAAAATAGTCAGCAGTTCGGCCTCTGCGCCCGGGCCCCAGGACACGGCCACAACTACGTCCTGTTTGTCTCAATGGTCGGCGAACTCGACGAGTACGGCATGGTGCTGAACCTGTCGGATGTCAAGCACGTTATCAAGCGGGAAGTCACTGGCCAGCTTGACTTCTCGTATCTGAACGAAGCGTGGCCGGAATTTCAACAAACCCTGCCCACAACGGAAAATCTGGCACGGGTTATCTGGCAGCGGCTCGCCCCCCACCTGCCTCTCGTCCGCATTCAGCTATTTGAAAATCCAGAACTCTGGGCCGATTATCAAGGAGACGGAATGGAAGCTTACCTCACAGTCAGCACCCACTTTAGCGCCGCCCACCGACTGGCTCGTCCCGACCTCAGTTTTGAGGAGAATTGCGAGATATACGGCAAGTGCGCTCGTCCCAACGGACACGGCCACAACTATCACTTAGAGGTGACGGTGAAAGGCGAGATTGACCCGCGCACCGGCATGTTGGTCGATTTAGTCGCCCTGCAGGGGGCGATCGCCGATCTCGTCGTCGAGCCGTTCGATCACACCTTCCTGAATAAAGATATTCCCTACTTTGCTTCGGTGGTGCCCACCGCCGAAAATATAGCCGTCCACATCGCTAACCTGCTCAATGCTCCCATCCGCGACCTGGGTGCCCAGTTGCACAAAGTCAAGCTGATTGAGAGCCCGAATAACTCTTGCGAGGTTTACGCGACGGATTTGCAACCCCTTGAGGTCAACATTCAAAAGAGCGAGCCTGTTTTGATGTCAGTCTAGGCCCATCTCTGGGCAGAACGGCTCTAGAATTCGCCAGTCTGGATGCAGCGCGCTGCATTCCGACTGACTTTCCAGGCAAATCGAGAAGCCTGAAAGGCTCGCTCGTGGGACGCGCCCGATCGCTCAGTTTGAATCGCAGCGGGGCTGAGAAACCCGGACAAAGCTGTAATGCAAGTTACACAAATTTTTAATATTAAATTTGGGTGAATTGGGGCGATCGCCCGCCTTGCTGTCACTCCTCTATTACCCCTTGACGCTTGCCGATTATCCTTTTAATATAAGAACCTGAATTTCTATAAGTTTTTAGGTTATTTACAATTCGCAACTCACTTGACAATGTGATTGTTTTTTTAAATATAAAAATTTCTTATATTATTGGGCAACCACGGGGTTTTTTTATTGCCTGTTAAACTTTCCAGAAAGCCCAAAATAGCCTTTTTTCGGGGTAGGGAAGTCGAGCGTGTAGTGCCAGAATCAATAAAATGTATTCTCCCCTACCGCCGCTTCCCCGATTCCAAGCTATACTATGGCTCTACGACCACAGTCGTTCCTACACTGACTTGCTCGTACAGAGCCATCACATCCTTATTGTGCATTCGGATGCAGCCGTGGGAAACCGCTTCTCCGATGAGTTCCGGCTCATTCGTCCCGTGGAAACCGAGTTGAGTTTTGCCGTCAGTCCAGATGCCAATCCATCTAGGGCCTAGCGGATTGTCGGGCCCCGGGCCAATTTCATTGCCGGTGCGGAAGCTCTTAAAAATCGGATCTTTTTCCATTGTGAAAACGTTAAAAGTTCCTGTAGGAGTTTCCCAACCAGGCTTGCCGATCGCAACCGGGTAACTGGCTTGCACCTCATTGCCCTTATAGACATAAACGCGGCGCTGGCTCAACCGGAGAACCAAACGAAC
Organism: uncultured bacterium; assembly: GCA_964405435.1. Taxonomy (GTDB): domain Bacteria; phylum Cyanobacteriota; class Cyanobacteriia; order Cyanobacteriales; family Oscillatoriaceae; genus DVEG01. Next base: position 11,912 of record CAYOOD010000053.1, read on the forward strand.
CTCTTCAACCGGAATAAATTTAGACGCCTCGCCAATTGGAGGGAGTTCTAGTCCTATTAATCCAGGTAATTGCCTCTGAGGCAAAGATTCCCTGACCGTTCCTACTCGATCTGCCCTCTCATCGGCTACAGCCTGTCGCTGCCCTCCCAGCAATACAATTGATGCACCCAAGCAGAGCAGCATGAAACCTCGCGCTAGCGATTCCCCTCGCACCATTGCTCACCTCTGATCCTTACAACCAATTGTTTGAACTGAGCCTCTAGACTTTGTAGAAGCAAGTATTGTTTCATTCTTTGTTTCACTATAATATATGAGCTAGAATGTCAAAAACATTCTCTGGCGCTCTCGGCCTGACCGTCATAAGTAAAACTGATGACTTCTGCTGGCATGAGGCAAAGCCTACCGCATAACGCGGGTTAGAGAGCGATTCGAGTCACGCGATCGCTTTGGGCTTGACCCTCATAAAAGCCAGTAGACCGCAAAAGTCCGAGAGAGTCGAGATTATCAATGTGAGGTAGTGAAAGGGATGCGAAAAATAGCAACATTGACAGGGACAGCACTGTTCCTGTTGCTCTCTGCAGGGTCAGCTCTGGCAGCAGAGCGTCCCGCTGACTTGACGACGCAGGAGTTGGCGCAGAATGTAATACCTGCGGGTACAAGTGTGCGGGGCATCGTCAAGAGTATTGTCGGCGACGTCTTGATCATCCAGCCGAGAGAAGGCAGAACCAGAACCGTCACCGTACCCAGACGACTGAGAGCTTATCTGGGCCAAATCTTGGGCAGTGAGGTAATCGTCACCTCCAATGCCATTTATATGGCACCGCCGCCGCCACCGGTCATCCAGCGTCCGAGGCCGATTCAATTTCCTCAGTCTCGTCCTCCGGCTCCAACACCGCCGAGGCCGGTTCCTTCAGTAACGCCACCGCCGCGCCCCGTACCGGCTCCGATTCCGTCTGTTCCCAGGCCAATTATTCCCCAGACCTGGTAATTTAACTCGGATTCTGGCCTAGTCTGGAAACTACAGTTAAGTTCGCGATGCCATCTCAGAAGACGGCATCGCGATTTTATGTTTTATACCTGAAAGGATGCAGGAAGTGAAATTTACGATTTAAAGTTGTTGCAACAGATAGACTGGATGCAAGTTAATAGCAAAATAACAGTAGCAATGATGAGTCCAGTGGAGGTATTGGAGCCCGCCGATCTGGCTGTGGCGCTGGGACTGATGGCGATCGCCGTTGGGTTGTCCGCATGGCAGCGATTGGGGTTAGAGGGACAGTTAATCATCGCCACGGGGCGGGCGATCGCCCAGTTAACCGTGGTGGGATACTTGCTGGAAGCCGCCTTTGATAAAAGAAATCCCTGGTGGGGAGTGATGTTGGTGCTGGCAGTCATGCTGACGATCGCGGCGATCGTCGCGCGCAACCGCATCAGCAAAAAGATTCCCCAAGTCTTGCCCGTGGTGTGGGGAGCGATCTTAGTGAGTGCGGCGCTGACATTGAGTTACACCAACTTATTAGTAATCCGACCCGAGAGGTGGTACGAACCGCAGTATCTCATCCCCTTGGGGGGGATCGTCTTCGGGAATGCCATGAATGCAGCCGCGATCGCCGGAGAGCGTCTCGTCAGTACGGTGAATGCCAGCCAGATAGAAATCGAAACGCACCTGTGTTTGGGAGCCACCCCAGAACAAGCCGTGGCGCAATACCGCCGAGACGCCATCAAAGCCGGACTCATCCCCACCCTCAACCAAATGATGGTCGTCGGCGTCGTCACCCTGCCGGGAACCATTACCGGACAGATGCTCGGCGGCGTCAGACCGATCGAGGCTGCCGGCTATCAACTGTTGATTATGTTCGTGCTGGCTTTGACAACTTTGGCAACTGCGGTGATGGCGACGCGCGGGCTGTGCCGACAGTTTTTCAATCAATCTGCACAATTGCAGAGGTTTTGAAATCAGTGGCGATGAATTTCATACATCGTCACGAATGCAACTATTCTGCACGGGCTGGCGATCGCACTTTCTTACCAATCTTCTACCACGCAATAGGCACTCATTACTCAGCACGATTTTAAAATCCGAGCAACCCCCAGCCCGTTTTACAGCCAATTGTAGAGGCGCGCGAAGCGCCCCTACAAGCCGATCGCTACTGTTGCGGATTGTAAGAACCGATGAGGGAACCGGACGGATCGTAAACTGAAATCGGAATGCCCGCGTTGTTACTGATTGCTTCCAGGGCGACTTGCAACGTTTGAACGTGATTGTTCACCTTTTGTTTGGTTTGGAAGTCGCGTTTTTTGTCAGCCGTCATCGCTGTTTGTCTGAGAGAGCGCCGGTATTCTGAGGTAATATAAACCGTCATCAAATCGCCGGTTACTGCATAATCGCAAACCTTCGGCGAACCGCCACAAGTCTTTTTCAGGTCGGCACGGGCTTTCTGCAAAGCAACAGCGACTTGCAGCCTGGATTGCGCTCGTCCGAGGGAATTCGTGTAAGACGCCACAAGCGACTGAGCCTTCGGATAGTAATTGCTGCCTGCGGGAACCTGCTGGGCGAAGCTGAGCGCTTGACGCCAAAGCGTCACGGCTTTCGACCACTGGTTTTGTTGCTCGAATTTCTGTGCTTGCCCTGCTACGCGAACGGCTCGATTGTAGGTGGCGACTGCCATCTGTTCGGTGGTTTTGCGATCGCGAGATTCTGCCAATTTTGACTGATAGCTTTCTAAAAGCTGCTGAGCCTCGCGCTCGGCTAGGGTTCCTTTGGGAATTTGAGACAGCGACTTCACCGCCGTCTGCCACGTCGCCTGTACCAGTTGCCAGCTCTCTAATGACTGGGCGACTCCTTGACGGGCTTCTGCCAGTTGGGCGGCTGTTTTGGCAGATTTCAGTCGCTTCTGAGCCAGTTGCTCGGTTTTGACGCGCTGAGTGATGGTGTTTAAATTGGCGCGATATTCCTGCAACTTGCGATCGCGCCACGAATCGAGTTCGCTGTCCGAGGGAATGTCCTCCAACTGAGCGATCGCCGCCCGCCAATCCGATTGAATGTCTTGCCAAGTTTCTACGGAATGGGGAGGATTTTTACTTTTTTCCGCAGCGGCTGCACCTTTCTTTTGAACCTCTACAATTTTAGCCAGGTGTTCTGACCGCCTTTCGTAAGTTTGCAGCAGTCCCTGCGCTTCCTGGTAATAAAAAGACCAGAAGGGAATATTTTTCAGCAGGTTGCTGGCTTCGTTCAGTTGCGTTTTTGCCTGTAGGGGCGATCGCGCCGATTTATTCCCTTGGATAATTTTTGCCGAATCTTGGCTGAGCTGCCGAGCCGTTTGAATTTCCCTGCACTTGCCAATAACGCACGGACGAGTGAAGGGATACAAGCCCGCCAGCAGCACCACGAGGGTGGCGCTAGCCCCCGCCACCACTGCCGGCAGCAGAGACGGCGATCGCTTCTCGATTGTCGGTTCCGATACCGCCGGGATAGGAGATGGCGCGACGGATTCGCCCGGAGCCCACGCCTCCGGTTTTGCCGCCTGCTCCGGCAAATCCCAGATATCACCCCTCAGCAAATCCGGCTCATCTGTTCTCTGCTTGCCAGCCACTTCTTCCGAGACAGCGCCCGCCGATGCTGTTTCGAGCGTAAAAGTGTGGAAAGCGTAAGGATGTTTTTGAGTTGCCACTCTCAGGTAAAGCTCTACCTTCTGCGTCCAGTCGAGATGCAGCGCTTGGACGGCTTGCTCCAAAGCGGCGAACACCTGTTGGGCATCCGGCAGCACCACCTCCGGGTGTTGGCCCAACACCATCAGCGTTTCTTCCTTGCGGGCGCACTTCACTTGCAAGGGGCCATTTGGGAAAATTTTTAATTGCAAGCGTTCTTGTAAGAGTTGCCCTAGTTGCTGCAAATCGACCGGGCGCGCGGCTGTTGTTGTCATAGAACCCTGTGACTGGTCTAGGTTTGTTTCATTATCAGGTTGTTTGTAACATAAATTGGCGGTTCCCCGTTGCGGAAGCCAAATAAAAACATAGATAGCACAAATTTGGTTTGATCTGGCGATCGCGCGATCGGGGGCTTTCAGAAGCGCCGCAGCAACCTATTCGGCATTTTATTTTAAACTGTCAATTTATTTTACCTTATATTTATTGAATAGCAGCAATATAAATTTGCATTTATTATAAAAATCTCTACCAAGCGGCCCCCGATCGATTCTGCCTGCTGAGGCGGGGGTAATGGCTCTAGGGGCGCGATGCCCCATCCATCGCGATTGCTTCTGACGGCACGGGTGGCGCAACCCTTGAAACCCGGTTTTTGGAAAAACCGAGTTTCTGGGGAGCCTCGCTACCAGAGGAATACCCGCCTTAACGCTGCCTTAGACACCCTCAGAAATAATCCGCTGGAATTCAGCGACTACCCGTTTTTGCAAATCGGCGAATTCTTCAACTGCCTTTTTTAACTTGTTTGGGAGCATCCCGGTTTCGCAAATTACAGGGTGAGGGCGCGGTACTTTATTCCCCGCGATCTCTAGTGTTTTGTCAAGAAAAGTTGTGGAGGCTGGGTGGGAGTGTTGCCGGGATTGGGGGATTCGGGGATGGGGAATTCAGGGTAAAAAGTTGAAGGTTTTAAAAATTGCGGCGATCGCGATTCGAGCAGTCGTTACTGATATATAGTAAGATAAATCTATAGATTTTAACTGACAAGTTTTCTTGAGTTACGACAACGCTTGTAAATTTTTGGCTGAAAAGTATCCAGCCGATTTCCTCCGCTACTTCCTGTCAGTGGAAACCACCGATATTGAGGTTCTCAAAACAGAACTGACTGTGGAGCCGATTCGCGCCGATTCCGTCAGCTTCCTGCGATCGCAATCCCGAATCGCCCACCTCGAATTTGAAACCCGACCTTACTCCGATCCTCCCCTCCCCTTCCGAATGCTCGACTACTATACGCGATTGAAGCGCAAGTACGGGGGCGCGATCGAGCAAGTCGTCGTCTTTTTGAAAGCGATCGACTCGGAACTCGTCTTTCAGGAGGAATATACGGATACAAACACCCGCCACCGCTATCGCGTTATCCGCTTGTGGGAGCAAGACCCCGCGCCATTTTTGGCCAACTTCGCTCTCTTGCCCCTCGCTCCTCTAACTCGAACTGACTCGCCTCAAGCCTTGCTACAGCAAGTAGCCGCACGAGTCGCTAGGATCGAGGAGGAGACTCAGCGGCGCAATATCTCCGGTTGTACCCAGATTTTAGCCGGTCTGCGGTTTGAAAAAGACGTGATTCGCCAACTATTCCGAGAGGACATTATGAAGGAATCTGTCATCTATCAAGACATTATCCAAGAAGGAATGCAGAAAGGAGAGGTGGCGTTGCTCCAGCGCCTGATCGCGCGGCGTTTTGGTGCCGTCTCTGCCGATATCCAAGAGCAAATTCAGGCGCTCTCAATTTCTCAGTTAGAGGAATTAGCTGAAGCGCTTTTAGATTTCTCGGCACCAGCCGATTTGACTGCCTGGTTGGACGAGCATAAAGTCTGAGTAGGCTTGTCTCATCCGAGAGGACATTATGAAGGAATCTGTCATCTATCAAGACATTATCCAAGAAGGAATGCAGAAAGGAGAGGTGGCGTTGCTCCAGCGCCTGATCGCGCGGCGTTTTGGTGCCGTCTCTGCCGATATCCAAGAGCAAATTCAGGCGCTCTCAATTTCTCAGTTAGAGGAATTAGCTGAAGCGCTTTTAGATTTCTCGGCACCAGCCGATTTGACTGCCTGGTTGGACGAGCATAAAGTCTGAGTAGGATTGTCTCGATCGACCGAAAGTTGAGAAACCGGGTTTTTGATAGAACCCGGTTTCTGCTTAATTTTTATCCCTCAGCTTTGGCTTCCTCTAAAGCAGGATTCAGAAACGCCGCCGGAATCGGGATTTCTTCCACGGCGGGCAGCTTCTCTAAAGTCAGGCGGGAATTATTGGCACCGGAGAGGCGCTTGAGCAGTTTGGGTTTGGGAGCGTGCAGCAAGTAAATAATGCGATCGCCTGCTTGCCACGTTTCAGACGGCGACATAACCTGCAAGTGACTGTCTCGTTCCCGCAATAGCGGCACCAACTCCCCAGAACGCATTAACGCCTGCAAGTGTTCCACCTGAAAGCCAAAACCAACCTGTTTCAGTAGGGTTTCCCCCAACTTTACCTCGCCATCATTGATGTACTGGTTCCAAGTTTTCACTGCCAAATCGGCGACAAACGGCTGGAGAATCTTGCCATTATTCGCCGGAGCGATCGCTTCCGGTTCGCGGGGAAATATTGCCAAAACTCTCGGCGGGTGAAACTCCTCTACAGCCCGCTGCGCCAGCACAAAATTTACCTCCCCATTGCTCGTCATCGCCAAAAATGTTCCCACCTTGGACAGTCCCGCCTCTTCCAGTACCTTCGTATCCAGCGCGCTACTCGCAAACACGGGCAGATTTTCTTTCTCCGCTTCCTGACACGCTTCTGGGTTGGTGTCAATTAACACAACCGATTCTCCCCGTTCTTTGAAGAAACGGGCAATCAGACGGCTCATCGGATTCGACCCCACAATCACCGCCCCGGTTGCGGTTTTTGATGTAATGCGCAGCAATTTCGCTACCCAGCCAGCAGTCAGCCCTTGCACGAAAACCGTGATGATAATTGTCAAGAAAACCAGGGCTTTAATCGAATCTCCCCCGTTAATGCCCCGCTGCGTCAGCAAAATCGAAAACAGGGAAGATACGGAAGCGGAAACAATTCCTCTCGGAGCAATCCAGCAAACAAATAATTTCTGCCGCCAGTTCAAACCGCTATCGATCGTGCAAAGCCAGACATTAATCGGACGCACGAGAAACATCAGCGCCAAAACGGTGAAAACGCTCCCCCAACCCAAGGCAACGAGACTGGCTAGGGATAAATCTGCTGCCAGCAGGATAAACAGCACTGAAACGGCGAGTATCGTCAATTGTCCTTTAAACCGCCGCAGCAGGCGCTCCTCTGGCAGGGAAGCCGATCGCAGCACCAGCCCCGCGACGACGGTTGCCATCAATCCTGCCTCGCTGCGGATTTCTTGTGCCAAACCGAACAAGCCCCACAACCCTGCTAAAACAACGAGATTTTTCAAGTCCTCGGAGAGAAAGTTTGCTTTTTTCAGAAAAAAGCCCAGCCCCCAGCCGCCAGCAGCGCCGATCGCGCCGCCAATGCCCAGACGCAGCATCAAGCCGACTATCAGCTTTACGGGATCGGTGTCGCCATTCAAAATGATATCTAGCACCAAGACGGCGAGAATTGCCCCCACGGGGTCGATTAAGACGCCTTCTCCCTCTAGCAGGGTGGCGACTTGTCGGTCTACCTGTACCTGTTTGAGCAGTGGCCCAATCACGGTCGGGCCGGTGACGACGACGAGGGAGGCATACAGAAAGGCAATGGGCCACGGAAATTCGCCCAACCAGTGCGCCGCCATGCCGCCGCCCACTAGGGTGACGAGGGTGCCGATGGTGACTAGGTTGCGCAAGCTGCCGGATACTCTGCCCAAGTCTCGCAGTTCTAGATTCAGCCCTCCCTCGAAGAGAATTAAGGCGACTGAGAGGGCAACGATTACTTCTAAACCGTCGCCGAGCAGGTGGGGATGCAGCAGCCCCAAACCGTCAGAGCCCAAGAGAATGCCAAACATCAGCAAGAAGACGATGCTGGGGACTTTTAGGTAGTCCGCAACTACTTGAGCGCTTATTCCTGCAATGACGGTGAGAACCATCAGCAGGGTGATATTAAAGGGTTCGTCCATAAGCGTGATTCATGGCCGGATATCCGCTCTGGTTGCTTTTGCCGAGTTCTGATTGGTTGTCAGCATGGGTTGGGCTTGGTATTTGGCGGCAGACTTGGCCAGAGTGAATGAGCCGATCGACAAGGGATAACTTTAACAAAAATTAAGCATTGCGCGGGTGCCGATCGCAGATAATAGACTTGCAACCGCCGCGACACCAGCTCGCTAGCGCGATCGCTCCCGGGCGGGGAATCTAAGTCAAGTTGAGGTTCGCCCGCGTATATTAGCGCCCCTAAAAAACTCGCTCGGTTCCCACAAACCCAAGTCAAATCAGGATAGCACAGCCCCTTCCCGGACTTGATGAGAAAAAATAACCACCCGGGCGGATATCAAGTCGGTGCGGCTGATTCTAAAAATTGTCGCGATCGCCCCCTACAGCGATTCTTCTCGGACTCTCTAATCTTTGAGTAGCAAATAATACAGCTCTCCCCGCGAGCCGGTGACGCCCGCGCGCTCTCCCGCTTTTTGGCCAATCCCCATGTAATAATCGACGCGACCGGCCCCTTTGATGGCGCTGCCGGTATCCTGATCGAGGGTGTAGCGGCTGATGAGGCGCTGCTCTATTTGTCCGGCGCTATTGAAAACCGGGAGTTTTGCGTGAATTAGGGCTAATGCACCGTGCGGCATGAGGGATCGGTCGGTGGCGATCGAACGATCGCCCGTTACCGGTATTTGCAGGCTGCCGATGGGCGGGGCTCCGTTCGTGTCCTTGAAAAAAATAAACCGATTGTTGCGCGGCAGGTAGTTGCTCAATTCACCCGGATTTCGGCGGAAGTAATCCAATAAAACGGGCAGATTCAGCCCGTCTAGCTTTAATTTTCCATCATTGGCCAGTTCTCGCCCGATGCTGGTATACGGATAATCAGTACCGCCAGCAAACCCGACCGTCATCACGGAGCCGTCTGCAAGCTGCAACTGAGCCGAGCCCTGAATGTGAACGAGAAAGGCTTCCAGGCGATCGCGCAGCCAGACCAATTCCAGCCCCCGCAAGGGGCCATTAGCGCCCTGCAGTCCGTCTGCTCCTTCCAGTTGCGATCGGGTGGGATGGGGCTTGGGCCACTTCTCGAAGTCCGGGGGACGGCGATAGAGCGGATAGCGGTACAAGTCGTTCGGGACGCGACTGGCGGCATACAGGGGCGTGTAATAGCCGGTAAAAAACACGCTTCCCGCACCGTCGCTGCCGATGGACTGGTAAAAAATAAATTCCCGCTTGACGGCGGCTTGGAGCTCTGCCGGGGAGTTGGCGGCGATGAGCAGTTCGCGAAAGCGTTCCAGACTGCGCCGGACGCGATCGCGCGTTATCTGTGGGTGCGGATATTCCTGATAAGCTTTGACGGCGGCGGGGGTTTCCAGATATTGCAGGCTGCGCGCGATCGCCGTCAAAAGCGCCTGCCGGTCTCCGGGTGAAGCCGCCGCCTCCCACAGTTGCTCGTCGAACCCCAGGCGATCGTCAACCGCCCGGTTCTCTGGATTGACGCGCTGTAGCGGGACGCTACCAACAGCGCTCAACTGGGGAATCCCGATGGCAATCCCCAGACTGAGGATCGCCACAGCCAGCCTCTCTATCATTCTGCTTCGTCTGTGTATCGTTCCACACTAGAAGTGTAGACCGGTTGTATCCGAATCGCTAGAATTCGGGCTGGACGCACCACCATGTACTCGCCCTGAACGTTCTTGATGGGTACGTTGATGAAGTCATTTGAGCTAGATTTGGGCACTAACTCGCCGCTGTACCACTTTTGAAACTCTTGAATGGTCGTAAACTGCACTTCTTCGCGGTGACCGCCTTCCATCATAATGTGGACGGCATAGTAACTAGGGGCTCTGGGCATAGAGAATCGCTCGTGTAAACGCTTCCCCCCTCATTGCGAGCAGGGCTTTTTGGCCAACCAGGCAGTTTTCTGGGGAAAACTGCGCCGAAAACCTTTCCTAGGATAGCAGATCGCATGACTGTAACCTAGTTTCCTGCTGCGTGGCAGGTCGAGAAACCCTGCTTGCCGCTCCACGCACAGCCGCGCGAGTGTACGCCCATCCTCTCGCTCCACCTGCGTCTTTCCGTCAGGGCACCCCTACTGACTGGCTAAAAATTCTCTCAAATCCTGCCGACAGAGGCACCCCGATCTTGCGGAAGCATCTCCGGCAATACCGTGCAGGCTTCTCGATCGCGATCGGGTAAGCGATCGCGGGATAGAAGCCCGCACTACAGACACTATTTGATTTTTTTTGCTTTTTTCAAATTTCTAACAGCAGCACCCGATGCTTTACTAGCTGAGGGATTTCCTTTCTTTTTTCCTATCCTACAGAGTTGCACTGACTTTTTTTCCCTGAAAATTTTCAGGAATGTCAGTCGCATAGCTCCCTTTTCACCAGTTTAGGAAATATCAGCGTTCAGATCGGGTGCTACTGGATTTTGACGAGACAGATTTAACTGAAACAGCTCTGTTTACCTCTCAACTTAATGGAATTTGGCTGTTGTATCTGCCAGGGAAGCTTTTCAGCTTCAGTTATTACTATAGCACTCTTTTCTGGGGCGACAAGCTCGTGTAAAAAAACTTTACTTTTATTGGGGAGCGAGGCGGCGATCGGGCACGATTAAAGCCTTAAAAGCTTTGCAATTTCTTACTTTGACGCTTTGTAACAAAGTGTGAATCGAGCGGTGCTGAAGCGAACTTGCTCTGCTGTAGAATTGAAATCAGTCGGGAAAATGCACGGCAGTGCGTAAGAAGTGGTAATTTTTTCAAACCGCGTGAGGAGCAAAAGGGCGCAGAGGGAGGGAAAGAAAAGACAAACCCAACTGTATTGGACTTTCAACCAACTTCAGTAAAAAGACCTATTGTTCGGGAAGGGCAGCGGTGCGGACAAAATCAAAAAGATGGTGAGCCACCTGCAATTTGCTCCCCAGAGGAACCGTGACTTGACGCCCGAGGGCGTCGGCAAAAATGGCTTGATTGGTATCGCTGCCAAAGCCACTGTCTGGCTGGTCGATTGGATTCGCGACAATTATATCTAATTTTTTTTCTTGTAATTTTTGCCGCGCGGGTGATATAATTTCGCCGGTTTGTGCGGCAAAGCCGATGAGAATTTGGTGGGGCTGCTTGCGATCGCCCAATTCCGCCAAAATATCCGGCACCGGTGCGAGGGGAAGCGACGCCCCGATCGCTCGCTTGGGCAACTTTTCGGCGCTGTACTCGGCGGGCTTGACGTCTGCCACTGCCGCCGCCATTACCGTCACATCGGCATCGGCGAAACACTCCAGCATCGCCTGCTGCATTTGAGCGGCAGAAGTGACGGCGATCGATTTCACCTTGTCCAAAGACGCCACGAGCGCGCTGTCCATCGGGGCGTGAACCAGCGTCACCCGCGCGCCGCGATGCGCCGCCGCTTGCGCCAGAGCGATCCCCATTTTCCCCGTGGAGGGATTGCCGATGAAGCGGGCGGGGTCTAGATGTTCGCGCGTGCCGCCAGCGCTGATTAAAACGTTTTTGCCCGTCAAATCGCGATCGCCGCGCGTGTGGAGGAGCGATTCGAGATAGGTTAAGATTTCTTGCGGTTCTGCCATGCGCCCCGCACCGACGCGATCGCACGCCAAAATCCCCGCACCCGGACCGACTCCGTGGTAGCGCGGATCGTCAAAAATCTGCTGCCAATTCCGCTGCACCGCCCGCTGTTCCCACATATCCGTATTCATCGCCGGGGCGAGTAGAATAGGGCAGGTAGAGGCGAGTACCGTATTGGCGAGCAAGTTGTCAGCCATGCCCCAAACCAACTTCGCCAGAGTATTCGCCGTCAGGGGAGCGATCGCCAACACTTCCGCCCATTCTCCCAACTCGATATGCAGGGGTCGTCCGCGATCGCACAGCCAGAAACTCTCGTCCGTATAGGCTGGATGGCGGCACAGAGTCGCCACCGTCAGCGGCGTAATAAATTCCCGGGCACTCTCGGTGAGAATCGCGCGAACTTCAGCCCCAGCCTTTGCCAGAGATGAAATCACCTCGCAGACTTTGTATGCTGCGATGCCGCCAGTAATGCCAATGAGAACGCGCCTGCCTTTTACCATAAAATTCGCAAAGAAAAAGGGGTGCGGGGTAGAGTGAGAGACCTCGAAAACGTGATGCTAGTATCGCTTCTCACTCTTCCAGCCCCCTCACCCCTGAAGGAATTTGCCTTCACGCTTCATCGTAGGCTTCCAAATCGAGGAGATAGAGATAGGGTTCGACGAGTTCTGGGCGCTGAAAGGCGATCGCGCGCAGCAGATGCCAGTCATTCAAACCCTCAAAGGCATTTGGGTAATCATCCTCCTCTAGCCGCGCTGCCAATTGCGCCACATCTGCTGGCGTCAGAGCAGCGATATCCGGCTCGGAAATGCTTAAAGTTACCATTGCTCGGCCCTCCCTAGGGTAGCATCTGCATCAAATTTGGAGTCAACCGTGACAGATGCGACTCCGGACTCTATAGTAAGGCTTTTACCTGGCTTTCGACATCGCCTCCACAACAAAACTTCGCATTAGAGCGATAACCGCAGGTATAATTTCGTGTCCCATGTCGAATTCTCGATACTGCACCGACGCGCCCAGCGCCTCGAGAGCCGATCGCGCCTGATGGGCGGCGCGCAAGGGCACGACGTAATCTTGCTGGCCGTGAACGATTAAAATCGGCGGTAAAGTATCGCTCTCCGGCTGGGGCTGCGCGTGCAAATAGCCGCTCAGAGAAATCAATCCGGCTAGCGGCAGGGTCAATCCCACATCCAGCGTCATCGCGCCACCTTGGGAAAATCCGGCCAAAATCGTGCGCGATAAGGGAATGCCGGTGCTGCTTTCCAGGGATTTCAACCAATCCCTCAGCATTTCTCGGCTTTCTTCCAGCCCCTTGTACTCGCGGGTTTCCAAATCGTACCACGCTCTGCCCCCGGGCAGGCGGGGATGGGGAAACGGCGCGTCGGGACACAGGAATTGCCAATCGGGCAGGTTGACAAACCGTGCCAGGGATGCCAAATCTTCAGCATTGGCACCCCAGCCGTGCAGCACGACTATTAAACCAGTCGGGGGTTGGGCGTTGGTTGGGGGAATGGCGATCGCGGCTAGAGACAGGGGCTTACTCCTAGAATGCACTTGCTCCATTCATCTTAGTGGCTTGAAAGAGCGATCGCGCCTCTCTGAGGAAAGATTCGATCGCTCGTCAGGTTTGTGCTGCCAGAAACGATGCCACAAATTAACCGAAAGCAACATTTGCGATCGCGTTATTGTTTAAAACTCCGTCGAGCAGTCGAGCAATTTGCCCATTGACGGCATCGAGGTGAAAGCGATCGCCAGCCTCAAGCCGCGCTCTCGAGGCGATCGCCGCCGCCCGTTCGGGTTGAGAGCGAACGCGGGCGATCGCACTAGCCAACGCCCGGGCATCTCCCGGCGGCACCAGCCACCCCGTTTTTTCGGATTCGATTAATTCCACCGCCCCGCCAGCTTGAGCAGCTACCACCGGTCGTCCGCACAGCATCGCTTCTACAATCACCCGCCCGAATGGTTCGGGTGCCGTTGACGTATGCGCGACTAAATCGCAAGCTGCCATCAGCGGCGCGATATCCGAGCGAAATCCTAAAAATCGCACCCGATTTTCCAGTCCCAAATCTTTCACCTTCTGCTGTAAATACTCGACGTATTCCTGCTCTCCAAACAGAGCATCCCCCACAAACACTGCCCCCACCTCATCCGGACAGTAAGCCAGCGCTTCCAATAAAATATGCTGTCCTTTCCACGGAGATAATCGGCTGAACTGCCCGATTGTAAATCTCCCCTCGCCTCCGATTTCTTTTTTCACTTGACTGACGGTTAATTCGTCAACTTGATAAAAATCGGGCTCAAATCCATTATAGACAACCTCAGCAATTTCTGGGCGTCCTCCAGCTTCCACAAACGCCGCGCGAGTGGCTTGAGAATTCGCGATAACCAGGGAAGCAAACCGATTGGCAAGCGTCACCGCTAGGCGGAGGTTATTTGGGCTGAAATGTTCGACAGATAGAATGTCGCGCAGGTGATAAATAAGAGGGCGGCGGCTGAGACAACCAGCCAAGGCACCGACGACGAGAGCTTTTTGCGTATTCGCGTAGATGAGATCGTACTCGCGGCTGAGTCGAGCCACCCGATCAATCAAAGGAATGAGCTTTTTTAAACATCGCGCGCTTTCGACAAAACGGCTTTCTCTGCGAATGGATAGCGGCTGCGCGATGAGAACTCGAACGGGTATCTGCTGCTGTTCTAGCAAGTTTCTATAAGAGCCATCAGCAAATAATCCTACCAGACAATCAGGTCGATAGGCTTTGGCAATATCGAGCAAGCACAGCTCCGCACCTCCTGGCTTGCCACTTTGGTCTAGGAATAGTATTTTCATGGCGAATTTTCCGGGTAAAAAAAGCAAGTTTTCCGACTTTCATCAGTCTTGTTATTTAAAACTAAACAAGACAATTAAGCAGAAAATTTTTGCGAGGGATTTAGTCACAAATTATGGCTTGCTACAGTCTAGATTTCTAAAATTAGTAATTCTAGCTTTTTCAAGAGCGACAGAGAAATAGAGCGAGACAAGTGGCGAATAAACGAATGAAGTGGGATTGCGGTATCCTAGTAGATGCGTAGTAGCTGTGTCGGCTGCAATCGCACGAGAGAGGTTCTTAAAAAGCCATCAATTGTCGGACGAAACCCCGAACGCTTTTCGGAAAAAAATCACCCTTTTGCCGCACAGACAATTTCACAAAAGCCCCTACCTCTAGGAGACTTTACCGAAAGAAATATTCCTGATGGAACGAATGGAACGATTAGTTAAAACTCCGTCGAGCAGTCGAGCAATTTGCCCATTGACGGCATCGAGGTGAAAGCGATCGCCAGCCTCAAGCCGCGCTCTCGAGGCGATCGCCGCCGCCCGTTCGGGTTGAGAGCGAACGCGGGCGATCGCACTAGCCAACGCCCGGGCATCTCCCGGCGGCACCAGCCACCCCGTTTTTTCGGATTCGATTAATTCCACCGCCCCGCCAGCTTGAGCAGCTACCACCGGTCGTCCGCACAGCATCGCTTCTACAATCACCCGCCCGAATGGTTCGGGTGCCGTTGACGTATGCGCGACTAAATCGCAAGCTGCCATCAGCGGCGCGATATCCGAGCGAAATCCTAAAAATCGCACCCGATTTTCCAGTCCCAAATCTTTCACCTTCTGCTGTAAATACTCGACGTATTCCTGCTCTCCAAACAGAGCATCCCCCACAAACACTGCCCCCACCTCATCCGGACAGTAAGCCAGCGCTTCCAATAAAATATGCTGTCCTTTCCACGGAGATAATCGGCTGAACTGCCCGATTGTAAATCTCCCCTCGCCTCCGATTTCTTTTTTCACTTGACTGACGGTTAATTCGTCAACTTGATAAAAATCGGGCTCAAATCCATTATAGACAACCTCAGCAATTTCTGGGCGTCCTCCAGCTTCCACAAACGCCGCGCGAGTGGCTTGAGAATTCGCGATAACCAGGGAAGCAAACCGATTGGCAAGCGTCACCGCTAGGCGGAGGTTATTTGGGCTGAAATGTTCGACAGATAGAATGTCGCGCAGGTGATAAATAAGAGGGCGGCGGCTGAGACAACCAGCCAAGGCACCGACGACGAGAGCTTTTTGCGTATTCGCGTAGATGAGATCGTACTCGCGGCTGAGTCGAGCCACCCGATCAATCAAAGGTGCGAACTGACTCAGACTGCCCAAACCCTCTACTAGGCTGCTTTCCTTGCGAACTTTTATCGGCTTAGCGGCTAGAATTTCAACTGGAATATGTTGCTGCTCTAGGCGCTGTCTGAAAGTGCCATCAGCGAATAAGCCAACGAGACAGTTCTGGCGATAGGGTTTGACAACATCTAGCAGGGAGAGTTCTGCACCTCCGAGGTTGCCGCTTTGATCTAAAAATAGGATTTTCACCTAAAATTTCCTCAAGCTAAGAGAACTTGGCGAACCCGCTGGGCTATTTTGTGCCAGTCGAAGTAGGTAGCGGCATATTGCCGACAAGCCGAGCGAGAAGGAAGGGGCACCTCTCCCCGCAGCAGTTGTATTAAGCGTTCCCCGATCGCTCCTTCCGCTGGGGAGGAGGCAATTAAATCAGTCGAGAATGGCGCTAAAACTTCAGGCATTCCGCCAACTGGGGTACACAAGGGCGGGGTTCCAGAGGCGAGGGATTCGAGCAAGACTAAGCCAAATCCTTCTAGAGACTGGCTGGGGATAACCGTCAGATCGGCAGCTTGGTAAGCGATCGGCAGCTGGTCGTCGGGCAAAAAACCGAGAAATTTGACGTGGTGGTTGAGTCCTAATTCAGTGGCTTGCTGTTCGAGGGAAGCGCGGAGGGCTCCTTTGCCCGCGATCGCCAGCCAGACGTCGGGAATCTGTTGCTTGACGATCGCGAGGACATTCAACAATTTATCAATGCCCATGCGATGCACGAGACGGCGGGGCGTGAATAAAATCGCCCGTTCTCGAGGCCAATTGAGCCGCGATCGCGCCTCTTGACGCGACAAATCAGCTCGAAATCTGGTCAGATCGACGCCGCCGGGAATAATATTAATTTTGTGCCAAGGCACTTGATACGTTTGATGTAAGATGTCGCCGAACGCTTGGCTGAGGACAACAAAGCGATCGCAGCGCCGGTAAACGCTTTTTTCCACCAGGCATTGCTTGAGAAAAACGCTCAGCCTACCCGCTCCTTCCTGCCGGCTTTCCAAGGCCCAAGGCCCGTGAAAAGTGAAAGTAACGGGAACTCCCTTCGGCAAAAGATTCAGCAGGGGAAAACTGGATAAAGCAAAATGCAAATTCACAGCATCAGGGCGATCGGATTGGCGGCGCAAAAACTGGCGGCGTGCTGACCAAAGCTGCTGCCAGAGCGGGCATTCTGCGGAACCGAGGTTCGTCAGTTGGATGGGAGAAGTCGGGTGAGATTCCGGCAAGCCAACGCCGCACAATTCCACGCGATCGCGAAGCTCGGCGAGATGCGAAGTGAGTTCGCAGACATAGCGGTTGAGTCCACCGGGCGTTTTAGGAAACCACCCCAAACCGACGCAGAGAATATCAGCGGGTGCAGCAGCATGAGTGTTTGAATAATTTTCCACTGGCTTGTTTGTCACTCCACGCAATTTCAAGGATCGAGCAATCGTGCCATCCTTCTCTATCGGGATCGCATTCGTTCAGTAGAAGCCGCCTGCTTGCGGTTGGCTGTCCATAATTTAAAGGAAAAAATCAGACAAAGGTTGCCAAAATGGCATTTTTTTGCTGCCGGAGTGTTCAGAGGCGCTTGTTGCTTGAAGCGTGGATGAGTTTGGCCGTTTTTCTATCACCAGACAGCAGGAAAGATAGAAGTGACTGGAACGGGCGGGAACCCGGTTTTTGTGAAAATTGTAAAATTGAAAACACAATAAGAAATGTAAAGGGATATTTAGGAGAAACTTGCCATTTTGGCAACATATCAGTAAAAACACGGGATACTTTAGAGAACAGAAAGATTATTTCAACCGTCAGCGGCTTCCTCCTCAGTCTGTGGGTGAAGCCAGGGCGGTCACGATCGATGCTTCGGGATGCAGTGTTCTAGTCTTAGCTCGTTGAGAGTCGTTACAGCATAACAGCCGCTCGGCAAATTTTCGTACCTTTCGGAAAGCGAATAGGCTCGGACAGCCGCAGGTTTCAGCTCATTGAGAGGAGAGAGCGCTCCTCCCAGACGCCCCAACCCGATTTCCGCGCCGGAAATGTCCTGCCCGAGTCATAGGTATTTCCAAAGTGCTTGATTTTTTTGATTTGAAAAAGGGGGAAAGCTAGAGAAAAGTATTCCAGACCGCCTGAGAAAGGAGTTTGTTTTCCCTTTGTTGATATTTTTGACTTTGGAGAATAATCATGTACCAGCAAGCTGTCAAGCCCATCAATAATATTAAGAAAATTGCCAGCCATGTATCGGAAGCGATCGCCAGCAAAACCCCCACCAAGAAAAAGGATATTATAGAACGAATCTACCAACTGGTGCCCGAAGGCTCGTGCGATCCTCAAGATCCTCTTGTTATTTCAGAATTGCAAAGTCTCGCCAAGGCTCTAATGCAGATTTATAGAGTCGATAAATTAGAGATAAATCCTTTTGACGAAACCTGCAAACGTCCTCTGATTTTATACGAGCGAGAGCTTCGCAGTCAACTGCAAGGTAAAGTCGTGTTGGTGACAGGGGGAGAAGGCTTTATTGGCAGCGTTCTTATCGAAAAACTGATCGGTTTGGGGGCAGCGCGGGTTGTTTCCACAGACAATGCAAGGCTTTCTCAAGCCGGGAATCATAGATTAATTAACTCCGGCGGCACGCCAGTTATGCAATATGCCGTCGATGTCCGAGATTACGAAGGCATGAAGCATGTTTTTGAGGAAGAAAAGCCTGAGTTTGTGTTTCACCTAGCGGCTCAACGGCTTGCGGGACTCGCCGAAAAGCAAATACGGTACACCGTTACAACTAACGTGTTTGGCTCCCAAAATATTATCCACTTGTGCGAACAATACGGGGTTAAAAAGTGCATTTACTCGTCTACTGGTAAAGCTTTAAGATACTTCACGCCTGACGTATATGCTGGGTCAAAAAAACTGTCAGAATGGCAGTTTGGCGCTGCCGCCAAAGAAGGGGAAGTGACCTATGGAATGGTTCGCTTTACCTACGTTGCTGAAAACGGTTTATTAATGGAGGAGCTAGAGCAAAAAATTCAGCGGGGGGTTGTCAGCCTCCACACCCCCGATCGCGTCATGTACGCGCAAAACGTCACCGAAGCTTGCCATCTGTTATTAAATGCCCTGCTGTTTTCAGAAGCCGGTCGGCTGAAATTTTTAACCGTTACTAATTTGGGATGGCCTATCGATGTATTAGAGGCGATTCTCCACAAAATGAATCAAACCGGTAAAGACCTACCTCTATACTTCAAAGGGCTGCCGCCCGGTTATGAAGATTACGCTTTTCCAGGGCTGTACAATCGCAGCGGAGAGACAGACTTCAATCCAATGGTGAACGCGCTAGAAGCCCTATCAAGCACCTTCGATCCGTCAGGACAAATGACAATTTCAGATTTGCCACCGTTTTCAGCCATTACTCTCAATCGATATTTATTTAAGCTGCACGCATTGAGCGCCGAGCGGGAATTTCCCGAACCCCAGCTCAAGCTTGCTCTGGGTGAAGCTGTAAAGGAAATGGCTCGCTCTGTCTTTGCCAAGGCATCTCCAGATATACTGCTGAACATCTTAAAATGGGGTGCGAACCCAAAACAATTGCAGCTTGAGGGAATTGACATCAGCGCCCACCGCGATATTGTCGAGTTGCTCGTGCAGTGCCTGCACGGGAAGCTGAGAGAGGAAACATTGCAGGAGTGCAATTTAACTCCTACGAGCCTGAGCGAGTTATTGGCAGTCGTCAGTGTTCTGCCTTCGATTCAAAAAGAGGTGCGATCGCTGCAAATGTTGGCTGAAGCTGTGGCAGGAGATATGAGGCAAGCCAGTTGAAATCAAACAGGGGGCTGCACGCCTTTCTCGATTTTCTCGATAGGGAAAAACGTGCAGCCAAAATTTCCAGCACGGTTTGTCAGATTAGAGATATCTCTCGCCTGATGCTCCTGGATACCTGAGATGGCTGCCGCCGCTGGATAAACTATTGCTCAATACAGGATCGGTTTTCTACATGCTCAGTGAGAAATTGAAGAATCTGATACCGCTCTATCGTTCTTTGAGTCGCAAGTCGTTAAAATTTACAGCCGGCGCGATCGCCGGACTGATTGCCTCGGCTTTAATTGCCCTATATGCGCATCCCTCTACCACGAGCGAAACCCCTTACAGAACATCTTGGATAGGCAACACGTTTAGCGGAGGCAGCAAGTGGGTACAAATCCAAATCAGTACCCTGCAGGTTGCTCCCGATGGAACAATTTACACCAATAGCGAATGGGATGAAGCGGGCAGGGAAGTCGGAATCTACAAAGACGGAGATGTCATTGGCAAGGCAAAGGACTTGCACGGATGGGGAAGAACCGGCGGAGTCGCGATCGCTGCGAATCAGCAGTATCTTTTCGTCGCCATGCAACAGGAGCCTGGGGGAAATCCAGGGGATGACTACCCGCCAAAAGGAACAACTTGGTATGCGGTGAGGCGCTACAATTTGTCTGGAGAGCCTGTCCCCTTTTCTGGGGGACGCGGCTACGATAAAAGTATGCTCATTGTCAGCACTTCTAGCCCGATCGCGGGACTAGCGATAGCAGGTAATGAACTCTATGTCAGCGATCGCGCTGCCAATCGCATTCGCGTTTACAACAGCGAAACCCTGCGCGAACTGCGCAACTGGAAATGCACTCGTCCGGGAGCAATTGCAGCCGACAGTCAAGGCAATCTCTGGATTATTCAGGCCAAAGATAGCAGCCATGCTGCCAAAATCTCGTACTATTCAAAAACCGGGACGTTCTTGTCGAAAGAAATTGCAGGCATTGACGCGCCAACTGCGATCGCTCTCGACAATCAAAACCGATTGTTAGTCACAGAAAATGGCCCCCGCCAACAGGTACTCATTTACAACATTAGCGGAGAACCAGCGCTGGCGGGGACTCTCGGCACCGAGGGCGGTATTTATTCCGGCACGCCGGGAGAAATCGGCGATTTGAAATTCTACGGATTGAGCGGCGTCGGCACCGATGCGGCGGGGAATATTTACGTCAGCAATGATGGTTTCAACCGATCGGGAGCGGATTTGAGAAAGTTTTCGCCGTCAGGCGTGCTGCAGTGGCGGTTATTGGGTTTGCAATTTGTGGATACCGCCGATGCCGATCCGATCTCTGACGGTGCAGACGTATTTACGAAAGACGAACATTTCGTTATGGACTACCGCAAACACAGGGGGCAGGAATGGACTTATCAAGCATATACTGTAGATAAATTCCGCTACCCTGACGATGCCCGATTGCACTCAACGCCGACATCGCCTTTTGTCCGCCGCCTTGGCGGAAAGCGTTTCCTGTATCTCACCGATCAGTATGCCGCTCGGTTTTTAATCTACCGTTTTGATGGAGAAATCGCCGTTCCGAGTGCAATTTTTGCGAAGAATCATTCAAAATGGCCGGCCAATCAACCGACGGCGGCAAGCTGGTTGTGGCGCGATTTAAATGGGGATGGCGCTATACAAAACAATGAATATGAAAAGTTAGGTGCTGCAGATTCTTCTATCTGGGGGTGGGAGGTTGATAGTAAAGGAGATATCTGGCAAGCGTCTGAGTCTGGCTACATCCGACACTATCGCTGTCAGGGATTGGATGCCTATGGCAGTCCGATTTACAGCGGCGCGGCGTCGGAAAAAATAGCCGTACCAGCACCTTTTAAAACCCTGACGAGAATTAAGTATTTTCCCGAAATGGATGTCATGTATCTGGGCGGCTATACCGTCGATCGCCCTAAC
The DNA here is from genome assembly GCA_964405435.1 of uncultured bacterium. Classification (GTDB taxonomy): domain Bacteria; phylum Cyanobacteriota; class Cyanobacteriia; order Cyanobacteriales; family Oscillatoriaceae; genus DVEG01. Next base: position 33,170 of record CAYOOD010000053.1, read on the forward strand.
GTTGATGGCGATTGGGGGTTAGTGGGCACCGAGATAGTGCGATATGATAATTGGAGCCAGTCTAGAAAGGCGCGCTGGCGTCTAGTTCTTCCGTACAATCCGGCTGCCAATCCCAAACTGCACGTTAAGTCGATGGACGTAGCCGGGGACAGAGTGTTTGCCGTGACTAGCAAAACGGCAGAGGTTTACGTTTATGATGCCGCAATGGCAGATTTTATCGCGAAATTGACCCCGGGTTCTGAGGTGGCTGGGGAGACTGGTTGGATTGATATTCCCTACGGATTGCGCGCGTATCGCCGAGCCAATGGCGAGTATGTGGTGTTTGTAGAGGAAGTCTGGAAAGCTAAGGCGATCGTGTATCGGCTGGCAAGCAATTAATAAAGCAGTTTGCCCGGTATTCAGCTTTTGCAACTGTTTAATGAGGGGGTTTATGCGCGTACTGCATATTTTAAACCACATTCAAGAAATCGGTAATGGGATTGTCAATGTAGCCGTCGATCTGGCTTGCCTGCAAGCGAAATATGGTTGCGAAGTGGCTGTTGCTTCGGCAGGGGGAGAATATGAGGAATTGCTGGGACGTTATGGCGTTCGGCACTTCCCCTTAAATCAGGCGAGGAAACCGATAAATTTGCTGAAAGCTGCTTGGCGATATCGGGCGATCGCGCGAGAGTTTCAGCCCGATATCGTTCACGCGCACATGATGACGGGGGTGGTGCTGGCACGCGCTTTGAGAGCGGGATTTGGATATGCGCTCGTCTCCACAGTTCACAATGAATTTCAGCGCAGCGCGGTGCTGATGGGATTCGCCGATCGCGTGATTGCTGTCAGCCATGCGGTAGCCCAGTCTATGGCAAAGCGCGGCATTCCCCAGCAAAAGTTGCGGGTGGCGTGCAACGGCACCCTGGGCAGCCCCCGCACTCGCGAGTTGAAAGAGTATCAGCCGCACGCCCTGCAGCATCCGGCGATCGCCACTGTGGCAGGGATGTACGAGCGCAAGGGCATTGCCGAGTTAATCGATGCTTTCGCGCAAATTGCCGGGGAATTTCCGCAAGCCCACCTCTATTTGATAGGAAATGGCCCAGATCGGGCCAGATTTGAGGCGCAGGCGCAAAACACCCCCGCCAGCGATCGCATTCATTTTGAAGGCTTCCAGCCCGAACCGCAGCGCTATCTGCTCACCGCTGATATCTTCGTGCTGGCTTCCCACCGCGATCCTTCTCCGCTGGTTATTCCAGAAGCGCGCGAAGCGGGTTGCGCCATTATTGCCAGCGCTGTAGACGGCATCCCCGAGGCGCTCTGTGGCGGACAGGCGGGGCTTTTGGTGCCGCCCGCCAACCGCGATGCCCTGGCAGCCGCTTTGGTACGATTGCTCGCAAACCCGAACGAGCTGCACGAGTGGAGAGCGCGATCGCAACAGAATTTACAGGGATTGAGCGTCGCCCGCGTCTGCGAGGAAACGCTTGCTGTTTATCGCGAGGCGATCGCCCGGTCATTTTCAGCCTCTTTTTAACTCGACTGAACCCGAGTATTGGCTCCGCGATTGGCTAATTTCCGGGCTAGCCGGTGAGTAGGAGCCTCTACATAAGAATAAAAAACACCAGCCAGAAGTACGCTCAACAGGCTAAATCCGAGGGGAATAAAAAAGTTAGCTGGCTTGCTGCCAAATAGGTCAATCCACAGGAAGCCGCAAAGCTTGAAAAACGGGGAGTGAATCAAATAGAGCGAGTAAGATATTAATCCCAGCATTGCCAACACCTTTTTCAAGCGAGTATTCAGAAATCCGAGGGGATTTTCTCGGGTAAAACCCCAGAGCGTCACCGTAAAATAAAATCCGGCCCAGAGCAGGTCTTGCAGTCCTATAAACAGGTCGTATAACTGAACGCCTATTGCTAGAATCGCAGTCAATCCCATTACTGACCACAACCAGTTTCTCCACTGAGGGACGCGCTCTTGCTTCACCCATTCGGCTAATAAAGCTCCAGCACACCAGATCAGCCAGTAAATCGCGAAGTGCCCAACGCGGTTGCCGCTGTTGTCGTACAAATGAGTTCTCAGCAACATCGCTAGCGTGCTGATTGAAACGCTCCCTACGAACAGCATGGATAATTTCATTCCCCAGCGCATCACCAGCCAATAGAAGAAGGGATAAACGAGATAGAGTTCTACTTCGACTGGTAGGGACCACAAGGAAACATTGGAAAAAAGCTGTCCGGCATTTTCGCCATAGTTTTGAACCATGAATACGGTTTTCAGCATCGTGCCTAGAGAAGAAACTTCTTGCTGAAAATATTGGTGAATAATCCCTTCGATTAAAAGGGCCAATAAAACCGCTCCTAAATAAGGCGGGTAAATTCGTAAAAATCGGCGAATGCTGTAGGAGGTAAGTTCCAGAGAGCGCTCGGATGCAGCATAAGGATAGTGAATGCAAAAACCGCTGACTATAAAAAATAGCATGACAGCCGAATCGAGAAAGGGAATCGGAATGGAAAGCAAAGCGGCTACCCGGTCGAAAAGGCTGTAAGATCCGGGCTGGTTTGCGATCGCGAAACAGCCCACCCAAAGATCGACTCTGACGTGAAATAAAACGATAACCAGAGCCGAAATCCCGCGAAGAAAATCAATCCATTCAAAATGCAAAGCTGACTTCATAAAGTTTTGTGTTGTAGAGATTGTTTGCACAGTACGCCAGGAGACGGCTGCTGTTGCGGGCGAAGTTTCCCCATCCGCACCCTTTTGACGATCGCAGCCGGGAGCCTCTCAGTTTTGGAAATACACTGGTTCGGTGGGAGAGCATTCGCGCATATATCTTTTCTACCAACTGAAAAATTTAACAGACGAATGCTCTCGTGCAGTACAAAAGTGGGAGACTCCCGCAGAGCAGTAGAGTGCAGAGCCTGCCCGCAATTAGCAGCCTGTAAATAAAAATTTATAGCAAAAAATCACCAGCGTGTTGCCATTTTGGCAACTTTCGCGATGCGGGCAAGCCAACGCCTTACTGCTGTAGGCGGTTGAGCTGCAGTCACTCCGCGACTTCTATTTCAGTGCGTCTAGGCGTTGATGCTGATAGTATTTGTTGGCTGCCATGCCCAGTCCCAAAAATCCCCAAAAAAGCAAGCCATTAAAGCCTAGCTGAGAACTGTAACCAACGAGTTGTGCAAAGAAGCTTATACCAATGGCGCGGGATATACTGGCAAAAACATCGAAGCGACCCTCAGAAGATCGCAACAGGCTGAAGCAAATAAGAATGATTCCCCCCACATAAGGAATTGCGCCAAACCAGCCCAAGGTCAAAAAGATATCTATAATCCCGCTATCCAGAACAATCCCTTCTATTTTGCCGCTATCGCTGACCACCCATCTATTGCCTAAGCCGTTGCCCAGACCGTTAGAAAGCGCCATTTCCAGGCCGGTTTGATAAATTTCTACTCTAGTATTGGCGCTATTATCATCTTCCAAATTAGAAAACGTCTGCATCCGAGTGGCAATGATGTCGGAAAAAGGTTGCATATAGGCTAAGGGAATTACCGCAAAAGCGACGATAAAAACCGTTATAATTAAACGCATTTTAAGCTGCGGTTTGACTGAATTAATCGTGAGAATCAGTCCTAAAAGCCATCCAAGCCAGCTCGTCCGCCCTTGGGTGAGCAAAAAAGCCAAAAAGCCGACAGCGGCGGCAGGAAAACGCCAAGGGCTTTGGGTACTGAATAACAACAGCAAACCTGCCATCATAAAGCTGGCAAAGGGGCCGCCAGAATTCATGGTACTCCAGACCCGCATCCCAAAAGGTTCGGGTTTTCCCATGCTGGATGTCATTTTTGACTCGATCAGCCAGAAGCGATCCCACTCGGGGGCTACCAGGAATTGCACCACGCCGTAAGCTCCTGTTAGCAAAACACCCCAGAGGAAAACCGTTTGAATGTTCTGGCGGTAGCTGGGATAATCTCGCCAGTTGACAAATAAGTGAAACGCCAAGAGGACAGGGCTCAGCCAGTCTAGAAGGGCTCGGGCAACGCTAGCAGGTGCGTACTGAACCAATCCGACGAGAAAGGCATAAAACACGCCGACAGCAGCCATGATAAAGGGCAAGCTGCCTTGGCGATACGAGGAGGGAAGGTGTCGCAGAAAGGTTGCCAAACAGGCAAACGTGACGAGATACGGCGCTACTAAAATCAGGCCCTGGGGGTCCCAGCCGCTGCGATAATCGATTAAGCGGCGCAGCAGCGGGGTGAGAAACCACAGCCACCAACTGAAGCCCATGTAGAGGATGGGATACCGCAGGTAAAGGAATCCGCCAACGGCTAAAGAGGCGACGGGAAAGGCTAGGCGCAGAATGCTGCCAGCGCCGCCGAAAACGCACGCAGTGGAAAACAGAACTAGCCCTAGGATGGCTGCCCACGCCGGCGCTGGCTGAAGCCCGAGGGAAAAGTTGGATTGAGAGGAATTCGTGGAAGGGGTGGGCTTGTTGCTCACTCAGGATCTCTACGGTGAAAGGAGTGGGTTGTTGCAAGGGTTCGCAGAGCGATCGCTCTGTTTCCACGTTAACCAACCCTGCCAGCGCCCGCGAACGGATGCCAGCCATTTTTGCCACGCCAATACTCCCTGGCTGGGGAGCAATCGCAATAACTGCACCAAACCCAGAGCCTCGCGCGTTCCCACCAATATTGCCCAAATCAGAAATACAAACCGCCGTGCAGGCGGCAAGTATTCTAGTAAAGCGAGGGTTTCATTGTGTACTTGATTGATAAAAGCGATTTGATTAAATTGATATCGCTGATCTTCGTCGAAACGTCGTGCCGGATAGTGATCGATGCCAACTTTCGGATCGTAAATCAATTTCCAGCCCGCCCGCCTCAGCGCCAAGCAGAAGGCAAGCTCGAAATGCACTTGCGCTCCCGTGCCTCTCATGCGCTCGTCAAAGCGCAATCCGGCGAGCGCGCTGCGCCGGAAACTCGAATTCGCTCCCTTGAGCAAGTCTACTTCGCGCGGTTCGCCTGCGCCCAGGTGGTGCTCTCCGATCGCCCTTCCGAACCACTGCACCCGCCCGACAACATCGCGCGCCCCATCTTCCAACTGCGTGCCGTGGTATACCCAGTCGCGCCCGCCGACACCGCCGGTGCGTTCGTCCAACAGAAAGTGAATCTCGATGCGTTCGAGCCAATCGCCGTGCGGCGCAGCATCGTCGTCGGTGATAGCGATTATATCTCCCTGCGCCGCCGCCAGACCGGCATTCATCGCCGCGACTACCCCGGTGACGCTCACCGTCACGGTACGCAGCAGCAAGGTTTCGCGGTTGAACGCTTGCAAGAACTGCCAAGTTTCCGCATCGGTATCGCGTACCGCCACCAACACCTCATCCGCTCGGCGAGTTTGCTTCGCGATCGCATCCAGACAGCGTGCCAAATCTCGAGGGCGGCGGTAAGTGGGTATGAGAACAGTAATCTTCATAACTGCTTGAACTCCTCGAATAAATCCACATAGCGCTGTGCCATAGTCGCCCAGCTATATTGCTCTGCTACAGTTCGCGCGGCTTTGCCCGCACGATTTCTCAGTTCGCGATCGCCAGCGAATGTATCTAGCGCAACTGCCAGCGCGCCGGCGTCGTTCGGATTTTTCAAGACGATACCAGCGTTCGGCGCAATCAATTCAGCAGCACCCGCTGTAGCTGCCGCGATCGCTGGCAACCCGGAAGCCATCGCTTCCAGGATGACGAGTCCGCAAGGTTCGTAACGCGACGGAAAAACAAAAAAATCCACCGCCCGCATTAGCTCTGCAACGTCATGCCGGTAGCCCAAAAAATGCACGCGATCGCCCACTTTCAGCTCGGCAGCCATTTGCGGATACGGGCTGCCAATGGGATTGCCTGCCACGGCTAGGTGCAATTCGGGCACTCGCACCAAAGCTTGCAGCACGGTATCCAAGTTTTTGCGATTTGTGCGGATGTCTCCGACAAAAAGTGCGATCGGCACGCCCTCGGGAAGGTTCCATTTCTGGCGAGCTCCACAACCGGGAAAAAACTCCTGCAAGTCAACGCCATTGACAATCACCCGAATCCGCTCTGGCGGAACCCCGATATCTCGCAATTCCTGCGCCACTTTCTCGGATACGGCTACGATCGCTTTCGCGTCGCCGAAGACTTTTTTTTCGCACCGCGCATTCCAGGCAGAGTAGAGCCACTGGTAAACCCCGTAAAAATCTCGGCGCGGTTGCCAATTATTGACGGGCGATTCGCCCTTTAAGGGCGATCGCTTTGCTTCACGCAGCCACGCACTGTGAACGAAGTGGACTGCATTCACGTCTCCCCGCTCCCAAGTAATCGCTCCGTTGACTTTTATCAAGTCAAATTCAGCGCGGTGCTGGCGCAACCAATTGACGCTCTGCCAAGCGAAAACGAGATTGCGAAGCAGATAAGTTGGCCACCTTTTGACGGGAATACAAATCCACTGAACCAGACTATTCTGCTGCAAGTCTGGAGCGACGCTACTCGCCAACAAGGTGACGTGATAGCCGCGACGGAGAGCTTCTTTGGCGACCTCATAATTCACCCGCCCCTGCCCGTCACCTTTGACAAGACTGTGGGTAACAATGCAAAGTTTCACGTTTAGCTATCCTGTTGAAGTTTCAGTCAGAGTTTCAGTCAGAGCAAATTGCTGCGAATGCTAATATTTTATCCGCAAAATGGCTTGACTTGTTCAGCACTTTCTGCTACCCTAACAAATGTTTCGAGTAGGAGTAAGTTGGCGCGAGAATCTTGACGATCGTGACGGGCGATCGCTTCAAACAGATTGACATATTTTTGCGCCATGCTCGCCCAGCCGTGCTGCTCTGCAACTGAGCGAGCTGCTTTGCCCATTCGCTCTCGCAGATCGCGATCGCTCGCCAGAGTATTCAGCGCCCCTGCTAGAGCCTTTACGTCTTCGGTATCGGACAAAACTATCCCGCATTCCGGCGTGACAATTTCAGCCGCACCGGCTGAAGTCGCGGTGATGACTGGCAACCCGGAAGCCATCGCTTCAATGATGACGAGTCCGTAAGGTTCATAACGCGACGGAAAGACAAAGAAATCCACCGATCGCATGATAGCCGAAACATCAGGCTGGCGTCCCAAAAAATACACGCGATCGCCCAATTTCAGCTCCTCAGCTAGCTGCGGATACGGGCTGCCAACCGTATTGCCCACAACCGCCAAGTGCAAATTAGGAACTTGCACCAAAGCGTGCAGCACGGTATCCAGATTCTTGCGATTGGTTTTGATGTCCCCCATAAAACAGGCGAGGGGAACTTGTTCGGGAAGCCCGTATTTTTTGCGATCGCCCTTCCCCGGCGAAAATTCCTGCAAGTCAACCCCGCACAAAATCACCGGAATGCGTTCTTTTGGCACGCCGATATCCAGTAATTCCTGCCTGACTTGCTGCGAGACGGCGACAACAACTTTTGAGCGGGCGAAAGCCTGTTTTTCCCAATGCGCATTTAAGAAGGTGTAGAACCACTGGTAGAGCCCGTAGAAATCCCGACGCACCCGCGAAATATGAACGGGCGATCGCAGCCATGCACTGTGGACGAACGGCACTAAATTCACGTCTGTTGGAGCCATAGTAACTGCCCCGTTGGCGTGTACGATGTCGAATTCTTGGCGGTGTTTTTGCAACCAATTTGCGCTCCGCCGAGCGAATACCCTGCCGCGCGCCAGTTCCGTTGGCAACCCTTTGACTGGAAAGTCAATCCAATTAACCAGGCTGTTCTGCTGCAACTCCTCTGCCGCGCTCCGCGCCAACAGAGTGACGTGATGCCCGCGATGAATTGCTTCTTTTGCAATCTCATAATTCACCCGCCCCTGCCCGTCACCTTTAACAACATAGGGCGTCACAATGCAAAGTTTCATACCTCACCATCCCGTAAAAACATTTTATGAGTTTCAGGAAAATTTGCGGTTATTTTTACATTAATACTTCCCGACATTGATTGTCATAATTTTATACTTTTATCTTTGAAAAATTCCTGATATGAGAATTTAAATATGCCCCTAAATATGGTAAAAAAACAGGTGATATAGGGGCAGCAATCCCAATTTTTTTGGGTTGTTAAGAGCCTTTTTTGCCTGCATCTGCCTGACAAAAGCTATAAGGTATCCTGGTTTCATATTCGAGCTAAAATCTTTTTTTGTTTGGTAAGTGGATACCTGGAAGCTAACAGCCGTATATAGCGCGTCTAAATGAATTAGACAATTTCTGTAGGGGCTTCTCCCCCCGTGGCTGCCCCTTCTGGGCGTGTACGAATCCTGAAATACGCGCTATATAGCGGTTCTATTTGACTTGTGAAAAGTCTTTGCCAGGAGGCAGAGCCTCCAAGGAAAAGCGTTTCCAGGCTGAGCCTGTAAACGAGAGTAATAGCGCGTCTAAATGAATTAGACAATTTCTGTAGGGGGCTTCTCCCCCCGTGGCTGCCCCTTCTGGGCGTGTACGAATCCTGAAATACGCGCTATATAGCGGTTCTATTTGACTTGTGAAAAGTCTTTGCCAGGAGGCAGAGCCTCCAAGGAAAAGCGTTTCCAGGCTGAGCCTGTAAACGAGAGTTAACTTACCCAGCCCTGATGTAATGACTTTCCAAATCTTCGACGATCCGGTTCCAATAAAAACTTTTCGATTTTTTTAAGCCAGCTATTCCCATCCGCCACCGTCTTTCGGGATTTTCCAGCAGTTCAATTATGGCATGAGATAAAGCTTCAGGGTTTTGAGGGGGCACTAATATTCCTGTTTCCTCAGTGACTACTTCGGGTATTCCACCAACAGCCGTGCCAATGATAGGAATGGCATAGCGCATAGCTTCAATGAAGGGCATTCCGAATCCTTCATACAAAGAGGGCATGACAAAAATATCCGCCCCTGCATATTCCCGTTCTAAGATTTCTTCAGAAACTGAGCCAAGCACTCGTACCTTGTCGCCAAATTCTTGAACTAATAGCGTGCTAGTCGTCTGAGAAATTTCCCCCACCACTGTTAGGATTATCTGTTGCGTACATACAGCTAATACATAGCTTATAGCCTCCACCAAGGTTGCAAACCCCTTGCGGGCATCGTCCACCCGTCCGACAAACAAAATATTTATAGGTTTATCGGGCGATCGCTTCAGACGTTCAAAGCGCGGCGGCTCGACTCCATTAGGAAGGACGGAGAAACGATCGCTGGCAGCTTCGGGAAAATCCTGCACAAACCAATCGAAATCTAGCTTAGTCAAGTGAAAGATACGCGCTGACATCTTTATAGGCAGTCGATTCAAATGGTAGTAAATAAGTTTTCTGAAGCCATTCAGTTTGAGCTGATTTTGGTGAAAGTGAGGAGAATAGAAAAACCGTTTTTTTTGCTGGAAAACATACTGCGCAGCCGCATGAGCCCAAGCGGGCGCTCCTATATTGTGGGCATGTACTACGTCAGGCTGCAAACTAGCGATTAAATTTTTCAGCCCTGGAATAATCAACCCTCCATTGGAAGGATAGTAAAAGGGTGGTACTGAGGCTCTCAGCAGAACAGGCAGGCGATGAATTAGGAAGCCATCTCGTTCTTCTCGCGCGGGCATATTTTTAAATTTTCCTTCAGGAAAGCGAAGATGGCTAGTTATGACATGGACTGTATGGCCTCGAAGTGCGAGATATCGAGCGTGATTGTACATTACCTTTTCAATGCCAAAAATCTGCGGATAGAAGTAAGGGCCTACTATTGCAAGTTTCATGCGACACCTCGAATCGATTCCCATTCCAAACAGACTTCTTCAAGCCGATCTACTATTTCATTAGAAACCACTTTCCAATGTCTATCTTTCATGGAAAGTTTGGCATTTTTTCCTAATGCAAGTCTCAGGTCTTCATCGTTCAAGCATTCCTCTATGAGAGAAGCTAGCTGCTGAGCATTACCAGGCTCGTGAAGAAGCCCGTTATGTCCGTTTTGAATGACATCCCGCTGACCGCAAATATTGGTACTGATACAGCATCGCGCGGATTCCATCGCTTGCAGTAGCGATAAAGATTGACCTTCATAAAAACTCGGCAAAACAAATATGTTAGAACGAGCAAAAATGGTATCTTCTTCAGATCGCAAGAAATAGGGTAATACTTCTACAGAAGAGCGCAAGTGACTCGGCCACTGATTCACAATTATTTCGCTTCCAGCGCAAGTTCCTACCAAAAGCCACTTTAAATACCAGCCTCGATCGGATAAAATCTGAGCGGCTTCCAACAGGGTTTTAATACCTTTTCGTTCTATCCAGCTTGCTAAGAAAAGAATGGTCTTTGAGTCGGTCGGTTGGTCTTTTTCGGTTAGGTGGGATGGATAAACTCCATTTTTTAAGACAAATATTTCTCTGGGCTTGCGGCCATAGTAATTTTGAGCAAAGGTAGCATCTTCTTGGTTGAATAAAAAAAGTTCTGTAGCTTTACGCATTCCTAAATCACAGGGGATTAGTCTCCAGAGGGGATAAAAAAGTCTCGTTTTTAGCGATATTTTTTTTCCGGAGATTTGACGGGCTTTGAGTTCGACATCCCAAGCTCTTCTCTCCAGCCCGTGACTGAAAACAATAACGGGGACTTGGCTATTCAAAAACGGCCATGCAGCCGATTCGTGGACTAAAAAAGCCCTGGCTTTTTCTTTGAGGGTATTGTAGTAACGAAAAGCCGCATAGGGAAACAGGCTTTTGTGGGCGATCGCTCCTACTTCTGCCAATCCAATATGTACGAATTTATAGCCTCGTTCCTCAAAAGTTTTCTTCCAGTGCCAGGTCACTCTTCCTACCCCTCCTTCTTCAGTAACCTTCATATCAGCTACATGGACGATGAGATTTTTCATAACTCCCCCAGCGAGAATTCATTGTTTCGTGAAATTTTACCTGGGATTTTTATAATTGCAGGTAAAATTTTTGTGGCTTCGTGAAAGACAGGCTTTTCCTAAAAACTGACGATTCTGAAACTTGGATGGTCGAAACATAGCGATCGATAGCCCTTTTCGCTTCCCCCCAACGCTGCCCAACTGCGATCGGCAGCGTTGGGGGGGATTCGTTGTTCGCAACCACCCCCCTATTTAAACGATATTTTTTTACCTGCTTGCCCCTTCAACCGCGAGGAAAGAGCGACTCGATATTGGTAAATTGAAACCACTTTTTGGCTGCTTAAAATTTGATATACGGCGTCAATTACGTCTTCTACATCTTCATCGGTTAACTTGGGCAAAATCGGCAAACTGACTGTTTCTCGCCCAATCTTCATGGCATTGGGATAGTCTTCAGGCTTCCAGCCAAAGGTTTTTTGATAGTAGGGATGTTCTGGAATGCTCAAATAATGCACGCCCACACCGATTTTCTGGGCAACCATTTCATCCAAAAAGGCATCGCGTCCGATTCCCGCTTTCGCTTCATCGATCGAAAGGATATACAAGTGATAAGCATGACGAGTTTCCGATTCTGGCTTGGCTGGCAAGCGCACGGGCAAGTCGGCGAATGCCTTTGTATAACGCTGCCAAATTTCCTGACGGCGCAGCCAGTTTTTTTCGATTCTGCTGAGTTGGTGAATGCCGAGGGCGGCTTGTAAATCCATCATGTTGTATTTAAAGCCAGCCTCTTCAACATAGTAATGCTTGAAGCCCGCATCTGAGAAGCGCTGCCATGCGTGGCGGCTCATGCCGTGCAGGCTCAAAACTCTGACGCGATCGATGCGTTCTTCGCTAGCAGAAATCACCATGCATCCTTCACCAGTGGCGAGGTTTTTGGTGACGTAAAAGCTAAACACGCCAAACTCGCCAAATGTGCCGGCTTTTCGTCCGCGATACTCGGTTTCTATGGCATGAGCGCAGTCTTCTATTAAAGCCAGATTGTGCCTTTTGGCAATATCCACAATCTCATCCATTGCACAGGGTCGTCCGGCGAAATGAACGGGAAGAATGGCACGGGTTCTCGGCGTTATTCGTCTTTCTATCTCCTCTGGTTTGATATTTAGCGTGTCGGAATCGATGTCTACCAGAACTGGAGTTGCCCCACTGTGGATGATGGCATTAACCGTGGCACAGAAAGTCATGGGAGTTGTAATGATTTCATCTCCGGGTTGCAAGTCCAATCCAATACAGGCTAGGTGCAGCCCCGCCGTACACGAGTTGAGGGCAGCCGCGTAGGGGACGCCTTTATAAGCTGCAAAATCCTTTTCAAACTGCTTGGTTTTAGGGCCAGTGCCCAGCCAGCCAGATTCCAAACTCTGCACGACTTCAGCGATTTCTGGTTGTTCAATTTTAGGAGAGCCAAAGACGAGAAATTTTTCTCTCATATTTTTAATGGCTTTTGCCGTAAAGTGGTTTGCTTCCTGATGTCAAAAGGCTATTTGTTTAATTAAAGTGTTGTTTGCCAGAGCTGTGCTGCCATTTTGGCAGTTTTTTAAATTTGGGCCACTTGGCCGTTCATTGTGAGCGATTGGAGAAGAGAGTGCTACAAGTTCGCTAGGGGGTAAATTTTCCGACCGAAAATTTACTGTTTCGGGCTACAGCAAGTCTCAATCAATTTTTAAGGTGCAATATTTTCTTTAGGAAGAAGATATCTTCCCTCGTGATTAACAATGCCGGCGGGGGAACCTTCAAAATCAGCGGGAAACTCGCCAGCAGCAAAATTAACCGCGCCGCAGTCGAAGCCAGCAGAGCCAAACCAGCGCCCTCCAACCCGCGAGTCGGGATCAGGATTAACATCAGGGGGACGCTCAGCCCCAAGCCGATGCCCTGCAAAATGGTGACGGTTCCGGGTTTACCCAATGCCATGAATGCTTGTGCCAAAACCCAGGTCGTACCGCTGAGAACGACTTCTATCAGCAGGATGCGAAACACGAGAACGGCTCCGGCATACTCGGAGCCGTAGAGCCAGTGCAGCAATACCGGCCCAAGCTGCATGACGGCGACAGCAGCCAGGAACGTCAAAGCTGTACTGGCGCGCGCCGCTCGCCCGGTGAGGGCAACCACTTCTGCAACGGGACGGGCTGCGGTTTTGGGGAAGAGTACCGTGACAATGGAACTGTGAAAGACGTTGAGCATCCGAGACAGACTGAGGGCGACTGCGTACATGCCCATAGAGGCGGGAGGCAGCAAGCTGATGACCAGCGCTTGGTCTACTTGCCCGGAGAGGGTGCCCAGTAAATCAATGCCGTAGGAACGCAACCCGTAGCCGAGCAGGCGCAGGTAAGAGGGGCCAAGACCGCGCCAGCGCGGCTGGAAGATATGCCACAAGTAAGTCAGGAGCCAGAAAAATACGGGCAAGCCGGGGAGTATGTAAGCCAGGGCGGCGGTTACTGGTGTCAGCTTGCCTGCCAGTGCCAGCCCGCTCAAGATCGCCAGAGTGCCGAGGGGAGAGAGGTAGCGGAGGTGATTGGCGATCGCAAATTCGCCGCGCGCCTCCAACACCGCCATAAACGTCACCGACAGCAACGCCAGCATTGCCGTGGGCATGAACCACTGGGCAGTGCGAATCACCTCCGGCGAGTAATGGGGCAACCACTGCGGAATAAATACAATCCCCGTAACGGTTGCCACCACGCCCAGCAAGGCACTGAGCTGCACGGCAGCACAGAAGAGTTGCGATCGCTCTTCCGGGTAGCGCTTGAGGTTGTAGAGCAACGCAGCGGGCAAGCCGAGGGTCATGGCGAACGCCAAAAATTGCGGCCACATAATCATCGCGGCTTGTTCGCCCCGCCCTTCCGGTCCGAGGAGGCGAGCGGTAATGATCCCGGTTGCCACATTCACCGCCAATACGAGCAGCTTAGCCAGCAGTGTCTGCAAAGTCGCAGCCGTGCCAGTGCGCCCCGCCCACACCCAGCGGGCACCGTCAGCTACAGTCCTCATTAGCCCCACTCTCCCCATAACCAATCGTTCTCCTGTCAAAAGTTTGCTTCTCTTCAGCTTCAGTAAGCGCCAACTCCCGAGAGCACCTTGGGGATAGTCATCAGCAGAATTTTCAGATCTCGCCACACCGACCAACTGTGCAGGTATTCCAGATCGCAGCGGGTGACGGCTTCGAGGTCGAGCAGGTGCGATCGGGCTTTCACCTGCCAGTCGCCCGTAATCCCCGGCAGGGCATTGAGCCGGCGCTGTTCGCTTTTGCTCAGGCGCACGGCATCGTACAGCGCCCAGGGACGGGGGCCAACTAAACTCATTTCTCCCACGAGCACGTTGAACAACTGCGGCAGTTCGTCGAGGCTGTACTTGCGCAGGAAGCGCCCGATAGGCGTGATGCGGAAATCGTCTTCGCGCTTGTGCAAGCCGCTGAGATTGCCCATCACCTGATGGTGGAGTTTTTCCGCATCCACCACCATCGTGCGAAACTTGAAAATCCGAAATAGTCTGCCCCGCTCGCCGACGCGCCACTGGGTGAAAAACACCGGCCCTGGCGAACTCAGGCGCACCAGCGCCATCAGCGCCAGCATGACTGGGCTGAGGACGAGCAGCAACAGAGCTGCCGCGATCCAGTCGATCAGCCGCTTCAGCCCCCAAAGCAGCGGGCTGCGCTTCCCGGGCAGCGAGCCTGCCGGAGGCAGTCGCAGGAATAAAGGTTTATTGGCTTTGGCGCACGCTGCAGCCCAGAGTTTGAGTTTTGCCTCGCCCAAATCTGGCTCGATACGAATCAGCCGCACTGAGGAATTGTGCAAGCACTCCCCAAGCCACTGTTCGTTTTCCAGCGCAGGCAGGTCGATAGATCTGATCTGCTGCGATCGCCTGACTGACAATTGCCGGCAGCGCCACTTGAGCGCGCACCCTTGAGATTGCTCGGGCAACTCTTGGTTGCCGGATTGGTTGCGGGAAAAGTCTTCTTGTAGAATTGTCGCTGTAATCGCGGTCATGGTTGTTTTCCAGATATAGGTTGGCAATCGGTAGAGCCCCGAAAAAAGAAAGTCCGGTACAGTCGCAGGATGGCTAAGTGTTCCTTTCGCAGGATTTGTAGTTATTGATATGGCTTGATGCTCCATTAGCGACGATGCCGATCGCGTTTAACTTGCTCAAAGAGGCGATCGCTTGCGCGAGTTCGGTGCGGGTGACTCGCCCAATCCGCCCCACCACCAGCACGCCCGTGCAAAATGAGGCCGCAATGATGCTGTCTACCGTGCCGAGAACTGGGGGAGCATCCACCAGTACCAAGTCGTAGCTTTTTTCAAACGCTGCCATTAATTCCCCCATCCGCCGGCAACTCAATAGTTTCGCCGGATCGGTTGGCGTCGGTCCTGATGTTAAAATTGAAATATTCGCGTCTAAATCCAGCAGTTGAACGCTCTGGTTCGGTGCAGCAGCTTCATCATTCAGTAGTGTAGAAAGCCCCTGTTCGTTTGGGAGATCGAGGAGTTTGTGCAGGCTGGGACGGCGCAAATCGGCATCGATCAGCAGTACCCTTTGATGCAAGCGGGCAGCAGAGGCAGCCAACCCTAAAGCTAGGGTTGATTTCCCTTCTCCAGCCAGGGCTGAAGTGACGAGGAGGGATGCGAACGGACAGGCAGAATTTAGGAGCTGAATGTTCTGATAAATCAGGTCGAGGGATTCGCGAAAGGGCTGCCAGTCGATCGCCCGAATCGTCGGCGGCGGCAGTGCTGGCTGCTTGCGGAAATAGAGGGAAGCGATCGCCAGTTCTCCGGCTTTTGGCTGCGGCAACTCCGGCGCGATTCCCAGCAGGGGCAAGTCAACCTGTTTCTTCATTTCGTCAGAGGTGTGAACGGCATCGTCAACCATTTCGCGGAGAAACGCCGCCATGCCGCCCAGCATGAATCCCACGACGGCACCTAATAATATGTTCTGCTTTAACTTCGGCCCAATTTTTAAGCCCAGTTGAGGGGCTTCTACCACTTGCCAGTCAAATCCCCCTCGGGCAATTTCTAGCGCCAATTCTTGCCGCGCTTCCATCAGGCGATCGAGAGTCGCTCGCTTAATTTTTACCTCCGGTTGCAGGCGATTGTATTCCGCCAGCACGCTGGGGAAGCGATTGAGTTCCGCACGCAACTGCCCCTGTTTCTCTTCCAGAGAATGCTCCTGCGCTTTCAGACTCTCTAAATTTGTCCGTACCTGCACCAGCTCCGCTGCCAATTCCAAGTCAAGTTTGCCGAGCTGTCCTTTTGTGAGGAGGTCATTTCCTGCCAGATTTTCTGGGGCAGGCGTCTCCCCCAAAACCCGGTTCATTTCCTCCTCCAATAACCCAATCTGCCGCTGACGCTGCGCGACTAATTCTTGAATGAACGGGTGACTTTCTGTAAAGCGTCGCCGCTCTTCCTGAATCGTTAATTCAGTTTTCTGAATTTCGTTGAGCATCGCTTGGTAGCGAGCAGATTCGCTCAAGCGCGAGGACGAGAGTGCCTGCTGTGGAGAACTGCCAATTTGCTGCTGCAGGGCAGCATAGCGAGCTTGAGCGTCCTCGTACTGCGTGCGAATTTTCTGCAAATCTTGTTCGACGATGCTGAGGGCATCCGTCAGAGTTTTTGCTTGCAACTCCGGTTCGAGCAAGTTCTGTCTTTTGCGAAATTCTTCTAGGGCGGCTTCGGACTCGACGACTTTTTCGCGAAGGGCAGGCAACTGCGCGTCGATGAAAGCAAGCCCTTTGTTTAAACGCATTTTCTGCTGTTCCCTGTTATAATCCTGATAGACTTTTTGAAAAGCCTTTAAAACTTTTTGAGTTTTGACTGGATCGTTATCTTTATAGGCTACTTCAAATATTTTGGTTTGAATTTTATCTTCCTCTAATTGAGCGACATTCAAGGTCTTTTTAATATCTTCTACATTGAGGTCGGAATAGTCCGAACTGAGCAAATTCAAGGCTTGCTGAATTAGGTCGGAGCTGCGCATTAAATTAAGCTGGGTTGCTGCATCAATTTCAATATTAGAATCAGCGAATTGATTGGGTTGCCCCGCTTCTCCTTTTTTAGCTTGATAATTTTGTTCGACTAATAACTGCATAGAACTTTGATAGGTAGGCTTGGCTTTCACAGTATAGATCCCTGCTGCCGACAAAACCGCGAAAAATATATTCAGAAACCACAAGCGCCGGCGAATTAAAATTGCAAACAACTGTCCGTATCCGCCATCTGCTTCTGCAGCCGCGTTGAAATTTGCTTCAGTCACTGCTATCTCCTCGCTTTTGAAACCCCTAAACCGCTCACCCTTATAACTGAATTGAGCTGCAAACCTCTTCTATTACGCGGTCAACTTTATTGAAAAATGCTTCTTCCGAAAACTGGCTCAGCGCCCGATCGCGGATATTTCCGTAGTTCCAGGCAATGTCACGGGCTTCAAATAGTGCAGTTTGCAGCGCTTCGGGCGTCTGCCGCTTGAAAAAAACTCCCGTTTTTCCGGGAATCTGAGTATCCAATACGCCACCCGCCCCGTAGGTAATACTCGGCGTTCCGCTGGCATTGGCTTCTATTGGAACTAATACCAAGTTGGCTAACTTAGTATTGTTACATTTTTTTATATATCCCGGA
>CAYOOD010000054.1:0-50628 GCA_964405435.1 uncultured bacterium
CTCCGGGATATATAAAAAAATGTAACAATACTAAGTTAGCCAACTTGGTATAACCTTCGCTGCCGGGGTGTGCGATCGAGAGATTTTTTTGGGAAAGCCGCGATCGCCCTTTCCTGTCGAGCCCGCAGCCGACTCGGGCAGGCGATCGAGAAGCCGATGTGCCCCTGATTGCCTCTCCTGAAATCCACCTGTACTGAGGATTTCGCGCTCCGCCGCCACTTTCACGGTAAACAATTAACAAAATCAGTATTTTTACTGATGACGAATTGGCTACATAATATATAATATAAAATTAAGGTAAATAGTATTTACTCAGATAAAATTTGATTCCTTCAGGGTCGCCAAGCCATGCCAAACTCTAGCACAGTCAGGGAAAAAAGCTAGGGAGACAGGCTCCTAAGAAGGGGGTGCGTATGGCAAAAAATCTATGTAACGGGAGGGCAATACGCTGTCTGGAACTGCGCGCGGATACGGCAAGCAGTAGCAGGCCAGTGATGCCCTTGACTTGTCCAGTAACTATAACAGGAGGATGCCCGAAGCGAGAATCTTTTGGGGCATTGGGCGAAGCCGTGCTATCGCAGCACGGCCCTTGGGAGTGGACGCGGGCGTTATGAAAGAATAATCCCACCAATTCCCTTTTTCCCAATTGCTAACAACCCGTTTTCTCTTGCCAAAAGCCCGTGCCCCTTCCCGGAAATGTTCCGGGTAAAGTTACGAGCCGAAATAGAGTTAATGCTATTTCACTCGAACTCCCAGAGAACTTTACATAATTCTTGACATGGTTCTAGTTTAAATCCATGTTAAAATTTATAGCATCGAAGCAAATAGGCCAGTTGTGAATAACAACAATGGGGTCTTATTTGTCAGGAAATTTTCCCTCGTTCGGGCGAGGGAGGGACAGCGAAAAGCTGGGAACGGTTGGATAGATTACCTCATCAGATAAGTAGGCACGACAGAAACCCTTCCCCGATGGGGGGGGTGTGAGGTTTAATAGTTGTTAATAGGCCCAAAAGGGAGTCTACTATGAACAGAAAAAACACGCTCCAAAATTTAGCGACTGTCTCAGCAGCGCTGGTTATCGGGATCGGGATCGCTCCATTTGCCAGCGCTCGATCTTTCTCTCCCAGCCAAGGAGCGCCCTTGAAACTCAGCGAAGCCTTCCAACCGCCGGATCGGGGGGCTCCGCCGAGAACCGCTGACGGCGGGGCGCGTGGCTGCGGCTCGTACAAACCGGGTGAAAAACTGCTCACCGCCCTCACTCCGTCGAATCACTTGGCCCTGACGGTGGCCGAGCATCCCACTTTTTTCTGGTACGTTCCGCAATCGCAAGCCCGGGCACTGGAATTTACGCTGCGGGACGAAAAAGATGAAGCGGTGATTTACAAAACCACACTCCCGGTGCCCACAGAGGGAGGGATCGTCAGCCTGACGTTGCCGTCTGCCAGCGCGCCCGCGCTGAAAGAGGGGAAAATGTATCATTGGTATCTAGCAATGGTCTGCAACCAGGAAGACCGGACGGGCGATACAGTTGTGGACGGCTGGATCGAACGCACCAGTCCGAGTGATGAGCTGGCTGAGCAGATCAAAAATGCCCAGCCCAGCGCGCTGCCGTCGATTTATGCCAAAGCAGGGATATGGCACGAAGCGATCGCAACACTGGCAAAGCTGCGTCGCAACAATCCTAACGATTCGACAGTCGCCAGCCGCTGGGAAGAACTTTTGAACTCAGTAGAGTTGGGAGCATTTACAGCAGAACCGTTCGTCGAGGCTGGAGAAATCAGCAAGCAGGAGTAAGCGCGTGAGGCGGTTAGGGGGAACATGTAGGGACGCTTCGCGAAGCGTCCGGGGCCGGTTGATAAAGAAGGTGGGTTGCGCGTCAGGGAGGGGTGAAAACCCAACCCCTACAAGCACAACCGGGGCGCGCTGGGGTCGGGTGTCAGCCATTCTGCTGGCGATTCCCCTCGGCGTCGGGACGCTTCGCGAAGCGTCCTCGCGCTTGGCGATGCAGCCTGCCGTTGCTGCCGAGCCCGTCGTGCCGGCGGCGGACGGCACCGGCACCACCGTCAACCAGCAAGGCAACCGCTATTCCATAGAGGGAGGTTCGCGATCGCCTGACGGAGCCAATCTCTTCCACAGTCTGGAGAAATTTGGCCTCAATCCCGGACAGACGGCTAACTTCCTCTCTTCCCCCGAAATTCGCAATATCTTGACCCGCATTACTGGCGGAGCTTCCTACATTAACGGCACGATCCAGGTGTCGGGCAGCAGCGCTAACTTATTCCTGCTCAACCCAGCAGGAATCGTATTTGGCCAACAAGCCCGCCTGGACGTGCCCGGTTCTTTTTTGGCCACGACTGCCACCGGCATCGGCTTTGACGGCGGCTGGTTCAATGCCGTCGGTGCCAATGACTATCAAGCCCTCGTCGGGACTCCCAACCGCTTTTATTTCGGAACCCCTCAACCGGGCAGCATTGTCAATGGGGGTTCCCTCGAGGTGACAGCAGGACAAAATTTAACCCTCCTCGGCGGCAGCGCTATCAATACGGGTTCGCTCTCGGCACCAGCAGGCACAGTCACGATCGCTGCAGTGCCCGGGAAACATATCGTGCGCCTCAGCCAAGAAGGAATGCTGCTGAGCTTGCAGTTACAGCCAACCCCAGATATGGAAACAACGGGCATCTCTCCGTTGTCCTTGCCGCAACTGCTGACGGAGGGAAGTGCCGAATCGGGCCACGCTACAGGCGTTACCGCCAACCCGGACGGCACTCTCTCGCTAAAAGGTTCTGACATCAGCATCCCCGTGGAAACCGGCACCGCGATCGTCAGCGGACAGGTGTCTGCCGCGTCCAAACGCTACCCAGGCGGCGCGGTGAATATTCTGGGAGAAAAAGTGGCGCTGGTGGGTGCCCGCATTGACGCCAGCGGCGCAAATGCCGGAAAAATTTCGATCGGCGGCGATTTCCCGGGTTCGGAGGCGCTACCGAGGAGCCGCCGCACTTTTGTCAGTTCCGATACGACGATCGCAGCCGACGGGAGCGAACCCGACGCGATCGCCTCTTCCCCCGCTAACGGCGGCTCCGTCATAGTCTGGGCGGATGATGTTACCGGTTTTTGGGGGCGTGCCAGCGCCCGGGGCAGCAGCAACGGCGGCGACGGGGGCTTGGTGGAGGTGTCGGCACAAGAAAAATTGATTTTTCAGGGCACCGTAGATGTCAGCGCTTCTAAGGGCACTTGGGGAACTTTGCTGCTCGATCCGAGAAATATCACCATCTCAAATGCAGCAAACAGTCCGGGGGTGGTAGAAGCCTTGCCCGATATCCTCGCAGGTGACTTTGCTGGCGAAGACACCACGATTAATGTCGAGACGCTGCAAAATCAGACGGGAAATATTGTCATAGAGGCAACTGACAATATTAGAATCGCCTCTAACGTATCTCTGACTTTCGCGCCCGGGGGCTCGATTACTTTTACAGCCGATGCCGGCACGCCTGACGGGGTGGGCGTGTTTTCGATGGATACTTCCCAATCGATCGTCGCTCCCGGCAGAAATCTGACGATTTCGGCAGCGGGAATCAATGTGGGAAAAATTGATACTTCGGCGAGTGGCGATGGGGGCGCGATCGCCCTGAATGCAACCGCAGGCAACATCAACGCCAGCGACTTGATTTCTAAATCCACCGGTTCCGGGGCAGGGGGAGCCATCAGCCTCACCGCATCAGGAACGGGCAATTTCAATCTCGGCTCTGCTACGCTCGACTCTAGCTCGGCAACCGGCAACGGGGGAGCGATCGCCCTGACTGCGGCAAACGGCAGTATTTTCCCGCGCGACTTGATTTCTAGCTCTGGCGGCACCGGCACGGGCGGTAACATTACCCTCAGTGCTGGCGGCACGGGTGAAATCAGCATCAACACCGCCAACCTGAACGCCAGCTCGGCAGAAGGAAATGGGGGCGCGATCGCCCTGAATACCGAGAACGGCAATATTTTCGCGAACGGCCAAATTTTGGCGTCCGGCGGGGCTGGCGGCGGTTCTATTGCGATCGATGCCGGCGGAATCGGCACCCTCAGCCTCAATACGATAACCTTGAACGCCAGCTCCCAAACTGGCAGCGGCGGCGTGATTTCTCTGAGCACCGGTGGCGGCGAACTGTATGTAAACGGGCAGGTGTCTGCCACTAGCGAAACGGGCAAGGGAGGAGCGATCGCCCTCAACGTCGAGGGAACGGGCGAACTCAATATCAATCCGGGAACGTTAGACGCCAGTTCGCCGGTAGAAGGGGGAAGCATTTCTCTGCAAACCGCTGGCGGCGCGATTTACACTAATGATTTAATCGCGGCGAGAGAGGGGGCAACTGCAGGGGATATTAACATTCAGGCGGGCACGGGTTCGGTGACGATCGCCAAAAGTGCCACAACCGTCAATCTAACCGCGATCGCCGATGTCATTAACTTTAATGGCGGAGCCAACTCCATCAGAGGTACGGGCAACCTCGTGTTGCAACCAGGCACAGCAGCCAGAGATATCTTTATTGGAGGAAACGCCCCCGATGCGGTTCTGCACTTAAATTCCGCAAGCCTCGCCGCCCTACAAGATGGATGGAACTCTATAACCATCGGTCGCCCAGACGGCACCGGCACCGTCACGCTCAACAATTCAACCCCCTTCAATGACCCCGTTCTGATTGCCGGCGGTTCCACCCTCGCCGGCCCGAGCGGCGACAATACCTGGAACATTACAGGACTCAATAGCGGCACCCTCAGCGGCTATCCCAACGGTTTGAGATTTGAAAACATTGAAAATCTCATCGGCGGCACCGCTCGAGATAACTTCGTCTTTAGCAACGGTGCCAGTCTCAGCGGCACCATTGACGGCAACACCGGCATTGACACCCTCGACTACAGCGCCTACACGACCCCGTTTGTAATAGATTTGCCCAACAATCAAGCGACCGGCACCACTGGCGTCTTCAACATCGAAAGTTCGCTGCCCCTACCCGCACCCACACCAGAACCGACACCCACGCCAGAACCGACACCCACACCAGAACCCGCACCAACGCCAGAACCGACACCAGAACCGACACCAGAACCGACACCCACGCCAGAACCCGCGCCAGTACCCACGCCAGAACCCGCGCCGACACCAGAACCGACACCCACGCCGACACCGGCACCAGTACCCACGCCAGAGCCAACACCAACGCTCACGCCAACGCCAACACCAACGCCAACACCAACGCCAACACCAACGCTCACACCAACGCCAACATCAACGCTCACACCAACGCCAACACCGACGCCAACACCGACGCCAGTTGCGGCACCCGTTACTGCACCGGCACCGGCACCAGCACCCGTTGCAGCACCGACAACAACACCAACGCCGGAAATCCCACCGGCACCTGTACCGGCTGCTCCAATTTTTTCTTCTTCTGGGGGGGAGGCGATCGCCCCGACTTCCCCAGTCGAAATCTCCCCCGCTTCGGTGGGATTCGACAGCAGCTCCCTGCCCAAAACTGACGATTCCTTCTTCAACTCGCCGCCAGAAAACCTCGTTTCCGACATCAATGTTTTGAACAACCCTCAATCGCTGTTGCGATTGACGAACCGCAGCGACATCGAACGCCTGCTCGATGAAGGCAACCTCACGCAAGCCGTAGCGATCGCCGATCGCTTCTACAGCGAGGAATTCGAGAGCTACGCGGAGCGAAAATTAGTGGGTTCTTACCTGTCGTTTACAAGTATGCAGGAGAAGCTGCGCCTGATGGCAGACGCCACGGGAAAGAGAGCAGCCATCATCTACACCTTCGTGCGACCCGAACAATTAGATCTGATAGTCATTCCGCCTCTGGGGCAACCCATTCACAAAAGCATCCCCAAACCCGCCAAAACTCTTTTAGAAACAGTCCGAGAATTTCAAAACCAAATCGGCGATCCGACGGCGCGCCGTTCTACCAGCTACTTGCCCGCTTCCCAGCAACTCTATGAGTGGATCATTGCCCCTATCCAGTCTGACCTGAAAAAATGGGAAATAGACACGCTGATCTTCAGCATGGATACGGGGTTGCGAACCCTGCCGATCGCGGCACTGCACGACGGCAAACAGTTTCTGGTGGAGCAATACAGTCTGAGTTTAATTCCGAGCATGAATTTGACTCCTGCCAGTTTTGCTGACTTGCGGAAGGTGCCAGTGCTGGCGATGGGCATGTCAGAATTTTCCGACCAGCCGCCTTTGCCCGCCGTGCCAGTGGAACTCTCGACTATCTCCGATCGCCTGTGGTCAGGAGAAGCGTTTCTCAACCAATCTTTCACGCTAGACAACTTAAAACAAGAGCGACAAAAGCAGCCGTCAGCTATCATTCATATTGCTACGCACGGAGAGTTCAAACCCGGTCAAATCGACAAATCTTACATTCAATTGTGGGATGGGAAATTGGGGCTCGATCGGATGCGACAACTGCAGTGGAATAACCCGCCCTTAGAACTGTTGGTGCTTTCTGCTTGCCGCACTGCAGTCGGCGATCCGCAGGCAGAATTTGGATTTGCGGGGTTGGCGGTGTTTTCTGGCGTCAAATCGGCGATCGCTTCTCTGTGGTACGCCAACGATGCCGGCACTTTGGGGCTGATGAGCGAGTTTTACAACCACTTGCGGGAAGCACCGATTAAAGCGGAGGCGCTGCGGAGGGCGCAGATAGCCATGCTCAACGGTTCCGTGCAGTTAGAAAACGGTCAGCTTGTGGGAACCTTCGGTCCAATTCCGCTGCCGCCGGAACTTGCCAAACTCGGAAATAGAAACTTGAAACATCCCTATTATTGGGCGGGTTTTACCATGATTGGCAGCCCGTGGTGATTGGGAGTGTGGAGTGAAAAGTGCTGAGTGCTGAGTAGAAGTCAGGAGTCAGGAGTCAGGAGAATTTCTGGTTCCCCGGCAGCCACGGAGGGCTGCCCCTACCGCCTCGCTTTCTCTAATTTTTTGCCAGTTGGCGATATTTTTCTAACCAGGATTGAAGAGAAGATTTCAATCTCGCTCTTTCCTCGTCTAGAATTCCTTGCGGATCGAAGCGATCGCGATAGTGAAGCGCGATCGGCGCTTTCAATTCCTCAAGTAAAGGCAATTCCGGGTGTTCCTCCTTTAACCGCTCTATCCAAGTTTTTAAAGACTCGGATGGGTGGCGAAACCATCCCAACTCATTGAATGCCTGTTCGATTAAATCAAATTCTGAATTGACAGGCGTTGACTCAGATTTAATCGCCCCATTTGACAAATTCTGTTTCGCCCGTAAAGGGCGAACCCTTTTTTTGCGGCTGAGCTTCCACATCAGAAACCCGACGAATGGAAACAACAGCCAAGTGCTATATTTCAATGCATGACTGCCTGAAAGGTGTCGCAGCCACCCGAAAATTTTGAAACTCAACAGCGAACCTAAATCGCCAATCCATGCCCATTGAGAAGCGGCTGCATCCTCCCGGCTCGCCCAATCAGCCGGGGTTGTGTCGAAGGCTTGCCATTTTCCTTCTATATACGCCAATGTCCAAGCATGAGCGTGGCGGCTCCTGACAACATATTGATTCTCTAAAGGGCTGAATTCGCGAACCGAATATCCAACCGCATAACGCGCCGGAATACCGAGCGATCGCAACAAAAGCGCGGTAGCTGTCGCAAAATATTCGCAGTGTCCCGAACGAGTTTGCAGTAAAAATTTTGACAGCGGCGTGGAAGAATTGCCTTTTCCCGTCAGCGTCAGAGAATAAGTGAAATTTTTCTGAAAAAATCCGTCTACGAGCAGCAATAGTTTGGCAGGCGATTGATTTTGAACGTTCAGTTGGCTGAGAATCCGGTTGAGGGCGGCTTTTTCTGCATTCGGGATTTGCAAGTCGTCTGGTGTAGGCGGGCTATCCAAAGACAGGTTAGGATTAAAGTAAGGTTTGTAAGCGATCGCATCGACTTTTCCGCTAACTTTCACCGTACCATATTGATTTCTCTCCATCTGAGAAACGGGTAAATCGTCAATTTGAAAGGTTCCATCCGGCAGCCTCAATAACCCGTGCCCGCCGGGGAGGGCAGCCGAAATCGTTATTCTCGCGCTAGTCGCTGGCTTCTCTCCTAAATACCAATCCGTGCCCCTGCCATTTGCCGGAACCGGATTAAAATTAGTCTTGACTGCTATCCAATTCCCAGAAAGGAACTTATTATAAGTCGCTTCTCTCAGCAGTTGGGGAGGAGCCTGTCGATTTTCAGTCGCAACTCGGAAAATAATTTTATTTGACTGCTTCAACACGCCAATCTCTCCAATTTGCGTTTGTTTCTGCAATAAATCTGTTTCTTGTTCGCTCGTATTGCTGAACCAGCCTGCTACCTGTTGTTCTACAGTCAGGTGGAGTTGGTGCAATCCGACTTGCCCGATAAATCCCGCGCCGCCAGCCAGTAAAATGAGACACAGCCAAACAAGCGGCGAGAATCTTTTATATCTCGCCAACCAAAAGGCAAGTGCGGTGAGTACAAACATGCCGACATAAAAAGAGATATCTGGCTTGTTTCCGGTACTAGCCGCTACCAGACATAGGAGAAAATAGGGAGGATTTAAATTGACTAAAAAAGGGCGATCTTCCCCGTTTCCTATTCCTTGATTGAAGGCTAAAAAAAGCGTCCGAATATCGAGGCTTTCGCCGACAGAGTATGCCTGAGCCGCCAGCAATGGGAACAAGACAGCAGGAAGCCACTGCACTAATTTATAGATGAAGTCAATGGAGCGATTGACTAGGAGAAAATAAACCAATAAACCGCACAAAATCATCAGGCAAAGGTTAGCAATTCGCCTGAAATCATTCGCGGAGAAATCCCACCGGTAAGGAACCCAGCGCGAGGCGGCTAAAATGAGGGCGATCGCTCCGGCAAAAAACCACAGTCCCGTCTGCCAACCCCAAAATAGTACAGCAGCACTGACAAGAAACACGGGTATTTTCATAATTGCAATAAGTCCTCTTGGATTTGTCCTAATTTTAAAAAGTGAAAATTTTCGGGATTGTCGGGTTTCAACTCTGGTTTCTCTGAGTTCTCTTCTTTTCTATTAGTGAGAACCAAGACAAGCGTTTTGACGCCCCGCTGCTGGAGACCATCGACTAATTTTTTTCTTTCTTCATTCCAGCACAAGAAAATACAGATGCAGCCACTCAAGAGAGAAAGCTTCTCAAGGACTACTGGAATAATGGATTCAAAAGATTTGTCGCGACAGGCGACGACTGAGGCGAGTATTTCTAGCATTTTGTCCGTATGGCTCAGCCCTCGGCCAAAAGTAAAACAATAAGCTTCTTGTCCGACAAACATCAAATCTAATAAGGACTCTTGCGTTTGGACTTCGCAGGCTAGGGAAGCGGCGATCGAGATAGCTTCTTCTAAAATTTCGCTGTATTTTTCGGTTTGGAACGTATCCAAGACGAGGGCGTGGCGGACAAAAAACTCATCCTGTTCTTCTTTGACAATCGGCTTGCCCACTTTCGCCCAACTTTTCCAGTGAATTTTTCGGGGCGAATCTCCCGCGCGATAATCCCGCAGAGATTGAAATTCTTCTGAATCGCCGACAGAGGAAGCTAAAGTGATTCCTCCTGCTTGATATTTTCTCGCTCCGGGGAGTTGAACGGGTGGGAGCTTGTAGAGTTTTGGCAAAACTAAGAGAGATTGCGGCAGAGCAAGGGTTTGGCAAGCATTCCAAAGCCCAAACGGATCGGAGCGGGCGACTGTCAGACTGGTGAGGCGGATGAGCCCTCGATAAGTAGGGACGAGTTCGCAGAGCACTTCAGTTTGGCTGTTGGGGGCAAGCGGGGGCAAGTCGATGGGTTGGGCTGTGGCGCACTGTTTCCTAGCAATCAGCCAAAGCCACCGATAGTACCCGAAGTAGCGATCGATTGCATGTCGTTGCGCTTCAGCCGGTTCCGGGGTTTCTGTCAGTTCTTTAAAGGTGGGACGGGGGTCTGCAAAATTTTCCCAGATTTTCAGGTTGTTTTGAATCTGGTTGGTTGGGTTGGAAAGAATCAGGCGATAATTTAGTTTGATGCCAACCGTTGCAAATCGAGGCAGAACCCGCACCGCCCTGAAATGAAAGCGAAAAAAGCGACTGTAAGCGATCGCAATGACTAGAACCGACAGCAGGAAGGTAAATATCTGATAGGATAGGCTTTGGTTGGTATCTAAGCCGAAAAAAGCTGAGACAAGTAGGCTGGCGATAACGAATAATCCGCTGCTGGTTATGCGCCTTTTGCGCGACTGCTCTACTGCATAGCTGAACCGAAAAAGACGGTACAAAAAACGTTTCATTGTTCGGGTGGGGTTCAGGTGGGGACGGGGAGCGATTTTAAAATATCTCGAACAACGCCTTCGGCAGTTCTGCCAGAGAAACGGGCTTGGGGTTCCATGACGAGCCGGTGAGCAATAACCGCTACGGCGAGTTTTTGGATGTGTTCTGGGGCGACAAATTCACACCCCTCAAAGAGCGCGAGTGCTTGAGCAATTTTCATTAAAGCCAAGGAGGCTCTGGGGCTGGCTCCTAATTGCACGCCTTCTGCCGATCGCGTTGCGTTCGCGATATCGACGATGTAGCGTTTCAAGACTTCGCTGATTCTGATTTGTTTGACTTGATGTTTTAAGAGGAGGACATCTTCGAGAGTGACGCAAGCTTGCAGGGTATCGATCGGGTGTTGCTGGATTTGATCGGAGAGAAGATTCACTTCGTCTTCTGGGGAAATATATCCCAGGTTGAACTGAAGGGCAAAGCGATCCATCTGGGCTTCTGGAAGCGGATAAGTGCCGCGCGATTCCACGGGGTTTTGAGTGGCAATCACAAAAAAGGGCTCTTTGAGTTTTCGCAATTTTCCGTCTGTGCTGACTTGAAATTCTGCCATTGCTTCGAGGAGGGCGGACTGGGTTCGCGGTGACGCTCGATTGATTTCGTCAGCTAGAATGATATTAGCAAAAATCGGCCCTTCGTGGAAGTGAAAGGTGCGTTCGTTGGGATCGAGTATGGAAACGCCTAAGATATCTGAGGGTAAAAGATCGGGGGTAAATTGAATGCGTTTAAAGGGGACATCGACGGACAAGGCTAGTGCTTTTGCTAGGGTGGTTTTGCCAGTTCCGGGATAGTCTTCTAGGAGGACGTGCCCTCCACTGGCAAAGGCTGAAAGCAATTTTTCGATCGCTGCAGGTTGTCCTTTTACGACCTTTTGGATGTTGTTAAAAATTTTTTGATAAATTTCTCTGCCGGACGAGTGATTGGTTTCTGCCGTTGCCTGACGCATTCTTAATTAAGATGGCTGAGACTTCCACCCTTTATTATCGATCGCTCTTTTGGCTCAGTCAACCTATACAGCAGGGTTTGAGGATGTGTTTGATTCTGGAGGCACAGACTGTAACTATCACCGCGCCTGTACCGGCAATTTTATGAATTCTGGCGGGCGAAATCCGCAGTTTGGGCGTTTGCTGGCAGTGGCTTTTAGAATTTCAGAGAAATTAACACAGATATTGCCGGAAATGCTAGGGGGCGATACCCCCCAGTAATGCGCTTTCCGAGAGCGCCTGTTTCTAGAAAGCGCCCGCACAGCCGAAATTAGGCCATTGCGCTTGCAGACCGCCAAGCGCTTTCTGGGGCGATTCGCTTCGGTAAGCGTGCTAAGCGATACGGTTGCGCTTTATACAAAGGCTTGACGGGAGAAATGGTTAGAAATAGGACGATAAACTACCCCAGTCAATCGGGTATAATCAATTGGCCGCTGTTTCAAGCCGGGGGTGAAATTTTATATTCTCTTTTTATTTTCCGCCTGACATCTAAAATCTGCGGCGATCGCTCCCTCGCGGGAACTGGCGACGCCCCGACGGCAAAACACAATCGCGCGACTTGTGAACGCGATACACGGACGCTACGAAACAGAGCCTTATCGGGCGCTCTCGCCCGAGTGTCGGCGTGCGTCACAGACAAGCAAGGGAAGATCGCGAGGAAAAGGTGAGCGGGTGAGGTTGAACGATGTATAGTGGGAAATGGCGCGGAGTGCTGGCGATCGCGGCCACAGTGTCAGGGGCTGTGATTTTGCTGCGGATGGTCGGCTTGTTGCAGCTATTGGAATTGTCAACGCTCGACCTGTTGTTTCGCCTGCGCCCCTCCGAAAAAACTGACGACCGCATCGTCATTATCGGCATCGACGAATCCGACTTAAAAACAATCGGAAAATGGCCGATTCCCGACAAAATCATGGCTGAATTGCTCCTGAAGGTGAAACAGCAAAAGCCCAGAGCGATCGGACTGGATATCTATCGAGATTTACCCGTAGAGCCCGGTTACAAAGAATTAGTACAGGTCTTTAAAACGACTCCGAATTTGATCGGCATCCAAAAAGTCGTCGGCAACGGGCGCGATCGCAGTATTGCTCCGCCGCCACTGCTGGCGCAGTTGGGTCAAATCAGCGCGAACGATTTGCCCTGGGATGTAGATGGAAAAATCCGTCGCGGCTTTTTATACCTGCGCGGAAACGAGGGGGAAACTGTCTTCAGTTTGGGGTTTAAAATTGCTTGGATGTATCTGGAAGGGGAAGGTATCAGCCCCAAGATGAAAGCGGGAAATTTCCAGAAAGCCGCCTCGTTTTTGTGCGAAAATATTCTCGGCAGTAAAGCGGGAGAGGAGAAAAAAAAGACCGCCGAATCGCCAGTGGGGGAAATGTGCCGGCAGGCGACGACGGCTAGCAACATTCAACTCGGAAAAGCCCTATTTACGCCGTTTTCTGCCAGCGACGGCGGATATGTCGGTGCTGCCGATGAGGGCTATCAAGTTTTGCTGAACTATCGGGGAGGGCAAGGAACGTTTCGGACGATTTCGCTCACCGATGTCTTGGAAAATAAAATCGATCCGGCGCTGATGCGCGATCGCATTGTCTTGATCGGATCTACTGCCAAAAGTCTAAAAGATTACTTGCTCACTCCCTACAGCAGCAGCTTAGTGGACATCCCGGAGCCAATGGCAGGAATAGAAATCCACGCCAATCTGATCAGCCAGATTGTCAGCGGCGCGCTGGAAGGGCGATCGCTGCTGAATACGCTCAGCGAACCGCTAGAATGGCTGTGGATTTTGGGCTGGGGAGCGATCGGAGCCACCTTAACCAATCAGTGGAAAGATCGGGAAGGGTTTGCCAAAATCTCACTAGCCCGCACGACGGGCAGCGTTTTGCTGTGGGGCGGCAGCTTATTTACCATTTGCTACATAGCCTTTGTGGCGAGCTGGTGGATTCCCGTGTTTCCCCCGCTGCTGGCGCTCGTGATGTCTGCGATCGTGAAAACCCGCTTGATGCTCTGGGAAAACCTGAAACTTTCCTACCAGGAAATCGAGGAGTATTCCCGCACCCTAGAAAAGAAAGTCGAAGAACGCACCCAAGAATTAAAGCAGAAAAACGAGCAGCTAGAAATCGCCTTTCAACAGCTAAAAGCCGCTCAAAAGCAGATGGTAGCCCAAGAAAAACTGGCTTTTTTGGGAACCCTGACCGCCGGGATCGCTCACGAAATTAGAAACCCGCTCAATTTCGTCAAGAACTTTGCGACGATCTCCGTCGATTTGACGCAAGAACTCAAAGAAGAAATCGAAAATCAAGCCGAACAGCTAGAGGGGGATTCAGTAGACTATCTGAACGAAATTTTTGCCGACTTGACAGATAGCATCGTCCAAATCGAAAAACAAGGCGAACGCATCGAGGGGATTGTGGCGAATATGATGCTGCACTCGCAGAAGGAAACCGGGCACCGAGAGCAGGCCAATATCAATGCCATATTAACGGAGGCGGTGCAGCTTGCTTATCACAGCTATCGCGCCAAACCCGATACTTGTGATATAACGATAGAAGAAGTTTACGACGAGTCGTTAGGGAACCTGGCTGTCATTCCCCAGGATGTGAGCCGAGCGCTCGTGAATATTATCAATAACGCCTGCTATGCAGTCAACGCGAAAAAGAAAGCTAAAAATGGGGACTTCACCCCGCAAGTGTCCGTGAAGACTAGGGATCTGGGCGATCGCGCCGCAATTTGCATTCGCGATAACGGTCAGGGTATCCCGCCAGATATCCAAGAAAAAATCTTTCACCCATTTTTCACAACCAAACCTCCGGGCGAGGGAACCGGTCTGGGCTTGTCTCTTACCTTCGAGATTATCGTCGGACAGCATCAGGGAGAAATCAAAGTAGACAGCCTTCCCGAATCCCATGCAGAATTTACCGTCCTCTTGCCCAAAAGCGGCGAGGACGGAAACGCAGCCCCTACCGGAGAAGCCAACCTTTCACCCTAAGCGCGTATATCAGGAGTAACCCATGCCGCCGAAAATCCTCTTTGTTGATGACGAATTGCCATTTGAAGCCTTAATCAAACGCCATTTTAGAAAGCAAATCCGCGCCGGAGAGCTGAATGTGATTTTTGCTGGAAACGGCGTAGAAGCGCTCAAACAATTGGAAGCGGAAAGCCCGGTGGATATGGTCATCACCGATATCAACATGCCGGAGATGGACGGATTGACCTTGCTCGATAAAATTAACGCTTTTGACCCGACTCTGAAAACGGTTGTCCTGTCCGCCTACGGGGACATGAAAAATATCAGAACGGCCATGAACAGAGGCGCTTTTGACTTTCTGAACAAGCCGATCGATTTCAAAGATTTAGAAATCACCATTGAGAGAGCGGTCAGCCAAGTGCAGCAACTCAGAGACAACCAGCAAAGACTGCAAGCGGCTCAAACCCAACTCATCCAAAGTGAAAAAATGTCGGCACTCGGTCAGTTGGTGGCGGGTGTCGCTCACGAAATTAACAACCCGCTCGGCTATATTACCGGCAATATCGAGATTGCGGAAGAATATCTCCAAGAACTGCTCGAACTCTTGCAGCTCTACCAGCATAACTTTCCCGAAGCCGGGGGAGAACTGGCCGCAAAGTTAAAAGAAATCGACCTGGAATCCCTGGTAAATGACGCGCCTTTCCTGATTTCATCGATGCGAGAAGGAACCGATCGCATTTACCAGCTCAGCACCTCCCTGCGCACCTTCTCCCGTTCCGACATTAACTACAAGGTTCCTTTCAACATTCACGACGGCATCGACAGCACGCTGCTGATTTTGAAGTACCGCTTGAAAGCAAAACCCAACCGCCCCACTATTGAAATCATCAAAGAATATGGCGACTTGCCGGTGGTGGCGTGCTACCCCGGGCAGCTCAATCAGGTATTTATGAATATCCTCGCCAACGGCATCGACGCCCTCGACGAGTTAGCTGAGAAGATGGCGCAGGACGAAGCGGAAGCACCTCCCAGTATTATCACCATTCGCACTGAAGTGGCTGAAAACGGCTGGGTTGCCATTCGCATTAAAGACAATGGCCCCGGAATGCCAGAGCATGTAAAAGAGCGCATATTTGATTACTTATTTACTACAAAACCTGTCGGCACTGGCACGGGGTTGGGATTGTCTATCAGCTATCAAATCGTTGTCGAAAAACACGGCGGCAAACTGAGCTGTAACAGCACGCCCGGTGAAGGGGCGGAGTTTGTTATAGAAATTCCTATCGAGTAGCCGGGTTCTGGCAAAAGCTGACCTCGCCGGGGAGCTGGGAAAGAGGAAAACTCCGGTATTGCCGAGATAGAAGCGGCTAAAATAAAAGCCCTGGAAATCCAGGGCTTGACAGCCACATCTATCTCAGCTTTTGGGGTTACTTTTAATAGAACGCGATCCAAAAGCGTTTCGGTTGCCAAAATGCCATCTGAGGGCAGGCGGTGGGGGAGGGGGGAGTGATGAGTGATGAGTGCTGAGTGATGAGTGCTGAGTGGGAGAGTGAGGGAGAGTGGGGAGTAGGGTGGGATAAAACTTAAATATGAGGAATTAGCCGGATTTTATACGGGCTTGAGCGGGCGATCGCGCCCAAAAGCCTTGGCGTACAAGATTTTGGCAAAATGGCAACCCAGAAGCGATCGGATTTCTTAGGATGAGCAAGAACGGTATGAGCTTGCAATAGTGACTGGCTGGGTAGGTTCTGCCCAGCTTTTTTGTTGGGCAAGGTGGGAGTGAGGCGATCGCTCGACAGAGCGCCAGCCGCCCGAACTTCGCGCCTGCTGCCGAAAGAGCCTGCCCTCCCGCCGCCGCCGCCACCGTTGGCAATTGGGCACTCTTAAAATAAAATTGCCCTATACGCAGTGAAAAAACAGCCAAGACGAGGAAGGTAGCGGAGGGGAGAGCAAGTGAAATTTGGGAGAAGACAGAGCAGGCGGTCTTTTACCTTCGGCGCGATCGCCTTCCTGACGAGCAACTGGATTGCGCGGGATGTGGAGCTCGTCGTCGATACCGCCGAGAAATTTCTCAAAGCGATCGGGCCAAACCGCACGATAAAGCTGAAACCGGGCGCGTACACTTTATCGGATTTATCCACCTATGCTGGCGGCAAATACGCCTTTTTTGAAGAGGTACACGACGGCAAACAACTGGTGATTGCCGGGGTGGAGAACCTGAAAATTATCGGCTTGGGTTCCGAGCCGCCCCGCCTTCTCGTTCAGCCCCGTTACGCCAACGTTTTGGAATTCCGCAACTGTCAAAATATCGCGATCGAAAATATTGAGGCAGGGCACACTCCCGATCCAGGCTATTGTGTCGGCGGCGTTTTCCATTTTTCCGACAGCGAAAATATTCAAATTGGCGATTGCATCCTATTTGGCAGCGGAACTTGGGGGGTTTACGCGATTAAAGTGAACAATTTAACCTGTCGAAAAACGGTTATCAAGGAATGTACTTACCAGATTTTGCATTTGATCGAAAGCAGCGATATTTTGTTCGACCGGTGTGGATTCTACGATAACAAAGATTACGGACTTGTCAGCGTGAGCAAAAGCCGAAAAGTAGAATTTCGCCAATGTGAATTTCGCGACAATGTGACGGGAACGCAATATGGCGAAGGAACTTTGTTTGACGTAGAAGAAAGCGACCCGATTGTTGTCAGAAATTGCCGAATAGAAAATAATTTTATCCAGCGTTTTGCCTCGAACCCCGGTTTGGTTCGGTTAATCGAGACGCGGATTGAAAATAATACTTTTCAGATCGAGTAGGAAAAAACGAGGCGAGCAGTGCTGGGGCGAACGCCCCGGGGAATTGCCCGCGAGCGGGGACGCTCTCTTTTCCTCCAAACTCGCTCTAGTTTCCGCTAGTTGCTAAAAATATTCTTTTGTGCAGTTGACTTTCACCGCCATGCTGGTGTAAGTTTTTGGAGCCATCCTCTAGCACAACAGCCATTTTCTGAAAGGCTCGCAGGAGAGACGCTCTCCGAAGCGCTTCAGCCATCGATTCCTCCCATCCCTCAGAGTCGAGGGAGTTCGGATATTTCAAAATGTTACCTCTTTTATCAAGTCAGCAACAAATTTTTTTTTAAATCTGTTACTTTTGAGTCTTGACAAAATAATTTTAATATGTAACTAACTGATTTTGCTGGCTTTCAGCCTGCGATCTCGGCTGCTGTGACGCTCCGCTTCGGGGATATTTGTATCAGCGAATACGAAATTTAGGTAGATTTTTGGAGAAATTTGTTAAAAAATATAACTTTTTCCGCGTAAAAATATTTTTTTGTAAACAACTGGGTTGATTGTCTGACTTGACGTCGGTCTAGCTTATTTGTTATTTCTGATAATAAGAATAGTAAGCCCAAAATGTCAGTGTTTTTACCGATGACAATAAATCGACAAGAAAAAATATTAAGATTCGGATATTAGCGATATAAAAATTTGAAGAATTGGCGATAAAATACATTCAAAAATAGGGAGATTTAAACCCAGATTTAAGCGCAAAATGTAACTGAAATTTAGCCGATGCTGGAAATCTTAAAGACGGTGCTTTATGTCCAATCCTTACCTTCCTCACGGTAACAGTAAGCTGTGGCAAAAACAGAGAGAACCGAAAGAGGAAAGCGCAATTGTTTCTCACTCATCAAATCGCGATCGCGTCCGACGAGCGAGAAAGATACAAGCAACGATTGGCGCTAAAAGTTCCAGCGCGAACTGCCGAGCCAGTCAGTTAAAATCGCAGTCCACTCATTGATTCACTCAGTCTGACAAAGGGGCACTACTTCAAGCAGAGTCGGTTAATAGGATAGGAGCCAACATGATATTTATTCCGGGCTATCAACTCGCGCAATTAATTTACCAAGGGATTGATACAGCCATCTATCGAGGCATGAGAATTTCAGACAAACAGCCAGTGATTCTGAAAATTCTCATCAGCGAAAGCCCGCCCCTGTCCGAAATTAGCTGCCTCAAACAGGAATACTCCCTCCTGAAAAACTTGCAGGTTGCGGGCATTGTCAAAACCTTAAGCCTGGAGACGCATCAAAACCGCTTAGTGCTAGTCTTAGAAGACTTCGGCGGGATTTCTCTGAAAAAAGCGATCGAAAAACAACCCCTTGACCTAATTACTTTCTTGAGTTACGCGATCCAACTGACAGAAACTCTGGGACACTTGCACACCGCACATATCATTCACAAAGACCTCAAGCCGAAAAACATCATCGTCAACGTCGCAACCGGAATCGTCAAAATTACCGATTTCGGTATCGCCACGCAACTCACCAGAGAAACCCAACAAGTGAGCAATCCAGAGTTGCTAGAAGGCACCCTCGCCTATATGTCCCCAGAGCAAACGGGGCGGATGAACCGTTCTATTGATTACCGCGCCGACTTTTATTCCCTGGGGGTGACGTTTTATGAAATGCTGACTGGCGAATTGCCGTTTCAGAGCGACGATCCCTTAGAACTGGTGTACTGCCACATCGCCCAATCTCCCCAAGAGCCGCATCAGCTCAATCCAGAAGTTCCCCCCGTTTTGTCAGCCATTGTGATGAAATTGATGGCAAAAAATGCCGAAGATCGCTATCAGAGTGCTTGGGGGCTGAAAGCCGATTTAGAGCGATGCTTGATGCAGTTGACAGGCGAGGGAAAAATTGCCCCCTTCGTCCCCGGACAGCAGGACAAATCCGGTCAACTTTCGATCCCGCAAAAGCTGTACGGGCGGGAAAAAGAAGTCGAGTTGCTGCTGGATGCCTTCGACCGCGTAGCGTCTCCAAACGAGAATCGCGGAGCTTCGAGCAGCAGCATCTTCATGCTCGTCTCTGGGTATTCCGGCATCGGCAAATCTTCCCTCGTCAGCGAAGTTCACAAGCCCATTACCGCGCTGCGCGGTTATTTTATCTCCGGGAAATTCGACCAGTTCAAGCGAGATATTCCTTATGATTGCATCATTCAAGCGTTCCAAGACTTGATGCGACAGTTGCTCGCGGAAAGTGCCCAGCAGTTGCAACTGTGGAAGCAAAAGCTATTAGCAGCTTTGGGAAGCAACGGGCAGGTGATTGTAGACGTGATTCCAGAAGTAGAGCTGATAATCGGCAAGCAGCCGCACGTTCCCCAGCTAGGACCGACGGAATCTCAAAACCGCTTCAATCGCGTTTTTCATTCATTTATTCACGTTTTTACCAAACCGGAACATCCCCTGGTAGTTTTTTTGGATGACTTGCAGTGGGCGGATGCCGCTTCGCTGAAATTGATTCAATTGGTAATGACCGATCGCGCCAGCCAATACCTGTTGCTGATAGGCGCGTATCGGGATAACGAAGTCTCGCCCTCTCATCCCCTGATGCACGCCCTCTACGAGATTCAACAGGCGGGGGCGATCGTGAATAACATCATCCTGCGTCCCTTAGCCCTGACTCACGTTCGCCAAATTATAGCCGATACCCTGCAAGCCGGCAACCAGTCAGATCCGCTGGCAGAATTGCTATTTCACAAAACCCAGGGCAATCCTTTCTTTTTAACGCAGATGCTCAAAACTCTTGACCAAGAGGAGTTATTGTCCTTTGACTTTGCGGCAGGGCTGTGGACGTGGGATATCGAGCAGATTCAGGCTTTTGGGATTACCGACCTGGGAGTGGTAGAGTTAATCGCCAGCAATATTCGCAAGCTTCCTCCCGGCACGCAAGTAGCGCTGCAACTGGCGGCGTGTATCGGCGATCGCTTCAGCCTGGATATCCTGACAGTCATCGGCGAAAAACCCTCCTCAGAAGTCACCGATGCTTTGTGGCCAGCCCTACAAGCGGGGCTGATTTTGCCGCTAACCAAAGAATATAAAATCCCGCGCTTTCTCAACTCGGAGGAATTAGAAATGTTCAGCTTCGACGAGTCCAACTTAGCTTACAAGTTTCTCCACGATCGCGTGCAGCAAGCTGCCTATTCCCTAATTCCCGACGGCAACAAACAAGCTACGCACTGGCGGATCGGTCAATTATTGCTGGAGAATACCCCCCCAGATCAGATAGAAGCCAACATTTTTGATATTGTCAACCAGCTCAATGTCGGCATTAGCTGTGCTGC
This sequence comes from uncultured bacterium, assembly GCA_964405435.1. Classification (GTDB taxonomy): domain Bacteria; phylum Cyanobacteriota; class Cyanobacteriia; order Cyanobacteriales; family Oscillatoriaceae; genus DVEG01. Next base: position 20,403 of record CAYOOD010000054.1, read on the forward strand.
GAACCAGCGGGATGAATTGGCCAGACTCAATCTCATCGCGGGGCAAAAAGCCAAATTAGCGACCGCTTACGAACCCGCGTTAAAATATTTGAAAGCTGGGATGGGAATCTTGGCTGAAGATAGCTGGGAAACTGAGTATCGGCTGACGCTCGACTTTTTTTTAGAAAAAATTGAATGCCATTACATACTCCGCAATTTTGACCGAGCCGAAGAACTGGCTTACATAGCTCTAAACCAAGCCAAAACCAACCTGGACAAAGCCGATATTAATAGCATTCGGCTCATCCACTATCAAAATAATGCCCGCTATGAAGAGGCGATAAAAGTTGGCTTGTCAACCTTAGAGTTTTTGGGTGTCACCTTGCCGTATGCGCCCAGCCAAGCTGACATCCTCTCCGCCGCCGCCGCCGCGAAAGCAAATCTGGGCAATTCGCTCGCGGCAGGCTGCGCTTCACGCCAGATTTCCGACCTGCTCGATGCCCCAAAAATGGCTGACAAATCCTCAGAAATGGTCATCCGAATATTAATGAACTTAGTCCCCCCCACCTATTTGATCAACCAACCTTTGCTGGCGCTGGGGGTTTTGACAATGGTGAGCATCTGCTTTCAATACGGCAACACCAATTTAGCTGGCTTCGTTTATGCCTGGTACGGTACGATATTGTGTGCCAAGTTTGGCGAATATGCCACGGGCTATGAATTTGGCTGTTTGGCTTTAAAAGTCAGCGAAAAATTTCAGAATACTAGCCTAGATGGCAGACTCTACATGTCATTTGGAAACTTTATCCTGCCGTGGAGAAGGCCGGTTAAAGAAAATATTCCCATCCAGAAAAAAGCTTATACAGCGGCGATGACAGTCGGAGATTTTTCCTGGTGCCATCACAGTGCCTTGTTTAGTTTCTGGCAAAGACTGACAATTTGCCAGAACCTCAAGAGTTTGCAAGAGGAATTTGAAAATTATATTGGCTTTGCCAAGGAAACCGAACCGACAGCGGGTTGGGCATTAGTGCTGCAACATGCCTTGTTGCTGAACTTGCAAGGATTGACCGATCGCCCGTCGAGTTTTAGCTATGCCGGCTTTGACGAATCTGAGGCGCTAGACTCCTTCCAGTCTTACGAATACGGACGGAGTACCTATTATTTTGCGAAATTATTCATCAGCCTGATATACGAAGAAGGCGCGACCGCCTATTCAATGGCGTTAGAGGCGGAAAAGAGGCTGGCCGTTGTCGATACGCAATTTCAATTAGCCCTGCATTACATTTACAAAGCCTTGGCAATTTTGGCGAATTATAGCAAGACCGGCGCGACGGAACAGCAGCAGTTTTGGGAAGCGCTGCAAGAGTGCCGCCGGAAAATAGCAATCTGGGCGCAGAACTGCCCGGAAAACTTTCTGGCTTGCTCTTTGCTGGTGGAAGCGGAAACGGCGCGGCTTGTGGGCGATCGCTGGCAAGCGTCTGAGCTGTATGACGAAGCCATTCAGGCTGCGAAAGATAACGAGCAGTTGTTAACGGAATCCCTCGCGCGCGAAATCGCCGCTAAATTTTATTTCTCAGTCGGGCGGAGGGAACTGGCCGAGACATACATGGCCAAAGCATACGCCTGTTACAGTCGCCTCGGCGCGCTGCGCAAAGTCTCGGACTTGGAAGAAAAATATCCCCAACTGCTTGTCAACAGCCGCAGGCTGGAAATTTCAACTCCTGACGTCGAACGAACCCTGACAAAAAGTTCGTCAACGGGGGGCGTCGCCTTGGATTTAGCGACGGTACTGAAAGCCTCTCAGGCGATCGCCAGCGAAATTATCCTAGACAATTTGCTGCAAAAGCTGATGAAGATACTCCTCGAGAGCGCGGCAGCCGAAACCGGCGTTTTAATTCTCAGCAAAGACAATCAACTGCTGATCGAGGCGACGGGCAACGCCCACCAGCCCGATTCAGTCAGCGTTCGGCAATCGATTCCGCTGGAAACCAGCCGAGATATCCCGCTCTCGGCGATCGAGTATGTCGCCCGCTCCCGGGAAGTTTTAGTCCTGAACAATGCCGCGACTGAAAAGCCCTTCAACGAAGATCCGTACATCCAACAACGGCAAACCAAATCGATCCTGTGCGCGCCGATTCTCAACCAAGGCGAACTCAGCGGGATTCTCTACCTGGAAAACAACTTAACCAAAGGCGCTTTTAACCCAAAGCGTCTAGAACTCTTGAAACTCCTGTCCGCCCAAGCTGCGATTTCTATTCGCAATGCCGTGCTTTATCAACAGTCGCAAACCTATGCCGAAGCGGCGGAATCAGCCAACCGCGCCAAAAGCGAATTTCTCGCTAATATGAGCCACGAACTGCGCACGCCATTAAATGCCATCCTGGGCTTTACCCAAGTGATGGTTCGGGAAAAATCTCTCTCGATCGAGTACCAGCAATACCTGGAAATTATCAGTCGCAGCGGCGAACACCTGCTGTCGCTGATCGACAATATTTTAGAAATGTCGAAAATTGAAGCAGGTCGGCTGGCGCTCAATGAAAATACATTTGATTTAATCCGCCTGCTGGCTACTTTGGAGGGAATGTTGCGCTTGAGAGCGGAATCGAAAGGCTTGCAGCTCGTGTTTGACCTCGCTGCCGATATTCCCCAATATGTGGTTTCCGACGAGAGTAAATTGCGCTCGTGTTTGATTAACCTGCTGGGGAACGCGATTAAATTTACGTCAGCAGGAAGCGTCACCCTGCGGGTGAGGAGGAGTCGGAGTTTGCCAAAACAGGGAAACTCAGGAGGAATGGCCCCGTCAGAGAATGACTCTCAGCGTTCGCGCCTGATTTTTGAGGTCGAAGATACCGGCCCGGGCATTCGCGAAGAGGAAATCAACTTACTTTTTGAACCCTTCGGGCAAACAGAAATCGGTCGGAACACGCAAGGAGGAACGGGACTGGGACTGACGATCGCGCGCAAATACGTCCACCTGATGGGAGGCGATATCTCGGCGAGATCTCAATTGGGGAAAGGCTCGATCTTCAGCTTCGACACCCAGGTGGGGCTGACAGAGGCGGCTGAAATTCAGACAACTCAGAGCGATCGCAAAGTCACTGCCCTCGCCCCCAACCAGGGAGAATATCGCATCCTCATCGTTGAAGACCGTTTGGAAAATCGCCTACTGCTCGTCAAACAATTGACCGCCATAGGCTTGACGGTGCGGGAAGCCGTCAATGGTCTGGAAGCCGTGGAAGTGTGGGAAAATTGGCAACCGCACCTGATCTGGATGGACATGCGGATGCCCGTGATGGACGGCTGCGAGGCAGCTCGGCAGATTCGGGCCAGAGAACGCATCAGGAACGGGACAGCCCCCGTCGCCATTATTGCCCTCACCGCCAATGCTTTTGAAGAAGACCGCGATCGCGCGATCGCAGCCGGTTGCGATGATTTCGTGCGCAAACCGTTTCAAGAAGACGAAATTTTTGAAAAAATGGCTCTCTACTTGGGGGTACGCTACCTTTATGAAGGAAGCTCTCAGCTTCCAGCCGTCAGTGGAGAGCCAGAAACTAAAGCGGAAAGTTATGGGCTGACTCCCGAGAGCTTGGCGGTGATGCCTGCAGAGTGGATCGCCAAACTGCAAGCAGCAGCGCTCTCTGCCAGAGAGAAAGATATTTGGAAACTCATCGAGCAAATTCCTCCAGAGGAAGCCGCACTGAAGAGCGCTCTAGCCCAGAAAGTTCAAGATTTCCGTCTCGACCAAATCATCGATATTACCAGCCATGTTTGAAAATTGCGAACCACCTAAAGGCGACATTTTAGTCGTCGATGACGTTCCAGAAAATTTGCAACTGTTATCGGCCTTGCTAAGCAAGCACGGCTATGAAGTCCGCCGCGTGATTAACGGCAAGATGGCATTAAATGTAGCGAATGCCGACCCACCGGATCTGATTTTGCTCGACATTATGATGCCCGATATGGATGGCTATGAAGTCTGCAAGCGGCTGAAGGCGGACGAACTAACCCGCGAAATTCCGGTGATTTTTTTGAGCGCGCTCGATGACGTTCTGGACAAAGTAAAGGCTTTTGGCGTTGGGGGAGTAGACTATATTAACAAGCCATTTCAGGCAGAAGAAGTGATAGCGCGCGTAGAGAATCAATTGAAAATCGTGCGATTTTCAAAACAACTGAGGGAGCAAAATTTTCAGCTAGAAAGGGAAATCGGCGATCGCCTGCAGGCTGAAGCGGCGTTGAAAGAAAGTGCTTTCAGGGAAAGGGCGATCGCCCGCGTCATTCAGCGAATGCGCGCCTCCTTGGATTTGGAAGCGATTTTCAGCGCCACAACCCAAGAACTGCGGCAAGCGATCGAATGCGATCGGGCGGTCGTCTATCGTTTCAACCCCGACTGGAGCGGTTCTTTCCTGTGCGAATCCGTCGCCCCTGGCTGGAATGCCCTGGTACTCGAACAGAAACAACAACCGCAATTAGTCAAGATAGCCGTCAATAAAGACGGGTGCGTTATTAAAACCCTCGAAGGCGCTTCCGACTTAATAGAAGATACTTATTTGCAAAAAAATTCTGGCGGGTTTTATCGCACTGGCATTCCTTCCCGCAGCATCAGCGACATCTACACCGCCGGCTTCGACCCCTGTTACCTGGATTTGCTAGAACGAATGCAAGCCCGCGCCTACATCATCGTTCCCATTTGGTGCGGCAGTCAACTGTGGGGATTGCTGGGTACTTACCAGAATTCCGCTCCCCGGTTTTGGACGGATGCAGAAATTCAGATGGTAGCGCAGATCGGGACGCAACTGGGAGTTGCCATCCAACAGGGAGAATTATTAGCGCGAACCCAACAGCAAGCAGCCGAACTGAAAACAGCCAAAGAAGCCGCCGACGCCGCCAATCGCGCCAAAAGCGAATTTCTCGCCTCTATGAGTCACGAACTGAGAACGCCGCTCAACGCCATTCTCGGCTTTACCCAACTGATGAACCGCGATGAGTCCCTCAAAGGCGAACACCAGCAATATATAGACATCATCAGTCGCAGCGGCGAGCACCTGCTAGGCTTGATCAACGATATTCTAGAAATGTCAAAAATCGAGGCGGGGCGAATCACTTTGCATGAAAATGCGTTTGACCTGCACCGCCTGCTCGACAGCCTCTTCGAGATGCTGCAGCTAAAAGCTTCTTCAAAGGGTTTGAAGCTCAGCTTCAAACTCAGCCCCGATCTGCCGCAGTTTGTTAAAACTGACGAAAGCAAACTGCGTCAAGTTTTGATTAATCTTCTCGGCAATGCCATCAAATTTACGAATGAAGGCAGCGTTACCCTGCGGGTGAAAACTTCCCGGTCTTCCGGGGAAGAAAAACCGGACAACCAGCAGCCGTTTTCTCGATCGCGATTGAGCGATCGCCAATCCCTGCTCTTTGAAGTAGAAGACACCGGGCCCGGTATTGACCCAGCGGAATTTGACAAATTGTTTGAAGCCTTTTCCCAAACAGCAACCGGGTTGAAATCCGGAACTGGCAGCGGTCTGGGTTTACCCATTTCTCTAAAATTCGTACAATTGATGGGAGGAGAGATCTCCGTCAGCAGCAGTCCCGGTCGGGGAGCTGTGTTTGCTTTTGACATACTCGCGAGCGTTGTAGAAGTGCCGACGATTGAGCTAGCCCAGCCCCAAAGTCAAAAAATCCTCGGGTTGGCCCCCAACCAACCCACCTATCGCATATTGGTCGCCGAGGACAAGCTGACGAACCGCCTCCTGCTCGTCAAGTTTCTCGGTTCCTGGGGTTTTGACGTGCGAGAGGCGTGCAACGGGATTGAAGCGATCGCCACTTGGGAAACTTGGCAGCCGCACCTGATCTGGATGGACATGCAGATGCCGGTAATGGACGGATACGAAGCCACCAAACGGATCAAAGCCCGCGAAAAGGGCCGAGAAACGGTTATTATTGCCCTAACGGCCAGCGCCTTTTCTGAGGAGCGACAGCATATCTTATCAGCCGGATGCGATGACTTCGTGGGCAAACCGTTTCGAGAAGAGGAACTGCTAGCAAAAATGAGCCAACATCTAGGCGTGCGATATCTCTACGAAGACCCTTCAAAACACAGCAGCAAGCATCTGGAGAACACAACAGATTCGTCAGAGAATTCTGTTGTTTCTACTGGCTTGCAAGCCATGCCGGCTGACTGGGTGCAGCAGCTCTACCATGCAGCCTGCTCTGGCAGCGATTCCCTGATTTTGAAGCTCATCGAGCAAATCCCCGCCGAAAATTCTTCTCTGGCGAACGCGATCGCGGAGTTGGTCGAGGATTTTCGCTTCGATCGCGTCATGGAACTCGCTCAATCAACTGGCGCTTAGCAACGTAAAAAGGCAAAAACTATGCAAGCAAACGCTAGCCAAAAGTTCGGTCGCGGAAGCATCCCCAAAGAAGATATCCTCATCGTTGACGATACCCCAGAAAACTTGCGCCTCCTGTCTACCATGCTGATGAATGAGGGGTATAACGTTCGCAAAGCCATAAACGGACAGATGGCACTGACGGCAGCGCAAGCGGCGGTGCCCGACCTGATTTTGCTAGACATTATGATGCCCTTGATGGATGGTTATGAAGTCTGCGAAAAGCTGAAAGCCACTCCCACCACTGCCGAAGTCCCCGTCATTTTTTTGAGCGCTCTGAGCGAAGCCTTTGACAAAGTAAAAGCCTTTACCGTCGGAGGAGCCGACTACATTACCAAGCCATTTCAACTGGAAGAAGTTTTAGTGCGCGTCCAGAATCAACTCGCCCTCAGAGCCGCCACGCTGCAAAACCAACAGCTCAATGCCGAACTGGAAGCGCGAGTTCAAGAACGCACCTGCCAACTAGAAGCAGCCAATCAAGAACTGAAGCGGGAGATCCGCGAACGCAAGCTCCTGCAAGAGCAACTGCTGCAAATGGCACTCCACGACGCCCTCACGGGCTTGCCCAATCGCGTTTTACTCATGGAGCGGCTGCAGGAATCTCTCAAGCGCGCCAAGGAACATCCAGACTATCAGTTTGCTGTCCTGTTTCTCGACTGCGATCGCTTTAAAGTCATCAATGATTCTCTGGGCCACCTCGTCGGCGACGAACTGCTCATTGCCATTGCTCGCCGTTTAGAAGCATCCCTGAGCCAAAGCGACATCCTGGCTCGATTGGGCGGCGATGAATTCGCGATTTTGCTCGGCGATATGGAAAATCCCGACAGCGCCACCCGAGTGGCACGGGGCATACTCAAGGAACTGTCTTTTCCGTTTCAGCTCCAAAGACACGAGGTGTTTATCAATGCCAGTATAGGCATTGCCCTAGGCAATCTCAATTACGACCTGCCCGAACACCTGTTGCGGGATGCCGATACGGCGATGTATCGGGCAAAGTCCCTGGGCAAAGGACAATATCACCTCTTCGATCCGGCGATGCACGATGAGGCTCTAGAGGTTTTACAGATCGAAACTGACTTGCGCCGAGCCGTCGCTCGGCAAGAATTTACCGTCCACTATCAGCCGATCGTCTCCCTCGTTGCGGGCCGAATTGTTGGGTTTGAAGCCTTGGCGCGCTGGCAGCATCCCCAACGAGGGCTCATTCCTCCTGGGTTGTTTATTCCAGTTGCCGAAGAAACGGGTTTGATCAATCCAATTGGCAAATCGGTTTTGCGGGAAGCTTGCCGCCAGCTTCGCCTGTGGCATCAGGAAAAACTCGCCGATTCTTCCTTGAGCGTGAGCGTCAACCTGTCGGTGCGCCAGTTTGCACAGCCGGACTTGATCGATCAAATCGATCGAATTTTAGCCGAAACGCAACTCCCTCCCCAGTTTCTAAAACTGGAAATTACAGAAAGTGCTATTATGGATAATGCGACATCTGCCGCCGCCATTCTCCAAAAATTGAGAGAGCGGCAAATTCAGTTGAGTATCGACGATTTCGGGACGGGCTATGCTTCCCTGAGTTACCTGCACTGCTTTCCCGTAAATGCCCTCAAAATCGACCGCTCTTTCGTGCAGCGCATGGACGGAAATCCCGAAAATAAGGGGCTCGTCCCGGCGATTATGAGTATTGCTGGTGCCTTGGGAATTGCCGCGATCGCCGAGGGGATTGAAACCGCCACACAGCTCGCCCAACTGCGACACCTCAACTGCGGATTCGGTCAGGGATATTTATTTTCTAAACCCTTGCAAGCCAAAGAGGCCAGCGACCTCATTACCTTAAATCCTCGGTGGTGATATATGAATTACAGTCCCGATATCTTGATTGTTGACGATACGCCAGACAACATTCGCTTTTTATCGTCCCTGCTGCAAGATCAGGGATACAAGGTTCGCAAAGCCATTAATGGCAAAATGGCGCTGACTGCAGTACAAGCTGCCCTGCCCGATTTGATTCTGCTCGATATTAACATGCCCGGAATGAGCGGGTATGAGGTGTGCGAACACCTGAAAAAAGACGAGCAAACTCGCTCGGTTCCCGTGATTTTTTTGAGCGCCTTGGATGATGTCGGGGATAAGGTCAAAGCGTTTCAGGTCGGCGGAGCTGACTACATCACCAAGCCCTTTCAGTTTGAAGAGGTTTTGGCCCGCATTTGCAATCAACTGACGATTCAACGCCTGCAAGCAGAACTGCGATCGCAAAACGGGCAGCTCGAACAAACATTGAGCGAACTCAAAAAAACTCAAGCCCAACTGATTCAAAAAGAAAAAATGCTCAGTTTGGGCCAGCTAGCTGCCGGAATGGCCCACGAAATTAACAACCCGATAAACTTTATTGCAGCCAATCTTAAATTTGTTACTCAATATATAAAAGAATTGCAAGGCGTTATCAATCTTTATCAAAAAGAATACCCGAATCCCGCCGCTTACATTCAGGAAGAACTCCAGACGATCGATATAGAATTTGTCATGGCCGACCTGCAGAAAATTATGGGCTCAATGCAGGTGGGAGTCGATCGCATCCACGCCATCGTCCTGGCACTGCGAATATTTTCCCGTTTGGGCGAATCGGATATTAAACCAGTCAATATCCACGAAGGAATTGACAGTACGCTCATTTTGTTGCAGTCGCGACTGGAACCGACAGAAAAACGAGGAGAAATTCAAATCCTCAAAAATTATGGAAACTTTCCCCCAGTTACCTGTTATGCCAGTCAGATCAATCAAGTGTTTATCAACCTGTTGAATAATGCGATTGACGCCCTCGAATTCGGAACCGGTAAAGACTTTGAGAACCCGGCTATTCCGACAATTTGGATTAGCACAAATTTGACTGAAGCGCAAACCGTAATGGTTCGCATTAAAGATAATGGCATCGGCATAGAAGAGCCAGTAAAAGCGCATCTATTTGACCCATTTTTTACAACAAAACCTGTCGGAAAAGGCAGCGGTTTGGGCTTGTCAACTAGCTATCAAATTATAGTGGAAAAACATAAAGGTCAGCTCAGTTGCGATTCGTCTCCCGGACGGGGGGCAGAGTTCGCGCTCGAAATTCCACTCAATTGCAGCAACAGGGCCAACAAGGAGGATTGAAAAAAATGTCGCTCGGTTCGAGAATTTTGCTGGCGCTGCTACAGGGGGGTAAACTCGGAGCCCCTCCCCTCTCTCCCCCTATCCCCTTCCCGGTTGCAGGGGTTAGGGGGAGGTGGTCGAGCGGCTGGTGGGTTGGGTTTTTTGCCGGACATTATTGTTAATTTTTAAAAGGATATTTTCGGACCGCTGCCAATGAATAATGAGCGAAAAAATTCGAGTAAAGGACATATATTAGTCGTTGACGATGCTCCAGCTAATTTGCGGCTGTTAGTCGAAATATTGAGCGATTATGGATATAGAGTTCGGCCCGCAGTAAATGGAAGTTTGGCCCTGTCTGGAGCCCGCGCGATCGCGCCGGATGTAATTTTGCTGGACATCAACTTGCCCGACATGAGCGGCTATGAAATCTGCCAGCAGTTGAAAGCCGATGAAAAAACCCGCGACATTCCCGTTATTTTTATCAGCGCCCTTGATGACGTATTTGATAAGGTTAAAGCTTTTGGAGTAGGCGGGGTAGATTACATCACCAAACCCTTTCAGATAGATGAAGTATTGGCAAGAGTACAAGCGCACTTAGCCATCCGAATTTTGCAAAGAACGCTGCAAGAAAAAAATGAGCAACTCACGCAAACTTTGGAGCAGCTCAAACTCACCCAAGCCCAATTAATTGAATCGGAGAAAATGATAGCTTTGGGAACTTTAGTCGCTGGCATTGCTCACGAAATCAATACTCCCCTGGGCAGCGGCATTATGGCTGCCTCTATTTTGGCCAATGAAACCAAATCTTTTGCTGCCGACTGCGAAAAAGGGTCGATAAAAAAGTCCACTTTGAAAAATTATGTGGAGGTGGCTCTAGAAAGCAGCGAAATCCTTCTCGCTAATCTCAATAGAGCTGGAGAACTCGTGCAGAGTTTTAAGCAAGTAGCCGTCGATCAAGTTAGTTTAGAAAAACGCCGCTTTTCCGTCAAAAAATATTTGGAGGAAACCTTACTCAGTTTAGACCCCCACCTAAAACAGGCGAAACACAGTTTAACGGTCAAGGGAGATGATATGATAATCATGGACAGTTACCCTGGGGCTTTGTCGCAAGTGGCGACCAATTTACTGATGAATTCGATCGCCCATGCTTATCAGCCAGAAGAACGGGGGCAATTGTGTTTTGAAGTCAGGCGCAATCCCCAGCGAGCAATTATCGTGTATTCTGATGACGGGTGCGGCATTCCGCCCGAGAACTTGGGAAAAATTTTTGACCCATTCTTCACCACCGCCCGCAGTCGAGGGGGAAGCGGGTTAGGCTTGCATATTGTTTACAATTTAGTCACCCAAAAACTGAAAGGTACAATCCGCTGTCAAAGCCAAATCGGAGCGGGAACCCAGTTTATTCTCGACCTGCCGCTTGAAATTATTCCACCCCCCGCTGGAACCTGAAGGCGAGCCAATCGCCTTTTGTTTTTACCTGCTTTCCTTGCAGGGGTGGCCAAAAAATGAAAGAGTCCCTTGAGCTACTGGAGGCGAACTGATGAACGGCATAAATACTAACTCTTTCGAGGATGATGCGTTAGTTTTTGAGGATGAGGAAGAAATGGTTTTTGATGAAGGAACTCACGCATCTGAGGCGGCGGCGGATGCTTGGAAAATCATGCTAGTGGACGACGACCCCCAAGTCCACCAAGTTACCAAGTTGGGGTTAAAGCACTTTCGGTTTGAGGGCAAGCCTTTAACCTTCATTTCGGCTTATTCGGGAGAAGAAGCTCAGCAGTTAATCGCAGCGCACGCGGATACAGCCTTGATGTTGGTCGATGTCGTCATGGAAACGAATGACGCCGGCTTGAAGGTGGCGAAATATATTCGGGAAGAGCTGAAAAATCAGTTGGTGCAGATCGTCATGCGAACGGGGCAGCCAGGGGAAGCACCGGAAGCGTTCGTAATTTTCGACTACGACATCAACGATTACAAGACCAAACTAGAACTGACGCAACAAAAGCTAATTACCATGACAGTTGGGGGGCTGAGATCGTACCGCGACGCCATCGCCCTGGAGAAAAGCCGCCAAGAACTGTCTGCTGCTCTAGCCAGATTGCAGGAGTTTAATTCTAACCTAGATCGGTTAGTCAAAGTTCGCACCTGCGAATTAGAAGAAAAAAATCAAGAGTTGCAACAGCAAATCCGAGATCGCTTGATTATACAGCGGGAATTATACAACCGCAATCAGCTCAATAAATCTCTGTTAAATTCAACGCCAGTCGGCATTTGCCTGACGGACGATCGGGGATATTTTGTAGAGATAAACGACGCTTATTGCAAGCTTTATGGATTTAATCGTCAAGAACTAATTGGAAAACAATTCACCGTGCATTTTCCTCACTTGGCAAAAAAAGATAAATCAAATCTCATTCGCCAATATAAGAAATTTATCTGTAAAGGCAGCTATCAAGCTGGTGAATTTACGGTATATCGCCGGAATGGGGAAGCGTTAATTGTTGACATAACGCGGGGAGGGTTCCAGCAGGATGACGGAAAATATTTTGTCGTCACTACGGTAATCAACGTGACGGAGCGCAAGCGGGCAGAAGCCGCACTTTTGAAGAGCGAACAACAGTATCGCCACCTCGTAGAGACATCCCAGGACGCGATCTGGTCATTAGACGCAGAGGGGCGTTACAGCTTCGCCAACCAAGCTTTCAAGCAAATTTACGGCTACGCTCCCGAAGAAACAATCGGTCGAAAGTTTGCAGATTTTCTCGTCCCCGAAACTCGCGATAAAGATTTAGAAGCGATCGAAGGCATTCTCAAGGGAGAGCGGCTCTTTCACTACGAGAGTAAGCAACGAGCGAAAGACGGCAGCCACTTACATTTGCTAGTGAATGGGGTGCCGATCTTTGACTGTCAGGGAAATATTGTCGGGGCAACAGGTACGGCGTCGGACATCAGCGATCGCAAGCAGCGAGAAGAAGCGCTGCGATTAATTGTAGAAGGAACTGCCTCGACGACTGGCGCTGAATTCTTTCGCTCCTGCGCGCGCTATCTGGCCAAAGTGCTGAAAGTTCGCTACGCCTGCGTCACCGAATTGACAAAAGGTTCCACAAATCGAGTCCGCACCCTGGCTTTTTGGATGGGGGAAGACTTCAGCGAAAACTTCGAGTACGACTTGGCCAACACTCCTTGTGAAAGAGTCTATGAAGGCAGCAACTATTACTACCCTTCAGAAGTACAAAAACTTTTTCCCTTCGATCGAGATTTGGTAGATTTAGGCGTGCAAAGCTACTGGGGAATTCCGCTGGTGAACTCGGAAGGCAAGGTCGTGGGCAACTTGTCCGTGCTGGACGTGAAGCCAATGGCTTACGATCCGGACAAAGAGTTAATTTTAAAAATTTTTGCAGCCAGAGCCGGAGCCGAAGTAGAGCGAAAATTGGCGGAGGAGGCGCTAGAACATCGCGCTAAAATGGACGGGTTGCTCTCGCAGATTTCGCGGGCGTTTCTCGACCAAGACTTGGATAGCGCCATCAATTTTGCCCTCGCTAATATTGGCGAATTCGCCGGAGCCGATCGCAGCTACCTGTTTCAATACTCCGACGATCAAACGGAATTTAGCAATACTCACGAGTGGTGCGCTTCTTCGATCGAGCCATTCATCCAAGATATGCAAGCCTTGCCAGTGACGGATCATCCTTGGTTTCACGCGCGGCTCAAAAGCGGCAGCCCCATCCGCATTCCGCGCGTTGCCGACGTGCCGCCGGAAGCGGCACCGGAAAAAGCCGAATGGGAACGCCAATCCATCCAGTCACTGCTGGGAGTCGCGACGTTCCACGCTGGCAAACTGTTGGGTTTTGTGGGGCTGGATGCCGTCCGCAGCGTGAAGGAATGGAGTGAAGAGGACATTCACTTGCTCGAGCTGGTAGGGGATACGATCGCGATCGCGATCGCCCGACACGAGGCAGAAGAAGCCCTGCAGCGCAGCAATATGCGCTATCAGAATTTGGCGGCGAATATACCGGGGATGATTTATCAATTCATGCTGCAACCGGACGGATCGATGACTTTTCCCTATGTCAGCCCGGGCTGCCGAGAAATTTTTGGGATAGAGCCGGAAGTCGTGATGGGAAATAGCGCCTTTAGCTTTAGCTTGATTCATCCAGATGACCGCGCTATTTTCAGGCAAGCGATCGCGCTTTCAGCGCGGACGCTACAGCCCTGGCATCACATTTGGCGAATTGTCGTGCAAGGAAAAATTAAATGGCTGCAAGGGGATTCCCGACCCGAGAAACTCCCTGACGGGAGCATCCTCTGGGATGGCTTGATTGCTGACATCAGCGATCGCAAAGCCGCTGAGGAAGCCTTGCGGCAAAGTGCCTCTCGCGAACGGGCGATCGCCACAGTCATTCAAAGAATGCGCGCCTCGTTGGATGTCGGCACGATTTTCAGCGCCACCACCGAAGAACTGCGGCAGCTTCTCAAGAGCGATCGCGTCGCCGTCTATCATTTCAATCCCGACTGGAGCGGCACCTTCGTAGCCGAATCAGTCGCGAGTGGCTGGGTTTCTCTCCTGCAAACACCCCAGGACGATCCCGATCTGGCAGAAAGTGCCCTGTCAAACCCTAGTTGCGTTGTCAAAACCCTGAATACTGCCCCCGATATCGTCGAGGATACTTACCTGCAAGAAACCCAGGGCGGGGCGTACAGCAAAGGCACGAGTTATCGCTGCGTCCCAGACATTGACTCCGCCGGTTTTGACCCCTGTTATCTCAACCTTTTGCAGCGATTTCAAGCCAGAGCCTATATTATTGTTCCCATTTTCTCTGGCCGCAACCTTTGGGGATTGCTGGCGATCTATCAAAATTCCGGCCCCCGCCAGTGGAGCGAAACAGAAATCAGTGTCGTCGTGCAGATTAGCAGTCAATTAGGCGTCGCCTTGCAGCAAGCTGAATTACTCGCGCAAACGCAAAAGCAGTCGATTGAACTCATCAACGCCAAAGCCGCCGCCGATGCCGCCAACCGCGCCAAAAGCGAATTCCTCGCCAGCATGAGCCACGAACTGCGCACCCCCTTAAATGCAATTCTCGGCTTTACCCAAGTGATGAACCGCGACGCCTCTCTGAATGCCGAACACCAGCAATACTTGGGCATCATCAATCGCGCGGGCGAACACTTGCTGTCCTTAATCAACGATATTTTAGAAATGACGAAAATTGAGGCGGGACGGACGGTTTTAAATGAAAATAGTTTTGATTTAATTCACCTGCTGAACGGCTTAGAAGACATGCTGCGACTGAAAGCTTCTTCTAAAGACTTGCAGCTAAATTTTGAACGAGCTGCCGCTCTCCCCCGCTATGTGAAAGCGGACGAGGCTAAATTGCGTCAAGTCTTGCTGAATCTCCTGGGCAATGCCGTCAAATTTACTGAAAAAGGTGGGGTGACGCTGCGGGCGGGAATGGGCAAAAGCGCATTGAATTTGGGGCATGGAGAAGCAATGATAGCCGATGCCATGACAGGGGATTCCCATTTGCGTTTGCTCTTTGAAGTCGAAGATACCGGCCCAGGCATTGCCCCAGAGGAAATCAGTAAGTTATTTCAACCATTTGTTCAAACGGAAACGGGTCGTCAATCTCAACAAGGGACGGGATTGGGTTTATCGATCAGCCGCAAATTCGCGCAACTGATGGGAGGCGATATCGCAGTCAACAGTATTGTCGGCAAAGGTTCGGTGTTTGCCTTTGAGGTTCTAGTCAGCCGGGGGGATGCGCCTGAAGTTGAGGCGATCGCGAGTTCGCGTCAAATAATTGGTTTAGCACCGGAGCAAGGAGACTATCGCATCTTGGTGGCAGAAGATCGCGAAGAAAACCGCCTGCTGATGGTTAAACTCCTCAAAGAACTCGGTTTCTCCGTGCGGGAAGCCGTCAACGGGCTCGAAGCGATCGCGCTGTGGGAAAGTTGGCAGCCGCACTTGATCTGGATGGACATGCAGATGCCGGTGATGGACGGCTATGAGGCAACCAGCCGCATCAAAGCCAATCTACAGGGGCGCGATACGGTCATTATCGCCCTGACGGCAAGTGGCTTTCAAGAGGAGCGATCGCGCGCGCTTTCCGCTGGGTGCGATGATTTTGTCCGCAAGCCCTTTCGGGAAGATTTGCTTTTAGAAAAAATGGCAGAACATATCGGCGTCCGCTATATCTACTCCGAGCCAAATGTCAATAATTCTGAGGCGATCGCCCCTAGCGAACCCATTTCTAGCGATCGCGATATCGCGTTTTACTTGACGCAAATGCCCGCTGATTGGGTAGCCCAGTTGCGCGATGCGGCTATCCAATGTTTTGACAGCCTGATTTTTCAGCTCGTCGAGCAAATTCCAGAAGCGAGCGCTCCTCTCGCTGACACCCTGACGGATTGGTCAAATGACTTTCGGTTTGATAAAATTCTCGACTTAATCGAACAAGTCAATCTCTGAAGGGTTTGACCTCTCCCTCTACCCCCTCCCCTCGCGGGCGTTCGAGGAATCTTTCTCCTTTCTAAAGCCACAGGCACAGGAACTTTTCTCCCTTCCCACCTCCCCCTCTCCCCCCATCCCCAGAGGGGACCCCGATCCTCCCTCTCTGTGGGAGGGGGAAAAGGAGCAGCTTTTCTTCTCGGAAAGGGGCTGGGGAGTTAGGTTTTTTAGGTGACTCAATTAAACGCGATATAAACAATAATTGTACTTAGAAAACATCAGGCTTTATGGCGATATTCTCTCTAAACCACTTGACTGCCAAAATTTCCGGCAAAGTTCCCCTGCGAACTGTCCTCATCGTTCCCTTCGTCGTGCAAGTCGTCGCGGCAGTTGGGCTCGTGGGATATCTTTCCTTTAGAAACGGACAGCAAGCAGTCAACGACCTCACAAATCGCTTGCTCAGCGGAGTCAATGCCCGCATTGTCGATAAAATTACAACTTATCTGGAAGTCGCCAATCAGGTCAATCAAAGCAATATCACAGCCTTCGATCGCGGCGTTTGGCGTTTTGACGATTTCCGCAGCCAGGAACGTCAAGCCTGGGATCAGATGCAGGTAACGTCGTGGTCGCCTATGACGATTGTCGGCTTTGGAACGAAACTCGGAGGACACCGAGCCGTCGAACGACTCGACAACGGGACTTTAGTTATTCGCGCCGTCCGAGATGGAGGTGGCACTTACATCACCTATGCCGCAGACGAGCGGGGAAATCCAAAAAAAGTTATCAACACTGGCAATTGGTTTGATTCCCGGCAGCGCCCTTGGTATACTGCTGCAGTGCAGGCGAGAAAATCCGTTTGGACTTCCATTTACCCGCACATTCACACCGGAGAACTGCTTGTCGCGCTGGCAGAACCCATCTACGATAAAAAAACCAAAGCACTGCTCGGAGTCACTTACGGGCTGCGCAGTCTGGAGGATATCAGCAAATTTCTCAGAACGATGAAAATCAGCCAGTCAGGACAAGTTTTTATCGTAGAACGCGATGGGTTTTTAGTGGCCAACTCGACCGCCGAACATCCCTACATCCGCAGCCAGAACGCGAAAAATCAAAAACGGCTGCCCGCGACAGAAAGCAGCAATGAATTAATCCGACTCACGGCTAAATCTCTAAAAGAGCGCTATGGCAACTATGGGAATCTTGCCAAAGCCAGCCACGAAAAAATCGAGGTGGAGATCGCGGGGCGGAGAAATTTTGTCCAAATCAGCCGACTGTATGACGAGCGCGGTTTGGATTGGGCGATCGTGACGGTGATTCCAGAAGCCGACTTTATGGAGCAAATCAATACCAACACCCGCACCACTCTTTTGCTCTGTCTGGCAGCCCTCGTGCTGGCTGCAGCGAGCGGCATTGTGACGGCTCGCTGGGTAACTCAGCCCATCCTGCGATTGAACGCCGCCGCTGCTGCGATCGCGAAAGGCGAATGGGAGCAGGCGATCGAACTGAAACGCTCTGACGAGTTGGGAGAACTTGCCAAATCATTTAACCGGATGGCTCAACAACTGCAAGAGTCCTTTGCCACCCTAGAGGAGCGCGTGCAAAAACGCACTGCCGAACTCGCGATCGCCAAAGAAAAAGCCGAAATTGCCAACCAAGCCAAAAGCACCTTTCTCGCCAACATGAGCCACGAACTGCGCACCCCCTTAAACGCGATTCTCGGCTTTTCCCAACTGATGACGCGCAGCCAAACCCTGCCCCCAGAACATCTGGAAAATGTCGGCATTGTCACCCGCAGCGGCGAACACCTGCTCGCCCTCATCAACCACGTTTTAGACTTGTCAAAAATAGATGCCGGACGCGCCGCCCTGACCGAAAAAAACTTCGACCTCTATCGCCTCCTCGATGATGTAGAAGATTTGTTTCACCTCAAAGCCGATGAAAATCACTTGCAGCTACTTTTTGAACGCGATACCGACGTGCCGCGCTATGTGCGAACAGATGAAATGAAATTGCGGCAAGTTTTGATTAACCTACTCAATAATGCGCTCAAGTTTACGCGAGAGGGCGGCGTGTCGGTGCGGGTAGGAGCGTTGGGGAGAACTGAAGCGATCGCTACAAACAATGACCGATTACTTTTTGAAGTCGAAGATACGGGAACGGGGATTTCCCCGAACGAATTAGAAACCCTGTTTGAAGCCTTCGTGCAAACTAAAAGCGGCCAACAATCCCAGGAAGGGACGGGGTTGGGTTTGGCAATTAGCCGCTCCTTCGTGCAACTGATGGGCGGCGAAATGAGCGTCAGCAGCGAAATCGGACGCGGGACTACTTTTAAGTTTGATATTAAAATCGACGTCGTTGATGCCAGCGACATCGAGAGCCAACAGCCTCACCGTCGCGTCATTGCCTTAGAACCAAATCAGCCGCGCTATCGCATTCTGATAGTCGATGACAAACCCGTCAATCGGCTGCTGTTGGTGAAGCTGCTTTCTCCCCTCGGATTTGAAGTCAAGGAAGCCGGCAACGGCAGAGAAGCGATTGAAATATGGGAGAGTTACGCGCCGCACTTGATCTGGATGGACATGCGAATGCCGGTCATGGATGGCTACGAAGCGACGAAACAGATGAAAGCGACGACAAAAGGGCAAGCCACCGCGATCGTTGCCCTGACGGCGAGTGTTTTTGAGGAGGAGCGCGCGGTGATTCTCTCTGCCGGGTGCGATGATTTTCTGCGCAAGCCGTTCCGCGAGGCAGATATTTTTGATATGATGAGCAAACATCTAGGGGTGCGTTATGTTTGGGAAAACTCAGACCTGGATGAGTCGTCGGGATGGGAAGAGAGGGATCGCCGGGAACTGACTGCTGCCTCTTTGGGGGCGCTACCAGCGGAATGGGTGGCTGAGCTCAAACAAGCGCTGCTCATTGCTGATTTGGACTTAGCGGGCAGGGCGATCGCGCAAATTCGCGAACGAGATGCAGCCTTGGCGAGTGCGATCGAACGGTGCCTCGATCGGTTCGATTATGACACAATTTTAAATGTAATTCGAGAAAGCGGATTCTGGGATGAATGAGATAAATTACAAGGCAGTTAAGCCAGAAAAAGGAAATATTTTAGTGGTTGACGATACGCCAGCTAACTTGCGTTTATTAGTGGATATTTTGAGCCAAAAAAATTATCAAGTCCGTCCCGTTCCGAATGGTGAATTTGCTATTTCTGCAGCGCGGGGATTGCCGCCGGATTTGATTTTGCTGGATATCAACATGCCTGGTATGAATGGCTATGAAGTCTGCGAGAAATTAAAAGCCGACGAAAAGACGCGCGAAATTCCCGTCATTTTTCTCAGCGCGCTGAATGACGTGCTGGATAAAGTGAAAGCATTTGGCGCGGGCGGGGTGGATTACATCACAAAACCGTTTCAGGTTGAAGAAGTTTTGGCGCGGGTTGAAACTCATTTGGCTATCCGTTCTTTGCAAGACAGCCTCAAAGAAAAAAATGAGGACTTGACAAAAACGTTAGAGCAACTTACAATCACCCAAAATCAATTAATTCAATCGGAGAAGATGGCGGCTTTGGGACAATTGATTGCCGGGATTGCCCATGAAGTGAATAACCCTTTGGCTTCGATTCGCTCGTCGGTGCAGAATTTGGCGGATTTTTTGGAAGACAGCCTTTTCGAGTTTCCCCAGTTTTTCTACTCGCTCTCTGAAGAAATCCAGAAGGAATTTCTAGCTTTGCTGCAAAAGGCGAACCAGCAAGCGACGGCGCTATCGACGAAGGAAAAGCGACAATTGAGAAAAGCGCTGATTCGGCAACTGGAGGAGCGATCGATCGCCAACCCAGAAAGCATTGCCGACACGCTCGTCGATTTGGGTGCGGGCGGGGAAGTCGAACCGTTTTTGCCCCTCCTGCACGATCCGAACAGCCCCAAGATTTTGCAATCTGCCTACCAATTGGCAAGCTTGAAAAGAAGCACGAATAATATCCTTACTGCCACCGAAAGGGCGGCAAAAATTGTATTTGCCCTGAAAAGTTATGCGCGGTATGACGCGACAGGAGAAAAGGTACTGGCGAATATTGCCGAAGGGATCGAAACGGTTTTAACGCTCTATCAAAACCAACTCAAACGGGGCGTTGAAATTATCAGAAACTATCAGGCAGAATTGCCCCTCGTTCCGTGCTATCCCGACGAACTGAATCAAGTTTGGACAAATCTCGTTCACAATTCCCTGCAAGCGATGGAATATCAGGGGATCTTAACAATTGATGTCAGGCAGCGAGAAGAAAATATCCGGGTGCAGATCTCCGACAGTGGCATGGGAATACCGCCGGAGATACTGCCGAGAATTTTCGAGCCCTTCTTCACGACGAAGCCCGCTGGGGAAGGAAGCGGTATCGGCTTGGATATTGTCAAGAAAATTATTGACAAACATGCGGGTAAAATAGAAGTATTTTCCGTACCGGGTCGGACGATATTTACCGTGTCAATCCCGCTCCAGATGGCTTCGCTGGAGTAAGGAGAGCGATCGACCGGGAAGGAAAATCCGCTATCAATGGCGCTATCAAGTTAGGAGGCGTGCTGTAGAGTTATGTTGCCGAATGGTTCCCATCCCAAAACTTTGATAGAACGGGCGATCGAGCGGCATCCGCTGATGCTGCCGCCAGAGACTCCGTTAACTGCAGCGATCGCCGCTATGAGTGCCGAGCAGGCGAGTTACATTTTGATCGTCCGAGATCGGAAATTGCTGGGGATTGTAACGGAGCGAGATATTGTCAGAATAACCGCCAGCCAAATCTCAGTAGAGGGCGCGGCTATCTCTCAAGTAATGACGGAGAACGTGTTCTCACTATCTGCGGCAGAAGCCGGCGATATTTACGCGGTACTGTCTCGGATGCGCTCCGCCCGAATTCGCCACCTGCCCGTCACTGACGAACAAGGGCGCGTAGTTGGCGCGCTCACCCCCGAAAGTGTTAGAGCAGTTCTCAAGCCCACCGACTTGCTGCAAATGGGGCGGGTTGCGGGAATCATCACGGGAGAAGCGATCGCAGCTCCTACCACCGCGTCAGTTTTTGAAGTCGCCCAGCAGATGGCAACTCACCGCAAAAGTTGCGTGGTCATTTGTTCGGATTCCGGCGATTTTGAAGCGCTGGCTGAGCGAAAATCCCTCAAACCAGTTGGCATGATTACAGAACGCGATATCGTGAAATTCGCGGCTGCTGGCGTAGATATTTTGCAAACTTCAGCGGCAGCGGTGATGAGTTGCCCGCTGCTGTCGGTGCAGCTCAATACCACGCTCTGGGAGGCACATCAGATGATGCAAAAACACGGCATCCGGCGATTGGTGGTGGTGGATGAGGCGGGAAATTTAGCCGGAATCGTCACCCAAAGCACGCTGCTGCACGCCCTCGATCCGGTGGAAATGTACGCCACCGTCGAGGTGTTGCAGCAAACGATCGCGGAAAAAACGCAGGCGCTCAGAAATGCGAACGAGCAAATGCACCAGGAAATGGTGCAGCGGCAGCAGGTCGAAGAAAAGTTGCGGCAAGCGAAAGAAGATTTGGAAGCACAAGTCAAGCAGCGAACTCTGGAACTCGAAGTCGCGCTACAGGAGCGCATTCAAGCAGAAACGGAAGTGCGCCGTCTCAATGCCGAACTGGAACAGCGCGCGAACGATCGCACCGTGCAGCTCGCGGCGAGCAACCGAGAATTGCAGCAGGAAATTCGCGATCGCCACTTGCTCGAGCAGAAACTGCAAGTCTCCGAAATGAAAATGCGTGCTGTTTTAGCTGCGATGAGAGACATCGTGCTGGTGCTCGACACAGGTAGAAATATCGAAGTCGTGCCGACGAATACCTGTTCTTTGTACGCCGGAGACGGCGACCTCATCAGTCAGACTGTCGAACAATTTTTTCAGGGCGACAGAGGCGAGCGTTGGTGGGCGAGCGTCCAGCAGGTTTTGGACGCGCAGCAGGCGATTGATTTCGATTACAGTATTGCCGTTGGCGATCGCGAATTGTGGTTTGCCGCCAGCCTTGCGCCGATGTCAAAAGATGCCCTCATCTGGGTAGCACGCGATATCACTGAGCGCAAGCTCGCCGAGGATGCCCTGCGTCAAAAAAACCAAGCCTTAGCCACCGCCTGGGAAGAACTCAAACTCACCCAAGAAGAACTGATTCACTCCGAAAAAATGGCCGCCCTCGGGCAGCTAATCGCCGGCATTGCTCACGAAATCAATACCCCCCTAGGCGCGATTCGCTCCTCCGTACAGAATATTAGCGAATTTTTGACCGAACACCTGCAACAGTTGCCAAAATTTTTCCAGCACCTTTCAAAAGAACGCGCCTCGGATTTTTTGGCGCTCTTGGAAAACAGCCACGCTCCAGTTCCTTTATCGAGCAAAGAACAGCGTCAGATTAAAAAATCTTTGCAGCGCCAACTGCACGAGAGCGGAATCGAAGAAGCTGAAAGCCTTGCCTGTACCCTAGCCGACATCGGCATTCGCGGCGAAATTAACTCATTTTTGCCCTTATTAAAAGCTCCAGATAGCCAAAGAATCTTGCAAACGGCTTATCATTTTGCCACCCTGCAAAAAAGCACGAAAATCATTTCTACTGCTACAGAGCGGGCGGCGAAAGTCATCTATGCTTTAAAAACGTATGCCCGTCAAGATAGCTCCGGCGAAAAAGTCAGAGCCAACATCGCAGACGGAATCGAAACCGTCTTGACGCTTTATCACAATCAACTCAAACAAGGAGTCGAGGTGCTGCGAAACTACCCTCCCGATTTGCCCCTCCTGCTGTGCTATCCCGACGAACTCAATCAAGTCTGGACGAATCTCATCCACAATGCCCTGCAAGCGATGGATAACAAAGGAATTTTAACCATTCAGGTGCATCAGGTTGGCGATCGCATTCTTGCCCGCATCGCCGATACTGGCAAGGGCATCCCCCCAGAGATACTGCCGAAAATTTTCGAGCCATTCTTTACCACAAAACCCGCCGGCGAAGGCAGCGGCTTGGGCTTGCATATTGTCAAAAAGATCGTTGACAAACATTGTGGTACAATCGAGGTGCAGTCAGTGCCGGGACAAACCACCTTTACAGTGTGCCTGCCCCTCCAACTCAACTCTCTATCCTGAAACCTGCTATGTCTAAGCCAGTTATCTTGTGCGTGGATGATGAAGATGTCGTCTTAAATAGCCTGAAAATAGAACTCAAGAAAGAGTTTCAAGATGAGTATTTTTATGAGATGGCAGAAAGTGCCGATGAAGCCTTAGAAATTATTGAAGAATTGCAGGAAAAAACCGACATCCTGGTGATAGTCTCTGACTGGTTGATGCCCGGTATTAAAGGAGATGAATTTTTAATTCGCGTCCACCAAAGATATCCAAAAATTATCAAGGTGATGCTGACCGGTCAAGCAGATGAATCTGCCGTTAGCCGCGCCAAACGGGAAGCCAATTTGCACGGCTGCCTGTACAAGCCTTGGAATTCTAAAGAATTAATGGATCTGATTAAACAGGGGCTTTCTAAATTATGAAAAAATTAGTCATTCTTTGCGTAGATGACGAAGCGATCGTGCTAGAAAGCTTGAAAATTGATTTAAAGAAAGCCTTACAAAATGATTATCTTGTAGAAACGGCTGAATCCGGCGAAGAAGCCTTAGAACTGCTGGAGGAATTGCGAGAAGAAGGTTGCGAAGTCGCCGTGGCCATTTCCGACTATATCATGCCCGGAATGAAAGGGGATGAGGTGTTGAAACAAATTCACGCAGTCTCGCCAAATACGCTCAATATCATGCTCACAGGGCAAGCGGATGTAGAAGCAGTGGGCAATGCTATCAATTCGGCGAAATTGTATCGCTATATCAGCAAACCTTGGCAGGCGGAAGATTTGAAATTGACGGTTAGGAAAGCCGTTCACAGCTACATTCAAGAAAAAAAACTGGACGAACAAAATGCCAAACTCCAGCAGCTCAATCAGGAACTCGAAAATCTGGTCGAGCAGCGGACAGCGGAACTGCGCCTGTCAGAGGAAAAGTTCGCCAAAGCTTTTCGCTCTTCGCCCAACTCGATTACGATCACCCGATTCAGGGATGGCTGTCATATAGAAGTCAACGAGGCGTTTTGTCAAATGGTGGGCTACGCCAGTGAAGAAATTATCGGGCGCACTGCTGCGGAGTTAAATCTGTGGATGAATGCAGAAAAGCGCGCCCAAATGTTCGATATTTTATCAAAAAAAGGGGTAATTTACAATTATGAATTTGAGTTTAGAACGAAATCGGGAGAAGTGAAGACGGCGCTGCTGTCAGCAGAAATTATCAACATTCACGGAGAAGAATGCCTGCTGGCGCTGTCGAATGACATTACTTATCGCAAGCGAGCCGAGGAAGAACTCCGCGCCAGCCAAGCGAGCCTCGCCGCCGCTCAGAGAATCGCCCATATCGGGAGCTGGGAATACGACATCGAGACGGGAGAAATGACTCTTTCGGAGGAACTATTCCGCATTTTCGGTCTGGAACCCGCCGCCAAGGCACCCACCTATTCGGAAATCGGCGAGATGAGCCATCCCGAAGACCGAGCGGCGCTGCAAAAAGCGTTCGATCGCGCTATAAGTCGGGGCATCTCCTGGGAAATCGAGCATCGCATCGTCCGCCCCGACGGTTCTGTGCGCTATCTGGAAATCAAAGGAGAAGCGGTTGTGATTGAGGGGCGCGCGGTACGGCTTTTCGGTACGGCAATGGACGTGAGCGATCGCAAACTCGCCGAGGCCGAAATTATCCGCAGTAAAGACTTGCTCGAATCTATCTTTAACGAATCCGCCGATGCAATTTTTTTAGTCGAGCCCGAAACCGGGTTAATTCTAGACTGCAATCGGCGCGCTGTCGAGATGTACGAAGCGCGAGACAAATCCGACTTACTGAATATTGAGGGGCGATCGCTCCAGAAACAATCTTTTACTTCAGAAGAATTGCAAGCGATCAATACAGAAATTGACCTCAGCGGTTTTTGGAGTCTGGAACTGGAATATTTAACCAAACAAGGAAACCTATTCTGGGGCAACTTAGCCGCCAAACAGATTCACGTTGCCGGCCAGAAGATGAATCTAGTCCGGGTGACGGACATTACCGATCGCAAGCAAGTAGAATTAGCCCTGCAAAAAGCCAAAGAAGCCGCCGATCGCGCCAATCGCGCCAAGAGCGAATTCCTCTCGAACATGAGCCACGAACTGCGCACCCCCTTAAACGCCATTCTCGGCTTTACCCAATTGCTCGCCCGCGACAAGTCCCTCAAACCCGAACAGCAGGACTATCTGGGCATCATCAGCCGCAGTGGCGAACACTTGCTCGCCCTGATCGATAACATCTTGCAAATGTCCAAAATTGAAGTCGGATTGGCAACCCTCAATAAAAATATTTTTGACCTGTCCCGCCTGCTAGACAGCCTAGAAGAAATGCTGCAACTGCAAGCAAAAAACAAAGGCTTGCAGTTAACTTTTGAACGAGCGCCCAACCTTCCCAAATACCTGCAAACCGACGAGAGCAAGCTGCGCCAAGTCTTGATTAACCTGCTGGGAAATGCGATTAAATTTACGGCAGAAGGATGCGTCACCTTGCGAGTGAAACCCCTCTCGACTGACCCGATCGAGGGCGATCGCTTGAGCTTTGAAGTAGAAGACACCGGCCCGGGGATTGCCCCGCACGAGATCGACGACTTATTTAAACCCTTCGTGCAAACAGAAACCGGTCGCCGACTTCAAGAAGGAACCGGTCTGGGTTTGCCCATCAGCCGGCAATTCGTGCAACTGATGGGAGGGGATATTGCAGTGAGCAGCACGGTTGGCAAAGGCAGCATTTTTAAATTCGAGGTGGAAGTCGGTTTAGAGGCGGATGCGGTGGAAATTCAGGCTGCCCAGCCCGCCCGCCGCCCCATCGGGTTAGAACCGGGACAACCCGAATATCGCGTCCTCGTCGCTGACGATCGCCGCGAGAGCCGGCTTTTGCTGGTGACGCTGCTGCAATCCCTGGGTTTTAGCGCCCGCGACGCTGAAAATGGACGCGCCGCAGTCGAGCTTTGGGAAAGTTGGCAACCGCATCTGATTTGGATGGACATGCGGATGCCGGTGATGGACGGGTACGAAGCCACCAAACGCATTAAATCGCGAGAAAAAGGTCAAGCTACGGTCATCATCGCCCTGACGGCGAGTGCCTTTGAGGAAGAGCGCCAGGGGATCTTGTCGGCGGGCTGCGACGATTTTGTTGCCAAACCCTTTCGAGAACCGGTCATCTTGGAAAAAATGGCCCAATATTTGGGAGTCCGCTTTCTGTATGAAGAAAGCACTGGGCAAAATATTGCTTTCTGCGAACCTGCCGGTAAAGCTGACAGCTATTTGTTAGATGCTAGGAGCTTGGCAGTGATGCCGGGGGAATGGTTAAATGAGCTATACGAGGCCGCCGCTTCGGTTGATGACGAGCGAATTCTACATCTGCTTTCGCTTCTTCCCCCCGAACGCGCTAATCTGAGCCGCGCGATCGCCGATTTGGTCAATCACTTTCGCTGCGATCGCATTATTGATTTAATTGAGGAGCTGAGAAGCTCGTAACCCGCTCGTTCTCATTCACTTGATTGCTATAAAAAAATGGACATCCCTGCTACAAGCCCCCCAAAAGGAAATATTTTAATTGTTGACGACACCCCCGAAAACCTGCAAGTGTTATCGGCAACCCTGTGCGATCGCGGCTATAAAGTCCGGGGCGTCATCAAGGGGCAAATGGCCATCCTTGCAGCGCGATCGGCTCCCCCCGACTTGATCGTGCTGGACATCAAACTGCCCGATATCAGTGGCTATGAAGTCTGCTCGCAGCTAAAAGCCGATCCAAAAACGGCTGCAATTCCAGTGATTTTTATTAGTGCCCTCGATGAGGTCTTGGATAAAGTTAAAGCCTTCGCAGTTGGGGGCGCGGACTATATCACAAAGCCGTTTCAAGTTGAAGAAGTTTTGGCGCGGGTCGAACACCAATTGACGATTCGCAGGCTGCAAAAGCAACTGGTCGAACGCAATGAGAAACTGCAACAAGAAATATTAGAGCGCAGAAAGGCAGAAGAAGCCGCCGAAGCCGCCTCTCAAGCCAAAAGTCAGTTTCTCGCGAATATGAGTCACGAACTCCGCACCCCCTTGAACTCTATTTTGGGGTTCGCTCGCGTGATGATGCGCGACGATTTCATCAGTAACGAGCAGCGCGAGAATCTGGAAATTATCAACCGCAGTGGCGAGCACTTGCTGGAATTAATTAACGATATTTTGGATTTTTCAAAAATTGAAGCTTGCATGATAGTAGTGGGCGAGGAAAGCTTCGATTTATATCGATTGTTGGACACTTTAGAAGGAATGTTTCAAATCAAAGCCGAACAAAAAAAATTAATTTTTGAAATTCAAGTCGATCCGGATTTACCGGCTTTTATCAAAACTGATGAAAGTAAATTGCGAAGTTGCTTGATAAATTTGCTGGGCAATGCGATAAAATTCACGGAAAATGGCAGCGTCACCCTGCGCGTGAGATGGAGTCGGGAAAATCAACCCTTTCCCGACTCGTTGGCGGATTGCAAGCTCCTCGAATTTGAAGTAGAAGATACGGGAGTCGGGATTGCCGCCGAGGACATTGACCGCATCTTTGATGCTTTCGTGCAAACGGAGGCGGGCCGAAAAGCCGCTGAAGGAACCGGTTTGGGTCTGAGTATTACTCGAAGATTTATACAACTGATGGGGGGAGAGATTTCGGCTAGCAGCGTGTTGGGGAAAGGCTCAATTTTTAAATTTTACGTTCCTGTGCAGGAAGCCGATGCCGCTGAAATAATGAAGACCCAAAGCCGGCGGGCGATCGCCCTAGAACCCGACCAAAAAGTTTGTCGGATTCTCGTCGTTGACGACCATCAGGAAAACCGCCTGCTGCTGGTGAAGTTGCTCGCCCCTATGGGTTTTGAGCTGCGGGAAGCAGAAAATGGCCTTGCTGCCGTGGAACTGTGGGAGAGCTGGCAGCCTGACTTGATTTTGATCGACACGCGAATGCCCGTGATGGATGGCTTGCAGGCGATCGCGCTGGTTAGAGCCAAGGAGAAAAGCGACACCAGAGCCCCAGACGGCAAGCCCCAAACCGTCATCATTGCCGTGACGGCTAGCGTCTTCGAGGAGCGGCGCGGGGAAGTTTTGGCCGCCGGAGCCGACGACTTTATCCGCAAACCGTTTCAAGAACACTTAGTTTTTGACAAGATAGCCGAACACTTGGGCGTGCGATACATTTATGAAGAGGTGCCCCCACTGACGTCTGCCGCTGCGAAAAGGCGATCGCCGATCGGAGTAAAAGCCGATTTATTCTTGCTCGACCTCCTAGCCGAGATGCCCTCTACATGGGTGCAGGAACTCTATCAGGCAGCCAGCGAAGTGAATGAAGAGTGGGCAAGCGAACTCGTCGAGCAAATTTTCGAGAATTCGCCGGAACTCGCTGAGGGGTTAAAAGATTTGGTGAGAGAGTTCCGCCTCGATGTCATCATGCGTCTGGCTAAAAAAACTCTAGAAAATTTACCGAAGCCGAATTAGTCATTTTCTTGGATAACAAGGCGGAGAGGGGCAGTCCGTTCAAAATATTAGTGGTTGACGACCAAAGCAAGACTCTGCAATTTTTATCCACCTTGCTAGAGGAGCGGCGAAATTTGCTGGCTCCGCGACTGCGGACGCCCTCTAGCCCCTGAAGGAAGCAATCTTTCGGCGCTTCCTCTCCAATCCCCCGTACTCGTCTGCGGGGGCGCGAAAGACATCACCGAGAAAAAACGGGTGCTTGCTGACTTGCGCAGCAATCAAGCCGCCGTCAGCCGGGGAGAGAGGAGCCGCCGTTGCCGGCGATCGCTCTCAATTGCTACAACTGTTTCAGAATTTAATCGGCAATGCCATCAAGTCCCGTCGCGACGAGCCCCCTGTCGTGGAAGCGCGCGCCTCCCCCGATGAGGGTGACTGGGTGTTCTCCGTGAGGGATAATGGAATTGGGATTGACCCCAAGCATCGCACCCGGATCTTTCAGATCTTTGAGCGCCTCCACACCCAAGAGGAATACTCTGGTACGGGGATTGGCTTGGCAATTTGTCAAAAGATTGTCGAACGCCACGGCGGTTACATCTGGGTAGAGTCCGAAATGGATCGGCAGCTACCTTTTATTTTCCCATTCCCCGCAGACCCTGGCAACTTGAAGATCCGACGGGTTCTCTTTAACGAGTTAGCCGCTTATGCCTCACGGAGCAGGCTCGCTCAAAAAGCTGTTATTCGTGAGGGTAACGTATGAATTTAAAGCCCAAAATTTTTACCGTCTTGATGGCGAACGATGCCGCTGAAGAATGTTTTCTCGTCCAGGAAGCCAGTCGAGAAGTCTCGAAGGCCATTCAACTCATTTTTGTGAAAGATGGGGAGGAACTTCTCGATTATTTGTACTGCCGCGATCGCTACGCAGACCCCAGCAGCGCTCCTCGCCCCCACCTGATCTTGCTGGATTTGAACATGCCCAGAAAAGATGGACGCGAGGCTCTGGTCGAGATTAAATCCGATCCCAATTTGCGCCCGATCCCGATAGTCGTATTCACTACATCCAAGCAACAGCGAGATATCCTCTACTGCTACGGAGCTGGCGCGAATTCCTTCGTTCCCCGACCCGCGACTTTTGAGGGATTGGTTGAGCTGATGAAAACGTTATATCACTACTGGTTTGATATTGTCTCGCTGCCTACTTAGAGAAATACTTCCAGAAACGAGCAGGAGCATTCCGAGCCCTGCATCAGGACTGTAGGTGCTTCGAGGAAGCGAGAAATGAACCGAAGCAATATTGAAGAGAGAAAATTTTTCCCTTTTCTAGTGCAGGGAATGCTCTCGAAACGACCTTTCTGTTCAGAAAGGCGAGTTTTTTTAAAGGGTCGGTCGCGCTCTCTATCAAACCAACCTGCCAAAAAAATCGCACTGTTCTGGCTCGGCGCGACACCCCATCCTATGTTCTCCCCTGTCAATCCCGTGAAGCGCTGCTAAAAACGCGATCGAGCATTGCGGCTGTGAAAGAGAAGTGCGCTTTCTCGCGAATTGCCAGCGAATTGCTTTCTCTCTCCTCAACCCCCTCCCCTGAACTTCCTTTCCTGTCTCTTCCGCTGCTGCACCGCTAGGTTTTAAATCTTAATATTTTCTTAATTTTTTTAACAAAAAATCGAGTTGACAGGCGTTCTAACTTTTGTTATACTAAGTTGGCTAAGATAGTATTATACTATTAGAGAAAAACATCAGGAG
>CAYOOD010000055.1:0-50028 GCA_964405435.1 uncultured bacterium
CTCCTGATGTTTTTCTCTAATAGTATAATACTATCTTAGCCAACTTAGTATTATACGCGCTGTGCGTCCGGTTTGCGAGCGGGAGTGATGACTCTACTAACTCTAGCAAATCGGGAAGGGTGGACGGAACAGGAATATCTAGAACGGCGGCAAGCTTTGGGACTCGAACACAAGCCTAATTATCCTTTGGAAGCATTTGCTCGAGAGTTTTTTCAGTCAAATCAGGTTTTGACCTGACTGTCGCCCGATGAAATAGGGCTAGTGAATGGCGAGTGCGATCGCGTGGTGATTGTACCCGCGATCGCACTCGCGCGTTTGTCAAAGCCCTTTAACGACCGCGTTTCCCGATTCCAGAAGAGTTGCCGGCGCACCGTTCAAAAGCTCTTAAGTGGTTATTTTGAGAAACCTGGCGAAGTTGGGTAAAGGCAGCTATCAGGTCAGGCTCCTTGACAAAGCCGAGAAAATGGTCGTACATTTTTACATTGGCAATTTCTGCGTCTACTCCCATTTTACAGGCCGCTTGCAAGGTTTCGGGAGCGGCGAGTTTTCCGAAAAACCTATCTTCTGGAATAGGCAACTTGTACTGAGCAAATAAATTATTCCAAAGTTGAACGTGCCTCCCTTCAGCTTGAACAATATTGTTAAAAGGACGCACGTTGCCAAACTTTTCTATGACGGCACTATAAAAAGCTCTGGCTCGATATTCGTCGTTAATCGCTTCCACCATCGCTTCTTGCGTTTTTACATCTAGTGCAGTGCTAGCGACAGCATTCGTATTGATTGCATTAGTGGCACCTGCCACGGCGTACAAAATCGCCGCTGCCATCCGATTGCAGAAAAAGCTTTGACTTTTTCTATGAACATATACTTTATTCATTGATTTCTCCAGACTTTTCAGAAGTGTTTTATTTAAAATCTACCACATTTTTACTTTGTATAGCGCCAGTAAATAATGAGTATAAATTTCAAAAAAATACAAATAAAGCGAGCGTTTCGCTCGCACTTTTTTTGGGCAACTGATTTGTCCTGGCTATATAGCTAAGGGTTTATTTTTTCTCAGGCTGTTCCCGATTCTAGGGGTTCGCCTGCTGCTTTCCAACCTTGAAGGCTGGGGGGAAACCCGATCGCGTTTTTGTATCCCAGCATTTGCAGTGCCATCACTCCCATTGCGGTGCGGTAGCCGCTGGAACAATACAAAACAACTGAGCGATTTTGGGGAATTTTGTCAAGATTTTGGGTTAAGGTTCGCAGGGGAATGTTAATCGCTCCGGCAATGTGCCCGACTGCGTATTCGGCGGGTTCTCGCACGTCAACGAGTAGAGGTTTCTCCTTTTGAATGAGGCTTTTTAAGGAGTCTACCTTCATCACGGTATAAGATCCGTTGGGAATTGAATTAAGAAAATTGTCAACTTCACCGAATAAAATTTCGGGGAAATCGGTAATTCTTTCGGACGGCTCTATAGGAGAGATAGCCGCTAGAGCTTGCGGGGTTTGATTGAGGTTGCCGACTGAGCAAAAAGACAGGCACAGTCCGAGGAAGAGGGCGATTAATAATTGTGGCAGTTTTTGCATTTTTAATCAGGCCATTTTTATCGATCAAGACAAGCTAGTTTTTAAGCGCTAAACTTCAAGCGAGTTCCCACAGAGCAGATCGCGCGATCGGCGGCAAAATTTTGCCAAAGAAATGCCGTTGCTGCCATGCCGGTGCAGTGGTTGGCACCCAAGAGCTGTACGTCATATTTTGCTAAGGCTTCAAGGGTTGCCTGCAAGCGATCGCTAGTGGCGTGCAACAGGTGCATCCCCCCTATGACGGCGTAAATTTTTTGCTGTCCAGTCAGGTGCGCGATATAATCTAAGGTATTGATGACGCCGGCATGAGCGCAACCTAAAACGACCGCTAAACCGAGGGGAGTTTCCAGAAATAAAGCTTGGTCATCTAGCAGGCTATCTGCTAGCGTGCCAGTCGGATTTTGCCAAAATCCCCCTCCCGTATCTTCTAAGGGATGATGTCGGGGAATGACACCCGTCAGGGAAACACCAGGGATAATTTCCGTTGGGTTTTCTGTCCAAACGAGACGCCGCACGCGAGTTTTTAGCGTTTCTTTGTCTTTGACGGGGCAGCCAATTTCTCCTCGCGGACTGTATTTGAATTTCAGGGCGTCTGGATGCAAAAATAAATCTGTTTCTGGTAAGAAATCCAGCACCGCCAAACCTCCCGTGTGGTCGTAGTGCCCGTGACTGAGGGCGATCGCATTAAGATTTTGCAGCGATATCCCTAACGCTTTGGCATTGTGGCGCAAGGTTAAACCCTGACCGGTATCGAACAACAAGCGAAACTCATCTACTTCTATTAAATAAGAGAGTCCGTGTTCTCCCAGCAGTCCCCTGCCGGTTGCGGTGTTTTCCACTAAAACAGTGATTTGGCAGGATTTATTCATCGTTCAATTGCTTCTTTTAGAGCCAGTTCGAGTCAACTCGGCTATTAACAGCAGCAATGATTGACTCTTTTATCGGCAATCATTGCTGCCCGCTAACTTATGAAAACCAGGACCAAATGAATCTTAATGGCAGTGGCAATGTTCTGCCGATTCCTGATGGCCTTTCCCGTGATGGTGGTGGTGGTGGTGGTGGTGTTCTTGCCCTTCGTGACAATCGGCGTTTTCAGTAATTAGAGAACCGTCAAGATAGGCAGCAACGGCTCGATCTGGATCGGTTTCTTTGGTGACGATGCCTTCAATTCCTTTGGCTTCCAAACGGCGTACCAGCCCTTGCCCCATTCCGCCTGCAATCAAAACTTTGACATCATCTAGGGGATGGTTTTCTCGGGGGAAGCTATTGTGAAAGGATTTTTCTTTGGGCAACTCCAAAAGCTGCTTGTTGCAGATTTCTTTATCTTGAGTTTGGTAAATCCAAAACTTTTGGCAATGTCCGGCATGTCCGGTGACGCTTTTTTTGTCTTGGCTGGCAACGGCTATTTTCACTGTTATTCTCCTTGGTTGAAGTCAGAACGGTTGAAGCCAGAAAGAAGGTGGCGACTTCCACTCACCAGGGCGTTTCCCGCGTGCGGGGTTGGGCGTGATTCCAGGGCAATGTCTCCAGGGAAATGTCTGCGGCTGGTCTGCCGGGGGCTGTTCTCGTGCATTCGCGCCTGGTGTCGGCCAAAAATCCAACTCGATGCCGTCCCTGCGTCACCCTCCCTTCTGATTTTGTGACGATATCTATAATCCCTTGATAGAATACATTATAGATATTGACACAAAATCAAATTTCTGTCAAGATATTGTCTGTTAACCCAGGAGGCGGGAGCGATGAGAGGTGGTTGCCGTCAAGGTGCCGGGAGAAAATCATGCTGGAGGCAGGGCAGAACTCAAACCATCCGAGTGCCGGTTGCCATAGCGGAACAGTTGTTAGAGATCGGAAGGCAGCTAGATCGAGGCGAGGAAGCTGATACTCAAACGCCACTGCAGGCGCTTTTGAAGCAGTGGCGGGCGACGTGCGACGCCCAGCCCCCTGATGACTTGCAGTGGCAGCAGGTTCGCCAGCTTTTAAGCGAAATTGACGAGGTTTTGGCGCAAAGCGAGTCTTTGCAAGGGTGTCCCCGCTGGGAGGGCGGACATCGCCATCGTTCTGGGCGGGGTTGCTGCGGCGATCGCGGCCACCATTTGCCCGCCAGTCGCGCTGTTGACGAATCTGGCAGCGAATCCTGACGTTTCGGCACGGCAACTATGCTAGAAACCAGAAACCAGAAACCAGAAAAACGGTGCAGGCTGGGGCTTTCACGTTTGAGAGTCCCTGCTTTCACGCCTTGGAAGGGCGCAGCTCGTCAAGGAGCCTCAACTGCTGGGATTGTTCCTCAAAGCGGACGTGGAGGCGATCGCACACGAGTTCGCACAACTCGAAGATGAGCGGATCGGTAATTTTGTAAAAGACGGTGACGCCTCGCGCTTCTCGGGTGACGATGTTGGCTGCTGCCAGCATTTTCAGATGTTTAGAGACGTTCGCCTGCCCGAGGTTTGTAATCTCCACGATCTCGGTGACGTTTTTTGCCCCCGACTTGAGAGCGCACAACACCTGCAGGCGGCTCACCTCAGACAGGAGCTTGAAATAATCGGCAACGGGCGTTAGGGCTGTTGGCGACGCTTGTAGTATGGCCATTTGTACCGTTAACTGGCTCTTGACATTATTACATTACCATATAGTATTATAGCAGTATAGCCGAGACAGAGCTTTGGGCACTCAAGCCCACTTTGGCGCGCGCTCTGCAAAAAACTGTTTCTTGCCTAGATGGCTCCGTTGGCAGTACGGACTTCAGCCCGTCAGTCCAGATCGGATCGCGTCGAAGCATTTTCACATTTGAATTATCCTCTCTTTCAACAGAGTCCAACTATGGCAGTAAATCGGGAAACCCAACTGTTAGAAATTGATGCCCACACCCTCAACCAGTGGCTCGTGGCACAAAAAGTCACGCTCGTTGACGTGCGAGAACCGGCTGAATATGCCGGCGAACATATCCAAGGATCTGTGCTGTTGTCCCTGTCTGAATTTAATCCTGCCTCAGTCAAAGTGCGGCAGGGAAAAGAGCTAGTCCTCTACTGTCAAAGTAGCAACCGATCGCGAAAAGCCGCTGAAAAACTCTTAGACTCTGGCTTTGACCGAGTGATGCATCTTAAAGGGGGACTGGCAGCCTGGAAACAAGCTGGCTATCCCGTTAAAATTAATAAAAATGCTCCTATCTCTATTTTCCGGCAAATTCAGATAGTCGCCGGTTCGCTCGTCTTGCTAGGAACTGTTCTCGGAGCGTTGATTTCACCGGGGTTTTTAATTCTCAGCGGATTGGTCGGCGCTGGGTTGGTTTTTGCCGGCATCACTGGCACTTGTGCGATGGGAATGCTCCTCGCTAAGCTGCCCTACAATCAGGTAAAAAGCTAAGCAGGTGGTTGCTGAATGCGTCTAGCGATTCGCGTCATTTTTTCCAGACGAACTTTAGAGGGGTTGTTCTGCGATCTGATGAGCGATCGCTGCCGCACCACTGGCTGTAATAATGCTATGGCGGTTTTCAGTTTTCAGAATGAATAAATCGGGAAAAATTAGTCAGAATTTCGCTTGTAGAAAATTAGCGATCGCGCTTTTATCAGAAATGGAGAAAGCGATCGCCTTTTGCTGTTGAATTTTTTTTAACGCTCTTTCATCTAAAATCTATCGTTTATCAATCAAGCGATCGCCCCACTTTTACCTGCCACACAGAGCGATCGCTCTTCCCTTCTGCTCCTCGCTTCTACCGCACGGTTCCGCGCAGGGCTTCTGCATCAATTCCTTTGATGAGGTAAATCCGCACCAAGTGACCGATAATGGACAGTTGCAAGGGGAATTTCCGCAACGCTTTCACCCACTTGGGCTGAGAACTGTTATCGATTTCAGAGACTTGCACGTTGAGCTCTCGACAGCGACGCAAGCGATCGAAAAATTCCGGATGTTCCGTATCCAGAACTGACGGGAAGGCGCGGGCTGCCGTCTCGTTGGTTTTGCGAATCACTTCGGCATCAAATTCGGTGGGATCGATTCCCAGCACGCGATAAAAGCCCGTCCGTTCGTGAACCGTCAGCGTGTGGGTAGCGAAAACCGTCAGCAGGAAAAAGCGGCTCCACAAGCGGGATTGCCAGGTTTTCCACATTTTGGGTTGCGATCGCAGCAGTGCCTTGAAAATATCTCCGTGGCGGTTTTCGTCTTGGCACCAGCTTTCAAAATACCGGAACAGGGGATAAAACTGATTCTCGGGATGTTTCTCTAAGTGGCGGTAAATGATGATGTAACGCCAGTAGCCTATTTTCTCCGACAGGTAAACCGTATAAATAACCCACTCAATCGGGAAAAATGTATAAACCCGATTCTTCGTCAGGTAAGCCAAATCCATCGTACAGCCAAAATCTCCCATCGCTTTGTTGAGAAATCCGGCATGGCGGGCTTCATCCCGCGCCATCAGATTAAACATTTCCGCCAGAAGGGGGCTGCGTTCCTTCAGCTTGCGCGAGAGTTCCTTAAACAGCAGAAAGCCAGAAAATTCGGACACGCAGGAGCGCTCCAAGTAATCGATAAATGCCTGTCTGGCTTCGCCGGTAATGTGTTCCCAGGATTGATTAAATGCCTCATCCCGCGTGAAGTGGTGGCGGTTGTAATCAGCCCGCATCTCTGCAAGCATGGCGTGCAATTCCGTATCCTGCGCCGACAAATCCAGATTTGCTGCTGTTTCAAAGTCCGTCGTGTAAAACCGGGGCGTGAGGATGTTCTCTTTGAGTGCCTTTGTCTTGCCTGTAGATGCTTCCAGAGAGGGCTTTGGCGGGGAAGTTACCATAGCGTGCGTACTTTATAACTCAATAGTGTTTAAGTTATAGTGCTTGTCGGCGCTTGTCAATACCTGTTATTGAAAAAATTGTATAGTTTTGCGATCGCAGTCTGTTGCGCGAAAGCGCAGAATATGGTATGTGAGAAACCGGGTTTCTTGAAGAAACCCGGTTTCTGGCTGGTTCTGGATCGGGGAACTGTCCCGCTGGCAAGGGACCGCCGCCGCTTGATACGCTTGCTGGTTATATGGTTATCTATAGATTGCTGGTCGGGTTTTCGCTATATATATGGTAACTTTCCCCAAAAACCCCTACATGGGGAGGCTGTTGGATGCAGGCCCGACTCCCTGAGAAACTTTGTTAAGTTATGTAAATTTTCTTGCCTTTAATCGTTGCATAGCTATAAACTTTTTAAAACATGGAGTTGCACCAGCCCCGGCTGCTGAACCCCACAACAACGATTTCTCGGGAATGAGGTAATTTGACATGAGCCAATATCTAGCTGAGCGCCTGCGCGAGGGCACCAAACATTCGCACACTGCCGCAGAGAACACCGCCTATATGAAGTGCTTTCTGAAAGGGATTGTCGAGCGGGAGCCGTTCCGAAAGTTGCTAGCTAATCTGTATTTGGTTTACAGTACGCTCGAAGAAGCGCTGCGGCAGCACCTGGATACTCCTGCAGTCGGAGGGCTGTATTTCCCCGAGCTAAACCGCACGGCGAATCTGGAGAAAGATTTAGCATTCTACTACGGGGAAAACTGGCGCGAAGAAATTATTCCGCTGCCTGCCGGTCAGGTTTACGTCGATCGCCTTCGCGAAATTGCCGATACCGATCCGGCGCTTTTGATTGCGCACGCCTATACCCGCTACATGGGCGATTTGTCAGGGGGTCAGGCTTTGAAAAATATCGTGCGATCGGCATTAAATTTACCCCCCGATCGCGGCACGGGGTTGCACGAGTTCGAGCAAATTCCCACCGTAGAAGCGAGACGGGCATTTAAGGAAAAGTACCGTCAAGCTCTGAATTCCTTACCCATTGACGAGGAAACGATTCAACGCATCGTCGATGAAGCTAATTATGCGTTTCAGCTCAATCGCGACGTGATGCACGATTTAGAAGACGATGTAAAAGCCGCGATCGGCGACCATGTATTTGATTTGCTCACCCGTCAGGACAAACCCGGCAGTACCGAGCGCAGTTCTCACGGTCATTCAAGCGAAACCGCCGTGTTGCAATACAGCATTTAGCATTCTCTTCATTCAACCGACCAGTAGGAGCGCAAAAACTTGCGCTCCTTCCCCCTACCCGTCCGTACACTTATTCATTAAAAAGGGAACTACATGAGTTTTTCGCTGCCTGCCGTTCAATTTGATGCAAAATTGCTCCGCAAATACGACCAATCTGTGCCACGCTACACCAGCTATCCACCGGCGACGGAGTTAAAACCGGAGTTTGAATTAGTCGATTTTAGGGCAGCGATCGCAGTCGGGAACTATAAAAAAACGCCACTGTCTCTCTACTGCCACATCCCGTTCTGTGAAACGGCTTGCTATTTCTGCGGTTGCAATACGGTTATCACCCAGCGCAAAGAAGTCGCCGAGCCTTATCTGGAGTATGCGGCGCGGCACATTCGCGCCTGCGCCGAACTCATCGATCGCGATCGCTCCGTTCATCAAATGCACTGGGGTGGGGGAACTCCGAACTATCTATCCCTCAAGCAAGTTGAAAAATTATGGACGACTCTAAACGACCATTTTACTTTTGCTCCCAAAGCAGAAATTTCCATTGAGGTCAATCCCCGCTATCTGGATCGAGAGTACATTTTCTTTTTGAAAGATTTGGGATTTAACCGCATTAGTTTTGGCATTCAAGACTTTAACCCTCAAGTTCAGGAAGCGGTTAACCGCATCCAGCCAGAAGCCCTGCTGTTTAATGTCATGGCGTGGATGCGAGAAGCAGGGTTTGAGAGTGTCAATGTTGACCTGATTTATGGCTTGCCCTTTCAAACGCTCAGCACCTTCCGCGACACCATCCACAAAACGGTCGAACTCGCTCCCGATCGCGTGGCGGTTTTTAATTTTGCTTATGTACCTTGGCTCAAACCCGTACAGCGACGGCTTCTGAAAGAAGCAATGCCCAAAGGAGCAACAAAACTCGATATTTTGCAAATGACTATCGAGGAACTGAGCGAAAATGGCTATCAGTTTATCGGCATGGATCATTTCGCCAAACCGAATGACGAACTAGCGATCGCCCAGCGGGAAGGGCAACTCCACCGCAACTTTCAGGGATATACCACCAAACCGGAATCCGATTTAATCGGGTTCGGCATGACTTCCATTAGCATGTTGCACGACGTATACGTTCAAAATCACAAGCGCTTGAAAGACTTTTATCAAGCCATTGACGAAAACGTTTTGCCCGTCGAACGCGGAGTGACTCTCAGCCAAGAGGACATCATTCGCCGAACGGTAATTATGGAGTTAATGTGCCAGTTCCACCTTTCAAAAGACGAGTTTGAAGAAAAATATCATCTCAGCTTTGACCGAGATTTTGACGAGTATTTTGCAGCCGAACACTGGGAGTTGAAGAAGCTAGAAAATGACGGACTCATCCGCCTTTCTCACAATCACATTGAGGTCACGCCTGCCGGACGGCTATTAATCCGCAATATTGCTTCGGTTTTCGACACCTATCTCCGCCAAAAAACGGTTTCTAGCTTCTCCAAAGCTATTTAATAGCCCGCACTGCCCCGATTTTTTAGAGAGGATTGCTGCTCAATACAAATAAGGAGGAAGGCAACCGATGCGTATCCTGATGATTCAACCCAATTATCACTCCGGAGGAGCCGAAATTGCCGGAAATTGGCCCCCTAGTTGGGTTCCCTATGTCGGTGGCGCATTGAAAACAGCCGGGTTCAATGACGTGCGTTTTGTCGATGCCATGACTTTTTACATAGAAGATGCTGAATTAGCGGAAATCATCCGCGACTATCAGCCTGATGTCGTTCTGGCAACAGCGATTACGCCGATGATTTACAAGTCTCAGAGTACCCTGAGACTCGTAAAAGAAATTTGTCCCCGTGCCAAAACTATCATGGGAGGCGTTCACCCCACTTATATGTACCGTGAAGTGTTGGGCGAGGCTCCTTGGATTGATTATATTATCCGGGGTGAAGGCGAAGAAATTACGGTTAATTTGATGCGGGCGATCGCTGACGGTACGGACGAGCTAAATCGCCGCAATATTCTCGGCATTGCCTTTCTAGAAGATGGTAAAATAGTGGCAACTCCCGCCCATCCTCCTATTAAGGATTTAAATACGCTCACCCCCGATTGGAGCCTGCTGGATTGGGACAAATACATTTACACGCCTCTGAATACGCGGGTTGCCGTTCCCAACTATTCGCGGGGCTGTCCTTTCCGGTGTCGCTTCTGTTCTCAATGGAAATTCTGGCGCAAATATCGATCGCGATCGCCCCAACACTTCGTCGATGAAATTGAACGGTTGGTGAAGGATTATAAAGTTGGCTTTTTCATCCTGGCCGATGAAGAACCCACCATCAATAAATCCCGGTTTATGGCACTGTGCCGCGAACTCATTGACCGCAATCTCGGCGTACACTGGGGCATCAATACGCGAGTCACCGATGTTTTGCGCGACGAAAAAGAACTGCCGCTCTACCGAAAAGCTGGACTGGTTCACGTTTCATTAGGAACGGAAGCCGCCGCTCAATTAAACCTGAACCTCTTCCGGAAAGAAACGACAATTGCGGATAACAAGCGAGCCGTCGAACTCTTGCGAAAAAATGGCATTCTGGCGGAAGTCCAATTTATCATGGGATTGCCGAACGAAACGCCGGAAACCATCGAGGAAACCTATCGCATGGCGCGGGATTGGCAGGCAGATATGACTAACTGGAATATCTACACGCCTTGGCCATTTTCCGAACTCTTTCAGGATTTAGCTGATAAAGTAGAAATCCGCGATTATTCTCACTATAATTTCGTCACGCCCATTATTAAACCCGATCGCATGACGCGAGAGGACGTTCTCAAAGGCGTACTGCGCAACTACGCTCGCTTTTATTCTCGGAAAATGTGGGAGTATTGGTTTGAGAAAGATTCCTTCAAGCGCCGTTATTTGCTAGGATGTCTCTGGGCATTTGTGAAAACCACTCTCAACAAGCGCTTCTACAACCTCAAGCGAGTCAAGCAGAAAGGGTTCAACACCGAAATCGAGTTTGGATTTGACGAATCGAAGATTTTAAATGCAGAACAAATGGCGACCCTTAAAAAAGAACAGGCTGTAGATATAGATTTTGTAGGAACTATTTCAGCCTGCGGCGCTCCGAATGATTTGGTAGAAGGAACAACCTATACCAAAGCTCACAACCAGCACGATATTATTCAGGTGGCTGTGATTGAGGATGACGAGGAAACTCGCGTCAATTTGCGCGTGAATCTGCGGGCGCAAAATGCGATTGAGGTAGCCAGCGAAGCCACGAATGCAGAAACCGGATTGGTACTATTGGAATCGATTGATGTCGATGTCGCTGTTGTGGATGCCACACTTCCAGACATGGATCTGGTTAAGTTTATCCGCGCTGTCCGCAAAGTTCAGGCAAATTCCTACGTTATTCCGTCCAAGATTCTGGTTCTGGTCACTCCCGATAAAGAATCCGTGTTGTCTGCTGTCGCTGCTGGAGCCGATGGTTTTTGCGTGAAGAACGCTCCCATCGAACAACTCGCCAATGCTATACGGATTGCTCATCGCAATGGCAACTATCAAGATCCGGCATTTCGCAGCGCGATCGCTGAAGGGGTCGTCCATACCATCTAAAGCGATCGCGCCAGCAGCGCAACTGCTGATATGGATGGATTCGACAGCCAGTTAAACTGGCTCAAATTATTGTGCGTGTGAGGAATTATTTATGACATTTGACTCGATGCCGGCATCCCCGGAAACCAAAACCGGGATAAATTGGGCGATTGTTTGTTTTTTCTCGATCGTCCACTTCTTCGCCTTATTGGCTCCCTGGTTTTTCTCCTGGTCAGCATTAGGAATAACTGTATTGCTGCACTGGTTTTTGGGAAGTATCGGCATTTGTTTGGGCTATCACCGCCTCTTGAGTCATCGCAGTTTTCAAGTTCCGCAATGGCTGGAATACGCGATCGCCTTTATCGGTGCATTAGCCCTTCAGGGAGGCCCGATTTTCTGGACAGCCGGACACCGCTTGCATCATGCCCATACCGAGGATGAGCAGAAAGATCCCTACTCCGCTCGTAAGGGATTTTGGTGGAGCCACCTGCTCTGGATGATCTATCCCCGGAAAGAGTTCTTCAACTACGAACACTACAAGCGGTTTGCTCCCGATCTCGTTCGCGATCCGTTTTACTGTTGGCTCGATCGCTACTATCTTTTCTTGCAAATCCCTTTAGCGCTCCTGCTCTATGTATTGGGTGGCTGGTCGTTTGTCATTTACGGTGTTTTTCTCCGAGCGGTTCTCCTTTGGCACAGCACTTGGTGTATTAACTCAGTGACTCATGTCTGGGGATACCGGACATTTGAAACGAATGATAATTCTCGCAATCTCTGGTGGGCAGCAATTTTTACCTATGGTGAAGGCTGGCATAACAACCATCACGCTCATCCCAACGTGGCAAAAGCCGGCTGGCGCTGGTGGGAAGTGGATGTGACTTGGTGGTCAATTTGGCTGCTGAAAACTATTGGTTTAGCTAGAAAAGTCGTCATGCCTCCTGCGACAAGCGGCGCGAAGGGATAAGCGCGAAGAATTGAGGGGTGGAAATAGAGAAACCCGGCTTCTTCAAGAAGCCGGGTTTCTGGCTGTTTTAGAGCTAAAATTCTATCCAACCTGCGCATCGAACCCCGGAAACGAGGGAATTAAACAAGCTATTTCCCCAGATCGAGCCCCGGGCGGAGGGCGATCGCTCTTTGCCTCACATCCCCGCTAAGATTTGCGCGAAGCCCTCTGTTTCTTTACTTCATCGTTATAGAGCAACCAAACGGGAGCGAACGTCACCAAACGGCTGCGATCGCGCTTTTTTGTGAGAACCTCAGCAAATTTGTCGAGAGTGCGTTATAAAAAAAAATAATTCAGACCACCCTTGTAATTGCAGGTATAAAACAATGTCACGCTCCGCCCCGCTTCCAGTTTTGCTCGTAGACGGCTATAACATCATCGGCATCTGGCCGTATTTAAAAAATATCCGCGACACTGACGGGCTGGAAGCCGCACGGCGAGGCTTGATCGAAGCCTTAATCAACTACAGCGCCTATCAGGGGTATGAAACGCGCATCGTTTTTGACGCCCACTCGCAAGACACTCCCGCCAGTCGCGAAGAAATCAGCAGGCACCTGTGCGTTTGCTATACGGACTTCGGACAGACTGCAGATACTTATATAGAGAAAACCTGTGCCGCCTACAGTTACGAGCTGGCCAAACTCAGACCCAGGGTGATTGTCGCCACGTCAGACCGAGCGCAGCAACTGACAGTCGTCGGGTACGGAGCAGAATGGCTGTCAGCCCAACAGTTGGCCTTTGACGTAGAGTGGGCCAGCAAGCGCGTGAGGGGCAAGCAGCGCGATCGCAACAAACCCTCGAGCCGATTTTTGGCCAATTCCCTCGATCCCGTGGCCCAGGAGCGCTTGGCCAAGCTGAGAATGGGCCTGAGATCTTGACGGTTTCGGGCGATCGAAAAAATCAAAAAAAATTTTTTCCAAACCCCTTGCCAAACCCGTGGCAGTATGGATATTATAAAAATCACGTTCCTCGGTAGCTCAGTGGTAGAGCGGTCGGCTGTAAGGGACTCCTGCAAGTCTTTAGACTTGCAAAACCTAGCAGCGCTACTCGGCAACGGGTAGTGGAAAATCGGGTGAATTCAGGGAAACCGCAGCACGAAAGGTGGCGGCAACCTTGAGCCAAGTCTGGCGAAGGGCAGTGAATTTCACTGGTAGCCAGAAAGGTGCAGAGACTAGGAATGAGGAGCCCATCCAATACATTCCACAGCGCCCGACATCCCACGCGGATGAAGAGATAGTCCACCTCCAGCAGAAATGCAGGAATCAGTGTAACCGATTGGTCGTAGGTTCGAATCCTACCCGGGGAGTTATAAAGTGCTAAGTTGTGAGTGTTGAGTTTTGAGCCAAGCGTGAAAGGCTCGGAACTCAACGCTAATAACTTTGGAATAAATTCATGTCCTACGATGCTTCTAGCCAAGGAGAAACCGTCACCGATTGGCAGCGCTTTTGGTCCCTCGATCCGGCAGTCACTTTTCTCAATCACGGCTCGTTCGGGGCTTGCCCCAAAATAGTCCTCGCGGCCCAGCAGCGCTGGCGCGAACAGTTGGAACGAGAGCCGGTAAAATTTTTCGTGCGGGATTACGAGCCCCTGCTAGACGAAGCGAGGAATCAGCTAGCTAATTTTGTCGGAGCCGAGCCAGAGGAGTTGGCATTCGTACCGAATGCGACAACGGGCGTGAATGCGGTGCTGCGATCGCTCGTCTTCCAGCCCGGTGACGAATTGCTCACAACCGATCACGAATACAACGCCTGTCGCAACGCCCTAGACTATGTAGCCGAGCGATCGGGCGCGCGCATCGTCATCGCGCCCGTACCCTTCCCGATCGAATCGCCGCAGCAGATTGTAGAAGAAGTGATCGAGCGGGTATCCCTGAATACGCGACTGGCGCTGCTGGATCACGTCACCAGCCAAACCGGGCTAATTTTCCCCATCCAGCAGCTCGTCAAGCAGCTCGCAGAA
Organism: uncultured bacterium; assembly: GCA_964405435.1. Classification (GTDB taxonomy): domain Bacteria; phylum Cyanobacteriota; class Cyanobacteriia; order Cyanobacteriales; family Oscillatoriaceae; genus DVEG01. Next base: position 14,123 of record CAYOOD010000055.1, read on the forward strand.
TTTGGCGTAGACGTACTGGTAGACGGTGCCCACGCGCCGGGGATGGTGCCCCTCAACCTGAGAGAAATTGGCGCTGCTTACTATACTGGCAACTGCCACAAGTGGCTGTGCGCGCCAAAGGGGGCGGCGTTTTTGTATGTGCGGCGCGATCGCCTCAAAGGCATCCGCCCCCTCACCATCAGCCACGGTGCCAACTCGCCGAGGCGCGATCGCTCCCGCTTCTGGCTGGAATTTGACTGGATGGGCAGCGACGATCCCAGCGCCTACCTGTGCGTGCCCCTCGCCATCAAATTTATGGCTTCCCTGCTGCGCGGCGGCTGGGCAGAGCTTGTCGCTCGCAACCATTCCTTAGCGCTAACCGCTAGAAAGATACTGCTGGAAAAACTGAACTTGCCGGCACCCTGCCCCGATGACATGCTCGGCTCAATGGCGTCCGTGCCTTTGCCCGACGGCGACGCAGCAGAGCTGCACGATCTCCTATTTGACAAATTTAACATTGAAGTGCCCGTCATTCCCTGGCCGGCAGCTCCTCAGCGATTGATTCGCATTTCCGCTCAGATTTACAACAAGCAGGAGCAGTACGAATCTCTCGCCAAAGCCCTTGGCGAAGTTCTCTCGCGCTAAATCAAGACACGAGACGAAAAGAAATCAAATGCTGTTTATTGTTCTCATTTGTCTGATTCCTGGGGCTGTCGGTTCGGCTTTTGGAAAACAACTCGCAGCCAAAGGAATTACAGCCGAAAATGCCTTAGAAAAACACCAGCGTTTTGTCTATGTCATCCTCACGGTACTCTCGGCTGTGGGTGCCGTTATTTTTGGACTCGCCAGCCTTAAACTTGCCAATAGAATTCCTACGATTGTCTTGCTCTATATCGGCGGACATGCCAACCATTTCATGCTAGCCTTGGCGAGTTTTGGTTTGGGGCTGCTGGTGTTTTTAGAATGGCCCGGTCGGCGAAATCCTAAAAGATTGCGCCAAATGCTGGCGGGGATTGCAGCAATTTTGCTGCCCTTTTGGCTGCTGGTTTATTATTCCCTGCCCGTTACGCCTTTGTTGCGCGATCGCCCCGTCGTTGATGGCGTCGTCCTGCAAAGCACGCCTTACAGTTGTGCTGCTGCCACTATTGCCACCCTGGCGCGATATGTTGGCAAGCACCCGAATTTAACCGAGCGAGATGTCGTCGCGATCGCCGGCACAAATCGTCTGGGTACGAGTATTTTAGCAGAAATTCGGGCAATGCGTCAACTGGGTTTAGCGCCGGAATACAAGCAAAATTTAAAAGTAGAAGAGTTGGTGAAAATTGCCAAGCCCGCCGTATTGCACGTTATGGAACCCGTCGGCGGAACCCGCATTCAACACGCGATCGCCCTACTGCAGGTGAAGGCAAAAGAGCGATCGCTAGTTGTCGGCAATCCCCTCTACGGACGGCAGGTAAAAAGATTTCGCGACATGCAGGATTATTGGCTCGGCGAGGCGGTGTTTGTCACGGAGGGAGCGTTTGACCTTTCTCTCCCAACCCCAAATAGATCCAAAATAGAAACGCCCGACACTCCAGATTCAGGTAAGCTTTTAAAAGCTAGTTTAACCCCGCGATCGGACTCTCTAAACTCTCAAATCTAAAAACGAAAATCTAATGATTCGCGTTTACACCCAAGAGCAACAGGGGCAAGAATGGCTGCAAACCTATCAAGGTCGGAAGCCCCTATTTGCCTGCGTGCTGGGATTTACTGAAACCAGCCCAATTCCCGGCATTTCGGTAGCCGGTCGCACCCCCAAAGATAGACGATATACGGCGATCGCCGATGCCGAATGTTTATACAATGGCCCCCAACCGCACCCCGCCTATCTCCTGCCCCCGCTCAGCGCTAGTGACTCCCCGGTGCTGATTTCCCGCGCCGTAGTTGCCGCGCAAAACATCCCCATCTATCTATATTAATGCCGGCTTGCCTCAACCCCCCGCCGTACCCTCTATCGACTTAGATTCTTCTCTTTCATCGAGCCGCTCCATCTCGCCGCCCAGGTGGCGTCTGCGGGAATGGCGATCGCAGCGCCCAAATTGGCTCTTTCGGCGACTTACAGAACTGAAAGCCTTGTCTGGTAAACCTTTTAGAAAAATATCAGTATATTTAATATATTTTAAGTAAACTATATTGAAATTTAATAAAACTTTTAGAAAAAAATCCGGATTGGCGGTAATATAATTTCCACAACGATGCGAGTCGAACTAAAGACAACCGATAACCGATAGATAAAGGATAAGGGGCAACTACTGTGGACGAAGAGTTGTACAGCCAGATTTATCCGTTTTTTGACGAGGGAGATTACTTGGCATTTAATCCAGATGTGGCTGATGCAGTGAATAAAGGCATTGTCGCATCTGCATTGGATCATTTAATCAATTTCGGTCAATTTGAAGATCGCGTTCCCACGTTCACGGGCACGACAGGTAATGACTTCATCCGAGGGGTTGGCACTTCTAGCTATTTTTACCCAACCGCCTACGAAATCGTCAGTACCAATCCCTATGATTTTCGGGTAATTGGTACGGGAGCGGGAGAAATTGACACGCTCGAAGGTGGCACAGGTGCAGATAACTTTGCACTGGGTGCCTACACCGTTCCTTCAGTTCCTAACGCTGTACAATTCTATTTAGGCCAAGGCAACAACGACTACGCCCTCATTCAAAAATTCCGATTTGGTGAGGATATAATTCAGCTAGCAGGAAGTCCGGCTGACTACACGCAGGAAGTCAGCAATGGCGACCTCTACATCTACAGGAAAAATCCGAGAGATTTGGTGGCTGTCATAGATGGGATAGCGTCTCCCCTAAGTCTCGTAGATAGACCTCAGTTTAGTGGGGATTTCTATAACGGACTTTTTTCTCTCGGTGCTGTCAATTATTTCGATGAACCGGATTACTTGATAGCCCATGCTGATGTCCGGCAAGCGGTGGAAAATGGCACGATCGCATCCGGTTACGAACATTATGTCAACTTCGGCCAATTTGAAGGTCGCGCTGTAACGTTCACAGGGACGACTGGCAATGACGTAATCAGAAGCTTTGGCAGCGGCGCTCGATATATTTTCGGAACCCCCTACGAAGTTGTCAGCGGCGAACCTTATGACTTTCGAGCGATCGGTACGGGAACAGGAGAAATTGACACGCTCATCGGTGCCCCAGGTGCAGATAATTTTTCCATTGCTTCCTACTCCGTTCCCTCGTCTCCCACGGCTTTTCAGTTATATCTAGGTCAAGGAAACAGCGACTACGCCCTAATTCAGAATTTCGAGAGAGGAGTCGATTTCGTCGAAGTTCTGGGCTCAGTCTCTAACTTTACCCAGGAAGTGATGAACGGCTCTCTGAATATCTACTCCAACTCTCCTAGCAGGGACTTAGTGGCAATTGTCCAAGGTGTAACATCGCCGCTCGTTGAGGTTCAAAGCGCCGCTTTTAGGGACAACCCAGGCACTATCTACCTCGGCTAAAATCCTCGATTTGGAGGAAGCGAAATTTGCCAAAAAGGCAAGCTGGCAAGCCCGACGAGAAAGCACAGAAGAAGCGTTCGCTCCTTCTAGTTTAAAAGCCCTGCAAATACTGTCAGAAACCCGGCTTCTTCAAGAAGCCGGGTTTCTGGCGTGGTTAAATTGCGCCGATTTGTATCCCCCTACTGGGCAGTACAGTCAGGATTGAGTTGCACTCTTTTGACGCAAACAAGGGCTCCAGCCGAGACAGCAGCAGCATTCGGGGTAGACTTTTAAAAGCGCTTAAGTCGATCGGTTAAGCAGGAAGCTCAATCATAGCCCATTTCAAACCTCAAGTCTCAAATCTCAAATCTAAAAACTAAAATCAAATGATTCGCGTTTACACCCAAGAGCAACAGGGGCAAGAATGGCTGCAAACCTATCAAGGGCGATCGCCCCTATTTGCCTGCGTGCTGGGATTTACCGAAACCAGCCAAATTCCCGGCATTTCGGCAGCCGGTCGCACCCCCGAAGATAGACGATATACGGCGATCGCCGATGCCGAATTTTTATACAATGGCCCCCAATCGCACCCCGTCTATCCCCTGCCCCCACTGAGCGCCGGTGCCTCCCCGGTGCTGATTTCCCGCGCCGTAGTTGCCGCGCAAAACATCCCCCTCTATCTATTTAATGCCGGCTTGCCCCAACCCCCCGCCGTACCCTCTATCGACTTAGGCGGCGCTCCCGCACGCTGCCTCTCAACCGGCAGCGCCTTGGAACTGACAACCGTCAAACACTTGCTCGAACAAGGGCTCGACTGGGGCGAAAAACTCGCCCGCTCGTCGGCTGACTATCTCATCGTCGGCGAGTGCGTGGTGGGGGGAACCACAACCGCACTGGCAATTTTAACTGGGCTGGGGGTTGCCGCTGCCGGCAAAGTCAACAGCAGCCACCCCACCTGCAATCACGCTCAAAAGTGGGAAATTGTCACAACTGGCTTGCAACGCGCCGGGAAAAGGGGATTGGGAGAACGCTTCCTCCCCAAATCCCCTCATCCCGGTGAGGAATTGTTCTCTTGCATCGAGCCGCTATATCTCGCTGCCGCTGTGGGGGACCCCATGCAGGTGGCGGTTGCGGGCATGGCGATCGCAGCCAGTCGCGCCAAGGGGGTTTTGCTCGCCGGCGGCACGCAGATGCTCGCGGTTTATGCTTTAATGCAGGCGATCGCCCGCCGCTATTCCCTCCCCTGGCGTCCCGAAAATGTCGTGGTGGGAACCACCCGCTGGGTGGCAGAAGACCCCACCGGCGACACCGTGGCCCTCGCTCGTTCGGTCGGCCCTGTTCCCCTCCTGGCTGCACAACTGAGTTTTGCGGCGTCTCGCTACGCCCAATTGCAAGCTTACGAGCAGGGATTCGTTAAAGAAGGCGTGGGAGCGGGCGGGTGCGCGATCGCTGCTCGCCTCTACTGCGGCTGGAACCAAGACCAACTTTTACAGGCTGTAGAGGCACTGTGCGATCGCATCCCCAGCAGCGACTAGCCGATCGGGCTTTTTTGGCAGCAGTTTTTCGCCTGCTCTTCTCCCCTCCGAGTCGCTACTTTTTTGCAAGTAAAAAATCAATAAATTGTGCAATTGCCGTTACACCCTATACATGCTCTTTTTTTTTACATATCTTAATTAGTTTTTTCGCTTAAGTTCTGCGCTCTGACGGCCTTCACCTGCGCGTCTCGTTTGCTTTGTTCAATGGATTCTCTGAGCGAGGAGCTGTTCTTCTAAAGCGGCTATGCGATTGTAAGCCGCAGTCAGTTGTGCCGTCAGCCGCTGGATTTGAATTTCTGGCGTTAAATCTTGCTCAGCGCTGTAAGCGTTCGTTTCTGGGCAAGTGCTATCCACCAGCACGTCTTTATGTTCCAGGCTGGGATCGGTCATGCTGCGATCGGCTGGATAGTAGTATCGCCCCGCGCTCGCAACCGCCTGCGAACACTCAAGCCCTCGATCGCCTGTCAATGCAGATTCTGAGAGCGCTTCAGATATCTTGGTATTGAGCTGCTCTACGATTTTATACAGCGCATCCACCTTGTGGCTCAACGTACTCACTTGGGTTTGCAGCGAATCCATTCTACCCTCCCCCCTTACTTTCATTTCTTTCTCCTCGATTTTAAAGAAGAGTTTCTTCAAGGTTGCCTATTTTCTAGATTATTTAACTTTTAAGAAGAAGCGTTAGAAAAATTAGAATTTTCTAAAATTGCCAGACAATTTTAATGCTAGGGATTGGCTGATTCAATCCGCGCGTCTGGCAGCGTGCCAATTTTTACCGCGATCGGGGTCGAACCGCCTCAAATGATATTGCTTGTATTTTCAAATTTAAATTTTTAAAGCTTTTTTGCTTAAAGTTTACAGGCAATTAATTTTTATAAACTTGCATTATTTTAAAAAATGTAAACTACTTGAAAGCTGAGAGCCGCAAGGAGAAAATCTAAAAAATAAAATATAAATAAACCTGGAACAAGCTTTTCTGAGAACAAGCAGGACGCTACAGAGAGATGTAAAGATAAGTAACAAAAGTGACGGCAAACCCGACCGACGGCTGGGTAAGCTGTAGAGGCCACTTTACACGAACAAGAGCTGCCATGAGTTCACCGAGCCAACTGTCCCAGTCAACCACCCCATCCCAAATTGGAGAATTTTTCCGGCTATCAGTCGGGCAGTGGCGCTCGGAGCGGCGCTACTACATGCTGCCAGACGGAGAAACCCAGGAATTCGTCAGCGCGATCGCCATCCGATTTTTGGAAGCGGGAAGCCCCGAACTCGTGGAACTCGCCAAGTCCCACCATCTGAGCGAAGAGGCAGCGATCGCCTGCGGAACTCACGTCAGTTGGCAGAGCACCCGCTTGGCATCTGCCGGCAAGCCGTCCGAGGGATCGACAATATTCGGCGTGCTCGGCAGCCTGCTGTTGCGCGATCGCGGTTTCGCCACCGCCCAACCCGTCGCCGCCCAATATTACATGCCCAATCCCCACACCTTGTGCCTGAGAACAGAGTACAATGGCTCTGTGTTTGAAGAAGAAATCAAACACGTCGGCCACAACTATCGCACGCGGCAGACCATTATCTCGCGAGCAGGCGAACACGTCACCATCGGACAATATTTAGAAAAACGCATTCAATAAACAGTGAATCGAAGGTCTTTTATCGCAGGAGCTGGGGCAGCGACTCTGACTCAGTTGGTAACTGGGTGCGGCAGCCAGAACCAGCCGACTCTGAGAGTGCGGCTGCTGAAAAATTCAGTCCCAGCCGTCGTATTGAACCGGTTTCGCGTGTCAACGGGGCGATCGGTCGTTGTGGACGTGAAACTAGAATCGCAGCTCAATGCCGTCTTCGAGCAGTTGCAAGCGTGGAAGCGCCAAGCAGCCGCACCCGAGGAGGCAAAATCCAGCTTCCCGATCCCGATTCCCTTCACCAGATCGACACCCCCCGCGATTCCCGACGTGACGACTCTCGGGGATTACTGGTTGGCTAAAGCGATCGAGCAAAAATTAATTCAACCCATCGATCCCGCCCAACTGTCCGGGTGGCAGCAATTGCCCGATCGCTGGCAGGAACTCGTCCGGCGGGGCGATCGCGGCCAACTCGACCCAAAAGGCCAAGTTTGGGCGGCCCCCTACCGCTGGGGCACCACCTTAATCGCCTACCGCACCGACAAATTTAAATCCCTCGGCTTGCAACCTCCCACAGATTGGGGCGACTTGTGGCGAGAAGAACTGCGCGATCGCATTTCCCTGCTCGATCAGCCCCGCGAAGTCATCGGTTTAACCCTAAAAAAACTGGGAAAATCCTACAACAGCGCAGCTCTCGACAAAATACCCGAGCTGAAAAAACAACTCGAACTGCTGCACCGCCAAGTCAAACTATACAGTTCTAATGCCTACCTACAGCCCCTAATTCTCGGAGACACAATACTCGCCGTTGGATGGTCGAGCGACATCTTGCCCGCCATGCGCGACAATCCCAAAATTGCCGCCGTCGTCCCCCAATCAGGAACCGCGCTCTGGGCGGATTTGTGGGTGCGACCGCAATCGCCGATCGCCAATGCAGGCAGCAACCTCGTGCCGCAGTGGATTGACTTTATCTGGAAACCAGAGATTGCCACCCAAATTTCCTTGCAGACTTTGGCAGTCTCTCCCATCTTCAGCAGCGCCAAGCCTGATAATTTGCCCAAAGCTTTGCAAGCCAACGACCAACTGCTGCCCGATGCCGACATTCTCAAAAAAAGCGAATTTCTCCTGCCCCTTGGCGATGCAGCGATCGCGCAGTACCGCCAACTGTGGAGAGAAATTCGCACAACCAAAACCAGTTAAAAGTTAAAAAAACTTATTACTTCTGCCAACACTCCCCCGATCCCCTTCTTACTGCCCCCCCACGCCTCTCGCCCGAGCAGCAGCTTCCAGACAAACGCTGCAGGCTGTTGACTCAGACGAATCGGCACAAGTATAAGCCGCCAAGAAAACTCCTTGTCGGTTAAAAACCCTGACATCGTAACCGTAATCGCGGGCAACCGTGCCAAACTCATTGACAAATCGATAGCGCTCCAGATAAGTCAGCAAGCTCCACAATTGCCGATTCACAATCAAATCCACCCGCGCCGGCGTTTCAGCCGTTCCGGCATACGCAACCCAATTATCGAGCAGTTTGCCGCCGAACTGTTCGTCTGCCCACCAAAGACTCGGAACCGTCAGCCCCCCTTGAGAAATCGTATCGGCAGTGATAGTGCCCTCAACCAAAGCCGCGTTTAACTCAATCGGCTTTAAATCCAGTAGCGCCGTCGCCGGTTTGGGAGCAGGACAGAGTTTTGCAATGATTTCCGCCAAAGTCGGCTCCTCAACACTATCGGCAGGTGCCTGCACGAACCCAACCGCTACAGCGATCGCGATCGATCCAAATAACAGCGATTTGACAAAACCCCATTTCACAGACATTTTCAATCCAAAATAAAAAATCGCTTGTTTGATTCGCCTCTAAAAATATTGTGAGGAATTCTTCCCCATAACTTTAATCCCTTCCTCCTCTAATCCTCCCTATCTCTTCATTTCTTTGCGTTCTCTGCGTACTCTGCGGTTAAAAACTCTCAAAATTCCTGACTTCATCCTAACCCCAAAGACGGCGACCCTCAGCCCCTTTGAGGCGATCGTGAGCATCTTGCAGCAGCGCAGGGATATCCAGTTGTTCCGGGCACCGGGGCAGGCAGTCGCCGCACTCAGTACAGCGGTTGCCCTTCATTCCGGGAAACCAGTGACCGGCATTTTCAAACATGCGGTAGCGGTATTTGCCGTAATCCGTCATATTGTAAGCAACGGCTAGATTTCTCAAGCGCAGGACTTCCGGGATGTTGATAGTTTCCGGGCAGGGCAAGCAGGCGTAGCACTGGGAACAGCGATCGCTCCCCAAGCTTTCTGTCGCGCGATTTTCCAGCATTTGGAAAACCGCTTCTTCCGCTGGCGTCAGCGAATCGGTACTATCTGCCACCCTCAGAGGCGATTGTAATTCATCGGGTTTAGCCGCGCCAACACTGAGGGTAGTAATGCGATCGTCGCTCAACAAAAACCGATAATTTAATTCCAGGGGCGAAAAGGGATGGCACAGTTTTTTGAGGGTTTCCGGCGGCGTGTAGAGCAGTCCGCCTTTGTCTGCCGGCGAGATGATAAAGACTCCCATATCTTTTTGACGGGCTAGTTCAACCGCCGCTGCATTGCGCTGGAAAAAATAATAATAATGGAGGTTGACAAATTCAAATAAATCTGTATTAATAGCTGCTAAAATGACTTCCAAAGGGCCGTGAGTGGAAAAGCCGACGTGCCGCACTCTGCCATCGGCAAGGGCTTGCTGCACCGCCTGCCAGCAACCGCTAGCGGAGCTTATAAGCGCCAAGTGTTCGGGGGTGTTCAGCCCGTGAATGGCAAGACAGTCGAGATAATCCAAGCCCAGACGCTTTAACGATTCGTCGATGCACCGATCCATTTCAGAAGTGTCTGCCGTTGGGGGGATTTTCGTAGTGATGTGGAGGCGATCGCGTTCCCCGCACAACCCCGCAGACAAAGCCGCTCCGAGATATTCCTCGCTTTTGCCGTAACCCCTAGCCGTTTCTAGGTGATTGATTCCCATCGCCACACCTTGCTGCACGGTTTTTACAGCATTTTCCTCTGAAGCCAAATAGCGCATGGTTCCGAGGGAAAAGACCGACAGGTAGAGGTTTGTTTTGCCAAATCGGCGGTAGCGCATGAGTTGATTTTGGAGTTTAGATTTTAGATTCTAGATTAGATGGCAGGCCGGTCGTCTCCAATCCGGGCATCTAAAATCTAAAATCTCAAATTAGGAATTTTCGCTACTCGAGTGCCCGCGCTTGATAAAATCTTCCGGGCGGATTTTGGACACGAAATCCCGGAAAGCTTGGCGTTCGGCCTCGTCAGCTTCGCGATCGACGGGGATAGAAGCATCGGCAACCACTTCCTCCATCACCCAGATAGGGCTGTGGGTGCGCAGGGCGATCGCGATCGCGTCCGAGGGTCGCGCGTCAATCTCTTTTTTAACCTCTCCGTGGCGCACTGTCAGTACCGCATAGAAGGTATTGTCCTGCAGCGAATGAATGATCACCCGCTCCAATTTCAAATCCCACTCATCCATCATATTCACCATCAGGTCGTGGGTGAGGGGCCTCGGGGGAGTGTGGTTTTCCAACGCGCTGATAATTGCTTTTGCCTGATCCTGACCGATATAAATTGGCAAGGCTCGTCGATCCGACGCATCTCTGAGCAGCACGATCGGGCTCCGCGTTGCTGCATCCAGTGCAATTCCAGCGACTTTCATCTCAATCATGGGTTCAGCCTCTTAGAACACTCTTGGCAAAGGGTTGGAAACAGCATGGCATGGACAAACGGGCTTTTAATGCCGCGAAATGAATCACTTTAACTACAGGCGAAAAATAATCACTAACTTAAATGAACCCCACAAGGCAAACCCGGGATACATGGCCACCCGCGCGGGTTCCAAAGGAGCCTGCCCGAGCCATTTGGCTGCTCAACACACTCCCTGACTTCCAGTATGCCTTGAACTTTACCCGGATCGACAACGCCCGCTCTCGCGATCGAGCAAAAAAACTTGACAGTTGCAGTCGGGGAATAGTTGCCAACAGTCCGCCTCTAGGTCAGAATTAGATTAAATACTATATTATATCATTTAAAATCGAAACCCGTGTTTACTGGATTAATACAAGCATTAGGCACTGTTCAGCCTTTGGGAGCAAACGAATTGCAAATCTCATGCGTTTCAGAGGACTGCAGGGCAATTTTGCAGGATTTGGCCATAGGAGATAGTGTCGCCGTTGATGGCATCTGCCTGACTGTCGTAGAGATTCTCAATAAAGGTTTTGTCGCGATCGCTTCTCCGGAAACCCTCCGGCGTACCACCTTGGGACGCCAACTGCAAGCCGAAGCGCCGGTGAATCTAGAAACGTCACTGCGCGCGGGCAGCAAACTAGGCGGCCATTTCGTCACCGGTCATGTAGACGGCATCGGTTGCTTTCAGGAGTCGATTCAAACCGCCAGTTCCTGGGAAATGACCTTCAGCGTACCCAGCCAGCAGATTGCTCGCTATATCGTTCCGAAAGGCAGTATTGCCGTTAACGGCGTCAGCTTGACGGTTGCGGAGTGCGATCCGGCGGGCTCCTGGTTTAAAGTAGCCGTCATTCCTCACACATACGAGAACACCAACCTGCACGCCCTCCATCCCGGCAGCTTGGTGAATTTGGAAGGAGATATTCTGGGCAAATACGTCGAGAAATTCCTCCGTTTCGGTTCGGGCTCCTACCAGGCAGAAGCGCCGACACAGGAAGAAACAGCACTTCCTACAGGCTGGGATAACATTACCCCTGCATTTTTAGCCGAACACGGATATCTTTGAGTGAGGAGTGCTGAGTGCTCGATGCCTCGGCTGAGTACTCGATGCCTCGGCTGAGTGCTGAGTGCTGAGTATTTTATAGAGTGTGGAGTGGGAGAGTGGGAGAGTGGAGTGGGAGAGTGGGGGAGGGGGAGAGTGGGAGAAGGATTTAACTCAGCATCTCCCACGAAAAGCACTTTTCACTCTCGCACTTCACACTCCACACTCTTGTACGGGCGAGAAAGCTTTCTCGCCCCTACTCGCCCCTACTCCACACTCAGCACTCAGCACTTTTCACTCAGCACTCCTTTAACCTGCCTTGGGCTTCGGGTTAGATTGCGCGGTTTGCAAGGCTTTAACTAACTGAGCGAGGGCATACTCCAACTGAGCGCCGGGATCGACTGTCACCCAGCCACTCGCCGTTAGTTCGCGCAATTCAAAGTGCAGGTGTGGCCCGGTGGAGTTACCGGTGCTGCCGACAGAGCCGATCGCGCTCCCCTGCGGGACGGTATCTCCCGGTTTGACGAAAATGTCCGAAAGGTGAGCGTAGAGCGTTTCGCGCGTGCCGTTGTCGTGTTCCATAACCACCGTCAAACCGTAACCGCCCAGATAGCTCGCCGTCGTCACCTTGCCGTCATAAGCGGCTAAAACCGGCGTTCCCATCGGAGCCCCCAAATCGGTGCCGCTGTGGAAGCTGTTTCCGCCACTAATCGGGTGAATCCGCCAGCCAAACGCTGAAGTAATCGCCGCCGGAATCGTCAGCGGGAATAGCAACTGGGTATTGCCATTTCCGGGCACGCCAGCCGGACGGGGCAGGGAGTTTTGATAGTAGAATCCACCCGGCAGGGGCAGCGCAGGAGCAGGAGGAGTCGGCGGCGTATTTAAACCGATGCCGCTGTCGCTGACGCTAACTGCACCGACGGCGATCGGCTCGAGGGCGGTTTGCGACACTTCTGGATAATATTGCGGGGAAGAGGGTGCCGGATATTGCGCCAATGTCTCGCGATCGGGTTTCGGCTGAGCGTAGGCGGGGACTGGCGGAGTTGAAGCGTTTGCCGGCACTGGCAGGGGTCGAGCATTGGCAGGTACTGGCAGCGGTTGAGCGCCGAGCAGCGCTGGGGGCGTTGCAGCCATAGGCGGTACTGGCAGGGTTTCGGCGTTGACTGCCACGGCTTCATACTGGATGTAAGCCTCTGCAGGCGGTTGCGAGATCTCTGCAGCGCCAGCCGGAGCGATCGCCACTTCCGGGTTATAAGATTGAGAAGGTGCAACCGCAGCGCCAGCGGCTCTGCTTCCTACACTTTCTCCTGCCCCGACAACTACTTGAGTGCCGCTCGAACGTTCTGACAAAATCACCGCGCTCGGTTCTTCATAGCCGCTCGTCGAGCCAATGCTGTAACCCGAGGGATCTATGTAGAGGTTGTTGTAATCTTCAAACGTCTGCGCGCTGGCGGTTGCGGGCTCTGGCACGGCGAGTTCTGGCGCGGGCTTCGCCAGTTGCTGCTTTTCTGGAATCGGCGCTTGAGGCACTGCCGGCGCTGCCACTTCTGGTGCCCATCCTTCAACAGCCGTTACGGCGGGATTGGCTTGGGGGGCTTGCTCCGTCGGTTTCTCCCACATGGGAGCCGCTGTCGAGGAAGTTGCCGGAAGGAGTTTTCTGGCGTCATGGCTCGGTTCCTCCCACACCGGAGCCGGTGCTGCTGTCGAGGAAGTTGCCGGTTCTGGGGCAACGGGAGCGGCTTCTAGTGCTGCTGCCGAGGAAGTTGCCGGTTCCGGGGCAACGGGAGCGGCTTCTAGTGCTGCTGCCGAGGAAGTTGCCGGTTCCGGGGCAACGGGAGCGGCTTCTAGTGCTGCCGCTGCTGTTTCTGGTTCCGGGGCTGCTGCTGCCTGGGGAGCCGAGACAGCTTCGACGGTTTGGGGGGGTTCGTAAGCTGCAGGATCGACATCCGCATTTGGTGAAGTCTGGGTTTGCGCCCAAACCATGCCGCTGCTGAGCATTCCGATACTGCCGATTAAACTCAGTCCCCGCACGAACGGGCTGTACTTTCCAGACTTTGCTGAACGTTGCTGCATGACATCCCCACAGAAATCTGACAAACAAGGGTTATTGACTGAAGTCGTTTCTACTTTTCGGCTGCTTTTTTCCGACACCTAGAGTGCGGTTGGCAGCTCGCCTGACCGATTTTATCGCGGTTCTCGTTCGGATAAAATACAGCAAGATGAGTCCGAAAAGCTAGGAGTTATTTTTCGGCGATCGCAATTTTCCTTATTGGGGAAAAGGGAGTTTTTGTCAATCCCGAATAGGAATTGAAATCAAAGTCGTGTCTTTGACTGACCGGGCGGCCAGCCAATTGGAAGGCGATCGCTAGTCTAGATACCCCTGACCGACCCTCACCCAACGTACAGGCGGTGAGTGCCGCCGAAAAATCTATCAAATTCTTGAAGCTTAAATTGAGACACACCTCGACGCTTCTAAGTTCCTGAAGATTACGGATTGTATTTTACAGGCTTGGCGGGGGAAATCGGGGATGTACGCAAAATTTATCGATTGTATCCCAAACGAATTGCACCCGGCTGGAGGGAGATTTCTCGCGCGACTGCTGAGTCTGAATGGAGGCGGACTCGCAGTTCGCCAGTTGGATAAACGCCTATTATAACTCCCGCAGACCCTTCTATTACAACTGGTTGGCCAATATTTGTTAGAAGAGATTGATATTTCGGCAGCAAATGTGTCATTCCTTTCTGCACTAAGAGCTGATAGCCCGACGCTAAGCCTTTTAGGGCGATCGCTGCTAGCATTTCTAAAGAGGTGATGGCTGGGCGTGCCTGTTCGGCGAGTAAGGATTGCAGGTTAATGCCGGCGGGGGGGACTGGATTTTCCCAGTTGATGCCGACGCCGACGGCGGCTTTGGCGATTTTGCCTTTGTGCAGGCGGGTTTCGGTGAGGATGCCGCCTAATTTGCGTTCGCCGACTACGAGGTCGTTGGGCCACTTGAGGGCGACGGGGACGCCGCGTTCGCGCAAGCATTCGGCAATTCCCCAGCCCGTGGCGATCGTCAGCCCTGCCGCGTTTTCTGCGGCTAAATCGGGTTCGAGGGCGACAGAGAGGTACAGTCCGCCTTTGCTGGAAACCCACTGTCGTCCCCACTGACCCTTGCCTGCAGTTTGCTGCAGCGCGATGACGACCGTGCCCTCACCCGCTCCTCGGTCGATCGCCTCCCAGAGCGTCTGATTCGTGGAAGCCAGTTCCTCGAAAACGTGCAGGGAAAACTGCAGGAACATCGGGCCTGATATCGGTTCTAATAGTGTTTGAAGGGTGGCTTCTAACCGTTCTTGACTGAATCCCACTGCACTGCTAGTAAATGTTTCGTACCTAAGTTAGCACGAAACCGCGACGATTTCGAGAAAATGTGAGAGTCTTTTTGTGAGATTGAAGTGATTCATTCACAATTGGAAATGAACAGTTAAAAATAAATAGCAGGCGATTCCCTACGGGATAGGGAAAGCTACACGCGCAACACAATCTACATCTGAGTACATGCACAATTGGCACTGGCGCACTTGGAACGGACTGCCCTATCTAGCGTGCAGTCTTCTGGAAAAATGGCCGCACGGATTTTTCACGCAGCAGTTCTGGCCGCGCTTGCCGGCGGAATTGGTGGAGGCGCTGCACCCGACGGCTGAGGCGTATCGAGTCAAGCAGGTACACGGCAACACGGTTCTGAGCACGAGGGAACTCGAGGGCACTGTGCCGGCTGACGCTCCGGAATTGCCGCACGCTGACGGTTTGCTGACCGAGCAAGCTGAGCGGGCGGTGTGGGTGGCGAGTGCAGATTGCACGCCGGTGCTGATTGCGGACGATCGCACCGGGCAAGTGGCCGCAGTTCACGCCGGGTGGCGGGGGACGGCAGCAAAAATCGTCCCGTCCGCGATCGCGCGCCTGATCGAGCAAGGCAGTCAGCTCTCCGACTTGCGCATCGCCCTCGGGCCGGCGATCGCGGGGGAAGTTTACCAAGTTTCTGAAGAAGTCGCCGCTGAAGTCGCCGCAACGATCGCTCCGGCTGAGGAAACGGACGACCCCGCTGCGATTTTAGACGCCGTGCAGCAACTGCCGCAGCCTCCGGTTTTGTCCGATTCAGAACCGGGACGGGTGCGCTTGGACGTGCGGCGGACGATCGCCCTGCAGATCGAGCAGCTTTCCATCCGCCCCGAACAAGTGGCGATCGCTCCTTACTGCACTTATCAATCCCCCGAACACTTTTTTTCCTACCGCCGGGACAAATTGAAAAAAGTGCAGTGGTCGGGTATTGTCAGCGTGTAAAGGGTCTGAGGAGTTAAAAGTGCTGAGTGCTGAGTGCTGAGTGGGGCGCTTTCCAAGTTATCGGCACAGAGCGCCTCCGAGAACTCGCAGCGAACAAGCGTATAGATTTATACCGCTTGCAGGCGTTTTTCTAAAGAAGCGCAGGCGCAAAATCCGGAAGAATGGCGGCGGTTGTTTTGTCAAACCCTTTGCGGGATGGAAATCTGACGGGAATTCATCCAGATCCCCGTCTAGCTCTGTCGTATTCCACCTAGAAAGCCCTACGGGTACGGGAAATAACAGCGCTGTGAGGTGCTGTTCGGAGTGTGGTGTGTAGTAGAGTTCTCGGAACTCCGAGAAAACGATTGCCAAAGGGCCATTTTTAACGGAGCGATCGCTGCCCGTTCGCCATCGGACTAGAGCTGAGCGGGAGTAAAAACAAGGGTGGGCGAAAAGCCGACCCTTATTTTATCTGGCTGCCCGGGCTTTTCCGGGACAGTTGGTTTGAAAAAGGATTTTGCTGCTGTGCGGCTGTGGCGGCTCTCCCCCTTGCCTCTCCGTCCCCCCTGAATGCAGCTGATGATGGGTGGAAGAAGTCTGCCGCCAGATGTTAAAGTTTATCAAGCTTGTGGTAATGGTTGGTTAAAAAATTAGTTTGTGGAAACAACGGAAAGCGATCGCTCAACAGGCTAAGGTAGGTTGAAGGGGAGGTTTAAGATCGGACAATGAGTGAGATAAATCCCTACGAACAGCTTGGGATAACGACAAGCGCTTCATTCGATGAAGTACAGGACGCGCGCAACCGGCTGCTACAGCAGTGCGGGGGCGATCGCCAGCGTCAGGAATCTATCGAAGCCGCTTACGATGCCATCCTCATGGAGCGATTGCGGCTGCGTCAAGAAGGAAAAATCAAAGTGCCGGAACGCATTCGCTTTCCAGAAAAGCTCGTGCAAGCGCCGCCTGCCGCCGCACCGGCTCCAGTCAAGCAGAGTCCTAAGTGGCTGCAAACGCTCATCGACACCCCCCAGCCGGCAGATATTTTGTGGCCCGCTGGCGTGTTTCTGGGGTTGAGCGTCCTCAGCCTCACGGCAGCAGGTGCCTCGTCCCTGCTGCAAATGGCGCTGGCAATCGGAGTGGGAGCGAGCCTTTATTTCCTCAACCGCAAAGAGCGCAAATTCGGTCGCGCCGTACTGCTCACCTTGACAGGGTTGATCGGCGGCTTGGTTTTGGGAGGGCTGCTTTCACAGATTGGCCAGAGTGGTTTGACCGAGGAGAAATTCATCACCTTGGTGACGTTTGTTGTCTTGTGGCTGGTGAGCAGTTTCTTGAAATAAGCGATTAGTAATTGGCTTTGAGCCAGATCGCGTTGCGATCGGGTTAATGGCTAATAGCGATTAGCTATTGGCGGGGAAAAGTTCAATAAATTTTTGATGGAGGTGCCGGGATTTGGGGAAATCGGGGCCCCTTTTGGGAATAAGGGGGCATGGGGGATGAAAGGAGGGCGATCGCCCTCCTCTTTATCGGATGCCGTGTCGTTCGACTTTTCCAGGTTTCTCAGAAAAGGTTTTTAGAAAAATAAGTGGCTGTCCGGTTGAATATTAATTTCCATCGGCACGGCTTGCGGTTCGGCGGCGAGGGCATAGGCGATCGCCTCGGCTGCTGTGGCGGTCGTGAGCATTTTTTTGCGGTCTACTTTCAAGCTGACGTTATCCCAAAAGGGAGAATCTACGCCGCCGAAATAGAAGAGGGTGAACTTGATGCCGAAGCGTTTGAGTTCCTCAGCCATGCACTTGCTGAAACCGACGACGCCGAATTTAGAGGCGCAGTACGCTGCCGCCATCGCCATCGAGTGCTTGCCGAGAATGCCGACGACATTGCAAATGTGACCGCTCTGGCGCTGTTTCATCACCTCAGCCGCTGCTTGCGTGGTATAAAAGCAACCTTTGAGGTTGAGGTTGAGCATCGCGTCTAAGTCAGCCGGTTCGATTTTGTTGTACTGCTTCAAGATCCCGGCTCCGGCGGCATTGACGAGAACGTCAATTTTGCCAAATTGGCCCACGGCTTTTTTCATCAGCCTGTCCACCTGCTGGGGATCGGTGATGTCTGTCGCAACTGGCAAGACTTGCGCGGGTGCCAGCAATTCAGCCGCCAGGGCGTCTAACCGGCTGCTATCTCTAGCGGCTAGTACCAGGTGAGCGCCGGCTTTGGCGAGCTTGCGCGTGACGGCGGAACCAATCCCGCCCGTGGCACCAACCACCACCACAACTTTGTCTTGCATGGGTCTTTACATTTCTTTACGTTTTTCCTTAATATAGTAGATGGAAAAAAGGACTAAGAGAGCTTGGCGGCGCGCGAAGACTGTGCAGGAGGCGCGATCGCGACTTCCCACCCTTTTGCCGTCTGGGTGACTTTAAACGAATTCAAATACTGCACGAGGCTGATAAAATTACTGTTCAGTTTTAAGTGTTCCTTAATTACGGTATTGATCGGCTTGCCGTAGCGGTGGCGAAATTCCGTGCCCAGCACTCCCAAGGCGATGTAGCTACCCGGCGCGTAGACGGTGATTTCTTTGAGAATATTGACGAGCGCTGCTTCCAAGTCTGCCAGGGATTTTATTTCTGAAGAAGAAGCGGGCGCTATTGCACTTTCGCTGCCTTCTTGGCGCAGCGCCACTAGATAAGTCCTGCCGTGGGGAGTTAGGTGGAAGGAACCGCACGCTTGCAAGAAAATCGGAAATTTGTTTCCTTGCTTCAATCGGCTGAGAGTTTTAGTAATCCCTTCCCCGTATATCAGACTGAAACTACTGCCCAGAATATCCATTGTAATCGGAGTTTCTGGATGCTTCGCGGTTAAGTCCTTGAGAATCGCGATCAGGGCTTCTTCCAAGTCGGCTGCCGAGTTAATGCCGGTTTTTCCCTCACTCTTGACAGCGGGTTGCAAAACAGAAGCCGCGACTTCCTGTGTGGGTGGGAGGTGAGGGATTTCAAATAGGGTAATATAGAAGTGAGCGCGATCGGGAGGTTGATAGAGGACAAAATCGGCCTGAGATTGGAGAAAAAAATCGCTGGCTTTTGTGCCGGGGCTGTGAAATGCCACGACTTCGGTGAGAGTTCGCTGGTGTTTTTTATGATAAAGTTCCGACACGGTAGAGAGCTTTATCCAAGCATGATTGGTTTTGGCTTGCTCGTATTTGATAATATCTTTGAGCTGGAAAATAAAGCGATCGAGGGTGGGGATTTCCGGCAGGGAACCGAGAACGTGAGTCTGAGTTTTGCCAGTTTGGGTATTGAATACGGTTACGGTTTTGCCGTGCTTGCGGACGCGATAAACGGTTAATCCGTGAGTCTGAAGCGTCGTACACAGGTGGCTCATCACTTCGTCGGAGGAGCAAACTAAAACTTCCTTGGCGGTGGGATAGTGAACGAAAATAGAAGAGCCTACGGTTGCCATTTTCACGTCGGCGCTGTCTTTGCCGGCGGGAACGTGAATGAGTTCGTAGTGGAGGTTGTGAAGTTCTACGTCTTTTTTGCCCATCCGCTGCCAATTGGCAAAGGCGACTTTAATTTGGATTTCGTACTGGCAGACGCTTTTGAGGAATTCTTCTGTTTCTTCATCGAGGTATAAATTTTCTGCATCCAGGAGCAAGATAGCGATTCCCGCGTCTTGGCTGGAGGTAGAAGCAGCGGGCGCGGGCAGGAGAGCGCTGCCGTTTAGCTCGAATTTGTCGATCGCCTCTTGAGATGTTTTGGCAAGGGCGTTGGCAGCCATTGTACTTCCATTCTGCGATCGCGTCAAATTGCGAATCTCATTCATTAACGCGCCGAACTCCGCCGACGCGAAAAAGTCGGATTCCATCACGGCGTGCAGAATTTTTAAGGTTCTGCGAAGCAGCGCTTCTGAGTTATCTGCCTGCCGGAGTTGTTCGACCAATTTGAGGGTAAATTTATCTTGAAATTTATCGCTATGCCAGGGATTTTTCCTGAAACTTTCTTTCAACCATTCAGGATGTTGCTGGTGGGCGGCGAGAATGGCTTGGTAAATATAGCGACTTGCGAAGGCGATCGCCTCCGCCCCCTTCCCTGGGCTCAAAATTGGGTCATCTGGCATAGGTATTGCAGTATAGAGTTGTGTCTTACCTCATAATAAAAGACGAAGCTTCACATAATGTAATCATGGCGAGAGATTTACGGGGATTCTTGAAACTGCTAGAAGAACGGGGGCAATTGCGGCGGATTAAAGCCCTCGTTGACCCAGATTTGGAAATTGCGGAGATTTCTAACCGGATGCTCTCTGCAGGTGGCCCTGCACTGCTGTTCGAGAATGTCAAAGGGTGCGATTATCCCGTCGCCATCAACCTGCTGGGGACGGAGGAGCGGGTGTGCTGGGCGATGAATATGCAGAAACCAGCCGAGTTAGAGGAGCTGGGCAAAAAGCTGGCGATGCTGCAGCAACCCAAACCGCCGAAGAAGGTTGCTCAAGCAGTGGAGTTTGGCAAGGTGCTGTTTGACGTGCTCAAGGCGAAACCGGGGCGCGACTTTTTCCCAGCCTGCCAGCAGGTGAGGGTAGAAGGGGATGAACTGGATTTGAATAAAATCCCGATGATTCGCCCGTATCCGGGGGATGCTGGCAAGATTATCACACTGGGGTTGGTGATTACAAAAGATTGCGAGACGGGGACGCCGAATGTGGGGGTTTACCGGCTGCAACTGCAATCGCGCAATACGATGACGATTCACTGGCTGTCGGTGCGGGGGGGAGCGCGACACCTGCGCAAGGCGGCGGAGCGGGGGAAGAAATTGGAAGTTGCGATCGCCCTCGGCGTCGATCCGTTAATCATCATGGCGGCTGCCACGCCCATACCGGTAGACTTGTCGGAGTGGCTGTTTGCGGGGCTCTACGGCGGTTCTGGCGTGGCGCTTGCCAAATGCAAAACAGTAGATTTAGAAGTGCCGGCGGATTCGGAAATCGTGCTGGAAGGAACGATAACGCCGGGAGAAGTGCTGCCGGACGGGCCATTTGGCGACCACATGGGCTATTATGGCGGCGTAGAGGATTCGCCCTTGGCGCGCTTTCACTGCGTGACGCACCGCCAAGATCCGATTTACCTGACGACATTTAGCGGGCGACCTCCGAAGGAAGAAGCGATGATGGCGATCGCCCTCAATCGCATCTACACCCCGATTCTGCGGCAGCAAGTGTCTGAAATCGTCGATTTCTTCTTGCCTATGGAAGCCCTCAGTTACAAAGCGGCGATTATTTCTATCGACAAAGCCTATCCCGGACAAGCACGGCGGGCTGCTCTGGCGTTTTGGAGTGCTCTACCGCAGTTCACTTACACCAAATTCGTGATAGTTGTCGATAAATCTATCAACATTCGCGATCCGCGTCAAGTCGTGTGGGCGATTAGTTCTAAAGTTGACCCGTCGCGGGATGTATTTATTTTGCCAGATACGCCGTTCGATACTTTGGATTTTGCCAGTGAAAAGATTGGTTTGGGCGGTCGAATGGGAATCGATGCTACCACGAAGATTCCGCCGGAAACCGACCACGAATGGGGAGCGCCTTTGGAATCCGACGCGGATGTGGCGGCGATGGTTTCTCGGCGCTGGGCGGAGTACGGTTTGGACGATTTGAAGTTGGAGGAAGTGAATCCGAATTTGTTCGGGTATGACATGCGGTAGCCTCTAAGTCGGACTTGTGAAAGACCTAACCCCCCTGCCCCCTTCCCTGCAAGGGAAGGGGGAGAAAAATTCTTGCGATCGTTTGCGATCGTTCCCAGGCTCAACCTGGCTAGTGTCCCTGCCGCGAGGCTCTGCCTCCAGATAAATATTGTCTCGATAGTGGAAAGGTAAAGTGAGAAATTTGAGGCGATCGCTAGATTTCATGCCGCCTTCCCTTTTGAGCGTGCTAAAATATAAAGAATAGCATTTGAGGAGTTAGCTCGATGCCTTCTCCATTTCCGGGGATGAATCCCTATTTAGAAAATCCTGGATTGTGGCCGGAAGTACATCACTGGTTAATTAGCGCGATCGGGCAGGTATTAGCTCCCCAACTGCGCCCTAGATATAGAGTAGCTGTCGAAAAGCGGATTTATCCGAGCAGCAGCGAGGAAGATTCTCTGCTGGTGGGTATTCCTGACGTAAAGGTACAGCGTCGGCTGACTGCGCCTGAAGAAATAACGGGAAATGTTGCGATCGCCGAACCGAGAACCCAACAACCCGTAACCGTAACAATTCCGATGCCTGAAATAGTTCGGCAAAGTTATTTGGAAATTAGAGAGGTGCCGAGCGGGGAGGTTGTCACGGCGATCGAAGTGCTTTCCCCGGTTAATAAGCGTTCTGGAGAAGGACGCAAGGCATACGAATTAAAACGCCAGAAAATATTAGTAAGTTTGACGCATTTAGTTGAGATTGACTTGCTGCGCGGCTGGCAGCCCATGCCAATTTTGAGCGAAGTTGAGAGTAATTATCGGATTTTGGTAAGTCGGAGCGATCGCCGCCCTCGCGCTGACTTGTATGCCTTCAATTTAGCAGATGAAATCCCCTCATTTCCGCTGCCATTGCGGGAGGGTGATAGCGAACCGATAGTAGATTTGCAGGCGTTGTTAGGGGGAGTGTACGACTTAATCGGTTACGATTTGGTCATAGATTACAGCCGGGAACCGGTGCCGCCGCTATCCGAGGCAGAGGCGGCTTGGGCAGATGCTTTGTTGCGGGAGCGGGGGCTGCGGCAGTGAGAGATTGTGGGGGGATGAGAGGGCGATCGCTCCCCAAAGGTTGCAACCCGCTCCGCGTATGGTAGAATTAGCTAGAAGTATTACAAGTGCAAGTCTATGTCTACTTATAAAGAGGTACGCAATCAAATTGAAACCCTCAACCCCGAAGAACAACTACAGCTTTTAGAAGAATTGGCAGCAATGGTTCGGCGGCGCGTCAGAACAGAGCCTCAGCACCAGGGAGGAGACTTGCCAGTGCAAAATTTAGACAAATGGTTTGGATTTTTGCCAAAGCGTGTAGATGCTTTAGAGTTTCAGAAAGAACTCAGACAGGAATGGG
Source organism: uncultured bacterium (assembly GCA_964405435.1). Classification (GTDB taxonomy): domain Bacteria; phylum Cyanobacteriota; class Cyanobacteriia; order Cyanobacteriales; family Oscillatoriaceae; genus DVEG01. The sequence continues at coordinate 36,869 of CAYOOD010000055.1, forward strand.
AGGAGTAGTAAATATTTGTTTGACACGAACATCCTGATTTATTACTTTAACGGCGAGGCAGTTGTGCGATCGATGTTTGATGAAATTCAAGCAGGCGAATCTGCTGGCTTTTACTGCCCGCTTACTTGGGTGGAGTTGCTATGCTACCCTGGCTTGACAAAAGAACAGGAGAATGAAATGCGAGAATTTTTGAGACAACTCAGATGTGTATCACTGACGGAATCAGTGTTAGATTGTGCAACTCAAATTCGCCGAGGGCGTGTCAAGCTTGCGGATGCTCTGGTGGCAGCTTGCGCCCTAATTGAGGGATGCAAGCTGGTGACTCGAAATGTGGATGATTTTAAACGGATTGAGGGGTTGATTGTAGTGAATCCATTTGATAGTTAGCTGAAAAAGGAGGGGCGATCGCTTGTGGGAAAAAAGAGGCGATCGCCCCTCCTCTCTCCGCCTTTATTTCCACTCTCCCTGCAATCCGAATGCCGCCCAAAAATAGGGGGATTTCCATTCAGTCTGCTGCATGAACTCTATTTGAGCGGCTCTGAGCGCGGCAGCAGGTGCTAACCCATCTTTGAGCATTTTCTGGTAAAATTTTACCATGAGTTCTGCGGTAGCTTCGTCGCTGACGCTCCACAAACTGACGACGACGCGCGGCGCTCCCGCATACATAAATCCCCTCGTCAAGCTGACTAATCCTTCTCCTTTGATTTCTTTGCCCAATCCTGTCTGGCACGCGCTCAGCACGACTAAATCGGCATTTAAATTCAAATTGTAAATCTCGTGCAGTCGCAGGTAGCCGTTTTGCAATTGCCCTTTTTCATCGAGCAGGGATAGCACGATTCCTGACAATTCTGGCTTTTCGCTGTTGGCGAAGCCGTGAGTCGCGAAGTGCAAGAGGCGATATTGGCTGAGTTCTTCGGAAATCGCAGCAGCTCGATTGGCGGCAAAATCGAAGGCGATCGATCGCTCGTTCTCCGGTACGAGGGCGAGTATTTGTTCGGCTTCTTTGCGGGTGTATGGCAGTCGGCTCCAGTTAATGCCGGCATCGGAGGCGGCTCTTTCCAATTGTTGCGCTTCTAGGGGGAGCTTTCCAGATGTTTCTCCTTTGATTCGTTCGTCGTCGGCATTGAAAATCGGATCGGCAATAGCCGCGAGTGTTTTCGGTGCGGGTTTTCGCCCTGCTAAGTCGCGGCGCAATATGGCAAGCGTTGAGGCTGAGGGCAGGTTGACGATTTCATGTTCGACGACGAGCGGCACTTCGGGTTTTTCAGGAACAGAAAGGGCGGCAAAGGGGATGTATTGCAGCGCTCCATCTGCTACGATTAATAGACGTTTGTTGCCGAGTTGGGAAGCGGCGGGTTTTAAGATGATTTCGCCGAGCGCGCTGGCGGCGTTTTGTACCTGTTTCAGGTTAGTTCTCTGACTGGGTGCGGTTAAGGCGGTACGCAGGCGCTTGGCGGCGGCTTCGATGTCGGCGCGTTTGGGCAGTTCGTAGCTGGTTATGCCGGTTTTGGTGACTGCCCACAGGTAGCTGCGCTCTTCGCCGAGGGAGTATTCCAAAAGCAGGGTATTTTCGTCGAGTACCTGTTGCTGAATGTCTTTGAGGCTGAGGGGCTGCGGCTGCGTTAAGGCGGCGTAGCGGGGGCTGGTGGAGCGAATTTGCGCTCTGACTTCCTGGTACTGTGCCAGGGTTTCTCCGATTTCTTTGTCTAACTGGGCTTTCTGCTCGTCGGTGGGTTGGCTGCTGAGCAATTCGAGGCGGCGCTGTTCCATTGCCTCGAGTTTCCGCCGCAGGTTTCGCTCGTTATCGAGCAGTTGCGGCTCGACGCCGGCGCGAATGTCGGCACGCGCTTCGTTGAGGATTTCCAAGAGGGAACGGGCGCGGCTGTTTTCGCTGGTTTCGATCGCTTTGGCGTCGTATCCGGCGGCGGGATTCTGCCGGTGCTGCTGCATTAACAAGTCTATTTTTAACTCGTAATACTTCTGCACGGTGGCGAAGTAGGAAGCGCGCAGTTCGGAGCTGGCGACGTTGGCGCGCAAGTCTTCAACGATCGCGATCGCTTCCGATACCCGCGCGATCGCATTGTCGAGATTGTCTTGTTTGCGCTCGGCGGCGGCAATACTATACAGGCTGTCGGCAACTGAAGCGCGATCGCCTAATTCCTGCCAAAGCGACCGCGCGCTGCTGTAAGATGCGATCGCTTTTTGCCCGTCGCCTGACGCCTCGTAAGCGCTGCCGAGCAAGTACAGCAAAGCCGCTTCCCCGCTGCGATCCCCGCGATCGCGATAAATTTGCAGCCCTTGACTGTACGACTCGATCGCTTTCTGATACTCGCCCAGCGCCCGATAAGCTCGCCCCGCCAAAGTAATCCCGCTGCCTTCCGCCACGCGATTGCCCGTCTCGCGCCCGATTGCGGCGATTTCACTGGCGGTGTCGAGTAGCTTCTGATACTCCTCCGACGACTCGTACAGGCGCGCGAGGGTGCCCAGGGCGATCGCTTGGCGATCGAGATCGCTTTGTTCTCGCCATATTGCCAGCGCCTGATTGGCGAAGTCGCTTGCTTTCGGATAGTCGCCCAACTGCCCGTAAACCCCCCCGATATTGTCGAGAGTTTTGGCTTCTCCGTCGAGGTGCCCCGCGTCGCGATACGCCGATAGCGCCCGATTGTAGTAGTTCAGGCTCAGCGGGTAGTCGCCTAATATCTTATACGCCGAAGCAATATTCCCGAGCGTTTCTGCTTGCCCGTCTCTGTCGCCCATCGCCTGCTGCACTTCTAGCGCTTTGCTGTAGGAATCGAGCGCCTGCTGGTACTCGCCCGTTTGCAAGTAGACGTCGGCGATGGATGTGAGCGTCGCGGCTGCGCCGAGGCGATTCCCGACTGCGCGGTGCATTTCCAGCGCTTGGCTGTAGGAATCGAGCGCCTGTCGGTACTCGCCCCAGGAATTGTAGACGATGCCGAGCAGGGTGAGGAGTTGGGCTTCGAGCTGGCGGTTGCCGGAGGCGCGCTCTGCTGCCAGCGCTTGCTTGAGATATTCGATGGTTTTCTGAGTTTCTTCCCAGGAGAAAGCCACTGCTTTTTTCAGAGCTGCTGCTGACTCGGGTTCTGCCGACGGTTGCTCTGACTGCGGATCGAGTGCCTGCGCTCGGTTGAAGGCTTCTAAGGCTTTCTTTTTCTCGCCAAAAAAGTAGTAGACTTCTCCCATCCGTCGGAGCGCGATCGCTTGCCCGTTTGCGTCGCCTCGGGCTTCGTAGAGCCCTAGCATCTGGTTATAGGTTTCTATTGCCTTTTGCTTCTCGCCCAGTTCTCTGTAAATGTGACCGATATCCATGAGAATTAAGGATGCCATGCCATCGAGCCCCACGGCTCGAAATAGCGGCAGCGCTTGGTTGTAGGTGTCGATCGCTTTTTGAAATTCGCTGACATAGGAGTAAACTGAAGCGATCGACCAGAGCGCGAAAGCTTCTTTGGTGGGATCTTTGAGTTCGCGCCACACCGACAGCGCCGAACTGTAATTCTCTAGCGCCTGCTGTTTGTTTCCCAGCAAGTTTTGAGCGGTTGCGATCGAATAGAGGACGTTTCCTTCTCCGTTGCGATCGCCTGCAGTTCGGTACAGTTGCAGCGCTTCCGCGTATTTGGCGATCGACTGGTTGTAACCTTCTGCTGTTTCTTGCTTGTAAAGTCGATCGCCCTCTTTTCGGGCGAGCTTCGCTGCAAAGCGAGCCTGCTGCTGTTCTGATGGCGGTTGCTGTTCTAAAATCTTGACTGTGTAGCGCCCCGGAGCGGGTTCTTCCAGTACCGGTTGCACCTGAATGCGGTACACACCCGGCGCGCTGGCAATGAAAAAGATTTCTTCTAATCCCTGAAAGCCTTTGTAGCTGTCCGATTCGTCTAGCGTCTCGCCTCCGGGCGCTAGCAGTTTCATCTGCACGTCGATACCTTGTTGCTCGGCAGCAATACTCAGGTACTGCCCCGCTTCTACCGCTACTTGATAGGTGTGAATTTCGCCGCCTCCTATCTGTTTTTCTACCGGCTTGTCGAGTTCGAGCGATCGCGCTTCCTCAGACGTTTCGGCTTGCGCCAGAGGCTGTTGAGCGCCGACGCGAGTCGGAGTTCCTGGCAGAAACACCAGCATCAGGCTCGCCAAAACAGCCAATTTTCGATTTAGGGAATGGGGCATAGGGAATCGGGCATGGGGCATTGGACTTATACCATCTTAACATTGGGCATGGGGCATTGGAAAAAATCATCCCATCAATTCTCCATGCCCCATTCGCTTGAGCCCCATTCCCTACTATTATTTCCACTCGCCCTGCAATTCAAATGCCGCCCAATAATAGGGAGATTTCCATTCAGTCTGCTGCAAGAGTTCGATTTGTGCCGCTCTGAGGGCGGCGGCAGGGGCTAATTTATCTTGGAGCATTTTTTTGTAAAATCTCACCATCAGCTCCGAGGTAGCTTCGTCATTGACACTCCACAAAGATACGACAACGCGCGGCGCTCCAGCATACATGAATCCTCGTGTCAAGCCTACTAAACCTTCTCCCTTAATTTCCTTGCCCAAACCCGTCTGACAGGCACTCAGTACCACCAATTCGGCATTTAAATCGAGATTGAAAATATCGTGCAGTCGCAGGTAGCCATTTTGCAAAGCACCCTTTTCATCGAGGAGCGACATGACGATTCCCGACAATTCAGGATTTTCGCTGTTGGCAAATCCGTGAGTCGCAAAATGGATAATCCGATATTGAGATAAATCGTCACTGGTTGCGATCGCGCGATTGGCGGCAAAATCAAACGCAGAAGAGCGCTCTGTTTCGGGTACGAGAGCGAGAATCGCTTCGGCTTCTTTGCGGGTAAAAGGCAGTCGATTCCAGCTTACACCCGCATCAGATGCGGCTCTTTCCAACTGTCGCGCTGCCACGGGCAAGCCGCTGAAATTCTGCGGATTTGGCGAAGTAAGCTTGCCTTTGATTCGTTCGTCGTCTGCGCCGAAAATCGGATCGGCGATGGCTGCCAGTGTCTTGGGAGCAATTGCGCGCCCTTCTGTCTCGCGCCGCAAAATTGCCAGAGTTGATGCCGATGGCAAATTGACAATTTCATGCTCGATAACGAGCGGCACTTCGGGTTTTCCGGGAACTGAAAGCGCGGCAAAAGGAATGTACTGCAAAGCCCCATCGCTGACGACGAGCAGCCGTTTCTGCCCCAACTGCCCTGCAGCAGGTTTGATAATTATTTCGCTCAGAGCAGCAGCAGCGCCCTGCACTTCTGGAAGAATGCTTCTCTGAGTGGGGGAGGTGGTGGCAGTTATGAAATTCTTGGCGGCAGCTTCAATATCGGCGCGTTTGGGTAGTTCGTAGCTGGCAATGCCGGTTTTGCTCACCGCCCAGAGATAGCTTCGCTTTTCGCCGAGGGAATATTCCAAAAGCAGGGTATTTTCGTCGAGTACCTGCTGCTGAATTTCCTTGAGGGTGAGGGGCTGCGGCTGCGTCAGGGCGGCGTAGTGGGGGCTGGTGGTTCGGATTTTGGCTTGCAATTCCCGGTACTCGCCTAAGAGTTCTTCAATTTCTTTATTAATGGCTGCTTCTTGCTCTCCTGTATGTTCGCCGCTGAGTAACTGGATGCGAAATTTTTCTCGGTTATTGAGTTGCTTTTGCAAGAGTTTTTCTTGCTCTAGCAATTTCGGATCTGCGCCAGTCCGAATATCAGCACCGGCTTCGGCGAGCAGTTCTAAAAGAGAGCGGGCGCGGGCGCGTTCGCTGGCAAATAATGCCTTCGCATCGTAACCTTCCGACGGACGCTGTTTGTGCAACTGCATCAGCAAGTCGATATAGAATTCGTAATAACTTTGCTTGGAGGCAAAGAAAACGGTACGGAGTTCCTGACTGGCGACTTTTGCCCGTTGATTTTCAGTAATTTCGAGGGCTTCTTCAATCTTTGTCAGGGCATTTTGGAAATTGCCCCTGTCGCGTTCGACAAGGGCGATATTGAAGAGTGTGAGGGCGGTGCCTGCCGAGTCGCCTACTGCCCGCCGCAGGGGCAGGGATTGATTGTAGTAATCGAGGGCTTGCTGGCTGTCTTGCAAGTCGGCATAAACCGCGCCGATGTTGTTGAGAATGCCCGCGATCGCACTTTTATCGCCTGCCGATTGACTCAGTGCCAATGCTTGTTTCATGTAGGTTAGCGCCTGCTGCGGTTGTTTCAACTGGGAATAAGCAAAGCCGATATTGAGGAGGTTAATCGCTTCCTCTTTGGGATTTTTCAGAGCTTGCCAGATTTGCAGCGCTTCTTGATATTGTTCGAGGGCTTTCTGGGCTTCCCCTAAATCGGAGTACACGCTAGCGATGTTGTCGAGCAGGGTGGCTATTCCTTGTTGGTTTCCGAGGGAACGGAATAGCTGCAGGGATTGGTTGAAATATTCGAGGGCTTGCTGTTTTTCGCCTAACTCTTTGTAGACGGTGCCGAGTTGATTGAGGCAGACGGCTTCGCCACCGGGATTGTTGGCGGCGCGGAATAGGGGCAGGGCTTGTTGGTGATAGTCGATCGCTTGCTGGTAGTCGCCAAAAACGGCATAGATGCTGCCGATATTGTCGAGGGTTACGGCTTCCCCGCTTTTCTCTCCGGCGGCGCGATATAGGGGCAGGGATTGCTGGTAATATTCCAGGGCGGTTTGCTTTTCGCCCAAGGAGGAGTAGGCAAATCCAGTCAGGTTGATTGCGCGGGCTTCTCCGGCGAGTTCCCCTGCTGATTTGTAGAGTTTTGCGGCTTCTTGAAAGCGAGCGATCGCCTGTTTTTTCGATTCTGCCGTTCCTTGCTTGTACAGTTCTATTCCTTCTTCTACAATGCGATCGGCGGCAAAGCGAGCTTTATCCTGCTGAGTGAGCGATCGCAGTTGTTTGAGGGTAATTTCATAGCGCCCCGGAGCCGCATTTTTCTCCACAGGGCGCACCTCAATTCGATAGGTTCCTAGATTTCCAAACGTCCCCGATATTGTCTCGAATTCCCCTTTTCCGTTGGCATTCGCTTCCCCGATTAACTGTCCATTTGGCCCAAATAAGGCCACTACTACGTCGGTACTGGTTTGCGCGATCGAGAGTTCCACATATTGCGGGGATGCGATCGCGAGTTTGTACGCATGAACGTCGCCGCCTGTTATCTCTCTTTCGAGAGATTTTCCGGGTAAAAGCTCTAATGCGTCAGCACGGCTCGGCGCGGGAGTATTTTCCTGCGCGAGGAGGGCGCGATCGCGCGCGCGAATCGGCTCTCCCGCCAACAACACCAGCAGCAGGCTGAGTGACAGAGCGACGGGGCGGCGAGGCAAGATTTTGCAGAGGGGGTGCAACATAGGCAAATTTTTGATAAAATGTTAATCCCTTGGAAGAAGATAAGCGATCGCCGACACACCCTATAGCTACCCTACAGCTACAATGTAGAACGAAAAATCAATTATCGCCACTCGCCCTGCAATCCAAAAGCCGCCCAGTAATAGGGAGATTGCCACTCTGTCTGTTGCAGGAACTCGATTTGCGCCGCTCTGAGGGCGGCAGCGGGAGCTAATTGCTCTTTGAGCATTTTTTGGTAAAATCGCACCATCAGCTCGGCAGTGGCTTTGTCGTTGACGTTCCACAGAGAAACCACCACGCGCGGAGCGCCCGCATACATGAATCCGCGAGTCAAACCCACCAATCCTTCGCCTTTTATTTCTTTGCCCAAACCCGTCTGACACGCGCTCAGCACCACCAATTCAGCGGGTAAATTCAGATTAAAAATATCATTCAGTCGCAGGTAGCCATTTTGCGGGGTGCCCCTTTCATCGAATAGAGAAAGTACAATCCCCGACAAGGTAGGATTTTCAGTATTGGCAAAACCGTGAGTCGCGAAATGAACGATGCGATATTGCGATAAATCGGCACTGGTTGCGGTAGCGCGATCGGCTCTAAAGTCAAACGCTTGTTTTTCTTCCCCGACAGGCACCAAAGCGAGAATCTGCTCGGCTTCACTCCGCGTGAAAGGCAGTCGATTCCAATTCACACCCGCATCGGCTACAGCTCTGTGTAATTGTTGCGCTTCTATCGGCAAATTTTCAGCAGTTTTATTCTTTTCTGAAGGTTCTGCACTGGTGCCTTTGAGCCGTTCGTCGTCAGGATTAAAAATCGGATCGGCTAGCACGGCAAGTGCTTTCGGCGCAGGAGTTCGCCCTGCTGTATCCCGCCGCAGAATCGCCAGCGTTGAGGCAGAAGGCAGGTTGACAATTTCATGCTCAACTATCAGCGGCACCTCGGTTTTTCCCGGTACAGGAAGAGCGCTGAAGGGAATGTATTGCAAAGCTCCGTCAGCAACAATTAGCAAGCGCTTTTTGCCCAACTGGGAGGCAACTGGAGCCAGTAAGATTTGGCTGAGGGGCGCAGCCGCTTCGGCAATCACGTTAGGAAGGTATCTCGTGCTGACTTGAATTAAACTCTTGCGTAAATTCCCAGCGATCGCTTCAATCTCGGCGCGAGGAGGTAGCTCGTAACTGCTCAGAGAAGTTTTCGTTACCGCCCACAAATAGCTGCGCTCTGCGCCCAGAGAATAGGAAAGTAGCAGGGTAGTTTCATCTAATACCTGTTGTTGAATTTCTAGCAGGGTGAGAGGCTGGGGTTGGGTAAGGGCGGCATAGCGGGGGCTGCTTTGCCGGATTTGCGCTCTGACTTCTTGATATTGAGCCAGCAAATTTTGTTGAGTTTTCTCTAGCTCGGCTAGTTGACTTTCAGCATTATGGCGGAGCGAGAGTTGCAGGCGGTTTTTCTCTAGAGTATCGAGATTCTGCTGCAAAGTGCGTTCTTTTTCCAGCAATTTCGGTTCGACACCCGTGCGAATGTCGGCGCGAGCTTCTGCGAGGAGTTCGAGGAGGGAGCGGGCTTTGGAGCGTTCGAGGGCGTGCAGGGCTTTGCCGTCAAATCCCTGTAAGGGATTGGTTTTGTGCAACTGCATCAGCAAGTCGATGTAGAATTCGTAATAACCCTGTACGGTGGCGAAGTAAGAGGCGCGCAGTTCGGAGCTGGCGATTTTAGTGCGGAGTTCTTCAATAATTTTGATGGCATCTTCAATTTTAGATAGGGCTGCAGTAAGATTGCCTTGGCTGCGATCGAAGTCAGCGAGATTGTAGAGGCTGATGGCTTCCCCGCGCTTGTCACCCACGCCACGATACAGCGGCAGGGCTTGAGTGTAATAGTCGAGGGCTTTTTGCTTTTCCCCTATATCGAAGTAGACACCGCCGATGTTGTTGAGGGTGGTGGCTTCCCCGCCCTTGTCGCCCACGGCACGAGATAGAGACAGGGATTGAGCGTAGTAGTCGAGGGCTTTTTGCTTTTCCCCTAAATCATCGTAGACTATGCCAATGTTGTTGAGGGTGACGGCTTCTGAGCGCTTGTCGCCCGCGCCACGATACAGCGGCAGGGATTGATTGTAGTAGTCGAGGGCTTTTTGCTTTTCTCCTAAATCGGAGTAGACTTTGCCCATATTGTTAAGGGTGGTAGCTTCCCCGCGCTTGTCGCTTACAGCACGACGTAGCGGCAGGGATTGATTGTAGTAGTCGAGGGCTTTTTGCTTTTCTCCTAAATCGGAGTAGACTTTACCGATGTTGCTGAGGGTAACGGCTTCCCCGCTTTTGTCGTCTACACCACGAGATAGGGGCAGGGCTTGATTGTAGGAGTCGAGGGCTTTTTGCTTTTCTCCTATATCGTCGTAGGCTGCGCCGATGTTGTTGAGGGTAACGGCTTCCCCGCTCTTGTCGCCTACAGCACGACGCAGCGGCAGTGATTGATTGTAGTAGTCGAGGGCTGTTTGGTTTTCCCCTATATCGTCGTAGACTCTGCCAATGTTGCTCAGGAGCGTGGCTTCCCCGCGCTTGTCGTCTACAGCACGACGCAGGGGCAGGGCTTGATTGTAGGAGTCGAGGGCTTTTTGGTTTTCTCCTAAATAGGAGTAGATTAATCCGATTTGGTTGAGAGTGTCGGCTTCTGCGCTCTTGTCGCCTGCAGCACGATACAGCAGCAGGGATTGATTGTAGGAGTCGAGGGCTTTTTGCTTTTCTCCTATATCGGAGTAGACTCTGCCGATGGCGCTGAGGGTGTCGGCTTCTGAGTTCTTATTGCCTGCAGCACGATACAGCAGCAGGGCTTGATTGTAGGAGTCGAGGGCTTTTTGGTTTTCTCCTAAATCGGCGCAGGCGTTGCCGATGTTGCTGAGGGTGATGGCTTGCCATTGAGCGTCGCCTAATTCCTTCCACAGCGACAGTGCTTTTTCCCACTTCTGAAGTGCTGCTCTGAGTGATTCTGGGGTTCCTTCGTCATACAGTTGCGTTCCTTCCAGAGTAGCTGCGATCGCGGCGTCGCGCGTTGGGTTTGACGGCTCGGTTTCTGGTTGTTGGGCGATTGTGGCGCGCTCTGGCTCGAAAATCTCAGGCAGTCGCGTGCCTGCACTCGCTGCAAAAGCTGGCAGCATTACCAGCAGGAGGCTCGCCAATAGCGCTGATTTTTCGCGGGCGAAACCATTGAGCCAATTCCAGTGTATGAGGCGAAGCATATATGTTCCTGTTTAAAGGCTAGTTGCATCTTATCAGCTCGGTTTGGTTGTTCGAGTTCTCGGCAAAATCGGTAAGGTGCGGGGCAAACGCTTTCGCCGTGGCTGCTAGGGCTATAGGCGATCGCTCTGATTTTTACCTCCACCCGGGCAGCTTTTTCTCGACCGTTCGAGTTGGGCTGTGGGAGCTATCTGATTGACAAGTTCGCGGTTCGAGCGATCGCCCTCGAAGCCGATACACATTGGCAATAAAATGTCAACTCTATTTTAGAAGTAAATTTTCTTCTTCCTCCCCCTTCCGCGAAAAAATTTATTCCGCTTCCCTCCCTCGCAAAAAAAGCCGCTCTGCTTCCCTCCCCTAAGAGGGGAGAGTTAGGGAGAGGTTGTTGGGGGCTGGGGGGTTAGGTCTTTCTGCGGCGGGAAACCCGCGCTATACTTGCCTTGAGAGTAACTCGTAACGAAATATTAACAATGCTAGGCAAATTTTTCAAAAAGCCAGAAGCGGAACAGAGCGATCGCGTTCCCCCAGGTCAATACCTGACCAAAGGATTCCCCGTGCTGACATACGGCAACACGCCCCACATCGACATCGAAACTTGGCAATTCAAAGTCTGGGGCATGGCCAAACCCGTCACCTTTACTTGGGACGACTTTATGGCCATGCCGCAAAACGACTTTACGGCAGACTTTCACTGCGTCACCCGCTGGTCGAAACTGGACGTGAAATGGCGGGGCGTGAAAGTCACCGACTTTATGAAGCACGTCGAGCTCGATCCGAAGGCGATTCACCTGATGGAACACTGCTATGGCGGCTACACCACCAATATTCCCCTCGAAGACTTCCTGCGGGAAGAAAATTTCTTCGCCCACACCCTATTTGACGAGCCGCTTCCTCCGGATCACGGCGGACCGATGCGCTTAGTCGTGCCTCACCTGTACGCCTGGAAAAGTGCGAAATGGATTAACGGCTTGGAATTTCTCGATCGCGAGGAGTCGGGTTTCTGGGAGCGCAACGGCTACCACCGGCGCGGCGAACCTTGGGCTGAGGAACGCTACAGCGGCATGTTTGGTTTCTAGCGCGTCAGATTGAGGTCAGTGGCAGAAACCTGGAAGAGGGGCGGGCACGGGGCACCGCCCCTACAGAAGCCGGGTTTCTCAGTTACATTGCTGCTAATTTTAATACTTTTTTACTTTTTTTGCCGTTAATAAAATGCTAAAATTTGCTTCCGTGCATGAGAGGCAAGCGCTAGGAAAACTCAACCATGACCGATACTTCTGTATTTGAACAAAACTCCGAAAACTCAACCGCCTACAATATCGAAAGCGCTGTTTTAGAACGCTACAAAGCCGGTGCCCGTCAGGCGGAGGCGGCTCTGTGTTGCCCTACAGAAAAATACGAGAGCCAGTATCTAGATGTTTTGCCAGAAGAAATCATCGCCAAAGACTACGGCTGCGGCGATCCCAGCCGCTATGTGAATTTTGGCGAGACGGTCGTAGATTTGGGCTCTGGAGCGGGGAAAATCTGCTATATTTTAGCGCAAAAAGTCGGCGCGTCCGGGCAAGTGATTGGTATTGACTTCAACGACGAGATGCTGAAGCTCGCCCGCAAATATCGAGGCGAAATCGCCAGCCAGCTCGGATATGATAACGTTCGGTTTGTCAAGGGAAAAATTCAAGACCTCGCCCTCGATTTAGAGCTGGCTGAGCAGTGGTTGGCGAAGCATCCGATACAGTCTATCGAACAATTGGCAGAATTTGAGGCGGAGTGCGATCGCTTGCGGCTCCAACAGCCCCTCATCCCCGACAATAGCGTCGATGTCGTCGTCTCCAATTGCGTGCTAAATCTGGTACGCCCCGCAGACAAACAGCAACTCTTTCGAGAAATTTACCGCGTTCTCAAGCGCGGCGGACGCGCGGTGATTTCCGATATCGTCTGCGACGAAAACCCCACCCCAGAAATTCTCAGCGATCCGCAACTGTGGAGCGGCTGTATTGCGGGTGCCTTCCGAGAAGATGCCTTCGGGCAAATGTTCGAGCAAGCCGGTTTTTACGGGATAGAAATTCTCAGCCGACAGGAAGAACCCTGGCAAGTTATTGACGGGATTGAGTTTCGTTCCGTAACAGTTCGGGCGTTCAAAGGCAAAGACGGCGCGTGCTGGGAACGCAACCAAGCCGTGATTTACAAAGGGCCTTGGAAACAAGTTTTAGATGACGACAATCATACCTACAATCGCGGGGAACGTATCGCAGTCTGCGACAAAAGTTTCCAAATCTTAACCAATCCGAATGGCCCCTATGGCGGGGAGTTTATCCCAGTCGAACCGTATCGAGAAATTCCCCTAGAAGCGGCGCAACCGTTTGACTCTCAGCACAGCAGTATCCGCCACCCGCGAGAAACAAAAGGTAGCGATTACCGCGTCACCGCCACGACTGATGGGAGTGCCTGCTGCTCCCCACAAAGCGGCTGCTGTTGATACCAAGAGGCAGCCTGGAGGGAGAAAATTGAGGCTGAGTCTCTGTCTTTTCGTTCCCAGGCTTCGCAGGGAACGAGGAAATTTCTCTGTTCAATTCATTTCTCCCCCTCCCCCCCCTCTCCCCCTC
>CAYOOD010000056.1:0-49972 GCA_964405435.1 uncultured bacterium
AGCATTTTAGGGCGAGTTTATTTAGAATTTTTATCACCACGAAGTCTGGAGAGCCGGGTAATTTCAAATTTAATTTGCTTATCATAGAATAGATGAAAGTCGGCAATCTCAATCGCTTAAAAAGAGCGATCGCACTCCAAAAAATAGCCCGCCTGCGCGGGCTTCGCTCGTGTAGCCCCAGGCTTCAGCCTGCGGGCTTCTTCGCCTATCGCCAAGCTAACCCAACCTTTCCTCCAACAAATAATTCACCTGCTCCAAAAACCGCCAAGCAACCAACAACTGCGCGAACTCCGTCGCCGAAACGCGATCGCGATCGCGTCTAATAACCGCCTCCTCGATTGGTATCCCCGTAAACTCCACAATATGCCGCTCTAACTCAGAAATCGTCTCCGGCGACAGCACCCCGTCAATGTGAATGATATTCACATTTCGCCCCCAATAAGTACACGGTACAACCGTCAGCATAAACGGCGGTTGATTCGCTGACAGCATCGCCGCCAAATCAAACGGCAGCGGCAAAGTCGGCAGCGGCACTTGCGCCGGCACCACGATTAACTCGACTTTGTAATATCCCTCCGGCAACTGCCCGGTAAACTCGTGGCGCGAAAATTCTTTCAAACGGCTGTTAAAAATCTTGATGACAACATCCGCACCCGTTTTCTGAAAATCCAGCCAGCGCTTGTAAGCCGCTTCTCGCTGCAGCATCTCTTCGACTAAGTTTTCCGCGCGATGCCCCCGCCGCTTCACGTCGCGATCGAATTTCCACTGCCATTTCACATCGTGATCGGGATCGACATAAATGCTAAAATCTAACAGTGGCATTAATTCCGGATATAGCGCGTGCAGCCCTTCTACAAGAATTATCGGCGAGGGGGCAAAAGGTACGGGCGGTTCAAATTTTCCCGTCGCGTGATTGTAAATGGGAACTTCTACGGATTTCCCCTGTTTTAATTGCAGGAGATGTTCCCGCAGCAAATCCAGGTAATTTGCATCGGGATCGAGGGGCAAGCGCCCGCTGACTTTCCGTTGTTCTCGATCTTCTTTATGATACCCGTCCATTGCAATGGTATCAACCAAATCAATACCGATGAGGCGGCGGATGCCGTCGCTGTAGGTGGTTTTGCCGCTGCCGCTGTCTCCGGCAACGCCGATGATGATTGGCTGGTGCAGTTGTTTGAGTTGGTGGCGCAGAGTGATGCAAATCGGCTGAGAGACGGAATCGGAATTAGCGCGATCGCTTTTTATTTGTTGAGTCATCTTGATTTTGAATCCCACGATAAAATAAATATCACCAAGCACTGCCAAACAGTGCAAATCCAGCCCAATAATAAGGATGCGAGAGATTTAAACTTCCATTTCCTACGACTTCTGGCGGTAAACGCACCTCTTCGCCTCCCGCGCGCAACGTGCCGTTTTTTATGCGCGCTTGCCCGCTCAGCATTGCTAGCTGCGCCTGTCTGAGCGCCTCTGCCTTTATTGGCGCTTTCTTTAAATGCTGGTAAAATTCAGCCATTAGCGCTAAAGTTCCTGCATCGCTGACATACCAAAGTGTTCCCACCACTGATTTGATTCCCGCCTGTACGGCGGCTCCCGCAAAGCCGAATTCTGCTCGCGCGTCTCCGACAGCGCTTCTCGTTGTACTCAGTACCAAGAGTTCCAGCGGCGGCTTATTCCACGTCAACTGCCTGAATCGATCGAGTGTCAGCTTTTCATCCCACAGTTGCAGGTAAGAGTTTTTCGGATTGCCCGGTTTAAATTCTCCAATGGTGGCAATGTGAAGAATGCCAAACGGCTCTGAGGCGCGTGCTGCTTGCAGGTTTTCTAGGGTAAATGCTTCATTCAGTAAGGATCTACCACCCCAAAGTTTTGCGATCGCTTTCAACTCCACCGGTACGGCAGGCAGGGCAACTTGCTCTTTAAATACCGACGCTCCCGCCGCCAGAACTCTGACGTTTTTAATATCCGCAAAGCGGGAATCGAGGGAACTGAAACTCGGAATCAAAGCAATACTGTACTTTTCTACCAAAAATTTCTGCCCGTCGTGCAAAGCTGCCAGCGGTAGAGAGCGCAAGCCAGCATCCAGAGAAAAAACCAGCATGTCGGTATTGGCAGCTTGTAACTCTGCTGCCACTGGCGCAATCAACCACTGATAAAGTTGTTGGGCGGGCGGCAAATAGCTGTTACTATTAATTTTTCGAGGCTCTGTTACTTGCGATCGCAGCTCTCTCGCCACTTGCAACAGCGCCTCGCGCTTTGCCTCCGGGATGCTCTTGCGAACGACTTGCCCTTCAGACGTGACTGCTATTAATTCTAATCCGTCCGAACCCGGGAAAGCTCTTACAAAAGCAGGCTTTTTCCCCGTTTGACGGGCGATGCTCCCTAACGGCTTTACAACCCCATCCAGATTAACCGCCGGCATCTCTAAAGTCGATTGCGCTGTCGGCAGGGGCTTTGGCTCTGGCAAAGGTTGCAAAAATCTGTCGCGATTCGGATCGGGAAGGGGATTTACCACCTGCGATCGCGCCAAACCCCCATTCCAATTCAAGCCTAAAACTGCCAAAAATGCAAGCAAAAAATACTGGGTTTTTCCCCAAACCCCCAATCTACCAATTCCGGCCACCTTTGGTTTACTACCTGTCATAACTGATTGAATTACACGCTGACATTGACAGTATTTGCTTCTAAATTATTTAGAGCCCCCTTTTCAGCGTTGGCAGGCGAGAACGCGGGCGAATCGCCCCCCAGAACGCTCCACACGAGGCGTCCCTATTTTAAGTTAAATAGTAGGGGGGAAATCCAGCTCTCGTGAAATTAGAACATGACGGAAACTCAACTAAAAGCAAAGCAAACCACTCGCAGAAACCCTTTTAGACTGGTTAAAGCGCCACTGCTGGCAACCAGCGTCTCGGCTTTGGCTGCCATCCAATCTTTTTCAGGAGCAGCCGCTCTGACAGAAAATCTCAACGGCATTAGATTCGAGCGAACAGAGGCGCTAACGGAGGCGCTCAAGCCCCCGCGACAAACGGCGTGGCGACAGGAGGTACAGGCGTTGCTGGAAGAGGCAGAAAAGCTGGTACAGCGCGGGGAAGTGAAGCGGGCGATCGCAGCGTACAGAGAAGCCCGAGTCCTCAGCGATAATTCACTCGCGGAAGTTTCGGCGAATGCGTGGAATACCCTGTGTTGGTTCGGCAGCCTGTGGGGGCACGCCACAGACGTGATGGATGCTTGTAATAAAGCAGTGGCTGGAGAGCCCGACAGTGAAGAGTTTCGGGACAGCCGGGGCTT
This sequence comes from uncultured bacterium, assembly GCA_964405435.1. Classification (GTDB taxonomy): domain Bacteria; phylum Cyanobacteriota; class Cyanobacteriia; order Cyanobacteriales; family Oscillatoriaceae; genus DVEG01. The sequence continues at coordinate 3,286 of CAYOOD010000056.1, forward strand.
AGCGAGGGCACTTGTGGGCGATCGCAAGGGCGCGATCGAGGACTTTCAGGCATTTGTAGACGCCACGGAGGATGAGGAGCGCAAATACCAGCGGCAAAGTTGGATTAATGTCTTGCGCGCCGGCGACAATCCCTTTACCCCTGAAGTCATTCGGGAGCTATTCAGGGAATAGAAGCCAGCCAACGAGACTTTTTCGCGATCGCGCATCTAATTTATACCTTTGGGCAGTAGGGAAGCAGGGGAGCCAGCAAGCAGGCTATAATAGAAAACTGGGAAATTTCCCGCCTTCCCGCTCTCCTGCTCTCCTACGGCAGGCCAATGCAAAGCAAATGTCTTTCCTGCCCAGACTTAGCTCATGGCTTGAGCGATATAGTCGAAGTAAGGCGCAGCTTCTGCAGCCTCGGCTTCGCTGAGTAATGCCAGAGCAGCATCCTTCAAACAAAGCATGGCTTCAACCATTCCCGGCAGGGGTACGCCCAGCGCGTTGTACATTTCCCGCGCCCCGATAATGCCAATTTTTTCGATCGGCTCTTTGTCGCCAGCCAGAACCCCGTAGGTGACTAGGCGCAAGTACCAACCGAAATCTCGCAGGCATTGGGCGCGCTCGCGCTGTCCAGCCGCATTGCCGCCAGGGGCAATGAAGTCGGGGCGCTTCTGCCACAGCCGCTTGCTCGCTTGATCCACAATCTTTTTCTCATTTTCGGAGAGGGTGCTGGCAATGCGTACCCGCTGCGCGCCGGTTTTAAAGAAGTCTGTCAAACCCTTGAGTTCGCCGCTGCTGGGATAACGGAGTTCGTCGTCTGCTTTGAGAATGACTTGGCTAACTACGCTCATATTTATTAGGAAGGTCTGTTGAAGTCATTAAGTAGTTTAACGATTCTGAGGAACACAAAGAAAGATGGGCGCGGGGGATTGGGAATTAGTCGCCGGTCGGCGGCGCTCGAACAAAGGACAATGGACAGAAAACACAGGACAATGGACAAAGGACAACAGGCTGTAGCAGAGCGATGGCAGCAGGGTGAACTGGTAGAAATCACCATCGCCGATTTGAGCGATACGGGCGAGGGAGTCGGACGTTTCGAGCAGCGGGTGGTGTTCGTACCGGATGCGGTTCCGGGCGATCGCGCGATCGTCCGACTCGTCCACGTCAAGCCCCAATACGCAACCGGCAAGCTGCACCAGTTGCTAGAACCCTCCCCGCACCGCATCCGCCAGAGCTGCATCGTCGCCGACAAGTGCGGCGGCTGTCAGTGGCAGCATGTAGAATACGCTTACCAGCTAGAAGCCAAGCGCAACCAAGTCATTCAAGCCCTAGAACGCATTGGAGGCATCGCTGCTCCGCCCGTCGATCCCGTCCTCAGTGCTGGCAAACCCTCGGGCTATCGCAACAAAGTCACCTATCCGCTGGGAATGTCCTCTACCGGTCAGGTACAAGCCGGCTACTACCAAAAAGGCAGCCACCGACTGGTTAACCTCAACCAGTGTCCCGTCCAAGACGAGCGCTTGAATCCCCTGCTTGCGGAAATCAAGCTGGACATTCAGCAGCAGGGTTGGCGAGCCTATGACGAAACGTATCACCGGGGAGAAGTGCGCCACTTGTCGCTGCGGATCGGTCGTCGCACGGGGGAAATGCTGCTGACATTGGTGGTGAAAAGCGGCAACCTGCCGGGGATCGAAGAACAGGCGCTTTCTTGGCTCGATCGCTATCCCGATCTCGCCGGCGTCTGCATTAACGTCAATCCTGCCCGCAGCAATGCGATTTTCGGCCCGGAAACGAGCTGCCTTGTCGGTCGCCCCTATGTGCGGGAAGAATTTGCCGGTCTGGAGTTCCAGCTCGGGCCAGATACGTTTTTCCAGGTGAATACGGAAGCGGCTGAGGCGCTGCTGGAGGCGATCGCCTCTCAACTGGACTTGCAAGGTAACGAATTATTAATCGATGCCTACTGCGGGATCGGAACGTTTACCCTGCCCCTGGCGCGCCGGGTGCGGCAGGCGATCGGCTTGGAAGTGCAAGCAGCAGCAGTAGAACTGGCAAAATTAAATGCCCGGTCAAATTACTTGACAAATGTCGAGTTCTATGCAGGAGAGGTAGAAAAATTGCTGCCGGCGGCGGGCGCTGCAGCAGACATCGTATTGCTCGATCCGCCGCGCAAGGGGTGCGATCGCGCCGTCCTCGAAACCCTGCTGCAAACCCGACCGAACCGCATCGTCTACGTCAGTTGCAAGCCCGCCACCCTCGCTCGGGATTTGAAAATTCTTTGCGAAGGCGGCTACCAGCTACTCCGCGTGCAGCCCGCCGATTTCTTCCCCCAAACCGCCCACGTTGAGTGCGCCGCCTTTCTCGTCGGGGATGGGTAATGGGGCATCGGGCATGGGAAAAAGGTAATTGGTAACTGGTAATCGGTAATTGGTAATCGGTAATTGGTAATGAGTAATGGATTGAATTATTCTTGCCAATGCCCCATGCCCAATGCCCCATGCCCAACCACGGTAGAACTCTCTGGACAAAAGCAGGGGGGGTATCTACACCAGACACCAGACAGCAAAGCAAGTCAACATAGAAATGTAAGTGGAGGGTTGCCCGATGAGCTTTTCTATACAATCTCTTTACAACTGGTATCGCAACACGATTCGCAATCCCAAGTATCGCTGGTGGATTATTTTGGGGACAGCGCTTTACCTGTTAAGTCCGTTTGATATCATCCCGGACATCTTTCCGATTGTGGGAGAAATTGATGATGTCGCCCTCGTAACCTTGCTGGTTTCCGAAGTGTCCCAACTGTTAATCGATCGCTTCAAAGCGCGCCAGGGGGAGAGTGCTGTATCGGGGGACGCTGAGGCCCAAGATCCCTCCAATTCAGCGGCCAGCACAATTGATGTGGAAGCCTCTACGCTCCGCTAGCTGCCTCAAAAACTTTAAAGCCTACCTGTAGAAACCCGTTTTCCCGCGAGAAAACGGGTTTCTCTCGTTTTCAACTAACCAGAAGGCTCGGTCAACCCTTAATAAAATTTAAAATTTCAACTCTTGCTTTTAACCTGCATCAATAAAAGCCTATGAAAAGTCACAATGTAAAAAGCTCTTACAGGTGAAATATTTAAAATCTAAAATAGAAACGCCCTGAACAAAGGGCGGCAATTCGCTCCGCGAGATTTTCTTTGCAACCCACTGCACTTAACGCTCTGCCGCAAGCAAAGAGTGCTGGCTAGCTTTACAAAAGCTTTACAATCTGAAGGCCATCAGGGAAGTTAAAATAAATCAGCTTCCGCACTAAATAATAGAGCTATTTTCTTATGGATCTGAAATCACACCGATTTATCTGCTATTTTGAACCGGAGCAAGCTGCACAACTTTGCAAGCTGGCTACTTTAGAGGACTTCCCCGACGGAGCAGTTATTTTTGAAGAAGGCGAAATCCCAGATTGCCTCTATCTCGTTTTAAGCGGTCAAGTCACCTTTAGTAAACGCACTGGGCCAGAACGCTATCAAACCGTTGCCGTAGCTTGGGAAAACGACTTTTTTGGAGAGTTTGGGGTTTTGGACGGTCAGCCGCGCAGTGCGAGAGCTGTGGCATTTAAACAAGCCACCTTAGCCAAGGTTCCCCGCGACAAGCTGATGGAAATTTTGCAGGAAGCCAAAGGCAGCGTAGTCCTCAACCTCTTCGGTTATATTACGCAACACCTGCGGGCAACAACAGAACACTATGTCAATCAGGTCGTACACAAAGAAAAAATGGCGTTAGTCGGTGAGATGGTCAACACCATCATGCACGATTTCAGAAGCCCTTTTACTGGAATTCAGCTAGCAAGTTCCATGTTGCGAGACGTGCATCCCGATGAAGAGACGGCGGAATGGTGCGACCTCATCCAAATGCAGAGCCAGCGGATGTTAGCGATGGCAGATGAAGTGTTGGAATTCGCGCGCGGCACCGCCGTTTTGAACAAAGAACCCGTCAACCTAGAACAAGTGCTGCAGCGTTTTAAAAAGCTGAACCGCATTTATTTCGATTCGGCCTCTGTCAACTTTTCAACTCAGATAGAACAGGCAGAAGTTCTGGCTGATGAAAATAAACTCTTGCGCGTGTTGCAAAATTTAATTAATAACGCGGTGGAGGCTTTTGACGGTCGCGGCGGTCGCGTCGAACTTGCGGTTAGGACTGTTGAAGACTGGGCAGAAATCAAGATTAGCGATAGCGGGCCGGGAATTCCCGAGGCGATTTGGGAGCGCTTATTTGACCCATTTGTGACGCATGGCAAGCGAGGAGGTACAGGACTGGGGACGGCGATCGCCAAATCGATTATCGACGCCCACGGGGGAGAAATTTCTTTTCACTCGCAATCTGGAAAAGGAACAACTTTTTATATCCGCTTGCCACTTATAAAAATGGCAACATCAACGAAAAAACTGACAAAATTAACACTTGAAGAAAATACGCCGCAAACAGTTTGACTGCGATTGCAAAATGCGAAAATGCGAACAGCGGAGGCGAACTGTTGTTTGAAGGGCAGCAGAATCCTTCCCTCCCTGCGGCATTCCCCCGTCTAACTGAGAAGTTCTCTCTAAAGCGGCGAGAAAACGCTTCGCTTTCTAAAAACACTTCGCGCCCGTCTCCAAGGACAATGCTCTCCCGCAGAACCGCTGTATTTACAAAACTGAATGCACCCAATAAATTCCTATCAAATGATGGGCTCAAAAGCGGTAACATTATTAACTTAGCAGGAACTCCTGTACAACCAGAGCGGGGCCAAACCAAATCAACTCTAACATCCCATATAGCGTTTGGGTTGATTTCAGTACAGACACTTTTTCAAAGTCTTGCTGCTGTATAGAACCTAAATTCTAACAGAACTGCGATCGCCCGAGATCGCCGGCTCAACGCCTCTGAACGTCTTGCCAAACACGCAATCCCATCTATGACCCATTCTTCCTCTGTGGCGAAAGATGCGCCAACTGACGCCCCCAACTGGCCGAGTTTGCTGCAACAGCTCCTCGACCGACAATCCCTCTCTCGCGAACAAGCCGCCCAACTGATGCAGGGATGGCTGAACGAAGAAATCCCGCCCGTCTTATCGGGGGCCATTTTAGCCGCCCTGCAAGCAAAGGGCGTTCAGGCGGACGAACTCGCCGGGATGGCTCGCGTCTTGCAATCCCAATCCTCCACCACTCCCAATCCCCAAATCCCGGCCCAATTTATCGACACCTGCGGCACCGGCGGGGATGGAGCCTCAACCTTCAATATCTCGACTGCCGTTGCTTTTGTGGCGGCGGCGGCGGGGGTGCCAGTGGCCAAACACGGCAACCGCTCGGCTTCTAGCCGCGTGGGCAGTGCGGATGTCTTGGAAGCCCTGGGCGTCAATTTGAACGCTCCGTCAGAGAAGGTGACGGCAGCCCTTTCTGAGGTCGGCATTACGTTTCTGTTTGCTCCCGGTTGGCATCCCGCCCTGAAAGCCGTGGCGGGGCTGCGGCGATCGCTGGGCGTGCGGACGGTGTTTAACCTGCTCGGGCCTTTGGTCAATCCCCTGCGTCCCACCGGTCAGGTGATCGGGACGTGCGAACCGAATTTAATCGCCGCGATCGCCCATGCTCTCGCACAGTTGGAAACGCAGTTGGCCATTGTCCTGCACGGGCGCGAACGGCTGGATGAGGCTGGATTGGCGGACGCCACCGACTTGGCCATTCTTTCGGCGGGCGAGGTGCGCCTGGAAACGTTGCACCCCGCCGAGTTGAACTTGACGCCCGCACCGACAAGCGAACTGCGGGGCGGCGACGTTTTGGAAAATGCTGAAATTCTGCGGAACGTCCTCAAAGGGCAGGGCACGGCGGCACAGCGGGATGTGGTGGCGCTGAATGCGGCGCTGGCGCTCCAGGTTGGCGGCGCGATCGCCCTGGAAGAGCGGGAAAAGGCCATTTCCCTCGCCAAGGATATTCTCAGCAGCGGCGAAGCTTGGGCGAAACTCGACCGACTGGTTGCGTTCCTCCGGGATTGAGGAGCGCCTGTGACAGGAGGGAGCGCTTGACGCGCCCTCCCAGCGCCTTAATTTTGACTGCTTGCCGTTGAGGAGTGGGGGCGAAATTCGATCGCCTCTTTTTTGATGGTCATTTCGTAATTGCCGACGAAGTTTTGCCCCAGCAGCGCCACGGAGCCAATGGAAACCATCAGATCCCTGCTGACAGCGCCGCCCACTGCGATCGAGGCGACGCGGGCGGTGGGAGATTCAATAATGTCCCCACTGGCTATTTGAGATTTGATGGTGCCATCCGGTTTCAATCCCATTGCTCTAGCCATTTCTTGAGTGACTTTGGTGATAGACGCCCCGCTGTCCACCATCATCTCGAAGGTTTTATTGCCATTAAAGGTTACGTCAATCACCGGAATGCCCGCGTCGCGGCGTTTGATCGGGACTTCAAACACGCCCGAGGTGTTCGTCGGCACGACTTCCTGGGAATCATCGGGACACAAGTCTCGGAGTTTGATGACGTTGCCCTTGCGATCGATCAGGAAGCACCCTTCATATTCTTGGGCGATCGCGGCAGTGTGGGTTAGCGCTATTCCAATCAGAGAAATGAGCGCGATCGACATTTTTCTCATCTGGCTTTCCCTTTTTGGCTGTTGCAAACGTTAAAAATTAGACATTTAAAGGCGGGCGATCGCGATCCCGACTCGCTTGATTGTTGTCACCTGCGAAGCTTCCAGGCGATCGCGAAGTCGCTTTTGCTGTTAGTATTCCCATTGCTCATCCTTTTTCAACGCATCCGTGCAAATATCTGAGGGTGACTGCTGGCTGCAACTCCGACTCTGCCAGCCTTATCGCCCTTCACTTCTTCTGACGAGTTTGTTCCTGTAGGGCGATCGCGCCTCCCTCAAGGTTCTTCCCTTACCTCAATCTTTTAATTTTGTCAATAGAGGGATTGCTGTTTTTGGGTTTAAATGAGCTGTCAAGGGTAAGGTTTTTTTAATTCAACCGCTTCACAATCCAAAGGCAAGAGGCACGGGAAGAAGGAGGCGGAGGAAGGGCAAGAAGCGCAAATCGCCTGGAGTTGTTAGGAGAGAAATTTTGCACTCTGGTTTTAGTGTTGGATAGAATTTGAAACTGACACCGAAAACCTGCTAAGCAATTATGCAGCATCAATTGCACAACCCTACGGAAGTAGTGCGGCTAGAAGCCGCTTTCCTCAGCATCTGGCGAGGACGCCCGCACTCCCACAACCCTACTGCAATTATTTAGGCTCATCTGCTTATAGCGTTTCTATGTGAGTCGTTGCAATTAAACTATTTTGTTTGAGGCAGATAGGCTCAGTTTAATTGTGTTCTCCTACTGAGAGGGCCGATTTCTGAAAAAGTGCAATGGGCAAACCGCGAAGGAACTGTCAGAAAAGAATGCCAGCTATGAGCGCCTAATCCTTCACAGAGGAGTACCGAAGCGCAGCCTCTCAGACGCTGGCTCTCCCGCCGCCATTGGGCAGCTAAAGCTGCCAGGAAAGCAGGGATGCTGAATTCTGGAGAAAAAATAAAGAATTTCAAGCGAGTTTGTAAAGAATAATTTCCGGCATTTCTCCTCCGGGAAGGGGTCAAGGAGCCCGGGTTGCGGTTGCGGCCCAGGACTGTCAGAAAAGACAATTTTTAATAAAAAATTTATAATTGCCCGCTAAATAAGGAAGCGCTTAGCTGACAGCTTCGCGGCTGTCGGTTCAGGCTGTCTGGAAAAGCGATCGCCCCCTTACAAGCGATGATTCACATCGAATCAAGTGTGGGATAATAACCCATTGGTGCAAGTAAAAAATCTCACTATCCTATGCCCCTGACTGCTGCTCAACCAGCTATTCTCGTTCTCACAGACGGCACTGTTTATCGCGGTTGGTCATTCGGAGCCACCGGCACCACCGTCGGGGAGGTGGTATTCAATACCGGCATGACCGGCTATCAAGAAGTGCTGACCGATCCCAGCTACTGCGGTCAAATCGTCACCTTTACCTATCCAGAATTGGGCAATACGGGCGTCAATCCCGACGACGAAGAATCCACCCGCCCGCAAGTCAAAGGCGCGATCGCCCGCAACATCTGCAAGCGTCCGAGCAACTGGCGTTCTACCCAGTCTTTGGACGACTACCTCAAACAGCACAACGTTGTCGGGATCTACGGCGTCGATACCCGCGCCCTGACGCGCAAGATTCGCTCCGTGGGTGCGATGAACGGTGCCATCTCCACCGAAATCCTCGATCCCCTCGAGTTGCTGGCGCGGGTGCAGCAAGCTCCCAGCATGGCTGGACTGAACCTCGTCCCGGAAGTGTCCACAAAAGAAGTGTACGAGTGGTTCGATTCCACGACGAATACTTGGGAGTTCAGCGACACCGCTGGGCGATCGAGCGAAGAACAGTTGACCGTCGTGGCCATTGATTTTGGCATCAAGCGCAACATCCTGCGGCGCTTCGCCAGTTACGGCTGTCGCATCATCGTCGTCCCCGCTGACACCCCCGTCGAAGAAATCCTCAAATACAATCCAGATGGCGTGTTTCTCTCCAATGGCCCGGGAGATCCCAGCGCAGTCCGAGAAGGCATCGAGACGGCGAAAGCGCTTCTGGAAAGCGAAAAACCGCTATTTGGCATCTGTTTGGGGCACCAAATTTTAGGGCTCGCCCTCGGTGCGGAAACCTTTAAACTCAAATTTGGCCATCGGGGATTAAATCAGCCCGCCGGTTTGCGGCAGCGGGTAGAAATTACCAGCCAAAATCACGGATTTGCGATCGATCCCGACAGCCTCTCGCCGGAAGTGGAAATTACCCACCTCAACCTCAACGATCGCACGGTGGCGGGGATGCGGCACCGATCGCTGCCGTTGTTCTCCGTGCAGTACCACCCAGAGGCCAGCCCCGGGCCTCACGATGCCGACTACATGTTTGAACAATTTGTCCGCGCCATGCGAGAAGCCCGCCAAACTGCTGCCACAGCAACGGCGATCTCGACCGCTAAGTGAGAAGTGAAGTTAGAGAGTGAGAAATATAGAGTGAGGAGTTAAATTTTTTGCACTCAAAATTCAACACTCCTCACTCAGCACTCAGCACTTTCCACTCCACACTCCTCACGATTCCCCGGACAGTAGACAAGAAGCAAGAAAGACACTATACTGAAGCGTCGATTTGAGGAAAATCCAGTTAGGAGGGAGTTATTGCTGAGCCACTAACCCTGACCGTCAGCCTCAGAGGCACTCGCGAAATCAGGGAAAATTACCAGTTATTTCGCCTCACCGGCTTGTTGGACGCCTTCTCGGAAGCTACCTTTCGGAGGGTACTCGGCAAGTGTATCGAAGAGGGGCCAAAGCATATCGTTTTGGATCTCTCGCAGATAGATTTTGTTGACAGCTCTGGCTTGGGCGCTCTGGTGCAGCTAGTGAAGAAAGCCCAAACCGATGGCGGCTCGTTGCAAATTGTCACCAATCCACGGGTGACTCAGACTGTCAAGCTCGTTCGGTTAGAAAAATTTCTGTCCCTACAGCCAACAGTCGAGGAGGCTGTGGAAAACATCAAGCCGTCTTGAGACGCGATTGCAAGGAATCGAGCTATCCAGCGCCTGTTGCTGGGTAGCTCGTTTGCAATTCAATTGGCAGCAAGGGAGGCGATCGCTACAGAACAGGACGCGCTGACCTTCTCAGACAAGCGCTGTCAAAAAAAGTACGGGGATGCCCTCGTCAGAACCGCCAAAGCAATATAAAATAAAAGCTAGTCGTTTAATGGCCCATTTTAGACCGCTCCGAAGAATCCTCGTTCCGCGAGAAGCAGGTTTTTGAGTCTGAAAAACAGCCCTTCGTCTCGGGCTGCTGGATAACAAGATTTTGGTGGCTAAAAATATCGATGCAAACTGGCAGGCTTTGTCGAAAGCCGATTTCAACAATATGCCGGACTGGTTGGCTAGCTCGTACCGCTGAGAAGTTGAAGCATGTCATCGAGTCGTGATGAAAATTCAGCGCCCCCTGTGGCGTTTGTCTCTTTGAAGGCGCTCCCTCCCGGCAGCATGTCGCCGACGCAACTTCAACAGATATCCCCGGCAGCTTTGGCTTATTTGGGTGATGCTGTTTACGAGCTGTACGTCCGCAGTTGCTATCTGATGCCCCCTAGGCGCATACAGGCGTATCACCATCAGGTGGTGGCTCGGGTGCGAGCGGAAAGTCAAGCCGAACAGTTGCGATCGCTCGAACCCCACCTTACCAGCACGGAACTAGAAATACTCAGGCGAGGGCGCAACGCCGTCCGAGGGCGGCAAAAGCGCGTTGCTCCAGAAATCTACCAGCAGGCTTCCAGTCTGGAAACCTTGGTCGGATATTTGTACCTGTGCGATCCGCAGCGCTTGACTGAGCTATTGGCTTGCTTGGATATCGATCCCGCCTAAAGGAGAGTGTGGAGTGTGGAGTGGGGAGTGTGGAGTGGGAGAAAGTATGGAGTCGGAAGTGGGGGAAGAAAGTGTTTGGAGTGGGGGAGTAAAGAGTAACAAGTCAAGAGCGAGGAGTTAAATTCTTCTACACTCAACACTTCACACTCCACACTTAACACTCCTTAACCGGTCGGATTGGTTAGAACTGACCGAAGAGTCAGGAAGTAATAACAATGATTGAAAAGTCAGGAAGCCCTAAAAAAAGGGTCGGGAAAGTTCACAGAAAGGCGAGCCCGCAAGATAAACCCTATCGGGGGAAACCGACAGGGCCAAAGCTCCGCCGGGCGATCGTCGTACCCAAACCCGCAGCGGCGGCAGCATCCGAAGAAGAAACCGACTTGATCTACGGTCGCCACTCGGTGATCGCGGCGCTGGAAAACCAGCGGCAGATCAACCGCATCTGGATTACTCAGAACTTGCGCCACGATCCCCGCTTTTACAGCTTGCTGCTGCAAGCCAAGGAAAATGGCACGGCGATCGATGAGGTCGATTACCAGCGCCTCGACCAAATCACCCACAGAGGCAACCACCAAGGCGTCGCCGCCCAAGTCTCGCCCTACGACTACTGGGAATTGAGCAAGCTGATCGAACACGCCCTGGCGTCCGGCAAGCAACCGGTGATTCTCGCCGCTGACGGCATTACCGATCCCCACAACCTCGGCGCGATTATTCGCACCGGTGAAGCGATGGGCGCGCAGGGACTGGCCCTGCCGCAGCGCCGCGCCGTCGGGATCACCTCTACCGTGAAGAAAGTCGCGGCGGGAGCTTTAGAAAATTTTCCAGTCGCGCGGGTGGTCAATCTCGCTCGGGCTCTGGAAGAATTCAAAGCAGCGGGATTTTGGATCTACGGTACGGCGGCCAATGGCAGCAAGCCCTTGCATACAGTCAAGTTCACCGAGCCGACTGTCGTGGTCGTTGGCTCGGAAGGTGAAGGGTTGAGCCTTTTGATACAGCGGCTGTGCGATGAATTGGTATCCATCCCCTTGCACGGCAATACTTCCAGTCTGAATGTTTCGGTGGCAACCGGGATGGCTCTCTACGAAATCTTTCGCCAGCGCTGGTCGAATACGCGGGAGCTGGGTTCTCTGAAAAAAAGTAAAGATTGAAAAAACACAAGTGACGGAGTATAACAAACTGTAAAGCCCTACAGCACTAAACCTCCTCACACCACTTCACATAGCATCTGAGAATAGGCAAAGGACATGAAAGAATTCTTAATTAGCTTGCTGCACTTCTTCGGATTGGCATTTTGGATTGAGATCGTCACCGACGCTCCCCGCTGTACTTACTACTTTGGCCCTTTTCTGAGCCAGCAGGAAGCCGACGCCTTTAAAGCTGGTTACGTTGAAGATATCCAGCAAGAAGGTGCGGCTGCCATCGCTGTCAGCATTAAGCGCTGCAAGCCGACGAATCTGACTGTAGACGACGAGGATTTCGGGCAGAAGCGATCGCGCAAGATCGTGCCCATTTTCAGCGTTCAGTCCTAGTCGGACAAGAGTGACCGGGGGGGTATAACCCCCCTCCGATCTAAGGGGCGATCGCCGTGACTTGCGGATGCGCCTCAATCCAGCGATCGATATCCGCGAGTACCCGATCCGGGATTTCCCACGGAAACAGGTGCGCCGCATTGGCGTAGCAGTGCGACTGGCAATTTCTCAGAAGTCGCGCTGTCTCCAAACTCGACTCGCAGGTAATGTGTCGGTCCGCCGCTGCCGCCAGTACCAAGCTGGGACACTCGATTTTCGGCAGGTCGGCGAGCCGGTCGTATCCCTGGCGCAGAGCGGCACTCACCGCTGAGCGCGCTGCACCAGAGGTTTTCAAGTAGGCGGACATGCCCTCAAATGCCAAAAATCGGTAGGCGGCTCTGGTGTGCTGCTGCAGCAAGTAGCGGTAGAGCGATCGCTTCCCAAACGTGTCGATATTCCACTGCCAGCTCGGCGCGATCCGGTTGGCGATCGAGGCCACGCCCGTGTACAGCAGATCCTGCCAGCCGACAGGCGGGTGGCTGCTTCTCGGTTTAGCGGCTGTGGCAATTAAAATCAAACCGCTGACGCGCTCCGGCAGCTTCAGTGCCAATTCCAGGGCCAAAATTCCTCCCAACGACCACCCCAGCACCAAGCAGCGATCGATCCCGTACCGATCTAAAAGCGCTTCCAAGTCCAGCAGGTGATCGGTCATTTGAAAGTCGCCGCGCGCTCGACTCCTGCCGTATCCCCGCAAATCGGGAGCCAAAGTTTGAAAGCGCTGGGACAAGTGCTGCGCAAACACGGACAGGCAAGCGCCCGATCCCGGATGGCCGTGCAAGCAGAGAATGGGGAAGCCTTCTCCCCGGACATCGGCGCTCAGTTGTACGGTTTGTCCCTGCTGGCGGCTTGTCGTGCGGTCGGGGTGCGATATGGAGGAGGTTTTCTGCATCGGCTGGCCTAATCGAGGAATGTTTGAATCGGAGAGTGTTGGCGGCAATTTTCTCAGGGGCGATCGCTCCCTCGATCCGTCTATTCCTATCTTGCAGCGATCGCCCGCTCATTGGCAAAAAGCCCCAGACTGCGAACCCGACAGTACCCGCCAATCGCGATCGTCACCCGACTGCCCGCCTGTTCGCCTGGACGAGTTCTTTACCAGACCGGAGGATAAAAGTCAATAAACGAACTTACAACGGTCTGGCAAGGGATGCAACCTCCTATATCGACCTCATCTATTCCATTTTCAGGCGTCCCCGATCGGAAAGTAGCGATTGGCACAAAGCTTAAAATTATACTATAAACGGCGATACAGCTAAGTAGTTTTTATTTTTTTTTTAATAATTTTCCATCTTAAAGATAAGTAGCTCCTCCTCAAAGGAACATCTTTCCAAAGGTAGATTTTAAGGATAGCGTCGATTGTTAGGCTGTAAGAGTACAGTTGCGAAGGTGGTTTGAGCGACAACCCAGAACTGACCTTCGCGACAGTACGAGCCAAAAAAAAGCTCGTGTTGGCGAGTTTTATCTATCGATATAAACTGACATGCGTCTATTATCCAAGAATTTCACGCGCATCCCAAAGTTTTTCATTCCCTCGGCTTGATAAAGCGCTTGGCGATCGAGCCCCTGTTTCAATAGCCGGAGAAATGTGACTGACCGCTTACTTGGATAACGAGGCGCGAAGTAGACTGCGGCTGCCAAGGTAGCAAAATGTTTTTATGTCATAAAAACGTCAAATCGCGGTAGCCTTATATCTCCCTATTTGACGGTCTGCCTATCTCGAAAGCCATCCCCGCCTATAGGGGTGCGATAATTCGATAAAAAAAGGCTGGCAGGAATGACAAAAAAACGGGCAAAACTTTAGGTTCAGACTTAGATGATGAAAAGTCAATCGGACTCAAAGGAGTTCCTATGAAACAATTGGCAGAAGTAAATAGGGAAGAATCGGTAGAGCAAAAACTCAACCAGCTTCAAGTGAATTTTGTCGCTAAAGTTTCCCACGAGTTCCGCACTCCGCTAACTATTATTTTGCTCTCGGCTCAATTACTCGAGCTGTACAGCCAGGAGTGTACGACCGAGGAAAAACTGAAATATATCCGTCAAATTCAAGATGCAGCTCGAAAGATGAACGAGCTTTTTGATGGCGTTCTAGAAGATTATCGCGAAGGCTATAAAGACCTAGCTTTGCCTTATCGCTCTTCTCTGTCAACAAAAATTTGATGGCTTCACGTTAATTAGCCCCGATGGGCAAGCTGAATTGTGAAGCGTCAGGAGCGAAGCTATAGGCTGGCTATTCAAAAAACACTCGAATAGCTAGCTTTCGCGGAAGCAAGATTTTTGACCAAATAAATAGCTCGATTATAACAAAAACGAAATCCCATGAAATTTACAGCCAGCATTGAAGAAGTTTTGATACCTGACGTGGAAAAATTAGAATTGGCTTGGTGGATAGAAATAATCACTCTCCAGCCCCACTGCACTTACTATTTTGGACCTTTTAGTAGCGCGGCAGAAGCAGAAAGTGCTCGTTTAGGCTACATCGAGGATCTCCAACAAGAAGGAGTGGTCGAAATGAAGGTTCAGATCGAGCAGTGCCAACCCAGCGCCCTAACAATTTATAACGATGAATGGTCAGAAACTGCTGAAGCAAGCTGGAATTAGCTAATCTTCAAGACGGGGAAGAGGAAAAAAGAAAATTTAAAAATTTTGTAGAGGCGAAGCGAAAATTCGTCTCTACAAATATTTTTTTATTGTAATAGCAGGCAATCTGCCAACTCTTTTCCCCCTATTACAATAAGTTGATGAAATTCAAGGATGTATAAAAAAACCTAGCGAAAATTCCCAGTTTAATTTAATTTTCAAATCAGGTAAAAAATGTGTAAAACCGAAGGCATGAAGCGAACGCAAGTACGGGAAAATAGAAAAACTGCCACAGCGGGATCGCGTGACAGGTTGACAAAAAAAAGACGCTAAAAATCGGCATTATGACTCAAAAGTTGGAACGTTTAGATTCTGAAGAGATTGGTCGAATTCTCTGCTGCTATATTAATGCTACCGATCGCATTCAGGTGGCACGGCTAGCCAGCGAGCAAGATGACTGGTTCGAGCGCGTTGTTTTTCCCGGGCAGCGCCTGTTGTTTGAAGCCCAACCGGAAGAACAGTTGGAAATTCATACGAGCAAAATGGCGGATGATGTCTTAACTGATAAAATCAGGTGCGATCGCCTGCGGGTGTACGCAGCACTCAAACCTTCATAGGAGAGCAATCGCGCCAAACAATCAGAGATCGGTGAGCTAAATCTGACTGAGGGCTGATTGGGCGCTGGTTTCGATCGCCTCGCTCCCTGCGATCGAAAACTATTCGCAGCCTCCGTTTCTGGGTGGTGCCTCAGAAGTAGTGATTTTTCTAAACCCCCTGAGAAGCAAGAGTCCGCAGACAGAAGAAAAGGAAAAAAATTTATAGGGAAGGGTTATCACTACTTCTTTTTCACGACCGACTACCAAAGAAAGAGAAAATTTAGTTTCAGGCGATCGCTACCCTAGCTGCGACTCGCCTGCTTCTAGCTGCTGCACCCAAGCGCGAAACGATCGCAGCAAAGTCGTTTCCCCTACCGTCTTGCTCTGTTCCAAAAATCTTGCGACTTCAGCCACAGGCAAAAATGGAAAAGCCCGACTGAAGTCGCTGGCGGCATAATTTCCTTCTTGCAACTGCAAAAATTGCAAAATGCGCCCGTTATATCGCCAGATTTCAGGAACGCCCAGAGCCGCATAAAGAGCCGATTTGTCGAGAGAACTACTCGTGATGTCTATCTCAATTACTAAATCAGGAGGCGGATCGGTTGCGAGGTCTATTTGCCGCTTGCCCTTGACAAGGCTCTCATTTTGAATGTAAAAGCCGGAGTCCGGCTCAGAACCGCGCTCCAAATCTTGACGCTTGAGCGTCGCAGAACCGACTCGAACAATCTCTAAATTCAACTCTTCCGCTAAAACCCCCACGAGCGCCGAGAGCAGTTCTTTGGGATTCTCGTGTTCTAACAAAGGTGACATAATTTCCAAAAATCCTCGGTCGTAAGTCAGGCGCGTGCCGCGATTATCGCCCATTTCGGAGAGCAACGTTTCAAAAGTCTGCCAGGTGATATTTTCGAGCAAAACTCTCTGCTCGGCGGGCGGCGAGGAAATGGAAGGAGTGGAGGGGGTTGAGGTGGCAATCATTTAAAAACCTGCTCCATTTTGTGAAAATCGCGCTTGACTTCTTCCCAGAGGGCTCGATTGTGAGGATCGGCGCGGAGGGCTTTTTTCAAGTATACTCTAGCCTTTTCGAGCTGTTTTTCAGCGATGAGCTGGCGCGCCCAGCGCTGATAGGCGATCGCCTGCCACTGGCGCACCTCGGCATCGTGGGGAATTCGCTGTGCCAGCCCTTCGACGAGGGCGATCGCGCGCGGGAAGCGCTGGGATTTGAGCAACTGGAGCAACTGCAGGTACGATTGCTGTTTGAGCTGTCGTTCCACCTCCGACAGTTGGGGATTTTCTTGAAACTTCGGCTCTTTTCGCGTCTCTTTTTGCGTCACCTTGGGTTCTGGCGGTGGCGCGGGTGCTGGCGGCGGAGTCGGAGTCGGCGCAGGTGCTGCACTCTGACTGGGCGCTTCAGCCGGCTGCGCGATCGCGCCCAACAAGACTTTATAAGCCTCGTGCAGTTGAACAAACTTGTCGTGCGCTTGCCCGTCTTGCGGATTCACATCGGGATGATACTGCCGCGCCAGACGCCGGTAAGACGCCTTGATCTCGTCCGCACTCGCGCCCGATTTCAATCCCAACAATCGATAGCAGTCTGCGATATTCATGGCATTAAAAATGGCAGAACCTTCTGATTTAGATTCTGCCATTATTAAAGTTTTTCAGTACAGATATTTTTCCTTGGAAACCCGGCTGCCAATGGCAACAGGTTTTTTCACCGAGGAGCAGAAGAATCCAGAAGTTGAAGCTCGCGCTTGAGTTCATCTCGTTCTTTTTCCCCCTTGCTCCCGGTTTTTGCCTCAAACGCGCTCCTCAATCACGCGATCGACCAAACCGTATTCTTTCGCTTCGTAAGCCGACATGAAAAAGTCGCGATCCATGTCCTTCTCGATCTTGGCAAGCGTTTGCCCGGTGCGATCGGCGTAGATTTGGTTGAGCTGACTGCGGATGCGCAGGATTTCCTTGGCTTCGATTTCGATGTCCGTGGCTTGCCCGCGCGTGCCGCCGGAGGGCTGGTGGATCATGATCCGCGAGTGGGGCAGGGCGAGGCGCTTGCCCTTGGTGCCCGCCATCAGCAGGAAAGAACCCATCGAAGCCGCTAAACCGACGCAAATCGTCACCACGTCGGATTTGATGTGCTGCATGGTGTCGAAAATGGCCATGCCGGAGGTGACGTAACCGCCGGGGGAGTTGATGTAGAGGATGATATCTTTGCCGGCATCCTCGGAATCGAGGTAGAGCATCACGGCGATCACCTGGTTTGCCAGTTCGTCGTCTATTTCTTTGCCGATAAAAATAATCCGCTCCCGGTAGAGGCGATTGTAGATGTCAATCCACTGGGTGTAGGACTCACCAGGCAAGCGGTAGGGAACTTTAGGGACGCCAATAGGCATAGTGCGAGACTCCGTGAAATTTGTGAGCAGTCTGGTGTCAGTCCGAGGGCGATCGCTTATCAGCAATATCTCAGAGTTGATAGCGAATCATTGACTTTAGATAATGCCCGCAGGAATGGGAGGATTGGCAGCTTCTTGCCCTTCGAGGACGCGATCGATCAGCCCGTATTCCTTAGCTTCATAAGGGGACATGTAAAACAGCCGATCCATGTCCTTTGCAATTTTCTCGGGCGGCTGACCGGTATTGTTCGACAAAATGTCGATCATCGTGGTTTTATTGGCCAGGACTTCCTTGGCGCGGATTTGAATGTCCGTTGCTTGGCCCCGGGTGTAGCTCTTGGGCTGGTGGAGGATAATGGTGGCATGGGGCAGACTGGCGCGACAGCCTTTCGTACCGGCTGAGAGGAGCATCGCCGCCATCCCCATCGCCGAACCGAGGCAGATCGTGTGGACCGGCGGCTTGATATAGCGGATGGTGTCGCAGATGGCAAAGGCTTCAGTTTCAAAGCCAATGGGTTCGCCGCTGTAGCTGGAAGTGCCGGTCGAGTTGATATAGATTTTGATGGGTTTTTCTGGGTCTTCGTACTGCAAGAATAGGAGTTCGGCGATAATCAGTTCCGTTACCGCTGGCACCAAGGGCATACCCAGATAAACGATGCGCTCCTTGAGCAGCAGGGAGGGCAAATCTGGGGGAGGGGTGCGGTAGTAGGCATCCCCGTAGTAGGGCGATTGTACAGCCTGGATGGGTGAATGCATAGCCGATGGTTGCCTGAAAGTGTGACGCTATCCTTAACATAGTAGCGCGACCCTGGCTGCGACAGGGAAGGGACTGGAAAGGGTGAATCCCGTCCCTGCGAGATTCGGGGGCTACCCACGCCACGGAGGTTTTTTAGATGAAAGTTGGCCTGCAACCTGCTCTGAATGATGCGAATATTGACGCGGCTCAAGCGACGAGCCAGCGTCAATTGTCGATTTCAATTTCTGCGATCGCAGACGCCGTTGACCGGACTGTCCCGCTCAACTTGTGTCTGATTCTAGACCACAGCGGCTCGATGGTCGGGCAGCCCCTGGACACGGTGAAGCTGGCGGCGCACCGCTTGGTAGAGCGGCTCTCCCCGGGCGATCGCCTCAGCGTCGTGGCTTTCGACCACAGAGCTAAGGTCATCGTCCCCAATCAAGTCATCGACGATCCGGAGCGGGTGAAGAAGCAAATCGACCGGCTGAAGGCAGAAGGGGGCACCGCGATCGATGAAGGTCTGAAACTGGGGATTGACGAACTGGCGAAAGGCAAAAAAGACTCGGTTTCTCAAGCTTTCCTGCTCACCGACGGCGAAAACGAACACGGCGATAACAAGAAGTGCCTGAAATTGGCGGAGCTGGCGACAGAGTATAATTTAACGCTCAATAGTTTGGGGTTTGGCGAACACTGGAATCAGGACGTGCTGGAAAAAATCGCCGATGTCGGGGGCGGCACCCTCGCTTATATCGAATATCCCGAACAAGCGGTGGACGCCTTTTCCCAATTGTTCAACCGCATTTCGGCGGTGGGGCTGACGAATGCTTACCTGCTGCTGTCGCTGATGCCGAAGGTGCGGCTAGCAGAACTCAAGCCGATCGCCCAGGTGATGCCCGACGCGATCGAATTGCCGGTGCAAAAGGAAGGCGATCGCTTTGTGGTGCGCCTCGGCGACTTGATGACGGACGCGCCCCGGGTGGTTTTGGCCAATATGTACCTGGGCCAACTTGCGGCGGGACGGCAGGCGATCGCCCAGCTACAAGTCCGCTATGACGATCCGGTGGCTCGCAAACAAGGCGTGCTTTCCGAGATTATCTCGGTAGAAGCCAATGTTTTGAGCGATTACTACCCGGCGCTCAACGCGGAAGTGCAGCAGCACGTTCTGGCTCTGGCGAAATACCGGCAAACGCAGCTAGCGGAGGCGAAATTGCAGTCGGGCGACCGCCAAGGGGCGGCAACCATGCTGCAAACCGCTGCCAAAACCGCCCTGCAAATGGGCGACAAAGGGGCGGCGACGGTGCTGCAAACCAGCGCCACGCGCCTGCAAGCAGGAGAAGAACTCTCCGATGCCGATCGCAAGAAAACCCGCATCGTGTCTAAAACCATTTTGCAGCCCTAATTTCTTTCCCCTTTCCTCATTTCCCCGTAGGGCGTGCGCAGGCGCGCCCTACTTCTATCGGAGTCAACTATTAGAATCAGCGGAGTATCGAAAGTGAACTATTCTGATTTTTCCAAAGCTTTTCAAGACGGACAACAATTAAAGACTGAGTTAGGTGACGTCACTTTTTCAACTCACCAGGTCGGAGAATTGGTCTTGACTTCCGGTAATTTAGTGGCGTGCGACCCCCTGAGCTTGTCAGAGATAGAACCCTTCGCCGTCAATGTCACGCCCGGAAGCTATCCAGTGATTTTGAGCGTTGCTCGCCTCCACAAAAGCAAAGAACGGCGCGTGGCTTACGCGATGATCCGTCTGAGCGATCGCCCTGCAGTGAAGTGGGATTTAGCAACTTTGCCCGATGAAGACTTGAGTACCCTAGAAGACGGCGAAATCTGGGGCTACGGTGTAGACTCGGGCACGGGCTGCTTTATGGACGAAGATACAGCTTTCCTGCTTCTGGACTTGTGGGAAGAAGACAAATTTGAAGAAGCTTTTGCTGAGAAACTTTTTGCCGAAATATCCAAAAATTCTGCCCGTACCTGTGAATTTGCCAATATTCGCGTGGACGACGAAACTGAAGCCAATGTCATCGCTTTCAATTGCGGTGACGGAATCTATCCAACTTATTTCGGCTATGATGCGGAGGGTACATTAGTGGCGGCGATGACGGATTTCGAGTTATTTGATATTGACGAATCTACCTGGATAGAGTCAAATTAAGTCTCGCGAACGGCGGGCGATTGCACCTTTCTTAAACTTTTTCAATAATGGCTATTTTCGCGGCTATTAGATAGCATATTCTCAGATTGGTTGCCATCCCCGCACGCGACACTAGAGAGAAATTTCCGATGAGTTGGCAGGCGTGTTTCGGAACACGCTCAGCCAAACGTAAGGGAAAGCAAATCGCGCCTCTGTTTCTCTACATGCAAGCAGTTCGCCCTACTCGCGCCAGATTAATGCCTGACGGTGAGGCATTTGCAGCCATTCCCGCATTCTCTTAACCTGCCCCGGTGTAAACGCCATCGGTTCGCAGCTAAAATAACTCATCACGTTGTTGCGATCGGGCGTGAAAGTGTAGGAAAAAGCTTCGCCGCTGACTTTCAGACCGCTGATCGTGTAGCTGTCATTCCACTGGCTGCAGGTATCCCAGCCCTGATTGAAATAAAAACTGGTGCCGGCTTCCGGTGGAGTGTCTGCGATCCCGTCTCCATCGAGCGCCTCTTTCGTGCCGCCGTTGTCTGCAATGTATTCAGAGGCTTTTTCGGGGGTATCCGTAAACTCGTCACTCCTGCCGGGGAAGGTATGCGACAAGCCCAAGTAGTGACCGAGTTCGTGCGCCAGGAGAGTGAACTCAGAGCTATCCTGCAAGGCGGGTAAAACAATAAAGTTTCGGGATTGGGAGGAAAATCCTTCCCTGACATCGCTGCTGTAATCCTCTCCGCTGCGGAAAAACAAGACGATTTTATCAGGGTATTTGTCCGCTTCACTCCGTGCCTCTTCAAAGCCACTGCTGTAAGGGTTTTTACTGGATAAGTTGTTAATGGCAGTATTCTTGAGAATTGACCAATCGGGGCCTTTCGGATCGGGGTTGAACTTGAGAGAAATCTTCGCTGCAGAGGTGCTAAAAATAGCGTTCGTCTTGTCCACCAATTGATTGACTTGCTGGGGGGTAATGTTGGTTGCCCGCTGGCCGTCGCTGTCGGCAACTTTGATAGCGTGTACGCGCAGGGAAATATCTTGAAAATTGGCGATGAGTTTTATCGTAATGACTTTGTATACTTCGTTCCAATCAACCAGCAGGTTTTGCGCCGATTGAGAAACTTTTGTTCCGGACGGAATTGATTTTAAGAGACTGACAAGCTGTTTGAGGTGCAATTGCAGTTCTTGCAAGCTTTTTTGGTTGTCGGGAATGTCGGAATATAAGCTATCTATTTTTGCAGAGATCGCCTCAGCCGCCGCTAAATTTTTAGCGGCTTTTTTTTCTACATCAATTCTTTTTGCAATAGCGCGATAATTAGCGCGATAAGTCGAGAGACTCTGGCGACTGTCAGCAAAGGCTCGTGTATTTTCTGGGACCGCTTCCAGCAGTTCTATGGCTTTTTGCCATTTCCCTTGAACTTGCTCCCAGACGGCGATGGGATGGGGTGGATTTTGAACCGCTTCAGCCGCTTGTTTTGCCAGACGCCGTGCCGCCTCTAAATTGGCTAGTGCTTGTTCCTCGCGCAGGAGTTGGGGCTCTATGGTATTGAGATGCGATCGCAGGGCTGCTAAATCTTCCCGAATCGGCTGATAGGAGATTCCTGGCAAATTGGGAACTGCTTCTAACTGCGCTACTGTCTTTTGCAGTTTGTCGTTAGTTTCCCTGAGTGCCTGAATGTCTAAAGTTTTTTTGGACTCTCTAACTTCAGCCAAGAGGGCATCAGCTCGAACTTTTACCTGCTGCGCTTGCTGGACCTGGTGAAACCAGATAGTCAGACATAAAAATAAAATACCAGCCCAAATGGCCGGGATTTTAAAAGGTTTTAAAGCTTTCCAAAGATTGATTTTTTTGGGAGCGGTTTTTTTCGAGGGAAGCTTGGAGGTTTTGAGGGGGCGATGTGGGGGCGATCGCCTCTTTTGTTTTACGGGCTCAGTCATAACTCATTCCTGAATCTTTGAAAGACGCGATCGCAACGCTGCACGACCTACTCCTCCTCAATTTATCACAGCCTCAATCCCAGCATTTTTACTTTTTCTTTTTGGCTTTCCAAGTGCCGCCATAGGTGTAATGGGGATTCTCTAGATTCAGTGGCAGCCAGCATTCAGGGCAGACAAAAATCCACTGCCCCGATTCGTCGTATCGCACGCGATAGAGAACCGGGGCAGGTCGATCGCAGCGATCGCATCGCTTCACTCTAATTGCGCGAGCCATCGCCTTTCAATCATCCCGCAACGACAGAAGCGTGAGGGCGGGCAAAAATCATCCGCCCTGCAGAAGTTTGCAGGGAAGAAGTCACCACCACGCGCATTTCGCCGCCGATGTGGCTGCCGCCTTCTTCCACCACCACCATCGTGCCGTCTTCCAAATAGCCAACGCCCTGCTCGGGTTCCTTCCCTTCCTTGAGAATTTTCAGGTCGATATTGTCACCCGGCAGGTAATTCGGACGCACCGCCTGCGTCAGGTCGTTGATATTCAGAACTGGCACTTTCTGCACGCTGGCAACTTTACTCAAGTTGTAGTCATTTGTCAGCAGAGTGCCGTTGATTTCTTGGGCGAACCGCACTAATTTAGCGTCCACCGTGTGGATGTCTTCGTAGTCGGCAGGATGAATCGCAATCCGCTCAGAGTAAGTTTCCATCAGCCGATTGAGAATGTCCAGACCCCGCCGCCCCCGCACCCGCTTTTGATCGTTAGACGCATCGGCGACGAGCTGCAATTCCTGCAAGACGAACTGCGGCACCAAAATTTGACCCTCGACAAACCCGGTGTCGAGCAATTGTTCGATGCGACCGTCGATAATGCAACTGGTATCTAACACTTTGGTCGCGACGGGCTTGAGGGTGCCCTCTGCCACCAGCATCGGTTCGACGCTGTTGGGATTGATCAGCCGCAACAGAGCCCGACCGTGGGTATCGGCCAAACTCACCCCATTGTAGGCAAAGACGATACTGCCCACAACGGCGATTAAGGGCTTGATAAAACTAAATTCCGCCGGAATGGGCAGCAAAAACAGGGGGGCTAGCATCAAGTTGGCCACCAAGAGCCCGAGAACCAGACCCACGGAACGGGTGAGCAGGACTTCAACGGGCATTTGCCGAATTTGGGATTCGACGCGCCGGTAGGTGGCTTGCGCCGACAAGCCGACTGCGAGGCCGATGATGGCCCCAAACCCGGCTGTAACCGATCGCAGCCCTTCCAGGTTGCTCACCTGCTGCATGGCGGAGCTGGGCAGCATGTCAATGCCGTAAAAACCAATTCCTGCTGTTGCTAGGATAAATGAAATTACAATGATTACATCAAGCATCGTTTTCAGCGGTAGATTTCGCGAACGAATTCCAGGGGTCGGAATTCTGGAGCGATTAACAGGTGCTAATCGCTCGTGTTGCCTTGGTTTTATTATACCCTCTGGGACTTTGGCACTCTATTTCCCGGATACCCCTTAAAAATCAGTAGAGATTGCCGCAGTGCATGTTAAGTTTCTCTTACTTTTCTTCTCTTGGATAGCCACAAAGCTGTTTTAACTACACCGCCGACTGCTGCATTTAGCGGCATTCCCACATCCGCCTACGTTCACATTCCCTTTTGCCGGCGCAGGTGCTTTTACTGCGATTTTCCCGTGTCCGTAGTGGGCGATCGCGCTAGGGGCGACAACTCCGGTACGATTCAGCATTATGTTGAGGTGTTGATTCAGGAAATCAGCATAACTCCGGCCTTTTGTCAACCTTTAGAAACAGTTTTTTTTGGCGGGGGCACGCCGTCGCTGCTTTCGCCGAGCCAGCTAGCGCGCGTCTTGGAAGCGATCGCCGCGAGATTTGGCATTGCCGAGAACGCTGAAATCTCAATGGAGATCGATCCCGGCACGTTCTCATTAGAGCAGTTGGCAGCCTACTGCTCAGCCGGTGTCAACCGTGCCAGTATGGGCGTGCAAGCCTTTCAGGACGAGCTGCTGCGCCTGAGCGGGCGATCGCACTCCGTCGCCGATATCTACGCTGCTGCTGACACCATCCGCCAAGCAGGTGTTTCCAACTTCAGCATCGACCTGATTTCAGGACTGCCGCACCAGAGTCTAGAGCAGTGGCATGCGTCTCTCGAGGCGGCTGTGGCCCTCGCTCCCACACATATTTCTACCTACGATTTAATTGTAGAGCCGAAGACCCCCTTCAGTCGATACTATCAACCGGGCGTCGCGCCCCTGCCCTCCGACGAGACAACCGCCGAGATGTATCGCACCGCTCAGCTCGTACTCGCCCGCGCCGGCTACGAACACTACGAGATTTCTAATTACGCCAAGCCGGGATATCAGTGCCGCCACAATCGGGTTTACTGGGAAAACCGCCCTTATTATGGCTTTGGCATGGGAGCAGCCTCGTACCTTGGGGGGCACCGGTTCGCGCGCCCCCGCAAAACTCGGGACTATTACGAGTGGGTGCAAGGGGCGATCGCAGGAGGGGCAACCACAGGGGGATTGCCCCTACAGGAGGCGGGAGCGCAGGAGGAAGACGTTTTCCTAGAAACCCTGATGCTGGGGCTGCGCTTGCGGGAAGGGCTGAATGTGGCCGCATTGGCCGAGCAATTTGGCCGCGATCGCCTGGAGCAGATTTGGACGTGCTTGCAGCCCTATTACCGCCAGGGATGGGTAGAAATCGCGGCAGGCGATGGGGCACTCCTGGCGATTTCCCCAGGGCAAGCCTTCCCAATATCCGGGCAACTGCGTTTGAACGATCCGGAAGGATTTTTATTTTCTAATACAATTCTGGCAGCTCTGTTTAGCCGTTTTGGCTAGCCATTGTCAAAGATAATTTGATTCTCGTTACCAGGTCATTACAGTCAAGAAAAAATTCTCAACCCGTCTATGTAAGCCCCCGATCTCCCCCACTTATTCCGGCATTTTCTAGAACACTTGCCCGTTGCTGCCGCAATGGTAGACCGACAAATGCGCTATCTGGCAGTTTCGAGACAGTGGTTAAAAGATTTTGCCCTGGAAGAAGAGAATATAATTGGGCGCGAGTGCAATCTAGAAAGGCGGGCACGGGAGCGAGAAGCGATCGCCGAAACCATCGGGGGAGAATGGCTCAGCCAACCGTGGCGGGACGACTGGGGCGAAATCGCCGGGACGATCTTCTCAGTTCTACCCCGTCCGGCATTGGCAAACCATCACGGAGTTGAGAGAGAGCCGAGAGCAGTTTGCCAGTTTATTTGGTATCGCCCCTACAGCCATCCCCCCATATTGGAAGTCGTCAGGGAGGCCAAAAATATGCTATTGCCGAGCTGAATCGGTTCCTATCCCGCAACTTCACCGATTCCTCTTTTCCAAAAACTCTATAACCGAGAAATGCTGCGCGTGGATGACGTAGCGTTGCTCGAAAATGAGGCGCGGAAAACCATGCAGCAACTCGGCTATACTGCCATATTGTCGCTGCCCATTCAGACGCACCCGGGTGATATCGGGAAAGTCGCCCGTGGCGCGACAGCGAAGTCGAACTCCTCAAAGCTGTTTGCGATCGAGTAGCGATCGCCATCTACCAAGCGGAACTCTACGAACAAACCCGCACGGCTGCAGATCTAGCACAAGCGCAAAGTTTAGAACTCGAACGCGCTTTGCGCGAGTTGCAACAAACGCAATCCCAACTGATTCAAAGTGAAAAACTCTCCTCTCTCGGGCAACTCGTCGCCGGAGTCGCCCACGAAATCAACACCCTACCCGTCAGCTTTATCTACGGCAACCTCAATCACGCCCAGGAGTACGCCGCCAACCTCTTAAAAATCGTTCACCTCTATTCACAAGCGTGTCTCAATCCCCCCGATCGCATTCGAGATGAAATAGACACTCTTGAATTAGATTTTCTCAGAGAAGACATGCCGAAAGTGCTGTCTTCTCTGAAAGTAGGAGCCGAGCGAATCCAAGAAAACGTCCGCTCTCTGAGAAACTTCTCCCGCCTCGACGAAGCACAGGTGAAGGAAGTGAATATTCACGAAGGCATCGACAGCACGCTGATGATTTTAAACAGCCGCTTGAAAGCCAAACCCGATCGGGGAGCATCCCGTTTTTGTCAAAACACCTTTTTTCAAAAGTGGGAGCGAGACGCTCCCGATCGATCCAATCGCGAACGAGACGTTGGTGCTAGCTCATAAAAGAGCCGCAACGCTTACGCACCCGCTTCGCGAACGCACTCCAAAAATGGGATGCTCCCACCCGATCGAGCGGCTATTGACATTATTAAAGAATATGGCAACCTGCCTTTGGTCGAGTGCTATCCCGGACAGCTCAATCAGGTATTTATGAATCTTCTGTCCAATGCGATCGATGCTTTGGAAGATAAAAATGGCGCATCTGGCTCCTCAATGCCCGCGATACAGCCACAAGATAGTTATCTCTATCGCTGACAGTGGATGTGGAATGAGTGAAACAGTCCGACAAAAACTATTCGATCCCTTCTTGACGACAAAACCCGTCGGTAAAGGCACGGGGCTGGGGTTGGCGATCGGCTATCAAATCGTGGTAGAAAAACACCAAGGCTCGTTGCCCTGCGTCTCTGCGCTGGATGAGGGAACCGAGTTTATTGTTAAAATTCCGATTCGTCAAAACAACTTGTTGCCAAACGCCGAGCCAAAGTCCAGTACAGCACGGCTGGAGTGAGTTCGCGCCACCGCTAAAATGACCCGATTGGCAGCTTTGGCAACCCTCTCCTCCCTCGGGGATCGGGCACCTTTTGCAGGCTGTGGCAATCAAGGGTTGCAGTTGGCGAATTGCGCCGTCTGTGAACTCTGCCTTTTTGCGCTGCCAATCCCCGCTCGATTGGCAAGCCGCGCGATCGCGCCGCCAACCGGTTGCCAAACTTTTACAAGTCTTTTGTGTAGCTATGGTTCCAATTGCCGATAACATTCAGCGGCGCTGCAAGCCGATCGTGACGGGTTTGCTCGTCGGTTTTGCCGCTGCCCTGTTTCTGTGGCAGCTAAAACTAGAGGCGGTTGGGGCACTGAGCGATTTTCTGCAAACCTGGGGCGTCGTGCCGGCGCGGTTGAGCGATATGGCGCACGCGGCGATCGCGCAGCGCAATCCAGCGGCTCTTTTCGCCCTCATCGGCATGGGGCTGCCTTCCCTGATTTCGGGAATGTTTCTCCACGGCAGTTTTGGCCAGCTTTTGGGCAATTTGCTGTTTCTGTGGGTGTTTGGGCAGCGGGTTGAGCAGGTGCTGGGGCACTGGCGGTTTCTGCTTTTCTATTTAATCTGCGGCATTCTCGCCGCTGCGGTGCAAATTGTGGCCGATCCCAGCCTGAAGGTGCCGCTGCTGGGGGCGAATGGGGCGATCGCGGGCATCTTGGGAGCCTATCTCCTCAGATTTCCCAACGCTAAGGTGGAAACCATCTTGCCTCTGGCGGTTGTTTTTGTCCCGGTTGAGTTGCCGGCATTTTTCTATTTGCTGTGGTGGTTTGTCCAACAGGGCTTTTACGGCATTGGGCAGCTTGCTGTCTCCGGTGGGGTACTCAGCGGCGGGATCGCTTATTGGGCGCACGGTGTGGGATTGGCGATCGGTGCCGGTTTGGCGTTCCTGATGGGGAAGGGCAAGCCCGGTTGATTGCTTTTCTTGTCGCTGCCGCGCGATCGCTTGGGGTCGGGACGGTGAGCGATCGCTCCCGCCGTTCTGCGTTTTGTTACAAAATTTAATCTTTCGGAAAATTGCATAACGCGCTCGCTGGAGAGAGGAGTAATCAGTGAAAGTATGTACGCGAGGTAAAGCCCGATCGCACCCATTTCTCGGATAACAAACTCAGCAATTCCCACCTCGCTCTATTGATTGAGGAGACTCAAGCCGTGCAAGTTTTATCCCGACCATTTACATCAACTCTCTTGGCAGGATTTGTCAGTCTGGCTGCTATCAGCATTGCCTCGAACAGTCTCGCTGTTCCGATCGAGCAAGTTCCCAATCCCCGACAGGTGGCTGGCGGTTGGGTGACGGATATGGCCGGCGTCCTCAGCCCCTCCACGGAAACCCAACTCAATCGGACGATCTCGCAGTTGGAGGCAAAAAATGGCATGGCAGTTGGTAAGTCAGCTCGCTCAAACGCTATGGCGCTCAATCTCACTTCATCCCCCCGTCTTGCTGAGCCAACCAACCTTCTGAGCCAGCAGGTTGCAGCGGGTGCATCAGGCTCGTGACAGGCGATCGCGTAACAATTCCTCCTTTGACAAGTCCTGCACTTATAAACAGCAATATTTGACAGGCAGGCGGATTGTATCGATAAAACTGAGGGCTGATGCTACCGTAAAATTTAAAACAAATCAAGTCCTGAAATTAAATGAGACTCCAGAAAGCGTCCCCGAAAAAAGGAACTGGCAGAAAGTTCTCTGTAACAGTTATAACTAAAGAGTAAAGGCAGATTGGTGGTATTTGAGGGGCAGTCTCAGTCGAGCGCAGCTAGAAAAAGTAGGACTCTAAGCAGGAATATCTGCGCGGTAATCTGGAAATTTTCATCAGTCAGGGTGTAAAGGAATGTAACAAATAAGGGCCTTTTTCGACGAGATGCAACTGGAGAGGAGCCCAAAATCGAGCCTTTTCCATAGAGTTTGAAGGAAATGAGTTATGAACACAATACAACCCAGTCGGGTGCTGCATTACCGCAACGCGATCGAGCCGCTAGTGGTGGAAGAAGCACAGCGCCAACTAGAGGGACTTCCTGCCAAATTGATTCGCTATATCGACTTGGCAGAAGTGATTGCCTACGCCTTGAATCGCCTGCCTGCCCTCTACGCGACTAGCGAACAAGGATGGCAGCGGATGCAGGCGCGAGCGAAAAATCAGTTGCAGGCTGAAATGGTCGCGGCTGTTCGTCAGGGTTTTGCGGCTGTTCAGCGCGATCCCTTGAGGGTTTCAACGCCCCTACAGTTGCAAAAAGAGTGGGAAAACGGGGAATTTCGGGTGTTTGGTGAGATCAAAGAACCGATCGCGTCGGAAGCGGAAAAGGTTGCCTCAACTTTTTCTGAGTTCACAGATGGGGAAGAGAAGCAGTTGGGAAACCCGCTCGTGGCTCAACTGAGGCGCAATGCCTAGCAATAAATTATAGGGGCGAGACGTGCCCGCCCCTGGCGATCGCGTCTATTGTCGAGTGGTTTGGCTGGCATCCGCCTCAGCGCGGACGGCTGTTTCGATCGCCTTTAAATCGAGGTCAAATTTAGACGCGATCGCGTTGAGCAGCCGCGCTTCTCGCTCCGACGTGACGCCATCGAGCCGAGCAATTCTGTAACACTGTGCCAGCAACGGCATGGCAAAGTCGCGATCGAGGAGTTCTAACAGTGCCTCCAACGGCTGAGGCGATTGAATATTTTCAGCGATCGCCTTTTGCGACGCCGGGGTTAAATTCAGCTTGGGCAATTCTGCCAAAATATCCGCGCGAGACTTATCCGGATTGCTCGCGAGAATGGCATGAACCAAAATTCTATCCATAATCCCCTGTTGGGCGATCGCCTTTTCCAAATAATCTTGGCTTTCTTTCTCGATCGCTGCTGCCGCTGCTTGCGAAGTCAGCGGATTTGTCTTGGCTTCGTAGAACCGACACGCCGCATATCCCAGCGTATAAAGCATCACTGCATTCGTACTCGCGCCGATTGCCATTCCCGCTAAAGGCACATTTCGCAGCAAGCCCGTACCTGTTTTAATCGCTTGCGAACCGCCGATCGACAGCCCGAAAATCGCCAATACTTCCCCCTTGCGTGCGGGATCTTTCAAATCCAACCCGTAAGCCGCCGCAATTTCATAGACCATTTCCGCCTGCAAAACCGTGGTAATTGCCACATCCACGGCGAGCAGTGCCAGCGCCACTCCCGGCAGAATGCTGCTAGCCAGCCCGATTCCGCCGGCATACATCACCTTTTCAAGAATAATCCGGTGAGCAATCTGATTCGGAGTTTCATCGGGATTTTCTTGCTGCAGTTTTTTCACCGTTTCTCGGGCTTTATCGAGATCGACTTGCCCGAATGCAGAGAGCAGCCAATCTGCCCGGAACGCTCTGAGTATGTTTCGCAGCACCGGATTTCCGCCTAGAAAATCAGCGGCTTTCCCGGCTTCTTTTGTGGCTTGCTCGAACATCTGTTGAGCTTGTCTGGCAGCAGCATCCGCCACTTCCGTTGCCGAATCGAACGCTGATTGCCCCGCTTCGGCTGCTTGCTTGGCGATCGCTTCTCCCAATTCTTTTCCGGTTTGGGCAACCGCGCCGAGCGCCGAACCGACTCCCACCGCTGTCTGTACGGCAGCGTCGCCTGCCATTCCTCCGATTCCCTCTGCTGCTTTTACTGCTGAGCAAAGCGGTGAATTTTGGGCGCTTTCTTTTTGTGTCTGAAAAGCCTCTGGCGAGGGTGGCTCTGATTTTTGCCCTGCCGATTCTGTAGTATTAACTGAGGCGGTTTGCTCAAATGGTTTTTCCGGTTCGTTGGCCATTGTTCAATTCCTCTTGCCAGCAGCTTTTTTCATCAGAATAACTGAAGCCAAGGAATTGACGCCTGTACCTGTGGATAGATCGATTTTGCTCCAGCAGCTCTACCCGTTTGGAGATTCTGGGCGTTGCTCTTGACTGGCGATCGCCTGTTGAGGGAATGCGATTCACGCTTAAACTACTGTTTCGAGTGGATTTGTCAGTGCGATTGCGGCGAAACTAGACGCTAAAACAGGTTAGTAGGGCTTAGCCTCTCTCAATCGACAACTCTGAGCAAACCCCGCTGGAGCGCGTCAAACACTCGGTCAATTTTGCTCTTATCGTCCGAACTTATAGAATCTCTAGAGAGCAGCGCAGACATAAACCGCTGTTGGTCGGCGCGGGTAATCCGGCGAGAGGAAAAGATATGCTCCACAATTCTGTCGATGCCGTCTTGAGGATAGAGATGCGCCTGAACCTGAAACATAATTCCGTGTCAAATCACTCAACGATCTACGAGCGTTATCTTAGTAATTTTTACCCCCTCTAGCAAGTGAGAGCGATCGCGGAGCAGTCGTGATTTGCGTCACAGACTGGCAGTGGCTGAATTACATAATCTGTATGGTTTTGGCTATCCCCATCTCCCACTCACCCCATCTTCCACTCACCCCGTCTCCCCATCTCCCCCTCTACAGTGGGACAATTCAGAAACAAACGTATCTCTGAAACTATGCACGATCGCAGCTATGCAATCCTCGGCACCGGCGCTGTGGGCGGATTATACGGTGCCCGCCTGCAAAAAGCCGGTCTAGATGTCCACTTCCTGCTGCGGAGCGATTGCGAATACGTCCGCCAGCACGGCTTAATCGTGGAATCTGTAGACGGCGACATCATCCTGCCCCGGGTAAATGCCTACAGGGATGTCAGCGAAATGCCCAAATGCGACGTCGCCGTACTTGCCCTCAAAAGTACCCAGAACCCCGCTTTGCTGCCGCAGCTCGAGCAGGTACTCAAAGACAACGGCGTCGTACTCGTGCTGCAAAATGGCGCGGGCATCGAAGAAGAAGTGGCCCAAATGGTCGGCCCCGATCGGGTTATGGGGGGGCTGTGCTTCGTCTGTTCCAATAAAATTGGCCCTGGACATGTCCGCCATTTGGATTACGGAGCCGTCAGCCTGGGAGACTACGCGCCCGATTACCGCCCCTGCGGCATCACCGAGCGACTGCGCCAGATAAGCGCTGACTTTGAAAAGGGAGGCACTCCCATACAGATGGCGGAAGATTTGATGCTGGCGAGGTGGAAAAAACTGGTGTGGAATATCCCCTACAACGGACTTTCCGTAGTTTTGAACGCCAGAACCGACGAACTGATGGCTTCCTCCCACACCCGGCTCTTAGTCGAGGAGTTGATGCGGGAGGTGGCGGCGGGGGCGGCAGCGCGCGATCGCCGCATACCCGAGAGCTTCATCCAAAAGATGCTCGACGACACGGTAAAAATGAAGCCTTACCGAACCAGCATGAAGATTGATTTCGACGAAGGGCGTCCCCTGGAAGTCGAGGCAATCTTTGGCAATCCCCTGCGCCTCGCCCGACAAGCGGGCGTCCACTTGCCGCAAATTGCCATGCTCTACCATCAGTTGAAATTTCTCGACGCTCAAAATCGCCGCAAGCGCGAAGCTCTAGATGAGAGACAGCAAGAAAATCAGCCCAAAATTGCTTAAAATCAAGCCTGACCGTTTGTGCAGGCAATTATGAGCCAGATTTCTCCTCTCAAGCTTTCTTTGTCCAACTCTCTCGGGCGTGCTGCTGCTTGGATTTATTCGTTTTGGAAGTTTTCTCGCCCGCATACGATTATCGGCACGAGTCTGAGCGTCTGGGGGCTGTACGCGATCGCGATCGCTGCTTCATCCACTCCCCTTGGGGCGAGTTTGGGGCAGCTTTTGGGAAGCTGGCTCGCCTGTTTGTGCGGCAATGTCTACATTGTCGGGCTCAATCAACTCGAAGATGTGGCGATCGACCGGATTAATAAGCCTCACTTGCCGATCGCTGCAGGGGAGTTCTCCCAGCGACAAGGGCAAATTATTGTTGCCATTACTGGCATTTTAGCGCTGCTTTTCGCTTCGCTGATGGGGCCATTTTTGCTGTCAATGGTCGGCATTAGTTTGGCGCTCGGTACGGCGTATTCCTTGCCGCCCGTGCGGTTGAAGCGCTTTCCCTTCTGGGCGTCTTTTTGCATTTTTACGGTGCGGGGCGCTGTCGTCAATTTAGGGCTATTTTTGCACTTCAACTGGGTTTTAAAGCGGATGAATGGGGAAACTGTCGAGTTCTCTCAGTTTGCCCTTTCAACAATTCCCGCGCAAGTGTGGGCGCTGACGCTGTTTATTTTGGTCTTTACGTTTGCGATCGCCATTTTCAAAGACATCCCCGACATGGAAGGCGATCGCCAGTACAACATCAGCACGTTTACTCTCAAGCTCGGCGCTCGTGCCGTCTTCAATCTCGCCCGCTGGGTTTTAACCGCTTGCTATCTGGGAATGACGCTAGCTGCCCTGCTGTGGCTGCCGGCGATTAACCCGATTTTCGCGATCGCCACCCACTCGATCGGGCTGGGATTGATGTGGTGGCGCAGTCAGAAAGTGGATTTAGGAGATCAACAAGCGATCGCCAGCTTCTATCAATTTATCTGGAAACTATTTTTCGCTGAATATCTCATTTTTCCCGCAGCTTGCCTGTTATTTTCTCTCCCTTTGTAGTCCGGATTATAGCAGTTTTCTTTCCCTTGTCAGGGGCGTTAGAAACCCGGCTTCTTGAAAAAGCCGGGTTTCTTGCGTGGACTTCATCGGACTGAAAAACGCTATAAAGTCCTCTCTTGATTTCTCACTCCCCCTCTTCGTTTGTAGTGAGAATTTTAATCCTCTCAAATCTAATTCTAGAGGCGAGAGAAACTCCAATTTTTGACCCCTCTATATTCCTACAGGATGACCTACCTGGGGCAAGTTCTATCTACAGCCAGATGGAATCCCTGAGAAAATCCCGCACGCTTAAAGGTAAGTATCACATCTGTGCTGTCGTGCAGCACCTGCCAAGGCACCGGCTCATCGCTGGAGAAATTCCCTCGATAAAAACGCGGTTGTATCAACAACCTCCGGCAGGCACGCACGCAAAAGAGCGTACTGTAAATTAGGGAGAACGGGAAATCTGATGAACGCAGAATATCCGCAGCGTAAAAGCTTGAAAAGCTTCCTATCGTCACTGCTGACAGGCTTAGCAATAATGCCCCTGGTTGCGAGCTGCCAACAAGCAGCGCCGCCGCCGCCAGTTGATGACAGCGGTTATGGAGGAAGAAATTATCCTTCTTCTTATCCTACCCGACAACAACCAAGGGCAAATCGGGGACTGTCAACCGGTCAGAAAGTGGCGATTTTGGCAGGAGCCGCCGCACTTTACTATCTTTACAACCAGCACAAAAACGCCCAAGGACAAGGGCCGCAAGGGAAATATTATCTTTCCAAGAACGGGCGAGTTTATTACCGAGATGCACAGGGTCGCGCCCACTGGGTAACGCCGCCCCCCGGTGGAATTCAAGTGCCAGAATCAGAGGCGCAGCAATACCGCGATTTTCAGGGTTATAACAATCGTCCGACCGGTCGCACGTTAGAAGGGCTGGGTACCGAGCCGGTGCCTGCGCGATAATGCCTGTTGCGTTTTGGCGAGAGAAAAGCCATTGAGAAAAGCAGCGGCTGTGTGGAATTAAGGACAGCAGATGTCTGAAAATAAAAAAGGAGAAAGGTCATGGATTTGGATAGATTTTTGCAACAAGTGACCGATGCGGTGATGGGCAACAATCGAGATGAAGATCGCGAGTACGGCTACGGCGATCGCGACGTGCGCCCTGCCAGCGAAGATCCCTACGGCGATCCGGCAGATTACGGCGATTACGGCAACATCCGCCCCGCCAGCGAAGATCCCTACGGCGATCCGGCAGATTACGGCGAATTTGGCGACGTGCGCCCCGCCAGCGAAGATCCCTACGGCGATCCGGCGGATTATGGCGATTACGGCAACATCCGCCCTGCCAGCGAAGATCCCTACGGCGATCCCGCCGATCGAGAAAGAGGTTGGTAAACTTGTAGGGTGCTTTGCTTGAGGCAAAGCACCCTATTTTTAGAAAAGAGGCAGGTAGATTTGCAGGCAGTGTAAAGGGGAGAATGGCAATTGAAATTAATCTCAGGAATTGTCGTTGAGCTGCTGAATCAGCTTGGCAACCAGTGACGTCCATCCTGTCTGGTGGCTGGCACCCAATCCCGCGCCATTGTCGCCGTGAAAGTATTCGTGGAATAAAATCAAGTCGCGCCAATAAGGGTCTTTCTGAAACTTTTCAATTTCCCCAAAGACGGGTCGATTTCCTCCATTGTTTTTCAGAAAAATGCGGGTCAGTCGCCGCGACAGTTGCGAGGCAACCTCCCATAAATTGAGCATCGTACCCGAACCGGTGGGAAATTCTACTTTGAAGTTATCCCCAAAGTAGTGATGGTATTTTTGCAGGGACTCGATTAGTATAAAATTCAAAGGAAACCAAATTGGCCCGCGCCAGTTGGAGTTGCCGCCAAACAGGTCAGTTGTGGACTCAGCCGGCTCGTAGTCTACCTGATATTGGCTGCTATTCCACTCAAAGACAAATGGATGCTTTAAGTGATAGCGAGATAGGGAACGGATGCCGTAAGCGGAGAGAAATTCAGTTTCATCGAGCAGTCGCTTCAGCACGCGCCGCAATCTTTCAGGGGTGGTGATTGAAAGCAGCCGCCTTTCGCCAACGCCTTTGATTTTCATGCTGGCAACATGCTTGGCAATATCAGGGCGGTTGTTGAAAACCCAGTCGAGCTGCTTTTTAAATCCCGGCAGTATTTCTAATAAATCGGGTTCTAAAGTATCGACAGCAAATAGCGGAGTCAGTCCGACCATTGAATGAATTTTCATTAAGAAGTCTGCTCCGTTGGGAAGGGCGATCGCGTCGTAGTAAAATCCATCTTCTTCGTCCCACAAAGTAATATCTTTAATCCCGACGTGATTGATGGCATTGGCGATGTAGAGGAAGTGTTCAAAAAATTTCAGTGCCATGTCGGCATAAGATGAGTTTTCGCGAGCCAGTTCCAAGGCGATCGCCAGCATATTCAGGGCAAACATTCCCATCCAAGCCGTGCCGTCCGCTTGTTCCATATAGCCGCCAGTCGGCAAGGGCTTGCTCCGGTCAAATACTCCGATATTATCCAAGCCTAAAAAACCGCCTTTAAAAAGATTGTCGCCGTGCGGATCTTGACGATTTACCCACCAAATAAAGTTAAACATCATGCGGTGAAACATGCGCTCTAGAAAATTGCGATCGCCCTTACCTGACCGCTTCTTTTCAATTTTATAAACCCGCCACGACGCCCACGCTTGCACGGGCGGGTTGACATCTCCAAACGCCCATTCATAAGCGGGAAGTTGACCGTTTGGGTGCATGTACCACTCGCGCGCTAGCAACAATAATTGCTGCTTGGCAAAATTTGCGTCGATTAACGATAGGGTGATGCAGTGAAATGCCAAATCCCAGGCAGCAAACCAGGGATATTCCCATTTATCGGGCATGGAAATCACTTCTTCTGCATATAAAGTCCGCCATTGAGAATTACGCCCATTCAGGCGCTGCGCGGGTGGAGGCGGTTGTGCGGGATCGCCCTGCAACCAACTCTCAACGTCGTAGTAATAAAATTGATTGCTCCACAATAAACCGGCAAATGCCTGTCGCTGGATGTTTCGCTCGTCTTCGTCTAGATTGGGCGTCAGCGATTCGTAAAATTCATCGGCTTCGGCGCGGCGCTGGGCGAAAGTTGTTTCAAATTCTTCGTGAAACGGTGCGTCTGTGTATCGGTCGGTCAAGCGCAGTTTGACGATCGCAGTCGCTCCAGCAGGGATTTGCAAGCGATACCGCGCTGCTGCTTTGGTGCCGATTTGTTGGGGATTGACTGCCTGTTGATTTTTGGCGATAATAAAATCGTGAAAAGCGTCTTTTACATAGGGGGAAGGATTTTCTATGCCGTAGAGGCGCTGCACATTCGTTTCATTTTCCGTAAAAATCAGTGGCGGATTATTTTCGCAAAACAACCAGCGATCGCCATATTTGGGATTGTTGGCTTTGATGACGCCCTCGGCATATTTGCAAACCCCTGCTTGTTTGTCGCTGCCCGTCCACGACCAAGTATTGCGAAACCACAAAGTCGGCAATAAGTCAAGCGTGGCGGTTTCGGGAGCCCGATTGACGGCGCTGAGGCGGATGCAAATATCTTCGGGAGAGGCTTTGGCATATTCGGCGAAAATGTCAAAATAGCGATCGCCGTCGAAGATGCCCGAATCCAGCAGCTCAAACTCCGGCTGATTTTTCCCGCGCCGAGCATTTTCCTCGACTAAACGGCTGTAGGGAAATTCTTGCTGCGGGTATTTGTACAGCCAGCGCATGTAAGAGTGAGAGGGGGTGTTGTCGAGGTAGAAGTAATATTCTTTCACGTCCTCGCCGTGATTTCCCTGGCGGTTCGTCAGCCCAAATAAACGCTCTTTGAGAATGGGATCGCGACCGTTCCACAGAGCTAAAGCAAAACAAATTTGAGCGTGCCGATCGCAGAAACCGCCCAATCCGTCTTCGCCCCAGCGGTAGGCGCGCGATCGCGCCATATCGTGTGGGAAATACTCCCAAGCTGTACCGTAGGGCGAATAATCTTCCCGAACCGTTCCCCACTGGCGATCGCTCAGATAAGGACCCCAGCGGTTCCAGCGCGCTTTTAATTCAGCATTTTCTCGAATCCGTTTTTGTTCGGCGTTCATTTAGAAAGCAGTCATTGATTGGCAGTAAAATAGCGCATGAATTTCCTCTGATAGCAGAGCCGAACTGCCGCTGAAGGTGGCGGCAATAAATTTGGTAACGGCAATGGCAAAATTAGCGCATATAGCGGCAATAAGTGATTTTCTGGAGGAATCAGATTCCATATTTTTGAGAGGGTAAAAGTAGACAAAGAGAGAAAATTTGCCCCTAAAATTTATTCTCTAATCGCTGGCATAAGCGACGGTACTGAGCAGGGCATTTTCAGCTTGACGCGAGTCGAGGCGGGTGTATTGCACGACAATCGGCACGTCTGATTCGATCGCGCTGGCATAGGGAGTCGCGCGCGGAATCGGCTCCGGATCGGTGAGTTTGTCAACGTCTAGATGCTGGGTGCGTCGGGCTGGCACGACAATTTTATAAGGGCCGGCGGGTTCTCGATCGCTGAAGTAAATCATAATTTCTACCCGGGCATCGCGATCGCCGGTATTGAGCAGACAGATAGCTTCGTGACTTCTCATTTCTGGCTGCGGTCCGTTGCTCCAACCGGGCAAATAACCCTCCGCGATCGCCCAGCGTTTGCGCCCCATTGGTTCCTTCATATTTTTAACCTCCCTTTGCAAAAGCCGGATATAAAGTCATGCCGCCGTCAACAAACAGCGTCGTGCCGTTGACATAATCCGAGTCGTCGGAAGCCAGCCAAACAGCAGCTTTTGCAATATCTTCTACATCCCCGACTCTTCCCGACGGAATGAGCGTGAGTAACTTCGCCTCGGCTTCCGGCGTCGCCCAAGCGGACTTATTGATAGGGGTTTTGATGGCACCGGGAGCAATGCTGTTGACGCGAATTTTGTGGGGTGCGAGTTCTTGCGCCATGCTCCGCATCATCATCTCGATACCGCCTTTACTGGCGGCGTAGTTGACGTGCCCTGCCCAGGGAATTACCTCGTGTACTGAACTGATGCAAATAATTTTTCCGGCTGCCGCTGAAACGTGGGGTTGCACGCCCCGGCGCATAAATTCTCGCACGGCTTCGCGAGCGCACAAAAACTGTCCGGTGAGGTTGACGCCGATAACGAGATTCCAGTCATCGAGGCTCATGTCAACAAAAGGCGAATCTTTTTGAATGCCTGCATTGTTAATCAAAATGTCAAGGCTGCCAAATGCTTGCAAGGTTTGCTCAAACATGGCCTTAACTTCGCTTTCTTTGCTGACATCAGCTTGGATAGCGATCGCCTCGCTATTTGCGGCTTTAATGTCGCCTGCAATTTTTGCAGCTTGTTCGCCGTGGGAGTGGTAATTGATCGCAACCGATGCGCCGGCTTGGGCGAGACAGCGGGCGATCGCTTCGCCAATTCCAGAACTTCCGCCCGTGACGAGGGCTTTTTGACCTTTGAGAAGGTAAGGAGAAATGCTCACGATTTCCTCCGATAGTTTTCAAACCGATGACTTTTAGTTTTTGCTTTCGAGCCTTTTTCTCGAACCCTCCTCTTTTCAGAAAGCTTAAAAATCAGCCAAATCCAAACGAAAGGGTTGGCCGCCAAAAATTTGCTTTATGCGCTTAACTTATCAAGGTTAAAAATAAACTCGCCTCTTCCGAAAGAAGTATTTTGCTTGTATTCTTCAGTTTGACGCGCATTCGACGCAAAAATATTAGTTGTTATCGCTGCTTCTCTTCCCTCTCCTCAACCTTTAGAGGCGACGCCTGACTTGCCAGAAAGCTTTCTGATTCTGAATTGTAGTGATTTTTTGTCGATTTTATTAAGATTGATTAAAATTTCTAGTTCAGCTCTGTATCAGATATCTGTCTTTTGCATGACATTCTAGAACAATAAAAAAAGCCAGCATTTTTTTAAATTAAACCTTAGATTTGCGCGGTCTATCTATCTTTGGGCGGATGTTTTTCGCCCCTTAAATAAAGAGTATGAAAAAAGGCTAATCTTTGCCAGATATCGCTTTCCGAACCGCAAATATGTCGAACAAGCCGCGATCGCGCGAACTGTGCCAATTGGCAAGCAGTAAGCGCCACTCGCCCTCCCTAGAGGTGGAAGATGGCGTCACGCAGCTCGCAACTTTCTATGAGGCGGGGTTCATTCCCCGGATTGGCAGGGGCAACCTTCTCGGTGGCAGAGATTTTGCCTCGCGGTTGGGTTTGAGGGCGACTTCTGCCGGCTAAACCGTACTCGAGTAGATTTGAGGTTGTCACAGTTTGAACCAGTCAAGTCTTCTCGCCAGAAATCGCGGTGTACGGCTTGCACGTCGAGCCTGTTGTCGAGGCAACAAAACAGGGGATTTTGTAATGAACTCACAGCTACTCGAACAATTGGGATTCAAACTCGGTAGCAATCACCTGCCCTACGAGGTGCCGATTCATCCGAATTTGGTGCATTTTACCCTGGGGCTGTTTATCGTGGCGATCGCCTTTAACGTAGCCGCTACCCTCTTTCCCCTAGAACAACCGATCTTTAAATATTTGTCGCTGGCT
The DNA here is from genome assembly GCA_964405435.1 of uncultured bacterium. Lineage (GTDB taxonomy): Bacteria > Cyanobacteriota > Cyanobacteriia > Cyanobacteriales > Oscillatoriaceae > DVEG01. The sequence goes on from CAYOOD010000056.1 coordinate 43,410, forward strand.
GCCCTGCGATCGGGCTTTTTCGATGTCGGCTGGTAAAACCTGCTAGCCAGCGCGGTCGTCACTTTTTTCACCGTGACGCAGAGCTGCGCCGCCGCTTGCTGACAGTGGCGGTCACTGGCGGCGAGCCATCCGGTGTAGAAATGGCCGGCACGCTTGCAGATTTGCTGCCGAATTGGTATAAAGCATTGGGCGGCAATCCTCAAGAAGTGCGGGTCGTTCTCATCAACCACGGCGAACAAATTCTCGAAGGCGATATCAACAGCCACCTGCGCGAAATTGCCGAGGATGAGTTGCAAAAACGCGCCGTTCCGGTAGAATTAATTCTGCGAGCCAAAGCAACGGCAATTCGTCCCGATGCCGTCAATTACGATCGCGACGGCAAGCAGGAAACCCTGCCGGCCTCTACGGCAATCTGGACGGCGGGAACCACGACTCATCCCGTCATTAAAAATTTACCCATTCCAGACAACCGCCGCGACAAACACCACCGCCTCCTCGTGACTCCCACGCTGCAACTGCTGGATTATCCCGAAGTATTTGCTGGGGGCGATTGCGCGGGGATAGAGGGCAATTCCCTGCCGCCGACTGCCCAGGTTGCTTACCAGCAAGGAGCAGCGATCGCTCGCAATCTGAAAGCGATGGCTTTGGGGCAGGAGCTGCAACCGGCTGACGTGAATCTGCGCGGCACGCTGCTAAAAATCGGCATCGGCAATAGCGTGGCGAATATCTTCAACCGCTTGCAAGTGTCGGGCAAAATCGGACACCTGATCCGTCAAGGAACTTATTTAGAACTCTTACCCGCTCCGATTCACGATTTGCAAGTAACTGTAGACTGGTTGCCAGATGAAATCTTCGATCGCCATTTGGGAGGCGGCGAAGGAATCGAGCAAGCTGTCAAAATTGCGGGAGCGGTTGGCGCTGTTGTCGTTGGCGCGATCGTTGCTAAAAAAATGCTCGACGTAATGGCAGAGGAAGAACCGCAGCAGCCTTCTCAACAAGAACTCCCTGAAGGCGAACTCTCGATGTCTGAAGGCTAGTGTTTTGTTAAGATTATTCTGGAGGGTGGGTTGGAGCTTTGCCGGGATTAGGGGATTAGGGGATTAGGGGGAGACGTTTTCTATGGGGAGGCGCGCCGTATTTTCAACGCTGGCAGAATACTAGGGAACTCTAGTTGCTACTAACGAAACCGAAATCGGTTAATGGGTAACAGGTAATAGGGAATGGGGAATGGGGAATTGGCTGAAAGAGGTAACGCTTTCTAGCTAAGCAGAGGAGTATAAATAATTGCAGTATGGTTGTGGGCGTGCGGGCATCCTCGCCCACTACTTAAGGAAGCGGGCGTCCTCGCCCGCACTACTTCCGTAGGGTTGTGCAATTGATTCTGCATAATTGCTTATTCCTTAAAGCTTCGATTTGACCGATTTCTGATTTTTGCGATCGTGACTAGCCCGATCGCGATCGCTTTCTTTATGATGCACTAGGCTGAAATCCTTACTCCAGGTTCTGTCGGGATAGCGCCCGAATCTCAGCCCGCAGCGCCGCGATTTCCTCATGCAGCGCTTTAATTGATTTTGCACCGGCAACCTCGGCAGAATCGTCGTCTGCATCGCGCCCGATAAAAAACGTTGCCAGCGACGCGGTAACGTAGCCAAAAACGGCAAAGGCATACAAGGCGAGTATCAAGCAAAGCACGCGCCCTTCTGGGGTTTGCGGCCAGTATTCCGATCCCATCGTCGTCACCATCATCGCCGTCCACCACAGGGCGGTGCCGTAGTCGTTCAAGCCGCGCCCGTCTGGGTTGTTCTCAAACGCATACATCCCCGCCGCTCCCACTAAGGTGACAACCAGCGTCAGCGCCGCGACATAGCCGAAGCCGCGACGCCCCATGCTGCCTCTGAGGGCGTGCATTCCCCGGTTGAGGGAACTGATGACGCGCACCAGCCGCAGCGATCGGCTGCTAGCCCGCAACAGCCGCAAGACGCGGGCGAGGCGCAAAACGCGCGCTGCCGGCAGCAATAGGGAAATCGCCGTCAGCCAGTTATTTTTGAGATAGGCAAGCTTGTTTGGAGCGAGGGCAAATCGCACGATAAAATCCAGCACGAAGACGAGCCAGATAACGTTGCTGGTGACTTGCAGCAGGGGATTCAATCCCCAGATTAGGTCGATGACTAGCAGCACCAGCCACGCGAAGCCGAGTACGAGCATTGGCGTTTCCAACCCATCCTCGATCTGCTGTAAAAATTCCCACCGTTGTTGTCTGAGTGTACCTTCTTCGGAGGCGCTGGGGTTGTTCATGGCAATTTTTCTCGGAGGAAAGCAGGGAGAGTAAATTATTGTTTGTCTCGCGATCGCTGGTTTTTTTAATTATTGCAATCTCCATCGCAGGCGGGGGCGATCGCTTCGCTAATCTCCATTTTGAAGCGCAGCATTTCCCCTTCGCCTTGGGAGAACAAAACTCAAGAAAATCTCGCCACTGCCTGAACGTTCAACTATTTTTCATTTAATGGACAGACCGACGGGTCAGAATCCCCCTCAAGAGAGATTTCAGGTAAGGTGAAAAGTCGGGAAATTGGCGCGACCGCCCCGGAATCGGCCAGAATTTGGCCATCAATCGGGTCGGCGGCGGTTCGAGAACAGTAGCCGATCGCGTCCCTCAGAGCAGTAAGCTGAGAGGACGGGATGTGGAGAAATAAAATGCGGTTAATTTTATACAGCAAGCCCGGGTGCCATTTGTGCGAGGGGCTGCTGGAAAAGCTAGAACAAATAACCGACCTCAACTTCGAGCTAGAGGTGCGCGACATTACCGCGCGCGAGGACTGGTTTGCCGCCTATCAGTACGAAATCCCCGTTCTGACCAGAGTTGTCGCCCGCCCAGACGGCGCGATCGCCGAGGAACCCCTGCCCCGCCCCTCGCCCCGGGCTTCCGTACAGAACGTGAAGCAAATGTTACAAAAATTTTTCCCGATCTATGGTAACGAGTAGGCGACATATAATGCGAGTGTGAGGGATCTTTGACATGAAATTGCGCGAGATACTGGCAGCTATTCCCAACGTATTGCGATCGCCCGCCGAAGCGGCTCTCGACGCCGAAGTCACCGGGCTGTCAACCAATTCTCATGCCTGCAAGCCAGGGGATCTATTTATCGGCATTCCCGGCACCCGGGTGGATGGCGGCGATTTTTGGCCGAGCGCGATCGCAGCCGGCGCAGTTGCCGCCCTGGTTTCCCCCCAAGCCGCCGAGAAGCACCCCCCCCAAGCCGGTACTGCAGTTGTTCCCGTCGCCGACATGACGGCAGCTTGCGCCCTTGCCGCCGCCGCCTTTTACGGCAACCCGGCACAACAGATGAAAATGGTCGGCGTCACCGGCACCAACGGCAAAACTACCACCACCCACTTAATTGAATTTCTCCTGAATAAAGTCGAGCAGCGGACAGCCTTATTTGGCACGCTCTACGCCCGCTGGCCCGGGTTCGTGCAGACGGCCATTCACACCACCCCCTTTGCCGTAGAGCTGCAGCAGCAACTCGCCGGAGCCGTCGCCGCCGGCTGTCAAGTCGGCGTGATGGAAGTCAGCTCCCACTCTCTCGCTCAGGGACGGGTAATCGGCTGTCCGTTTGAAGTGGCGTTGTTTAGCAACCTGACACAGGATCACCTCGACTATCACCGCGACATGGAGGATTACTTCGGAGCGAAAGCGCTGCTCTTCAGCCCCGACTATCTCAAAGGTCGCGCCGTGATTAACTTGGATGACCCCTATGGCAAGCGGTTGATTTCTCAGTTGCCGCCGGAAAAAGTCTGGAGCTACAGCACTAGCGATACAACTGCCGATTTGTGGGCGAGTGACATCGCCTATCAACCCACGGGCGTGAAGGGCATTTTGCACGCGCCGACGGGCGAGGTGGCGTTCGAGCTGCCGCTGGTTGGCCAGTTCAATTTATCGAACATGCTGGCAGCAGTGGGCGCTGGGCTGCATTTGGGCGTGGATTTGGCGACGATTGTAGAGATTTTATCGACGTTTCCGGGAGTGCCCGGGCGGATGGAGCGGGTGCAAATCCAGCCAAATCAGGATGTCAGCGTCATTGTGGATTACGCGCACACGCCGGACAGTTTGGAGAATATGCTCAGGGCGTCGCGGCCTTTCATTCGCGGTAAGATGATTTGCGTGTTCGGGTGCGGGGGCGATCGCGATCGCACCAAGCGCCCCAAAATGGGCAAAATTGCCGCCGATTTGGCAGACAAGGTAGTCGTGACTTCCGACAATCCCCGCACGGAAGACCCCGAAAAGATTTTGCAGGATATTTTGGCAGGCATCCCCGAAACGGTGCAGCCAGTGGTGATTGCCGATCGCGCCGTGGCGATTCGCACCGCTATCTTGCAAGCGCAGCCCGGAGACGGCGTGCTCATTGCCGGCAAAGGACACGAAGACTACCAAATTCTGGGTACTGAAAAAATTCACTTTGACGATCGCGAACAAGCCCGGGAAGCGTTGAAAGAGCGCAACTCAGCGGTTGCTTGATGGCGCAGTCAGGGGGAACTCTTAGGGCAGCACCAGCGACGGTGCTGCCCTACAGAGTTTGCCAGCGAACGAAGGGGATCGCCCTTTCGAGAGCCGAACGCGCCGCTAACATTGAAAATCGCTATAGTCAGAAAGTGGCGGCACGGGAAATCAGCGCGAATCGGGATAGAGCAGTATCCCTTTTCGTGCAGAACGCAGAACAAGGGGCATCTATCCCGTGCTTTCTATCAAAACTAATCCCCCAATGGGGATTAAAATTCCAACAAAAGCAGCATTTTTTCCAGTTTGGCTTCGCATGAACCTACCCTCGGCTCAAGACGTATCCCTCTACGAGCTGGCTGTTAGCTCCCCACAGCCACCCGTGCCGCTACAGGTCAGTTTGCCCACGCTCAAATCAATGGTAACGGCTGCGATCGACCTGCTGGTAGAGCAAAACCTGCCAGCAACCGTGCTGCTCAAATTACCCCACCGGATGGGATGGCACGACAGCCTCGATCGCTACCGCCAGCTCGGCACTAGCGAGGGAATCTACGTCTGCCAGCCAGCCAGTGCTGACGCAGAGAGCGCGATCGATGAGGGCGTGTCAGCGCTGGAAATGGAATCGCTGCGGGCTCACAAGCCCTTTCCGCCGGCTTCGGGGCTGTCGGCGGAGCGCAAAAACCAGACAAAGCACGCCCAGTCTGCCCGCTATGAAAGCCAATCGATCGGGCATTTCCGCGAGAGAGAAAGCAGGCAGGGGGAGAGCGTTTTGCCGATATTTGGCTTTGGGCTGGCGGCGGAGGAATCCCTGAAACAGGAATATTTTTTGGTGGTGCTGTCGCATCACCTCTGCTGTACTATAGTAGGTCACCGCCCTCGGTCGGTACGGATGCCTGCAGAGGCAGCCGAGGAAAATGGCGATCGCCAGCACCCGCTTTTAGCGCTGTGTTCGGTTGACAAGCCAACGATCGCTCTGGTGCTGCAGGGATTGAAACAGGCGATCGCGATCGGTCAGTCAAAAACTCGCCGCAGATCTGACGAGATGGCGGCAGGAGCTGGTGAGGAACCTTTAGAGTTATTGCCGGTGGCGGCTGAGGAACTGCTGGCAAAGTGGGATTTTCTGTTTACCCGCTACCTCACCCCCGATTCGGACGAGGCGAGCAGTGCGGCGCGGTGGGCGGGCTTGCTGTGGGCAAAACAAATTCAGCACCAAGAAGAAGTGTGGCGGACTGCGGTACACTATCGCAAGCAAGCCGCCGATGCAGACAATTTGCAAGTACAAAATGAAGAACTGGTCGAGTCGCTGCACCTGAAAGACGAATTTCTCAGCAATGTAGGTCAGGCGCTGCGAACGCCGCTCACGAATATGAAGACGGCTTTGAGCCTGTTGGGTTCTCAGAACTTGAAAGCGGCGCAGCGCGATCGCTATTTGCAGTTGCTCAATACGGAATGCGATCGGCAAACCTCGCTGATTAACGGAATGCTCGACTTGGTGCGGTTAGATAGCGCCGGCGATCGCGCCTCCCTACAATCGCTGCACCTCGCCGATATCGTCCCCGGAGTCGTCAGCACCTATCAACCCCTCGCCCGCGAAAAAGGCATCATGCTCGCTTACACCGTGCCCGACGACTTGCCCCCGGTTGCCTGCCTCCGCCCTTGGCTCAAGCAAATCGTCATCAACCTGCTGCACAACGGCATCAAATTCACCAAAAGTGGCGGGCAAGTATGGGTACGCGCCAAACAGCAGGGCGATTACATCCAGTTGGAATTTCGCGACACTGGCATCGGTATGCCCGCCAGTGAAATTCCCAAAATCTTCGATCGCTTTTACCGCGTGCGCCACACCCTCGATGACGATCCCGGCGGTGCTGGTTTGGGCTTAACAATCGTGCAGCAGTTGCTGTTGCGCTGCGGCGGCTCCATTTCCGTCCACAGCAAACTCGGCGAGGGTTCCACCTTCAACGTGCTGCTGCCGATTTCCCGCAGCAGCTCGGCAGAGTAATGAAATCTCCGGTTATACTAAGTTGGCTAAGATAGTATTATACTATTAGAGAAAAACATCAGGAGT
>CAYOOD010000057.1:0-49894 GCA_964405435.1 uncultured bacterium
CTGCCACCGTCAAAGGCAGCGCCCCAACCACACTAAACCCATTCGGCAATTGCAACTGCCCCACCTGCAAAATCGCCGTACCGATATTATTAATCGTGAAAGTTCTCGTAACAGTTGTTCCGACAACCGTACTGCCGAAATCGAGAGCCGTTGTCGTGCCGTCAGCGATATCAACTGTACCGTCTAATACTTGAATTTCTGGTACGGGCGTTGCCGTGACTGTAGCGGCAATAGGGAAATTAAAAGGATTTTCATCCCCATCGTTGGTAGTAAAAGAAAGCTCTCCCGCCAAATTCCCCACAGCCGCCGTATCTACTTGCACTTGGAAGGTGCCGTTACCGCCTGCAGCAATAGTCGTGGGTAAAGTTCCTGCCAGAGTAAATCCTGCGGGCAGGGTTAAGCCACTTAAAGTTAAATCGGCTGTGCCCGTATTGTTGACAGTAAAGATTTTGTTGAGAGTTCCGCCGACTGTCGTGCTGCCGAAATCGAGAGCTGCTGTCGTGCCGTCAGTGATATCAACTGTACCGTCTAATACTTGAATTTCGGGAGCGGGTGCGGTGTAGGTGACGGTGTTGTCGGTGCTGGTAGAGGCTGCATTTAAATTTCCGGCGGCATCCGCAGCCGCCCCGGCATTGACGGTAGCGATAACCGTGCCGCTTTGCGTCATGCCGGTGACGGCAATAGTGTAGGTAATATTGTCGGTAGTGCTGACGGCTGCTGTGGTTGCGCCGGCGGTTCCTCCTAAAATAATATCGCTGTTGTCGAATCCCGCGACGGCTTCCGAGAAAGTCACCGTAAAGTTTATCGGCGATGTCGCAACGGGATCGATTTGTGCTGCGGCTTGTTCGACGGTAACGGTTGGGGCGATTGTATCGAGAACGGTAATCGTAAAAGTTTGAATCCCTGACGTATCAATGCCGCCATTTGCCGTACCGCCGCTATCGAGTACCGCGACGTCAAATGTAGAGGTGCCGAAGACATTTGCCGCTGCCGTATAGGTGAGTTGCCCTGCGCTGTCAATCGCTGGAGTAACGGCAAATAAGGCAGGATTGCTGATGTTGCTGACGGTATAAGTGGCTGTTTGCGCGGCTTCGTCAGCACCGCCACCGGGGGCAAAAATTGCCCAATTGGGAAGAGTTTGCGCGCCAGCATTGGCGTTGATGGCGGCTGGGTTTGTGGCGGTGAAATTCGGGGCGTCGTTGACGGCGCTGACGTCGAGGGTGAGGGTGTAGGCGCTATTGCTGTTATTCGTGCCGTCACTGACAGTAAATTGAAAGCTGGTGTAAGCAGTGCCGTTGGCATTAGCAGCGGGGGTAAAGGTGAGGTTGCCAATGCTGGCAGCGGGGATAGTGTCATTTAAGGCGACGGCAGTACCGCTGAGGGTGAGAGTACCGAGGGCGGGCAGTTGCGTTATCTGAATCGATTGCAGGGTATCGGCTGCGTCGATATCGGTGAAAGGGAAGTCAACCGCTGCGAATGTGTAGGGGCTGTCTTCGTTGAGGGTGACGGTATTGGCAGCCGAAGCGGGAGGAAAGTTGAGGATGTTTGTGTTGAGTTGGGCGATAAACTCCCCCAACTCCGTTAATCCCGTAAGCAGGAAATCTGGCTTGCCATCGCTATTGTAGTCTGCCCAGGCGACGGAGCCACTGCTCACACCGGGCAGGGAGATGCTGGTGTCTTCTGTGAAGGAAGTTCCCGTGTTGAGGTAGAGTTTGGCGATAAACCCCGACAACGTATCGCCTGCGAGCAGGAAATCTGGCTTGCCGTCCCCATTATAGTCTGCCCAGGTGCCAGTGCTGTAATAAAGATTGGGCAGTGCAATGCTGGTGTCTTCAATAAACGAAGTACCCGTGTTTTTGTAGAGTTTGGAGATGCCGGCCCCCGTGAGCAGGAAATCTGGCTTTCCATCGCTATTGTAGTCTGCCGAGGCAACAGAGCCGTAGCTAATACCGGGGATAGTAGTGATCGTATCTTCCGCGAACGAAGTCCCCGTGTTTAGGTAGAGTTTGGCGATATCTCCCGACGAGAACTCTATTCCTGCGAGCAGGAAATCCAGCAAGCCATCGCTGTTGTAGTCTGCCCAGGCAAGGGAGCCGGCGGAAACATCAGGCAAGTCAATACTGGTATCTTCAATAAACGAGGTGCCCGTGTTTTTATAAAGTTTGGAGGTTAAGTCAACCGCATTCACGCCCCCCGTTAGCAAGAAATCGAGCAAGCCATCGTTATTGTAATCTGCCCAGGCGACGGAGGTGTCGCTCAAATCAGGCAATGCAATGCTGGTGTCTTCAATAAAGGAGGTGCCCGTGTTTTTGTAGAGTTTGGAGAGTTTTTCTGAATATGTATCTCCCGATAGCAGGAAATCTGGCAAGCCATCGTTATTGTAGTCTGCCCAGGTGACGGAGCTGTAGGCAACACCGGGCAGGGATATGCTGGTGTCTTCTATAAAGGAAGTGCCCGTGTTTTGATAGAGTTTGGCTATCACCTCCCCCGATGACGTTTCGCCCGTGAGCAGGAAATCAGGCTTGCCATCGTTATTGTAGTCTGCCCAGGCGACGGAGCTGTTGATAACACCAGGCAGGGTAATGGTGGTGTTTGCTGCGAAAGGGGTTGCTAAGATGGCGGGATAGGCGCGCTGGGTTTCTGTTTGTATGGCGAGGGGGGAAACGATGTTGCCGACGCGGGCTTCTAGCTTCCAGTCGCCGCCTTTTTTGGCGCTGCCTGTGGGGGTGGTGGAGGCGGCGATATTCGCTCCGGTTAGTTGGTGGAGGGTGGTGATGAATGCTATGCCTTTCTCGGTGGCGGCGACGTTACATCCATACAGCAAGATGTCGGCGTTGGCGGCGAGGGCGGCTTGCCACTGTTGGATTTTGGCGCTGTTGCTTTCTAGGGTAGAAGCGTTGAGATATCTGTTGCCGAGCATGAGGCTGCCGTCGCTGCCGTGGGAGATGAGGTGCAGGGCGGCGATGTTTTGCTTTTGGGAGAGGATGGCGCTGATTTGCTCGATGCCGTCGCCTGTGGGGTGAATTATGCAGACTTCTACTTCTGGGGTGACGTCGGCGGCGAGCATGTCGCTGTTTTCAACCTGGGAGTCGATGAACAGCAGGGATGTCTTGTTAGGAACCTGGCAGGATTTGGCGTTGTTTTGATGCACGGCTGTGTTATCCAGTTGAGTTGCCATTTTGATGTCGTTTGCCCGTACTAACAATGTGGATATTTTTGGCGTACCGTGCCATCCTCTCTCTGGTGCAAAAACCTGCCCCGCTTGCGGATGGCGCTTCCCAGAAGCGATCGCTCGCGGCTCTCTCATCGCGCTTCAACGAAAACGCGGCAAGCGAACCGATTCCGTCAAGTGTATCCGAGGTTTCTCCGGCTGTCAAGATTTCTTTACTGTTTTATGAATGCTCATCTAGCTGGGCTGTGAGGCAGCGATCGCGAGTGAAGAAATTACAAAAATCCAATCACCTAAAATTCTGAACGGGTGCAGTGGCAGGGAGGGAATGTTTGACGGGCAGGGCGATCGCAAATTCCGTCCCTTTCCCCACCTGAGAGGAGCAAGTAATTCTGCCGCCGTGTTTCTCGACGACGATTTGATAGCTAATCGCCAATCCCAACCCGGTGCCGACGCCGTGGGGTTTGGTGGTAAAAAAGGTATCGAAAATTTTCGCTTGATTTTCTAGGGCTATCCCCGCGCCGTTATCTGCAATTCGCACGACTACCCACTCTTCATCTATTTGTTCTGTCGCGATTCGGATTTCTCTCGTATCCCCAGAAGTTTTTTCGTCCAAGGCTTCGATCGCGTTGCTGAGTACGTTTAAAAATACCTGTGAGAGCATCCCCGCGTATCCCTCTACGGCAGGCACTTCTTTGTAATCGCGGCTGACTTCTATTCCGTGTTTGATGCGGTTGTGGAGAATCATTAGGGTACTGTCGAGACAGGCGCGCAAGTCTACGGGGTGGGGCGCGGTTTCGTCCAAACGGGAGAAGTTTTTCAAGCTGTGAGCGAGTTGTTTGGCTCTCTCGGCAGCAATTTTCATCGCTTGCAGCAGTTGGGGCAAGTCTTGTTTTATATAATCGAGTTCGATGTCGGCGGCGCGATCGCTCACAGCAGGCGGCAGTTGAGGAATTTCTGCTTCGTAGGTATCTATAAGTTTTAATAAATCCTGAGAGTAATTTTGAGCGTAGTCTAAGTTGCCGTAAATGCAGCCGAGGGGGTTGTTGAGTTCGTGAGCGACTCCTGCCAGCATTCGCCCCAAACTGGCTAATTTTTCATTCTGGAGGAGTTGGCGTTCGCCGGCAGCTTTTTGCGCTTCTAATAGGTGCTTGACTTGTCGGATGAGTTGGTTGAAGGAATTCGCCAAAATCCCCACTTCATCGGCGGTTGTGACGGGGGCGCGCAAGTCGAAATTCGCGTCTTCGGTGACGCGATGGGCGATCGCCGTTAAGTTTTGCAGGGGGCGCGCGATCTCTTGACTGGTACGCAGCGCTAAAATAAAGGCGATCGCGCCGGAAAGTATCATGCTGAGTGCGATAATTTTAACTTGCAGCACCTCAGCTTTGCCTTGGGCATCCCGAACCTTATCTTCCAAGCGATCGCCAATCTCTTCTATTGTTTCCATCTTTTCTACTGCCTTCATCACCTCCATCGAGATCGGCTCGTTCGCAAATTCTCGAAGCCATTTTCAGACTTCTGTTTCCTCTACGGGCGATTTAATTTCAGCGAGAATCTCGCCGAACCGCTGCGCGTAGGCTTCTATCGTCCCCCCGTACTCGTTGAGAAAGCCTTTCAGTTCTGGCAGTACCTCTGTATCTGCTTCTGCTCGGATCTCAGCCCACACACTCTTCAACTGCTGCTGGTGTTCGACAACTTCCTGATATTGTTGCTGCAGTTGTGCGGGTGTCAGGTTCGTAGCAATAATTTGCAAGGCGTGTACTTTTGCATGAGTTAAGCTTTGGTGTACTTCGCTCAAACGGCGGGTTTCCTCATCTATGTGCATCCCCTGCTTCCGCGCCTGCTGGTAGTGGTAATTGCCAACGACGAGCCCAGTGCTCGTGCCTGCAATAGCGATGCCGAGCGCCAGCGCGTACCCGAAACCAATTTTGTTGCGAAGGCTAGAGCGCCTGGGAATCCGCGTCAGAGATGGCGAATCGGGCTGCTGCTGCGATCGCGCGTTTTCCGCGATCGCGCCATCGCTGATTTCTACCCGGATGTTCGGTTGTTGGCGCTGCATGGATCTTCCCTCATTCTCTAAAGAAAATTTTAAATCTTTAGTCCACTTATTACTAAAATGCCCTTCTGCATTCAATTCTAACCGTTAATTTTTAAATGGCTCTCCCGACTCCTTGGTGATAAGAAAAACTAATATTTTTGGTGAAAGCCTTGCAGGAAAAGCATTTTCCATGCCCCATGCCCCATGCCCCATGCCCGGAAAAGCCCGGTTTTCCACCACAAAGTCAGGAGAGCCTTTTAAATGCCCTTCAATCGGCAGCCAATTCACACTTCCGTCCCCTTTCACTGTCGGCCCACTTTTTAAGTTTTTAAGAAAGTTAGCGCTTCCACAGCTAGCCATTATAATTACCTAGAGCCTGCCCGTAAATGTACGGGATAGATTTGTAAAAAATTAAATAATTTATCTTTTTCTCAATTTAAAAATTGAAAATCCCAGTTTGCGCCGAGCGGGAAGTTGCTAAAATCATGCGCGGTTTGAGAGCGACGCCCAGCCAGGAGGACGTGCTAGTGTTTAATCTAAAACCAGAAATGTAAAATCTAAAACGGATATGAGATTAGTGATTCTGAGCCGCATCAGTTGTGTCGCGAGTGCCTGGGTGCTGGGATGGAGTCTGTGTGGAATCGGGGCGATCGCTTCTGCTCCGGCAAGTCTAGCGCAATTAAACGCGCCCAGCGGCAGGGGCGACTCGTTCCCCTATCCGCCGCAAGCTCCACCGCCCGGGGTGGAGCCACTGCCGGAGGAACGCCAGGAGCAGGAAAGTCTGCCGGAGCCAGATTATCGCACCAGTGCTTTGCAGGCGGGGAATCAGGGGGATTTGTGGGTGGGTTCGTGGCAGGGATTGGCGCGCGTCAATCCCAATACCGGCGACATTCTGGCGCGAATTAACCTGCCCAATGTCATCATCGGCGCTTTGGCGGAAGACAAAGTAGGGCGGGTGTGGGTGGGAACCTATGGCGGGCTGCAGCGGGTAGATCCCCGCACCAATGAGATTACGGCGCAGAATATCGCTTTGCCCTCAAACCGGATTTTGTCGCTGCTGGTAGACAGGCGGGGCTATTTGTGGGTGGGGAGCGATCGCGGTTTGGCGTTAATCAGTCCCGATCGCGCTTTATTGATGACCACGCTCAAAAAACTGCCGGGGGTTGCCGCCAATACCCTCGCCCTCGACGCGGAGGGGCACCTGTGGGTGGGAACCCTGGAAGGGTTAGTGCAAGTGAATACTGCCAGCGCCCTGATAATGAAGCGCATTGAGCGATTGCCGGGAGTCGCCGTGCGAACCCTCGCCCTCGCGCCCGACGGTTCCCTGTGGGCGGGAACGCCGGGGGGGTTAATAGAAATTGACCCCAAAAGCGGGCGCGTGCGGCGCTCCGTTGCCGAATTCGCTGGGCGAGATGTCGCGTCTGTGCGGTTTGACGCGGCGGGCACCCTCTGGGTGGGGACGGATAATGGCTTATTTCGCTTCAGTCCCAGAAGTGGTAAACTGCTCGGAGAAGTGGCGGGATTGCCTTCGAGTCGGATTCTGGCGATCGCTCCTGACTTCGGCAATAAATTGTGGGTGGGCACGAGCGAGGGGCTGGCGTGGGTGAACACCACAACCGGGCGGGCAACCCCGCACCTGGCTTTCGCGCGGGTTGCGCCAGCAGTCAGGCCGTGAGAAAGAAATGGACTTAAGGCGATCGCAAGTCCTCGCAGTTTGCCTGCCGATACCAGATGTCATCCGGCGTGCCGCTATTGACAGTCAGGACAACTTTGCCGTCGGAAGATTTGGCGATTCCGGTTGCTTCGACTATCTGAACCGGCGCAGTTTCTCGGGGGGGTTTGCTGCTTTCCCGGTCCGATGTCCGATATTCCCCCTCCTCTGTCGGCTGCGTTGCCCATTCCACCACCACGGCAGAACTGCTGAAGGGCTCCTCTGGATTGGGGGGCAAGCCGCCCTTTCCGGTCACGACGAAACGGCTGTTTTTGCCGGCTGCGCAGGCAGAAACGAGCAGCCGGGAAGCATCGACGGTTTGTGCTTTCAACTCGACTAACCCCGAAGCAGGGTTGACGTCTGGGGTGGTGATGGTAACGGTTCCGCTGAAGGAAGCCCCCAGTTCGGAAGTAGCAGTGATGTCACTCGCGGCAGTTTGCTGCGGGCGAAATTCCGTGCCGAAAATGCCCCGGCTGCTGATACTGACTTGTCCCCCAAAACTGGCTTTGGAATTGGCAGTGATGTCGCTATTTTCCAGGGCGACTAAGGTATCGGTATCGAGGATAATATTGCCACCGGTGGCGGTGCCGACTGCGTTGGTGGTGATGTAGCTGTTGCGCCGCAGTTGAATGTCGGGAGAGCGCGCGATGATATTGCCGCGATTCCCTGCTGCGGTTTGAGCGCTAACGGTGGCTTGGTTGTCCAACCGCACCGAACCCGCCGCAATTTCCAGGTTGCCCGCCCCTCCACTGGCGAAACTGTTGGCTTCTAGAATCGCTCCATTTCCGATCGATAATTTCCCCGTGGAAATTCTCAAGTCGCCAGCATTTCCGCTCCCTGCCGAACTGGTGTACACTCGGGTGGGAAAACCGCCCGAAGCTGCCCCATTGACGGTCATCGAATCAGTTGCGATGATGTTCAAGTTTCCGCCCCGCTCGGTTCCAAACGTGCCGGTTGATAAATTGGCTCCATTGGCAACTGTTAAAGTCCGAGTCGCGATCGTCAGCTCTCCCGCCGGTGCCGGTCCGAGGGTATTCGTACTCAAGTTAGTGTCGGCTGGCTGACCGAGAAGAAAAAACCGATTGCCTCCGTACAACTCTACGGATTCGGAGGCGTTCACCGTCAGATCTCCGCCTTTCCCCAACCCTGCCGTACCAGTCGTGAGGGTTGCCCCGTCCCGCATCCTGAGATTGCGGGTGTTCACCGTGATGTTGCCCGTCGCGCCAGTGCTTCCCGGTATGTTCCCATTCGTCACGAGGGAGCCGCTTAATTCCACAAATTCTGCGGCATTTAGCGTTATCGAGCCTCCCTCTCCTCCTCCGAGATTAGAAGTAATTGCGATCGCTCCGTTCGCAGCCGAAAATCTCCCCGTATTAATCTCCATGTTTCCGGCACTGCCACTGCCGAGACTCACGGTAAATAACCCATTGCGAAACCCCACCGGATTGACGTTAAACGTTGCAAATCCTTCTAAAATCTGAACCAAGCCTCCAGAGCCAGACAATTCCACAGAATCTGTTGCATTGACTGTCAAGTTTCCCGCCGGTGCCGCTGAAGCTGTTGTCGTCACCAAGAGCCCCCCATCGCGCACTACCAACCGCCCCGTTTCCACCGTCAAATTTCCCCCCGCCCCCATCGCCCCAGGCGCAACAGAAGTCGATAGGGTACTCGGAATCAACCCATCAGCCGAAGTCCCCGATACCTCCACAAAATCCCGCGCTTTTACCGTCAAACTCCCCGCATTCCCCGCCCCCGCCGTTCCCGCCGAAATCTGCCCCCCATCCCGCACCATTAACCGTCCCGTTTCCACCGTCAAATTCCCCGCATTCCCCGTACTCCCCTGCCGCGCTTCCGTTTGCAGCGTACTCACAGCCCCCAAATTATCCGCACCCCTCAACTCCACCGATTCCCTCGCCCGTACCGTCAGAGAACCGCCAGCACCCCCGCCCCCCGTTCCCGAAGTCACCAGCGCTCCATCCGCTAAAATTAACCGCCGAGTCTCTATCGTCAAATTGCCCGCATTCCCCGGCGAAATCGGCGGCGTTCCCGAACCCAAATAGCCGCCATATCCCTCCAAATCTACGCCGCTAATTTCCACCAAGTCCGAGGCGCTCACCTGAACCGCTCCCGCATTCCCCGCCCCAAAACTCGACGAAAATATCAGCCCTCCCTCCAACAAGCGCAAGCTCCCCGTTTCTATCTTGATATCTCCCGCACTGCCTGACGAACCGGGATAGGCTGCCGTCACAATCAAACTGTACAATCCCCCAACAGATGCCCCGCTCAACTGCACGCTATCTGTCGTGCGGATGTCGAGATTTCCCCCGGCTTCCCCTCCCAGGGTTGCCGACAAAATGGCGCTTCCCCCTTCTACAGACAGTTGCCTCCCCAGAATTTGAATGCTGCCGCCGCCTACCCCTGCCGTCGAGAGCGAGGCAGCATTGGCAAGGCGAATGTCAGCAAAATTTTCTCCTCCTCCTGTGTCTGATAATTCCCAACCCGCCTTAGCGGGAATTAGAGAACTTTCTCCAGCAGCTCCGGCACTGCTCAAGATAATTCTTCCGTTTGGGGCGGTGAGGTTGCCGCCGTCGAGGAAAATCTCTCCTCCCATTAAGGCTAAGGTATTTCCGGGGAGAACTTCCAACCCGGCGGGGCGCTCGTTCAACAGATATAAGTCGGTGACTTCTGGATAAAAGTTATCTGCATCGATGGTTAAATTATTGCCGCTTCCCTGCACGACAATTTTTCCCGGATTTGCCCCGAATTGCAAGCCGATGGGCACGTTGACGGTTAACAGTGGCGGGGATGATGGGTTGGTGGCGCTGTAGGTGCTGCCGTCAGCAAATTTAACGCTGCTGGCGGTGCTGGCGATAAACGAACCGCCGAGATTTAAGGAGGCGTTGCCTCCAAATATTATCCCGTTGGGGTTGATTAAAAATAGATTGGCGCTGCCGTTGGCTTTGATTAATCCGTCAATTAGAGAACTCTGGTTCCCGGTGACGCGAGTAATAATATTTTGAATGTCTAGGGCGTTGTTGAAGTAGGCGCTGCTGCCGCTGGGCAGGGAAAATTCTTGAAAGCTGTGGAAGAGGTTGACTCCGGTTTTTGTGCCGCCTGTGATGGTGCTTTGGTTTCCCTGTGGGGTGACGAGGGAGTTGACAGGTAAGGTGGCGTCTGGTATAATCTGAGCCGTTGCTGAAAGAGGCGTAGCGAGATAGCAAGTACCCAGAGTGCTGAGAATGACGAAGGACTGAAAAATTTTTTGAAAACTCATCTGTAACGATTGTAACGATTTCTGAACGTTGGTTGGGGCACGCCGAACTACAGCGGCTTTACTATGGGCAAGCCGTTTTTTACCTTCAAGATAAATCTTATCGCAGGACGCAGCCACCCTGCTGATGCCGGAAACTGCGAGAGATGCCGGTAGATGCGCTAGCTGTCAGCATGATTTTACCATCAGGATCGATCGCAATTCCAGTCGCTTCTACCAGTGGGAAATGCTGGGTGGTTTCGCTGGTAGGAGCCCTGCTTCCGGGTTCGCCTGTAGATTCTCCGCTCTCCTCCAAATCGGGTAAATCGCGCCAAATCGTCCTGCCGGTGAGGAACTCCGTCGAGTTGACTGGCAAGCCGCCTCTGCCAGTGATGACAAAGCGATCGCCTCGGGAAGGGTTGCAACCGGTGACAATCCGAGTGCGGGAGTCGATTGGATTTCCTGCCAGCTCTATCAATCCAGCAGCCGGGTGGACATCCGGGGTGTTGATTTCCACCGTGCCGCTAAATTCCGCGCCGAGAGCAGAACTGGCGGTGATGTCGCTGGTGAGCGGCGATTCAAAAGTGCGAAATTTCGCGCCGAAAATCCCTTTAGCGCTGATAAGGACTCGCCCGCCGAAGTTTTCTTCGGCATTGGCAGTGATGTCGCTATTTTCGAGAGCGACTAAGGTATCGGTATCGAGAGTAATATTGCCGCCGGTTGCCGTGCCGGTGGCGTTGGTGGTGATGCGGCTGTTGTCGCGCAGCACGAGAAGAGGCGATCGCAGCACGATATTGCCTTGAGAACCGGCTCTCACCGCAGCGCTGAGCCTGCCTCCCCGGTCGAGCTGTACCGAGTTGGCGACAATTTCCAAATTGCCGGCACTGCCATTTGCGGTGCTATCGACAGAGATATCGGCTCCATTTTCTACGCGCAGGCTGCCTGTAAAAATGTGAATATCTCCGGCCGTGCCGCCCGCTGCGGAGGTGGTGAATAACCGACTGTTAAAAATGCGATCGCGCGTCATTCCCGCGACGGTCACGGATTCCGACGCATTCACCTCTAAAGTGCCGCCCTTGCCCTCCCCAAAAGTGCTCGCTGATATCGTCGCGCCGTCGCGCACAATCAGGCGTTTTGTCGCAATTCTCACATCTCCCGCTGGAGCCGGACTGAGGGTTGTTGTATTTAACGTCGTATTGGCGGGCACGCCTAACACCAAAAACGGCCCTCCTCCAATCAACTCTATCGACTCAGAAGCGATCGCGCTGAGAATTCCCCCCGCCCCCGCCCCCGCCGTGCCGGTGATAGCCGTTGCCTGATTTTGCATTGTCAAATTTCTCGTATTAATCGTGATATTGCCGGCTGCCCCCGTACTGCCCGGGCGATTGCCTGCCAGAAAGCTCGCCGCATCCAATACCACCGAATCGGAGGCATTCACCGTCAAATCGCCCCCTTTTCCACTCGCTACCGTAGAGGTAATAACAAACGCTCCATTCTGCGCTAAAAATCTAGCCGTATTGATTTCTATCTTTCCCGCATCTGCCGCCGAAAAACTGGTGGTAAATAAGCCGTTACTCAGTTCCGAGGGATCGGTTGTGAAATTGATAAGGCTCTGCAAAGTATCGAGATAGCCTCCCACTCCACTTAATTCTACCGAATCGGAGGCATTCACTGTGAGATTGCCTGCCGCGCCCGCCCCGGCTGAAGCTGTCGATATCAGCCCCCCATCGCGCACTACCAACCGCCCCGTTTCCACCGTCAAATTTCCCCCCGCCCCCATCGCCCCAGGCGCAACAGAAGTCGATAGGGTACTCGGAATCAACCCATCAGCCGAAGTCCCCGATACCTCCACAAAATCCCGCGCTTTTACCGTCAAACTCCCCGCATTCCCCGCCCCCGCCGTTCCCGCCGAAATCTGCCCCCCATCCCGCACCATTAACCGTCCCGTTTCCACCGTCAAATTCCCCGCATTCCCCGTACTCCCCTGCCGCGCTTCCGTTTGCAGCGTACTCACAGCCCCCAAATTATCCGCACCCCTCAACTCCACCGATTCCCTCGCCCGTACCGTCAGAGAACCGCCAGCACCCCCGCCCCCCGTTCCCGAAGTCACCAGCGCTCCATCCGCTAAAATTAACCGCCGAGTCTCTATCGTCAAATTGCCCGCATTCCCCGGCGAAATCGGCGGCGTTCCCGAACCCAAATAGCCGCCATATCCCTCCAAATCTACGCCGCTAATTTCCACCAAGTCCGAGGCGCTCACCTGAACCGCTCCCGCATTCCCCGCCCCAAAACTCGACGAAAATATCAGCCCTCCCTCCAACAAGCGCAAGCTCCCCGTTTCTATCTTGATATCTCCCGCACTGCCTGACGAACCGGGATAGGCTGCCGTCACAATCAAACTGTACAATCCCCCAACAGATGCCCCGCTCAACTGCACGCTATCTGTCGTGCGGATGTCGAGATTTCCCCCGGCTTCCCCTCCCAGGGTTGCCGACAAAATGGCGCTTCCCCCTTCTACAGACAGTTGCCTCCCCAGAATTTGAATGCTGCCGCCGCCTACCCCTGCCGTCGAGAGCGAGGCAGCATTGGCAAGGCGAATGTCAGCAAAATTTTCTCCTCCTCCTGTGTCTGATAATTCCCAACCCGCCTTAGCGGGAATTAGAGAACTTTCTCCAGCAGCTCCGGCACTGCTCAAGATAATTCTTCCGTTTGGGGCGGTGAGGTTGCCGCCGTCGAGGAAAATCTCTCCTCCCATTAAGGCTAAGGTATTTCCGGGGAGAACTTCCAACCCGGCGGGGCGCTCGTTCAACAGATATAAGTCGGTGACTTCTGGATAAAAGTTATCTGCATCGATGGTTAAATTATTGCCGCTTCCCTGCACGACAATTTTTCCCGGATTTGCCCCGAATTGCAAGCCGATGGGCACGTTGACGGTTAACAGTGGCGGGGATGATGGGTTGGTGGCGCTGTAGGTGCTGCCGTCAGCAAATTTAACGCTGCTGGCGGTGCTGGCGATAAACGAACCGCCGAGATTTAAGGAGGCGTTGCCTCCAAATATTATCCCGTTGGGGTTGATTAAAAATAGATTGGCGCTGCCGTTGGCTTTGATTAATCCGTCAATTAGAGAACTCTGGTTCCCGGTGACGCGAGTAATAATATTTTGAATGTCTAGGGCGTTGTTGAAGTAGGCGCTGCTGCCGCTGGGCAGGGAAAA
The DNA here is from genome assembly GCA_964405435.1 of uncultured bacterium. Taxonomy (GTDB): domain Bacteria; phylum Cyanobacteriota; class Cyanobacteriia; order Cyanobacteriales; family Oscillatoriaceae; genus DVEG01. The sequence continues at coordinate 13,383 of CAYOOD010000057.1, forward strand.
TTCTTGAAAGCTGTGGAAGAGGTTGACTCCGGTTTTTGTGCCGCCTGTGATGGTGCTTTGGTTTCCCTGTGGGGTGACGAGGGAGTTGACAGGTAAGGTGGCGTCTGGTACGATTTGCGCGATCGCACAACTGCTAACCGATACATAGAAGATTGCCAGACTGCCGAGAATCTCAAACGGACAAAAATAGTATTTTAATGTCATGTTGCCGTAAAATAGCGATCGCTTTGCGAGTTCCCTTCTTCAAAAGCCAACCCCATAAAACCCTGATGGCTAGCTTGCTGTATTGTAAGCGATCGCCTCCGCTAGCGGGAGCATCCCCTTTTCACAAAAACAAAAAAATTCTCCCTTCAACTCCCTTTTTTCTTCTCCTTTCCCCCCTTCCCTCTCAAATCTTGAGGCAGCCATCGGAATACTCCCCCCACTTATCGCAGCAAGCGCAGCTATACCGCAGACAATCGCCTCCGTGCATTAAAGCGCGTTATTATACTCACTCGTCCATTTATACTCGCGTTGCTCTTTTTGATAAGCAAAGCGTATAATTAAATCTATGTCACTTTTGTAAATCAAAACTTGGTTAAATTTTGGTAAAGCCATAATTGAAAAAAATTTTCAATAAAAAAACCACTTTACGTCATTTGAGAGGTGTGATAGAATTTAAAAATCAAGGGCGCTGTATGACGCGATCGCAAAATTCCCCGAAACAGCACCCCCAACAAAAGCTGAAAGCCTATCTCTACCGTTCCCCCACCCCCGCACAACCGCACTGGGCCATCAATTTTGTCAAGTACACGAAGCACGAGTTTTCCAAATCCAAACATATAGCCATTTTTGGCAAATTTGACAAACCAGAAAAAATATGCTATGTCCCAACTCCGAGAGAGCGGGAGAATGGATTATTTACCCACAGCCACCAGCGACAAAAAGTAACCTTCGCGCGCGCCTGCTTCCCCAAATCCCCAAATCCCGGCTCTCAGCCAACAGAACCAACACGCCCCCCAAATCATCTCCAAATCCCGGCACTCAGCGAAGAGAGCCATCTCAACATCCCCCAATCCCCAAATCCCGGCACACGCCAAAGACCGCAATATTATCCCAAAAAGAGAATAAAATCTAAAATCTAAAAACTAAAATCCGCATAATATGAGAGTAACAACCCAGCAATTGATGCAATGGAAACAGCAGGGGCGTCCGATCGTGGCGCTGACGGCTTGGGATTGCACCTTAGCTCAACTGCTGGATGAAGCCGGAGTCGATTTAATCCTCGTGGGAGACTCGCTGGCGATGGTAGCCCTAGGAATGGAGACGACCCTGCCGCTGACCCTCGAAGAGATGGTACACCACGCCAAAGCCGTGCGGCGGGGGGTGAAAGAAGCGCTGATGGTGGTAGATTTGCCGTTTATGACCTACCAAGAGAGCCAGCAGCAAGCGATGCGCTCGGCTGGAAAGATACTGAAAGAAACGGGAGCGCAAGCGGTGAAAGTCGAGGGGGGATATGCAGCGATCGCGCAAACCATCTCGCAACTGGTGCAGGCGGGCATTCCGGTGATGGGGCACGTCGGACTGACGCCGCAGTCAGTCCACCAACTGGGCTACCGACAGCAAGGGAAAACAAAAGAAGCCGCCGATCGCATTTTCGCCGAAGCGCTGGCAGTCGAGCAAGCCGGTGCGTTTGCCGTCGTATTAGAACACGTCCCCGCCCAGCTAGCCAAGCAGATTTCGCAACAGCTTGCCATCCCCACCATTGGCATCGGCGCGGGGCCGCACTGCGACGGTCAAGTGCTCGTTACCGCCGATTTGCTGGGACTGACCGATCGCCAGCCGCCCTTTGCTAAATCTTACCTGAATTTGCGGGAAGCGATCGCCAAAGCGGTACGGGATTACAGCTTAGAAGTCCGAGAGCGGAAATTTCCCGATGCCAGCTCGTAGGTTGCCCGGGAGTCCCCTCGGTACTTTCTGCCCTTAGGCGGAAGTCGCATCTGGGGGGAAGCTCTCAGAATAGATAAGGCGATAAATTTCAATTTTTCATCAGGGTTTGCCCGGAAATCCTACTATATGCTGAGGCGATTTGCTGTCGGTCGATCGAGAATAGGTAGACGAGAAACCTCAAAGCGATCGCCCGCATAAAGGCCCTTCTAAAACGTGCAAACTCAAGATTTCCAGTCCGAAACTATCCGCCCCACTTCGGAATCGTCTCGCGCTCTCTCTGTGTGGGTAAAAGCGAGCGCCATTATCGCCCTAATCAACTTAATTTTAGTGTTGTTCAATCTCAGTTATCTTGACTGGCGGGACTTCTACCAGCAATATTTTCCCAGTGTAGTTGCAGTGTACGATCGCGTCAAAGCAATTGAACCGCATCCCCAAACCCAAAAATACCTCGAAACTGTGGATGCTACAGCGGAAATGCTGTCTGAATTTGGCGGACAAGACACCCAGACAAAGGCGTTATTGGAAGAGCTGCGCCGTCAGAGCGATATTTTAGTAGAAGAAAATCCTTTTTTGGCGGCGTCAAAGACAGAAACCCTCGCCCAAATCCAGAAGAAAATACGCGATCGCACGGGCACGATATCGACAAAACAAGCATTTGAAACATTTTGGAGCCGCGATTATCTCACCCAAAAAGGGTGGGAGCGAGAACTTAATTTTTTCAGGAGCGAGATACGCCCTGCCCTGGAAAGCAATTATATCCGACAGGTAGATAGTTTCGGGCGCTGGCGCGATCGCTTCTGGAAAATCGACCTTTTTTTTATCGCCTTTTTTGGCATAGAATTTTTGGCAGGGAGCTTTTTCACCAGCCGCCGGATACCGGGGATCGGGTGGGTTGACGGGATGCTCAGGCGGTGGTACGATATATTCTTATTGCTGCCATTTTGGCGAGCCCTGCGAATCATCTCCGTCGTGGTGAGGCTGCACCGAGCCGGCTGGGTAAATTGGGAGCCGCCTCTCATACAGATGATGCACGAACCAGCGGTTCGCTTAGCGGATATAATGACAAAATTTATCATGGTTCGGGTTATCAATCAAGCCCAAAATGCCCTGGCAACCGGAGAAGCCGCTCGATTAATTCTGAATCCGCAACCGTATATAGCCGTCAATGATATCAATGAAGTAGAAGCGATCGCGGATCGGTTGATGTCCCTAACGGTAAAAAAAGTCTTGCCGCGAGTGCAGCCGGATTTAGAAGCCCTAATGAATCACAGTTTAAAAACTGCCTTCCAGCAATCCGATTTTTATAAAAGCTTGCAGCAGATACCCGGCTTGGGAAATTTGCCCGTAGAATTGCTCGAACAACTGTCAAATAACCTTGCCCACGCCACCGTCAACGTCTTGAATACTTCCTATGCAGACACGCAGGGGCGAGAAATGCTAGATCGCTTGACGCAGGATTTCAACGCCACGTTGCGCCAAGAATTGCAGGATAAAGAAACCCTGGAGGAACTGCAATCGCTGCTAACCGACTTTTTAGAAGAACTGAAATTAAATTACGTCATCCGAGCGGATGAGGGCGAGGCAGAAGCAACCCTGGCAGAAGTAGAACATCTCAGTCAGGTGGCTGAGCGAGCCGAGGCTGCCGCTGAGAGCGCCAGCTCCGAGAAAGCGATCGCTCAGACGGCGGAAGAGGCTGAGGTCGGCAGTTCCTTCTGAGGGGCTCCGGGGCTTTTCCCGGGGGCACCGCCCCTACACCCCACGCAACAGACACTCCACTCTCCCACTCTCCCACTCATATCAATTTTCTTTTTGCACGAAACAGATAGAAACCCTGAAAGCCCTTGAAATAGGCATTTTTGGCTTACTATCTGTTTCGCGGTTAAAGAAAACTGGTATCAGCACTGACGCACTCATCACTGACGCACTCAGCACTGACGCACTCATCACTCATCCCTCACCCACTCACCCACTCAGCACTCAGCACTGACGCACTCATCACTCAGCCACTCACCCACTCAGCACTCAGCACTCAGCACTGACGCACTCATCACTCAGCCACTCAGCCACTCACCCACTCAGCACTGACGCACTCATCACTCAGCCACTCAGCCACTCAGCCACTCAGCACTGACGCACTCATCACTCAGCCACTCAGCCACTCAGCCACTCAGCACTGACGCACTCATCACTCATCCCTCACCCACTCACCCACTCAGCACTCAGCACTCAGCACTCAGCACTCTCCCACTCACCCACTCAGCACTCAGCACTCAGCACTCAGCACTCTCCCACTCTCCCACTCTCCCACTCTCGCACTCCCCCAAATAAAAAGCCCCCTCCAAGATTGGAGTGGGGACACCTGAGTTAGGGTTTTTTATGCAGGCTTATCTTTCTTTATTGTCATCCGCCTGCCCGGACGTGTCATCGTGGAAAACACCAATATTTGCGGCGGCGATTGTTGCGCGATTCTGCCTAATCGCTTCTCGCTTCAGATGGCTACTTTTCTCGGAAAATGCTGAGAACAATTCCGCAAAAAGCCGCTTTGTCGTAGGGAGAGAAGCAAGCGATCGCAACTTTTTGTAACGGGGCTTTTCTCGAACGTTCTCGACATTTTTAGTGTCAGTATTTCAACGGAGAGCCCATCAACTAGGCAAAATAAAGCTTGCGCTCTCCGCGATTTAATTTTAGCAAAACCTGACAAACTCTGCCACAATCAGCACGGTTTGGCGGCGAGTCAAACCCGGATGCGATAACCGAGAGAGCAATTGTGCCTGCTGCCGAGAGGCTCCCCTGCTGCACTGGCACCCGCCGTCGCTCTCCTGTTCAAAAACGGAAAATACTGCTTAATTATGAGAGAATGAAAAACCCGGTTTCTTCAAGAAACCGGGTGTCTGCTAAATCCTCCATCATCCATTTAAAAATCGCTCTAGTTGCAAAATTGAGAAACTGCAAAGTTTCTAGCCCGTTCTCATCACTTGAATTCTTAAAAATTGTTTAGCGATCGATTTCGTACCGGGGCGAATTTTGCTGTAAAAAACGATCGCCATTCTCCTAAACAAATAACCACTTAAACGCTCAAATTCCCTAAGCCCACTTCGTCACCCGCAGGCTTTGCTCCTGCAGCACCTCCAAATAAAGCCCTTCCAACTTGGTAATATTGCGGCTGAGCGTGTAGCGCTCCAGTACCCGCTGGCGGGCTTTCTGCCCCAGAATCACTGCCAATTCCGGCTGGTCGCGAAATAGCGGCAGCAGCGTCCGCAACTGTCCCGTCACGCCCTGAGTTTTCAGTACCACGCCAGCCCCTCCCTCCAGCACTTCCCCGTCAGCACCGGCATCCGTTGCCAAACATGCCAAACCGCATCCCATCGCCTCCAGCAGCGACAGCGACAGCCCCTCTACCAAAGAAGGTAAAATAAAAACATCTGCCCCACGGAGGATTTCTATGCGGCGGTCTTCGTCAGCAATAAATCCCAGCCAGTTAATGCCGTATTCCGGGCCGTAAGACTGCATGAGCGGGGCTGCTAGGGGGCCATTTCCGACGATCGCCAACTGACAAGCCGGCCCCATATCGGTTTCTTTCCAAGCCTTAAGAAGTGCCTCGACATTTTTCTCCAAAGCAATCCGACCTTGATAGACAAACAGGCGATCGACTCCCAACTCTTGCTTGAGATTGGAAGCGCCGGGAGAATATTTCAGCGCGTCTACGCCATTAGGAATCACCGCCACCTTGGCAGCCGGAACCCCCAGGCGCACCAACAGATCCCGCTGTATCTGAGAAAATACGATCGTGCGGTCGTAGTTTGCCAGAAACGGCGCATATAATTGATAGGTGAGCTGCTGGGTACTGGAGGTGAGGGTGCGGGGCTTGCGTTCAAACGCCGGGTGGAACGTAGCCACCAAGGGCAAGTTCAATTCTTCGCAAATCTCCGGCAGCAAGAAATCCAGAGGGGAGAGGGTGAGAGAAGCGTGTACCACGTCGGGGTTGAGCTTCCGCAGCGACTCGGTTAAAACCTTAGAGGCTTTGAGAGTGGGAATCGTGTAAATCGTCGATTTGTAGAGACAGGGAAGCGGAACTTCCGGACAATCCGGCCATTGATTTTGAGCGCGGGCGATCGCTGGCGAGGTGCGACTGGTGGAAATCGGGCGGTTTTGCGCCCAGGCTTGAGCGGCTCGCAGCGTCGGAAACATGCTGTCAATGTCGGGGACTTCCGGCTCGAAGTGAAAGAAACTAACTTTATATCCCCGGTCTAAGAGGGCATTGGTTACTTCGCGAGAGTAAGTAACATTGCCGCAAAAAGGTGATTTTTTTCCAAGCCAAGCGACGTGCATTGCGGGCGGTTTGGGGTTAAGGGTTTTGGAAGTTATGCGAGCTTTTATAACAGAGAAGGAATTGTCTCACTTTTTAACGGGCTCGCCAAGAACTAACAATTCATTATTAGCTCACTCTGCGTGAGTGAAATTGCGGATTCCCGTACCGGAAATATACCAGGTTAGGAGCCCTCCCGCGATCGCCAGCACCGCCAACCCCAAAAATACCACCTTCAGCCCCAGAAACGTCTCCGCCACCCCAGCCAGAGCCAACGGCAAACTCAGGGCAATATTAATCAGATTGTTCTGCAGCCCGAAGACCTTGCCGCGCATCTCGTCCGGCGTTTCCGCCTGAATGGCCGTTTGCATCGGCACGCCCACCACCGCCGCAAACACCCCCAACATCGCGATCGCCAGCAAATCCGGCCACAGTTGCTTCCCAAACAGGGACAGACCGGTGAGGGCTGCTGCCATGCCCATCGAGCCCGCCAAACTCAACTGGCGGTAAGAGAAGCGCCGCCCCACATACCCGACGAGAGCAGCACCGACAGCCATGCCGACGCCGCCGGCAGCCAGCAAAATGCCGAACTGCGAGGCTTTCATGCCGGGGATGAGTTCAGCCAAGCGCACCGCCAGCACCGCCAGGGCTGCAAACACGGAAAAGAGAATTACCAACTGAATCAGCGCAGCACGGACGCGGCGATTTTCCTTGAGGTGGCGCAAGCCGTCGCGAATGTCTTCCAGAATGTGGGGGGATTCCCGTTCCGTTGGGTTGATTTTTTCCCGCGTAGAGAGCAGCAGCAGGATCAGCCCCGCGACGGTATAGCTGCCGCCGACAACCAGTTCCTTACCGAGATCTGCCCTGCCGATGAGCCGGTCAGCTAGGGCCAGCAGGGGATCGCCCAAGGCAAAGCCGACAATCACCGACGCCATCATCGTCGTCGTGTACAGGGAGTTTGCCGAGAGCAGGTGACGCCGCTCTACTACCAGGGGAATCGCCGACTGTTCCGCCGGGGCGAAAAACTGCGTCAGCGTCGAAACCAGGAACGTCACCAACAGCAGCAGGCAGAATCCCAAGGGCAGAGAAAGCAGTTGCTTGCCTTCCGACAGCCACAGCAGGGCTGGCAGCGTCAGCACCAAGAAGCCGCGCAGCAGATTCGTCGCCACCAACACCGCTTTTTTCGACCAGCGATCGACGAATGCGCCGGCGAGAGAACCGAGCAGCACTGCCGGAATGGTGAAGGCGATGGTAATTGCCGACACCCAGGAGCTGATGGTATTGCCGCCGGTGTGAAAGTGGCTGGCAATCAGGGCGATGGTCAGTACCAGGTATACTTTGTCGGCGAGCTGGGAAAAGACCTGCCCGCTCCAGAGGGATAAAAAGTTGCGATTTTTCAGAACCGCCAGGAACCCCTCGTCTTCCGGTTCTGGCGGCAAGGGAGGGCGTGGAGGGTGGGGTGTGGTGTTTGGCGTGGGAGAGGAGGAGAGGGACTGGGAATTGCCATTTTGTTGCTGCAACTCGTCACTCAAGACTTGCAAACCCACGCGCCCGTTTTTCGCGATCGCCGTTTTGGAGGAGAGCGGTTTTTCCCAATCACAGGTTAGCTGGGCATTTGGGAGATCGCGATCGGGCAAAGCCCTGCCAGGAGCGCCGGTATGGCGGTATTGACTTGCGCCTTCAGAAACCGTGCTGGAGCGCTGCAGGGGAGGGACAGTCGATTGTAATTGAGAATCAGACAGTAGCATCATGGCTGATGGGGGAATTCGGCTGAGGAAGCAAAATAAGTATCCATTAGGGCAGCGGAGCGGATCGAGCGGTCGAAGTGATGCTGAGCATATTGCCGCAAAATGCGTTCGACGGTTAACCAGGCATTCGCCATCGCCCGATCGCTCGTCGGAGAGGGCGCAACCTCTCCCCAGAACAAATCGGGCGAAGCCAACTGCTGCAGCAGCGACAACTCCACTGCATTTAGTTTTGTATCCAGTTTGAGGGGTTTTTGAGCGCGGACAGTCGCGCGATCGCTGCGCTGTTGAGTTTCACCCTGTGGAGAAACCCGGTTTCTCCAAGAAACCGGGTTTCTTGACAGAACCGCTACCCCGTCGGGAATCGCGCCCAGAGCCTGCTTTGGCGATTTTTCTGCTGCTGCCAATCGCGCTAACTCTGACAAACTGACAATTCCCCCGGCAGCGATACTGAACCCAGCCCGCCAGTCGGGATGGGAGAAATCGGGAACGATCGGCTGCTGCGTCAGACAGCAGCCCTGCACTTGCGGCGCAATTCCTGCCAAAGCCAAGAGGTGAAAAATGCCGTGGGCTAAGTGAGCGAAGAGGGACGCGGGGGTTTGGCTGTGACTGGCGGCGGGCAACTGCTCCAAGCGGCTCAAATGTTCGCTCAGCAAGCAAAACAGGTCTTCTTGCGGTTGTTCGCTCAGGGCTTGGCAGAGGGCCACTTCTGCCAAATACTGGCCTGCTGCCAGTTTGCCGAAATCGCGACTCAAACCGGGATAGGAGACAAGGGTTTCGGCTTGGGTGATTTTGTCGAGACTTCGCCCCTTGTGCAGGAGCAGATCGTTGACGACAAATAACCCGCTGCGCCCTCCCAGGCGCGAGTGCGGCTTCCGCGCCCCGGGAGCGATCGCCCGAATCAATCCGTGCTCGCGCGTTAAAATCGTCAGCAGGCGATCGGACTCGCCCAGCGGCATTCCCTTGAGATTAATTCCTGTGGCTGTGTAGGTTCGACCCATAATAGCGACCTTTGGCTTTGGCTGAGTGTGGAGTGTGGAGTGTGGAGTGTGGAGTGGGAGAGGAGGAGAGGGGGAGAGGGGGGCGGGGGGAGAGAGTGATGATTTCAATTCTTCTTGCACTCAACACTCAACATTCAACACTCCACACTCCACGCTCTCCCCTCCCCATTTCCTCACTTCTCACTTCTCACTTTTCCCCCTTTATCCTTCATTCTTCATCCTTCTTTTCCAGCGTATCGCGTTGGCGGATCAAATCGACACCGCGAGAAGTGCCCAGGCGCTGGGCACCCGCCACAATTAGCTCGATCGCTTGCTCGTGAGTGCGGATTCCCCCACTCGCCTTGATTCCCACTTGCCCTTTGGTAATTTCCCTGAGAAAGCGCACGTCGGCGATGGTTGCTCCCCCGAACCAGCCGGTGCTGGTTTTCAGGTAAGCCACCCCCGCATCCATGCAAATCTCGGCAGCGAGACTTTTCTCTTCATCGGTGAGCAGAGCCGTTTCTAAAATCGCTTTTACCGTCTGGCTGGTTTCTTCACATATTTCAGCGATTTCCCGGTGCAGCTCGTTGGTTTGCCTTGCTTTTAACAAGCCCAAGTTAATCACCACATCCAGCTCTTTGGCCCCATTTTCGACTGCTTCCAGGGCTTCGTAGAGCTTGGCGGCTGCAGTCGTCGCCCCGCTGGGAAAGCCAATCACCGTGCAGACTTTTGGCCTTTTGCCGTACAGTAAGTTGGCGGCTTGGCGGACGTAGCACGGATAGACGCAAACCGTCGCGAACTGAAACCGGTCTGCCTGTTCGCACCACTGCTCGACGGCGACGGGGTGAGCGGCGGGATCGAGCAGGGCGTGATCGATATACGGTGCAATATCTATATCTGGCTGAGCGGCAGCCATCGCTCGTTCTCCTCGTGATTGATTGTTAAGTATTATCAAAATCTTAAAGAAATTTAAACAAATTTGCTGCCAACCGCTGCCGAACACTGGCGGGACAGTGCCTGACTGGCTCTGGGGGCTGGATGGCGCGATCGCTCTGCAAGCTGCTGATTTTTTTTAAACTTGCATCTCTTCAGTGGCATTTAATCCTTATGTTTCCTGCCACTCTTCCCAAGAAAATCTGAAATTTAAAATATGACGCGCGCGCTCTCTCTTACCAGTTAGTTAGAGAAACCAGTATTTTTGCGCTTGACAAAACGCACTTCTTTGTAAAAATAGGATAAAATTTAGAGGGAAGGCGCGCTTTCTTCTCGCAAATGTGCTTAAAATTAAGTCACTACCTCGTAAATGTACGGGGGCCAGAAAAACTCGGCGTCAACTTTTGTAAAGACGAGTGAGCAGAGGGATACTCGATTTGTGAAAAAGTGAGGAAAAGATCGTGGCAGAAATTGTGTTGGCTGGCATGTTCGGTATTTACTTAGCGATCGCGCCCTGTTTCTTCAAAAGCTGGTTTCAAATTTTCCAGCGCGAGGCTGACAAGCTGTCGCCAGAAGAAAAACAGCTATCGCTGGCAACTTTAATAACGGCTAGCGTCTTGTGGCCTGTGGTGGTGCCGATCTCCTACGCAGTACAACTATCAAAAGAAATCGAACCCAAAAAAGAAAAAATTCAGCGAAAAGCCCCATCCGGTTCGATGGAAACCGCCCGCGTGTAAATTCCTGCATGACTCGACGGTTGGGGGTTATTCCACAGAAAGAGATTTGAAAAAAAATAATAAGTGGCGGCGCAGTTCGTCAACCGTTTTGGGCGGACGTTCGCCGAGTTGCGATCGCATAGCATCGGGCAGGGCTTCCCACACTTCCCAAATCAAGGGCAAGCCGAGCTGCAAGCCCTCAAAGACAGCGCGTTGCGAAAACACCACCGCCGCCTCACCTTCTAATATCAGTTGTCCCTGGTGCATCACGAAAATCCAATCAGCCCACTGATACGCCAAATTCAGATCGTGGGTTGCCACGAGCAGAGTGGTGCCGCTGGCGTGAATCTGCTGCAATTTGGCGGTGAGTTGGCGCGCCTGTAGGGGATCTAAATAGGCAGTCGGTTCATCCAACAATAACAACTGCGGCTGCAGCACCGTCACCCCCGCCAGAGCGACTCGTTTCTTTTGCCCCAGACTCAAATGGTGTACCGGTCGAGTGGCCACTTCCTGCAAGCCAAAGTCAGCGATCGCGCGGGCAACGCGCCGCTCAATTTCTGCCGCAGGCAACCCTAAATTGCACAAACCATAAGAAATATCTTCCTCCACCGTCGCCGCAACCAACTGTTGCTCCGGATCTTGAAAAACCAACCCGACTTGCTCGCGCAACTTTGCCAGCGATCGGCGATCGTATTGCATCGGCTTTCCTTGCCAGCGTACCATTCCCCGCTGCGGTTTATACAACCCATCCGCCAAACACAGCAAAGTCGATTTGCCGCAACCATTGTATCCGAGCAGAGCACTTTTTTTCCCGACTGGCAGGCGCAGCGTCAGCCCGTTCAGCGCCGGGAGAGAACTTGCTGGATAAGTGTAAAATACGCTTTCAAATTCGAGCAACCATTGTGTCATTGGGGAATGGGGAATGGGGCATGGGGAATGGGGCATTGGGTATCGGGGAGTGTTATTTATGAAGCGAGAGAAATTCCAAGCCCAGGAGGGCGAGACAGCCGAGAAATGCTTCTAGGGCATAGCGGCGAGAAAGTCGGTGGCGGCGGCTGTGCCAAACCCGAAACTCGCCCGTGAAACCGCGCGAAGCGAGTGTTAAAGAGAGTTGACGGTAGCGCTCAAATGTGGTAAGAAATAGCTGGCTGATTAACCGTCCCAAACTGCCCCAAGCAATTTTCCAAGAGCGGTGCCCGTTGCGAGATTCCCGGGCAATCCACAACTCAGCAGCGGTTTGCAGCAAGACAAATATAAACCGATACATTAAGAGTAAAAGTTCTGTCAAAAGCGCGGGGCAGCCCATTCTCCGCAATACTTGCAAGATTTCCGAGAAGGGGACGGTGAGCAGGGCGAAAAACAAACAGGAGACGGCGGCGAGCGATCGCGCCGCTATGCCCAAAGCCGTATAAGTTCCGGCGCGGCTGATAGAGAGAAACCAAGAGCCCAGTGCAACATCTGCCCAAGAGTCGGAGTGTAGCAGGTGCTGGCTTGCTGGGGTAATATTCACCACCAGTGCGGGGAGACTCATTAGTAAAAAAATGCCCGCTCCCGCCATCATTTTCAGGTAGATTCCCGCCGGAATGCGAGCGTAGCCAACCGTCCAAACAGCCATCCAAAAGAGAATCGCTAGCTGCGTTGGCGGGTGGCTGAAAAAAGCGATAAACAAAACGGCGATCGCAAACGCCAACTTCTGTATCGGCGGCAAATCCCGCAACCGATTCGTGTAAGCCAGCGTATCTATATAAATGTGCATTAGGAGTGGGAAAAGAGCGTTTTACCCTTCATCCTTGATTTTTCCTGCCGAACGTCCCCGATATAGCCCGATGACATAACCGATCGCTCCTGCCCCAGCAGCCGCCTGCAGCGCAAACAAAAGCGATGCCGTTTCCGTTCCGGGAGGTTCCAAAATTGGTTTAAACCAAGGCTCGTAATTAGGCTGAACTATATGTATCGCCTCCTGCGCTTTGCCATCCGCCCCGCCAAATTCCGAATTTTTTACCAACACCAGCGGCACCACAGTCAGAAGAGCGACTCCCGACAGCAAAAGCCAATTATTCCACCCAGCAGTCTGTCTGTCCATCAGTTCAAACCTTGTCACGTTTACCACTAACCAACCAGCCCCTAGTTTCCAGCCCCAGCTCGCGCTCCCCCTTTAATCAGTTTTAATTGTTCCAATTCCGGACGCCCGTAAGCAGACAGCCAGTTCCACACCAGCACCGTCAGAAATCCTTCGCTGATAGCGAGAGGAACTTGCGTCACGGCAAAAATACCGGCGAATTTCAGAAACGACGCCAAAATCCCGCCCTGTTCTGCAGGAAACGCCAGCGCTAGCTGCAAAGACGTGACTAAATAAGTCGTCAAATTTGCCACAGCGGCTGCCAGAAAAATCGCCAATTTCTGCTTTTTGGCGTACTGCACCAGCAGTTGATAAGTGCCCCAGCCCACTAATGGCCCGATAACGGCCATTGACATCGCATTCGCGCCGAGAGTGGTAATGCCGCCGTGCGCCAGCAATAAAGCTTGAAACACCAGCACCAGCGTGCCCAGCACGGACATGGCCATCGGGCCGAAAAGGACGGCACCCAAGCCGGTGCCGGTAGGGTGAGAACTGCTGCCGGTGACGGAGGGCATTTTTAAGGCAGACAGCACGAAAGTAAAGGCACCAGCGAGGGCGAGGAGCAATTTCAATTCGGGATTTTCTTTGGTGAGGCGGTGCAAGCGCAGCAACCCCACGGCGAAACAGGGAAGGAACGCCACCCACCAAAAAATCGCCCAGCCTACTGGCAAGTAGCCTTCCATAATGTGCATTGCCCGGGCTGGGGCGGCGGCTGCGAGAACCCAGTAAAAACTCAATCCTGCTATCAGCCCTAGCGTTACGATTCGCTGTCGCGCTCTCATTCTTTGCTCCTGGTTGCGATCGCCTTGTTTTCGGTGGCTTGTCAAGAATCATTCTCATTTTATTCAAACAAGGCCACCGACTTTCATTTAAGAATAACGAAACACTCGTTCGAGTTGAGTTCGGTTGAGAGAGCGCCCGATCAGTACCAGTTTAGTTTGGCGGGGCTCGGCGGGTTGCCAGGGGCGATCGTAGAAATAATCAAAGCGATCGCCCACTCCTTGCAGCACCAAGCGCATCGGCTTGTTGGGAACGTCCACAAACCCTTTAATCCGGTAAATCTCCTGCTGCTGCACCGCCTGCTGCAGCTTTTCCACCAGCGCTTGCGGCTGAAACGCCTGCTCCAGAACAAAGTGAACCGAGTTGATATCGTCGTCGTGCTCGTGTTCCTCCTCCGTATCGTGGTGGCTGGGGCGGCTGTCGAGATTGTCTTCCACTGCCGCATTGAAGCCCAGCAGCACCTCCGAACTAATTTGGCCACTTTCGCAGGGGACAATCTTCACCCCGGGGCGCAACTGCTGTTTGAGCCACGCTTCTACTTTGGTTCGGGTTTGGGAATCTACCAAATCCACTTTTGTCAGCAGCACCATATCGGCACAGGCGAGCTGATCTTCAAATAATTCCTCGATCGGCGTTTCGTGTTCTAAGCTATCGTCGGCTTGTCGCTGCGCTTCCAAGGCGTCGAGGTTGCTGACAAATCGACCGGCGGCGACGGCTTCGCAATCCACCACGGTTACGACGCCATCGACGGTGGCACCGGTGCGAATTTCTGGCCATCGAAACGCCTGAACTAGGGGTTTTGGCAGAGCCAGCCCGGATGTCTCGATTAACATGCAGTCAATGCGATCGCGCCGCTTGAGAAATTCCTGCATAGTTGGGAGAAATTCTTCTTGTACAGTGCAGCACAAGCAACCATTAGGAAGCTCCACAATATTTGCTACAGGCGCTTCCGCCTCATCGCAAACTTGACAGGAGCGCAGCAACTCGCCATCGATTCCGACTTCGCCAAATTCATTGACGAGAACGGCGATTCGGCGTCCTTGATTGTTTTGCAGCAAGTTGCGAACCAGGGTAGTTTTGCCTGCACCGAGAAAGCCAGTGATTACGGTAACGGGAATTTTGTGCATTGTAAAGTTAGGGGGAGAAATCACTCGTTTCCGGGCGACGGAAACGAGTAGAAAAAATAGGAAAAATTAGGCGCTCTGAGCTTGAAGTGGGGGAATTTTCGCCAAAATGCCTTTTTTCAGCGGTTGGGGGCGCTCTGCCCACGGCAGGCTTCCGTCGGGTTTGGCATAGTAAAGGCTGGCGCACTCCAGCACGGCGGCGGCACTTTCCCTAACGGGCAAGTCGCCAAATAGATAAGTGAATTTGCCGGGAGCTGTGAAGGAAACCGTACAGGAGTGGCTGCAAGCGCTCATGCACTCTACCGGCTGAAGGGAAAAGCGATCGCGCAGCTCCCATGTTTGGTGAAGTTGAGAAAGTTCTTCTAGCAGTTGTTCGCCGCCGCTCGTACCGATGCGCTTTCCGTCTTTCCAAACAGAGGCGCAGGTGGTGCAAACATATAAGGTATGTTGGGGTTGCATGAAGGAGTTTTTTTGGAGTAAAGAGGGAGAAGGAAACGAGCGATCGCTCAGACGCGCTCTGAAGTCGTCCGAGCGGCTGAGTGCTAATCGCTAAAAGTTTAGAAAAAATAGAAATGTCGGCAAAAAGCTGAGTGATTGTTTCGGAGCGCTGCTGTTGAAGCTATCCCCGCCAAGAGCGATCGCCTTTCCATCCGTTTGTACAATCTCGCGATCGCGCGATCGCCCGCCACAGGGTGAAACCCGCTAATTTTTGCAATATTCGATTCACTTCCACCTGTACCTCGCAGATGCGTTTGAGAGTTGACGGTAGCGTCGGCGGGCATTCTGACTCTCAGAGCTGCGGCTCCGATTACAGTTGCGGGACAGCGGCAGATTCGCACTGCACTTTCCCCCTTGCGTCTGGCGGCTGCTCCCCGCCAGAACCGACTGCAAATTTAAATTATAACGCGATCGCGGCACTCCAGGGGAGCGGGAGAGGGGGGAGGGAAAAAAGAACTGAACAAAATTTATTTTAAGTTCTCACTTAAAATTTAACTTAATTTATAGGGCATTTAAGTCTTGTTTTCTAAAACTTGTAGAAACCCGGCTGCTTTTAAAAGCCGGGTTTCTTTAAATCTTGCTGGCGAGACTTATTTAAGTTCCGCGTTTTAGCGCGAGAGAAATTTTTTGAGAAAGGGCAAAATTGCGTTGGCCAGCTCCCTGGGGTGTTCCTCGTGCAGTCCCAAAGAACCGGGCAGCCAGCACTTCTGCACGCCAGTGAAACTCACCAAAACCTCCATTTCCAGGCGAGATTTAGGAGGAGTTTGCTCTCCGATGACTGCCAGCGTCGGCACGGGCAACGGCTGAAACAATTCTAGAAATTGGGGACGAGTGTACACGGGATCGAGGGCACCGGTGACAAAGGCAGCAGAAGCATACCGGGCTCCGCGTTTCCGAGTGATGCGCGACTTTTCCTTAATAAGGCTGGGCGTTACCGCGTCGGGGTTGCCGTAAACGTGGCGGCGGTACATGAAACTGAGGAAGGGCGGCAGGGTATTGAGGGCGTAAAGAAACTGGCCCAATATCGGCGTATTGACAATCTTTCTGAGGATGTTGTAAGCCCAGCGATACTCGCCCATTGCGGTGGGCAGGGGGCCGCGCCAGGTAGGGGCCACCAAGACCGCCCACAACCACGCGGGGGGGTCTTGCTGAGCGAGTCGCATGACATAAGCGGCGGCGTGACCGGCAGCGATGACGACCACAGGATCGGTAAAGGTATCCCGGACGAAATCGGCGAGAAAGGTTTGGTAGAGTGCGGGCTGGTACTGGAGAGGAGGGCGATCGGAGCTGCCGAAACCAGGCCAATCGACTGCAACCACCTGAAACTCGCGGGCAAAGATTTCTGCCAGTTCTCGCATCTCGGTTCTGGAAGACACGGTGCTGAAGGCAGGCAGGAATAAGATGGGCGTTCCTTCACCCAGGGTTTCGTAGATGACTTTCACCGGGCGCTTTTTCCAAGTCCACTGGTACTCGCAAACGGTTCCGCCGATGCCGGTGCTGATTTCGATAGGGGGTGCAGGAGTAGTTGTTTCCACGATCGGGGCTGTAGTGGGCGAAAAAACACACTTATTATCCACAATAGCAGTGGCTTTCTCCGTTCGATCGGCGAATCTGCTTAGATGGCCACTTGGGGGCGGGCAGTGAGGGGGGCGAACCCAGGTCATCACCCGCCCGAGTTCCTGCGTGTCTGAACCAAGAGCGATCGCCAGCCGCACGAAAAGAGGGCGGTTTTCAACAGATGCGGGCTGGGGTTCGTCAGCAAGAACCGTGAGGCGATCGCAGCATCCGGCGAATTCTTTTGAATGGGCAATAATTTTTTCCCTACTTTCCTCTAGCTCTAGCGGTACTGAAGAAACCCGGCTTCGTCGAAGTTGCCGGGTTTCTTGCCTGGACTTCATCTGCCTGAAAAACTCTATAAAAGGTAAAGAGAGAGAGAAAGATATATATTTTCTCCCTCCTCTTTACCCTTTTTCCCCTTGTCCCTGCCGCCGGATTATCAGTTCTCCGTCTAAGCACTGCTCCCTTCAGCAAGACGCGGAAAGGAGCAGCAGTCGGGATAATTAACCGCCAATGAGTTTCTGAGACTCTGGAGATTCGAGTTGTGCTTGCGAAGTTCTTCTTACCCAAGGAGTAAACCGACTGGGATGAACGCATTCAGCACCATTCAGCTCGTCTTTAAGATTTCGGGCAAAGAGCTCAAACATCTCAACCAGAGCTTGGCGATCGGTTAAGCAACCTTGAAGGGCAAGCAGTTGTTCGAGAGTCCAGTTATAAAGTTGGGTATCTCCCTGCTCAATCCGGATATACAACTGACTCTCGAATTGTCCCAAGCGGGCATAGAAGTTCTCCACCTCAGCCTTGATTGACTGCATGTCGATGTAGAACTGCTGATTTTTGATGTCTGACAAAATCGTCGTCTTCAGAGATTCCGCGAAGTTTTGGTTGATCTGATTGTTGACGATCGCCGTCACGTCATTGCGGAAGTTGAGAATTTTATTGTCTAAGTTGACGTTGATGCGATTGTCCAAATCTTGCACAACATTGCTAATGACTACCTGCACATTGTTGTTGGTAGTTTGGTTAATGAAAGACTTGATGCGTTGCTCAAAGTCCGCTTCAATCTGGTTGACAACCAGATTCTTAATGGTCTGGTTCTGATTGGCGATTTTGAGGCTGACGACCGCATCAATCCGCTTGTCAATATTGCTTTGGATCAGGTTAACAACTTGAGCGCTGATCTCTGAGGCTTGCTTAGAAATTTTGAGATTGACTGTATTGTCAATCCGTTCCTCAATGTAGGTTTGCATTTCCTGCACGATCAGGTTTTTAATATCCTGAGTGCGATCGGAAATTTTCAGCTCTACAACATTATCAACCCGCTGATCGATGTCAAATTGGATCTGCTTAATGACTTGATTGACAATTTCCTGAGATTGATTGGCTATTTTGACATTCACCACGTTTTCGATGCGCTGGTCAATGTCGGTTGATATTTGATTAACAATTTGAGTGTTAATCTGTTGAGATTGATTGGTGATTTTGACATTGACGGCGTTTTCAATGCGTTGCTCCAGTTCTGTCTGCATTTGCTGGACAACTGAAGTCTTAATCTCTTGAGTGAGATTGTTGATTTTCAGATTCACGACAGACTCAACACGGGAATTGAGTTCTGTTTGCATCTGCTGAATCACCAAGTTTTTAACTTCTTGGGTTTGTTCGTCGATTCGCAGGTGAACCTGTTCGCCAACGATGCGAGGAACTCGCGTAACAAACAAGTCGCTGACATTTTTGTTGAAGTAAGTAGACCACGCTTGGAAGCTCTGGTTAAAGCTTTCCTCCATTTGTTGCGTGAGAAGCTTCACCATGAACTCCAGCCGTGCTACCTGCATGGCGAGTTTCTTAGCTTGACTTTGATAGCCTTTGAGGATCGATTTTTCCAGGGTATCCCAGTAAGCTTTTTATTCTCGTCTTTGTCATCCCCTAAGCTGACTGACGTTTCGATCTTGGCAGCCATCTCTTGCCACATCCGCTCGATCTGATCTTCGTCGATACTGAAGCTCCAACCACTTCCTGGTTTGAAGCCACCTTCTACACCAGCGATCGCAGCACCGATTCCTTCAGCTTTACTTCCGCCGCCAGGAGCTATAACAGTGACTTTGCCTTTGCCGCTTTGGCTGCCAGTTGTTTTTCCGCCTCCCGATTCCTGCTGTTCGTACTTTTCGTTTACTTCAGTCTGACTGACTGTATTAACTTCGAGGACAACTTGTCCTTTGTTGTCTTCTTTGACTGTATCAAAGAAAAATCCTAAAACAGTAGTCTTCTCTTTGACCTCTAAAATGAATTCGTCTTGCAATCCGTTGAGCGAACACCAACTTTCTTCAACTTCAATGCCAGTCAGCTTGCAAACAAATTTTCCCTGTTTAATCCACAGTAAAGCCCAAGGCTCTAATTGAAATTTTTGCTGGCTGCTCCAGTAAGTAGCATTGCTTTCCCGAATTTTGAATTTGTAATTGCCCGGTTCCAATTCAATAAAATTCTCAGCTTGCTTGATGCTGGCGAGAATTTTTTCATCGAGAAGATAGCAGTTTCTTTGGCTGTCAACTGTTATTTCTTGAGGGGTAACAGAGGCGTTGTTACTGGTAATTAAAAGTTTAACTTCTCCTTTGTTGTCGGAAGCGTACAAGTCAAAAAACAAAGCACAGACAACAGCTCTTTCTTTGACTTCCAACTGTAATTTATCGGCGTACCCGTTTAAAGTTGTCCAAGTTGCACCTGTTTCCGTGCCCGAGTTCTTGTTGATAAATGTACTGCCATTGGCCCCATATATCCAAAGTACGACCAAAGGTTCGCCGTCAGTTTTGTTCGCATCGTAACTGTAGCGACCGCTGGCAATTTTTAGATCGAAAGTCCCTTTCTCCAGGGTAATAGAACTCGACACACTTTGTTGCAGGTGGTTCATTCCGCTGGGGTCGATAACGTAACAATTCTTTTGAGTATCAATGGTGAGAAGTTTCATTCTTTCTCCTGTCTTTTGTGAATTCTACCGGGTTGAGAAGTTTGATACTGAACTACCAAGTAGCGATCGGATCGCCCTTGTAATTGTATCGCACAATCGCGTTCAAAATAGCTTGTTGGAAAACCTATCTGAGGGCACATTTTTCATGGCAAATGACGGAAGTTTTGGCTCCCGGACTTAGGCGCGAATCCTAAGTATATTAGCATAACCCTCTTCCCAAATTAACTAGAGTCTGAGAAATGCCGATCGCCAGAAAGTCGTCGGCTTTATCGGAGCAATCGCCTCTTATAGTTAAGTGCCATTTTCAGGGAAATTGACATCACAATTTGACCGCACCATTATTCTGGGAGGTGATTGGGAAGTATTTTCCATTGGCATTAGGTACATGGCCTGTAGAGGATCGCATTCAAAATTTCTCTAAAATTGGCTTCACCCGGACGGCCTAATCCCTCGGATCAAGGCACAATCGGTTTTATTACCTACCACTCCCCATCGCTCAGATCGAGCGGGTAAGGTTGCTGTTGGGGTTTGGCTATTTCAGAGAGAGGACTCTTCAGGATTGCAACTATTTAATGCGATCTAGTTTAGAACCTCCTCAACGTCAATCGATAATCTTTATATTTTCTTTAGAATATAGTTTTAAAATTGTCCCGATCTTTTGTCAAGTGACTGGGGTTGATTGAATGTTTTCGGAACTATACCCGATCTTTTAGCTTAACCTTCTCCAGTAATCCAAGATTACTTAGCTGTCAAGTCCACTACTGCGATAAAATTCCTAGGCTGGCCAATATTGGCCGCAGTTGTCCCCGATTTATCCCGTCTCTACGCGAAGCGACTCAACCCCCATGCAAATCGACTGGCAAACGGCCAAAACTTACGAAGACATTCTCTATCACAAATGTGAAGGTATCGCCAAAATTACCATCAACCGCCCTCACAAACGTAACGCTTTCCGCCCCAAAACGGTTTTTGAACTTTACGATGCTTTCTGCGATGCCCGCGAAGACTCCAGCGTCGGTGTCGTCTTATTGACCGGAGCCGGCCCCCACACGGACGGCAAATATGCCTTCTGTTCCGGCGGGGATCAAAGCGTGCGGGGACATGCAGGCTATGTGGATGATGCCGGCGTTCCCCGCTTGAACGTCCTCGACTTGCAGCGCCTGATCCGATCGATGCCCAAAGTGGTCATTGCTCTGGTTGCCGGATACGCGATCGGCGGCGGGCACGTCCTCCACATTATTTGTGACTTGACAATCGCGGCAGATAATGCAGTCTTCGGGCAAACTGGCCCCAAAGTGGGAAGCTTCGACGGCGGCTTCGGGGCAAGCTATCTAGCCCGCATCGTGGGCCAAAAAAAGGCGCGGGAAATCTGGTTCCTCTGCCGGCAGTACGACGCCCAGCAGGCGCTAGAAATGGGACTGGTGAATTGCGTGGTGCCGGTGGAGAACCTGGAAGCAGAGGGCATCCAGTGGGCCAATGAAATTTTAGAAAAAAGTCCGATTGCCATTCGCTGCCTGAAAGCGGCCTTTAATGCCGACTGCGATGGCCAAGCAGGGCTGCAAGAGCTGGCCGGCAACGCTACTTTGCTCTATTACATGACGGAGGAAGGAGCTGAGGGCAAACAGGCATTCTTAGAAAAACGGCCTCCCAATTTTCGCCAGTACCCTTGGCTGCCTTAATTGGCAATTTGCAATTAACGATTGACAATTAACAATTTGCAATTGCCGGAACTAAAAATCGCACCGATCCCCAAGTTCGGTGCGATTTTTGATAAGAGTTTCTACCCAGTTCAGCGGCAGCGATTTGCCTGAAGGCGCTAGTGTCCCTTCACGCATCTGGTGCTGCAAGGGCTGCTGCTGGCAGATAAGGGCCAGACCTACACGCCCGTTTCTCTGAAGTAGAGTTTTTCTAAAACAAGTCCATTCATAGATGCATTTGGCGAACCTTAAGAATTTAAGGCCACTTATCGGTCATGCCGACAAGGCAACTTCTATATATATGAGTGTTTGTTCGCCTAAACGAGGAGCGCCGATGCTGGGGCAGTCGGGGCAGTGGCGCTTTCGCGCGAAGCGTAGCTCTCCCGCTGGGGATCGCAGGTATTGTTCTCAGAACACTCTCCCGAAACTTGTAGCGGTAGCGTCTGACTGGCGAGCCGTCCTTGCTGCCACGCCATGAGTGCTTCGACTGTTTCCCAGGAAGGGGCAAACGGTGGGATCGCCAACGAGCAAGCCTTCCAGCCACCGCGCACGGGTACGCCCAACTGATCGCAGTGTCCGCCGCGACGTCCCTCTGGCTGGTAAAAGCGACAATGACGGCAGGCTGAAGTGGGGCAAGTTAGGGTGTTCATAGAGTTCTCGTCGGGGATGCGAATGATCGTCTTCTTATATTTTTATTCGATCCCCCGCAGCGGTGTTGTTGCCATCAACCCTCGATCCCGTATGGCTTTTAGCGATCCCCGAGCCTATATTTTATTTAATTATTTCTTTAGGTTTTCTTAAAAAACAGCAACACTTAACTTTAAAAATAGATCCCTGCAAGTCTGAACGACTGGACAAGTTTTGAATGAAACAACACGGGGATCGCGATAAACGGCAAGCACTTCCTTGCGTGAATATACCGGATTGCCCTCTAAAACAACCTTTAGAGGGATGAGATTTATGCCTTGGATCTTTCCTTAACGGGGATCGCAAGGTTGGAACCTCCTAAAAGGCAGAGTTTGGCTTTGGTTGGATGGCTTGCCTGTCCGATTGCCGATCGCCCCACCCGGGGTTTCCCGCTCCCTGCCGAACCGGCTCGCCACTCCCTGCCAGCTTTTTTCAGTTGCCGCATCCTCCCGGAGAACGGCTGACTTTTACTCTGTACTTGCATCCTATAGCGGGGCGATCGCCAACTAAAATTTCTTAATTTTTTTATTATCTTGAGAGTCAGCGCTTCCCTCGCCACCTAAAATCTAAAATAAAAATATAAAAAAAGGTTTGTTACGCTACTGACCCTGGGCAAATCGGGGCCAAGCGCCACGGCGGGGGATGCGGGCGCGGGGGCTAACCCGGAAAAACGGCGGGGATCGCTCAGCAGCAAGGGAAAGAGCCACCGTCAAGCCAAAGGGCACGGAGCCAAGCGCAGCGCCGAGCCAAGGGCGGACAGGCATATATTCTCAAGCGCGAGAGATCGATCCGTGGCGATCGCGAAAAAATAGCTCAGAAGACAAACCAGGGGGCGATCGCGTGCCGTTTCGGAACCGAACAACAACCGACAGAAGGAAACAAGACAGCCCCGATCGGGATGAAACGAGATTGAACCGGCGACATTTGCCTCGGAAGCGCGATCGCTAGAAACGCGATCGCCTAGAATACCGATCGGGGATTCAAAACCAAAACACCCGCAGATAATATCTAAACCAGCGCCGTAGCGAAGAGCTTTTCGTCAGATGTGCTTGCCCAATAGCTGGTAGGAACCCGACACCATGAGCCAAAGTACCGACATGCAGCCTTCCGTGCCCTCGAACGAAAGCCAGTCCCTCCCTACTGCCTTGCAGACGGCTCTGGGCAGTTTAGACGTGCAGCTTGAGGAAGAATTAACCCGATACCGACGCCACCGCCGCTCCGAACAGATCAACACTGCCCAGCGGAAACTCGATCGCAGTGCGACTGGCGAACCCGATTTGATTTACGTCACCGCGATCGGCGGCAGAACTCAGCCCCTAGTCGCCTCGCCGCCAGAGGCGAGAGTTGTTGCTCTGCCTGATGGAACCCCCGTCGAAAACCTCCAGCCGGACGAGCCCCCGCCCCCAGCATTGCCCGCGACATCCCCCTCTTTACTGCTCGGTGCCGCTCCAGCCGCACCAGACGCCGACACGGCAGCAGGCGATCGCCCCTCCAATGAAGCCACCCTTTCCCCCGCCGCAGCCGAATCCGCCGCCAGCGGCGACTTAGAAACACCCGATAAAAACTCCAGTCCCGACGGCTATCTCGAATCCTCAGAAGCCCTGATCGAAAGTCTCGATCCAGAAGAAGCGCCAAAAGAAGCCGAAACCAGTGCCAGCGACAGCCTGCTCAGCCCCTTGGGCATCGGCTCCATGCTGTTGTTTTTAATGGCGAGCATCACCTTTGGCTATGTGGCAACCAATCCCGCCGGTTTAGCACACCTGGGGCTCGGTCGCTTCTTCAACCGACAAGCCCCTTCCGCCGCTCAAAAGCCCGCCACAACCCCCGCAGCCAGCGAAAATCTCGCGGAAACTCCGATGGCGGCGAGTCCGAACTTAGCGTCTCAGGAATTTGTCGATCTGAATTTGGGCACCCTCAGCAATCTCGACCCCAAAGCCAGCTCTATTGCCCAACCCGAAGCGGCACCCATTCCGGCACCCGCAGCCACCCCGCTCCCGACGGTGACTGTGGCACCTGCCCCCGTCAAGAGCCCGCTTCCCAATGCCAGCGGCTTGAAAAATTTGAGTTCCGCCCTCCTGCCTCAACCCAACCAGCCAGCGAACGTCAGCTCGTCTGCGAGCCAATTGCCTCAGCCACCCGTACCGGCTCAGCCAGCCAACCCCGCGCCCGCGATTACGGCGACTTTATCGCTCCCCACCAATCCAGCCGCGACTCCGACGCCAGCCAAGAAGACGGATGCAGACGCGGCAGGAGAGGATTTTTACTACGTCGTCATGGAATACGACGGCGAACAGAGCCTGGAAAAGGCGCGGCAAGTTGTGGCTGAAGCCTACACGCGGGAATTTCCTGTGGGATCGCGCATCCAGCTCGGCGCGTTCGGCGATGCGGCAACCGCGCAAGTGTTGGTGCAGGAATTGCAGCGACAAGGACTGGCAGCTCAGGTTTATCGGCCTTAGCCGACAAGCTTTCACCCGCGAGTGCGGTAGCATAAAAGTATGGCATTCGGTCGATTTTTCGGCTCCGGGCGAACTGCTGACGCTGTTATTTTTTAAGTGAGAATAAAAAAGAGAAATCAAATTTCCCGGCTGAAGTCTCACTTAAAAAGTTATCACTTAAAAAACACCGACAAATCGAGGCCGAAAAATAATAAAATTACTGGGCCTGAAGCAAGCTGAATCAACAATCCGGCGGGATTTAGCAGCCCGGGCGACCTGTCCACCTCAGCACCGAAAAGAATGGAGATCCTTATATGGGATTGTTTGACCGAATCATGCGGGTGATTCGCGCTAACATCAACAGTCTGGTCGGCAAAGCGGAAGATCCAGAAAAGATTCTGGAGCAGGCTGTGATTGACATGCAGGAGGATCTGATTCAACTGCGACAGGCTGTAGCAGCGTCGATCGCCACCCAAAAGCGCACCGAGCGGCAGTATTCTCAAACCCAGTCTCAAGCAGACGAATGGTATCGCCGCGCTCAACTCGCCCTGCAAAAAGGGGACGACAATTTAGCGCGCGAAGCCCTCACCCGCCGGAAAACCTATCAGGAAACGGCGGCAGCCATGAAGGCGCAGTTAGAGCAGCAAAGTACCGTCGTCAACCAGCTCAAGCAAAATATGCGGCAATTAGAAGGCAAAATTGCCGATGCTAAAGCGAAAAAAGACCTCTACATTGCCCGCGCTCGCTCCGCCAAAGCCTCCGAGAAGCTCAACGAGATGATGGGGCAGCTCAATACAGGCGGCGCGCTCAATGCCTTCGAGCGGATGGAAGAAAAAGTCTTGCAACTCGAAGCGCGATCGGCGGCGATCGCTGAATTAGGCGCGGACAATCTGGAAAGCAAATTTGCCGCCCTAGAAGGCAGCGGCGGCGTCGATGCCGAACTGGCCGCCATGAAGGCCCAACTCCGGCCCGGAAGCCCCAAACCCCAGTTGCCCGCCAGTCAGTCCAGCGCAGCCAAAGACCCGATCTTGGAACGGGAATTGCAACAACTGCGATCGGAAATGGAAAAACCCTAAACAGCACGATATGGAAAACGCCGATACACGGATAAAAGAGAAATTTATCCGTGTATTCGCGTTTTCATCCGTATCGCCCTCATCCTCGATCGCCACAGATCTCTGAAATGCGCAGCAGCTTACCGCTCCCTGAAAAGAGCGGACTAAACTGGATATGAGGGGGACAGAGATTTCGGCTCGAACCCGAAAAGATTCTGGCCCGCTCTCGCTCAACTGCAGGTGGATGCCCGCAGCCTGATATAACTCGCAAATCTTGCCAACCTTGCCAACTTTATAAGGAAAAACGAAATCATGGGATTATTCGATCGCATTAGCCGCGTCATTCGGGCCAACATGAACGACATGGTGAACAAGGCTGAAGATCCAGAAAAGATTTTAGACCAGGCCATTATTGACATGCAGGAAGACTTGGTGCAGTTGCGCCAAGCCGTCGCCAACTCGATCGCCACGCAAAAGCGTACCGAGCAACAGTACAACCAAGCCCAATCCCAAGTCAACACCTGGCAGCAGCGGGCGCAGTTGGCCCTGCAAAAAGGCGACGAAAATCTGGCCCGCGAAGCCCTCGTCCGCAAAAAAAGTCACGGCGAAACGGCAGCCGCCCTGAGCGAACAGCTCCAGCAGCAAAGCACTCAGGTAGAAACCCTCAAGCGCAACCTCATCGCCCTGGAAAGCAAGATTTCCGAAGCCAAGACCAAAAAGAACATGCTCAAAGCGCGAGCGCAAGCTGCCAAAGCCAACGAGCAACTGCAAAACACCATCGGCTCCTTGGGCACCAGCAGCGCGATGGGCGCTTTCGAGCGCATGGAAGAAAAGGTCTTGATGATGGAAGCCCGGGCGCAATCGGCGGCAGAAATCGCCGGAGCAGATCTCGAACAGCAATTTGCCATGCTCGAAGGCGGCAGCGATGTAGACGACGAACTGGCGGCGATGAAAATACAAATGCTCGGCGGTGCTCCCTCCGATCCGAAGCTGCTCCCCCCCGATCCCAACAAAAATACTACAACAGGAGGAGGAGTTGACGCGGAATTGGAAGAACTGCGCAAGCAACTCAACGAATAGAGAGGGGCGCTGATGCTGATTTTGTTGCTAGCTACTTGCGAGAAACCCGATCCGCCCCGATTTTTGCGGATCGTGCAGCGTCGGGATTTGCTCGGGGGCAGCAAAAAGCGTCACAATACAATTTCGCTGAGGTTTTGATGCAGGTTTTGCGAAAAAGTGGTATGAGCAGCAGTGTCATTGCGATTACAGATGCCGAATTTGAGACAGAAGTCCTGAAATCCACGACTCCAGTGTTAGTGTATTTCTGGGCGTCTTGGTGCGGCCCTTGTCGGTTAGTGTCCCCAACGATGAACTGGGTAGCGGAGAAATACAGCGATCGCTTGAAGGTCGTGAAAATGGAAATCGATCCCAACCCGGAGACGGTGAAACAGTACAAAGTGGAAGGCGTTCCCGCCCTGAGACTGTTGCAAGGGACGGAAGTGCTTGAGTCCTATGAGGGTGCCATTAGCCAAGCAAAACTGGCCAGTCTGCTCGATGCCCATTTATGAAAGGGACAAATGAGAGAATATGCAGTTTGCAAAACGGTTAGAACCCCTGCGCGTGAATGTCTTTGCCGATATGGACAATGCCAAAGCTTTGGCAAAGGCAGCGGGGAAAGAGGTTATTGATTTATCGCTGGGATCTTCCGACTTGGCGGCAG
The DNA here is from genome assembly GCA_964405435.1 of uncultured bacterium. Taxonomy (GTDB): domain Bacteria; phylum Cyanobacteriota; class Cyanobacteriia; order Cyanobacteriales; family Oscillatoriaceae; genus DVEG01. The sequence continues at coordinate 40,623 of CAYOOD010000057.1, forward strand.
CCCCGCACGTCATAGAGGCGATCGCGAACGCTTTACCGGACTCCAGCACCCACCGATACATGCTGTTTCACGCCACCCGCGACTTTCGGCAAACAGCCGCTCAGTGGTACGAGCAAAAATTCGGCGTTCCCGCCGATCCCGAAACGGAAGTGCTGCCCCTGATTGGTTCTCAGGAAGGCACGGGACACCTGCCCCTGGCGATTTTGAATCCGGGGGATTTTGCCCTGCTGCTCGATCCGGGTTATCCGTCTCACGCCGGGGGCATCTATTTGGCGAACGGCCAAATTTACCCGATGCCCCTGCTGGCAGAAAACGGGTTTCTGCCCGTGCTGGAAGACGTGCCCGCCCCCGTACTGGCGCAGTCGCGGATGATGGTGCTGAGCTATCCGCACAATCCCACCACCGCGCGAGCGCCGCTGTCGTTTTTTAAGGAAGCCGTGGCTTTCTGTCAAAAACACAATCTCGTTTTAGTTCACGATTTTCCCTACGTTGACTTGGTGTTTGAAGCCAGCCGTACAGAGGGGAATTTTCCTCCTGCTTTGGCTCCCTCAATCCTGCAAGCAGACCCCGATAAAACGGTTTCGATTGAGTTTTTCTCCCTTTCCAAGTCCTACAACATGGGGGGATTCCGCATCGGCTTCGCGATCGGCAATGCCGAGATCATTCGCGCTTTGCGCCAAGTCAAGGCAGCGATCGACTTCAACCAATACCGGGGGATTCTCAGCGGCGCGATCGCTGCCCTAACAGGGCCACAAGATAGCGTCCGCCAAACCGTCGAAACCTACCGCCAGCGCCGGGATGCCTTTGTTGGCGCGCTCAACCGCATCGGCTGGGCGGTTCCGACTCCAGAGGCGACGATGTACGTTTGGGCGAAACTGCCCGAACCCTGGGATAAAGATTCTCTGAAGTTTTGCACCCAATTGGTGCAATCTGCTGGCGTCGCCGCTTCTGCAGGGATCGGCTTCGGCAAATCCGGCGAAGGCTATGTCCGGTTTGCTCTAGTCCACGAACCCCCGATTTTAGAAGCGGCTGTGGAGAACATCGGCGAATTTTTGCGGCGATCGCTCTAACGCCAGCAACTCTCCACAACGAACCCCTATTTTCTGGCAGCGACCGATGAGCTTACCTCCTCGGTCGTTTCTTCGCCTTTTTTTAATAAAATTACCGTTTATTTAATTCTAAAAAATATAACAACTAAGCGCAGCGCTGTAGGGAGATAGAGGAACTGCACTTATTATGAGCGATCGCTCGGATTCAGGTAAATTTTACGGAAAATTGGCAAAATTCTCAACGCTGTCAACTGGCTGCAGCCGGAGAGTAGCGGCAAGCGCCACAAGAAGGCGATCTCGAATCGCTCCAAACTCCCAAATTTAACACAGCTACAATGGCAACGGCAAAATTACTATTTTATGAACGTCTTTAAAAAATTGGCAAAAAATCAACATTAACTTTAAAGCCGGCAGCCGGAAGGCAGGCTATGATAAAGTCGGAGGACGTAAAAACCAAGCCCTCTAGCGTCAGAGCTGAAAAAAGGCACGATCCACAGGGTGCATTTACGTTCAAGAAGAGGTTCTAGTTGCATATCACGCCTAAAAGCTGAAAGAATCACTGCCTCATGTGAGAACTGTCACACCTTCCCTAGAACCTTCGAGGATTTAATGAGATAGAGGAGCGCCTACAGCCCTAAACAGTCAGCATTCCCAGCTTTGACTTGCAGCGGCAGCACTTTGTGGAGACTCACTATGATGGCAGGACTTGTCAAAAAAGTTTTCAGCGGGGCAGCGATCGCTCTAGGAGCAGCCGCGATCGCTTCCCCAGCCTCGGCAGGCACGCTCACCCGCGCGTCAATTGCAGGAACCGCTCCGACAGACTTCTTTGTTTACGATGTCAGCGGCACGAACACTGTCAAAATAGACAGTACCCTGGCAAACGTGCAAAAAGTCCTCGATGGCAGCGCCACCAATCCCACAGGCAACGTCGAATTAAGGGCGAGCAGCGAACAAAGCGGATTTGATTTCGCGAAGAATACCACCTTAAGCGGCACCATCGGCGGCAAGATGCTCGCGCTGAGCAGCTTGACGGCGGATGACTGGAACACCGCAGTCGGTGGCAGAGTGGCTTTCGCTCGTACTTGGTTCAATGCCGCCTTAAATGCCAATGGCTTCAACAGCCTGCTCGGCACCTCCACCTACGACAATCTCTGGACGAAATTTAATACGGGTGGGGGACGCGAACGGTTCAGCGATCCCAATATTGCCTACGTCAGCCAAGACGATACCACGGGCGTCATCAGTATCGGACTCGCCGGTCACTACGACGCTACCTCTCTATTATTCGGGAATCTGAGCGCTTCCGAACTCTCCGCGCTTTCAGCCTTCCGCGATCCGAGCCAGCAGGGGTTGCCCATTCAGGCGAGCGAAGTTGTCAAGTATACCTATAACAACACCACCGGCTTTCTTTACAATTTCAGCGCCACGCGATCGCGGTTAGTTGCATCTAACGATGGATTTTCTCACACGGGTAATTATGAAGTTTCGATCGCCGGCGTGCCAACCGCACGAGTGCCAGAACCCTCTCTCATGCTGGGTTTGGCAGGTTTGGGCGGTTTCTTCGCCGTCAAACGCCAAGTTAAAAACGCATAGATTTTGGCAAAATGACTGCTGCCAGAAACCCGGCTTCTTGAAGAAGCCGGGTTTCTTTACGCGAAGTTTTTGACGGGTACTTACAGCGTCGCCTGCAGGCGATCGAGCAATCCTTCAACGTAAATTAGCGCATTGCGGATGGTTGCCGGATCTTCGATATCCACATCCACATATTTGCGCAGCGCCTCTACTTGATTGACGCTGCCGCCGGCGGCGAGTAATTCCAGATAGCCGGGAATAAACGCCTTGCCCGTTTCCAGGTATTTCTGATAGCAGGCGAGGCTGACGATATTTGACGCCGTGTACTGATAGCAATAGAACGGCTTGAAGAAAATGTGACCGATGCGCGCCCAGTCGTACTGGTGTTCGGGCAGCAATTCCACCGCGTCGCCGCAGAGGGTTTGGTAAAGTTCCATCCACTGCTCGTTAACGAACTTGTGGTCGAAACTGCCGCCAGAAGCCGCGCGATCGTGGATTGCCAATTCCAAACGGCTGATCGTACTTTGGCGAAACAGCAAGTTGAGCTGATCTTCCAACTGGCGGGTAATCAGGGATTTGCTCAGAGCCTTGTTGTCGGCTGCGGTTTTGAGCAAATAATCCAGCAGCAGCAATTCATTAAAAGTCGAAGCAATTTCTGCCAGCACCATCGGAGGATTGCTGTTGAAATAGTTCTGGGCGTCGTCAATCCAGGCAAAATGCAGCCCGTGCCCCATCTCGTGAGCGAGAGTAAATAAGGAGTTGTAGTCGTCGGTGTAGGAAAGCAGCAAATAACTGTGCTTGCCGTGAGTGTAGGAACAGAAAGCACCGCCGCGTTTTCCAGGGCGCACTTTTGCATCCACCCAGTTTTTCAGGAAGAATTCTTCAGCGCGGCGGGCGTAGTTGACATCGAACTGCTCCAAGGCTTCCAGCAGGGTTGTCACGCCAGTTTTGTAATCCAACGGCGGCTGGGGCGGCTCGTCGCCAGTCGCCCACGGCGCGTAGATGTCGCAAATGCGAATTTTCTGCCCCAGCGCTTCACTCTTGAGGCGGTAGTAGCGCTGGAACAAATCAAAGCGGCTGCCGGTGCCTTCCATAATAGCGCGGAAAACCGGCTCGGAGACTTCATCCGCTAACAATTGTTTGTGCAAGGTGGAGGGGTAGCTCCGCATCTGGCTTTCCATGCGGTGATCTTGACAAATCGTGTTGAGGATAAAGCCATAGAGGGAGTTGTGCTGCCGCAGCACTTGCCGCACGGAGGTGTAGGCGTGGTAGCGCGTTTCAGCCGAAGGGTGAAACAGCAGGGCACCCAGTTCGGCTTCGGTGCTGGCGGTTTTGCCGTCTGAGGAGGTGACGGTGGAGTATTCTTGTTCGCCCAGGTGAACCGATCGCAGTTGAATGAAGGCTTGTCGCCCGGTGAGGTTGTCTTGGTTGCGGGTTTGCTCGACTTCTTCGGGCAGCTTGTAGGGGCGCAATTCGGCGATGCGGTGCAGGTAGTGGCTATAATTGGCGAGTGCGGCTCTTGCTTGCAATTCGGCGAATTTTTCGGCGTCGAGCTGTTTGAGTTCGAGGTCGAAAAATAGGAGCTGGTTCTCGATGGCGGTGAGGGCTTCCATTACCTTGTCGAGAAACTGTTTGGCTTCGGTGTTGCGGGTGTCGGCAGAGAAGACGAGGGAGGGGAAAGCGTAGAGGTAGCCGGATTTTTGAGCGATCGCCTCCAACTGAGCAAGGCAGTTCGCGATTTCTTCAGCACTCAGTTCCGCTACTCTGCCGCGATACGTCTGGCGAAACTCTGCCGCTGAGAGCTGCAGCGCTTCCATATCTTGCGCCAGTCGGGGATCGTCGAATCCCCGATAAAGATCTGATAAGTCCCATTCTTGGGGACTGTCGAGCTGGGCAGTCGCTGATAGTTGAACCACGGTCAAACTCCTGATTGGGCAAACTGAAAAGAGGCACGTCAAAAGATCGGCAGGCTCCCCTGCTGACGCCGCGTGACGCAGGCGATCGCATCAGGCTCGCTCTCTCATTTATAACATTTTGTTCGAGAAGCGCGTCGGGATTTGAAATTTTCCTGCGATCGGCGAATATAGCCAGCAGCGACTTGCACGCCTGTCAGAAAGCCCGATTTTCTGGGGGAGACAGGTTCGGGAAGCTGCGGATCTTTAACTGTTCTTGTAACGCAGGGACAAAATTATTAAGCTATGCTAAACTAGACGAGTTATATTTTTAATGGGTCAGCTCGACGAGTTAGCTGACAGGTACGCGAACTCTATCAGGAGAAACCTATGGTTGCGGTTATAGAAGTTTTTGAGAACCTGGAAACCCCCGATCCCAATTACGCCCAAATGTACCGGCGCTTCGGCTATCCTGACAAGGTAGAGCCCTGGGAAACCCTAGCTGCACGGTGCCCGCAACCCTGCCGCCTGCTTGACTTCGGGTGCGGAACTGGCTATATTTCTATTCCCCTAGTCAGGCGGGGTTATGAAGTGGTGGGCGTCGATGCCGATCCGCAAATGTTGACGATTGCAAAAGAAGTTTGTCCGAACTTTGAAACGGTTAATTGCCGAATTGAAGATTTATATTTAAAAGAGAAATTTGACGGCGTATTAATTTCTTCTCCGATTTTAAATATTTGCAGCGATACTGAGCGAGACAAAATACTGGAAAAGGCAGCAGCACATTTGAAACCGGGCGGCTGGCTGGGGATGGAACTGTTTAACCCCGCCTGGTTGAAAAAAGGGGAAAGCCTCCATTCAACCCTTCAGAAAATAAGCTGTCAGTTAGTCGATGCAGACGATTTAGTGTGGTATGGGGAAGTTCGCTACTGTTTTAAAGACGTCCACTATTTGCAGCGCATGACTCTTCGCGGTTTTGAAGAGAACTGGTTGAAATCTCACCTCAAGCAATGGAACCTGAATCTATCGGAAAAATTGCCGATCAATCGCTTGCAGAATGTTTATGTATCAACCTTGGCGCAATCTGGCTAAATTGAAATATGCCGTTTTTCAGTCAGATGAAGTAGATGCAAGAAACCCGGCTTCTTAAAGAAGCCGGGTTTCTGAAGGGTGGGTTGGGTTTCTACAAAGGTGAAAGTTTTTTTCAGATTATTTACGGTTCAGGCGAACTCACTGCATTCGAGGCTTCATTCTTTTGCGGGCGATTCAACTCCCGGCACTTCTCTGCCGCCTCTTCCCAAGCTGTTTTGTAGTCGCTGCCGCCCAGCATGAGATCGCCATAATATTCATAAGGCGGATCGCCGTAAACCGGCAGCGGATCGTCTTCTGGATAATCTTCCTCCGATTCTTCTACGATCGCTTTCAGTTGCTTGACGCTCAGGCGCTGTGCGGCAAAATAATATAATTCAGCAGCGCTTTTTTTGAGCTGAGGCAGTGTCGGATCGATAATCTTGTCTTCTAGCTCAATCCAGCTATGCTCGACGGGTTTAAACGGCGCTCCCGCAAACGCTAAAAAACCTTGAACGTAGCTCGCCCCTTTGGTTAGCAAAGCCGCTTTGCGAGCATTGTGAAAGCAGTTGTCAGAATGACTCTTAATGCGATCGCCCATTTCTAGCGAGGCAGTCTCATCTAATTCTTTGCTCATACCCGCTCCCTTGCTTATCTGGCGTGCTACCTCACGAAGTCTCGCTAACCCCGCTATCTAAAAACAGCATAACACGTCAGGCGCGCGATCGCGCGCCTGCTGCCCAAGAAGTTTACATTAGCCAACCCAAAAAATTCTTTTCTTTCCCTCCCTCTGCGCCCTTTGTGTCGCAAGCGGTTTAGAACACGCCCTATTTCTCAGACACGACCCACAGCATAACACGTCAGGCGCGCGATCGCCTAGAGAAAAAATGGGCCACTTTGCCCCTTCTGTCCCGCGCGCTGACAGTGAAAAATTAAAAAGCTACAATAAAAATACACAAAATAAGACATTTTCCCCTTTACCTTTTTAACGGCATCCGTGACAGCATCCGCGAAAATCCAACCGCTAATTAAAGAGCCCGATCGCCTGGAAAGCCGCCTCAAGGAAATCCCGCCAGAACCGGGGGTGTATTTGATGCGCGACGCGAGCGATCGCATCCTGTATATCGGCAAGTCCAAAAAATTGCGATCGCGCGTCCGTTCCTATTTCCGCGAGTCGCAAACTCTCAGCCCCCGCATCGCCCTGATGGTGCAGCAGGTGGCGGAAATCGAGTTTATCGTCACCGACACGGAAGCCGAATCGCTAGCACTTGAAGCCAATCTTGTCAAGCAGCACCAACCGTATTTTAACGTGCTGCTCAAAGATGACAAAAAATATCCCTATCTCTGCATTACTTGGTCGGAAGAATACCCGCGCATTTTCATCACCCGCAAGCGCAAACTGGGGAATGAAAAAGACCGATATTATGGCCCTTACGTTGACGTGCGCGTGTTGCGAAACACCCTGCACCTCGTGAAGCGAATTTTCCCCCTGCGCCAGCGCCCGCAGCCGTTATTTAAAGATCGACCTTGCTTAAATTACGATATCGGGCGCTGTCCGGGCGTTTGTCAGATGCTCATTTCCCCAGAAGAATATCGCAAAACAGTACAGAAAGTGGCGATGGTTTTCCAAGGGCGCACTCAGGAACTCGCGGATATTTTAACACAACAAATGCAGGCGGCAGCAGAGGCGCTGAACTTCGAGCAGGCGGCGCAAATTCGCGATCGCATTGCGGCGCTGGAGTCTCTCAATGCCGGTCAAAAAGTTTCTCTTCCCAACGATACCGTATCGCGAGACGCGATCGCTTTAGCGGCTGACGCTCAAAGAGCCTGCATCCAGTTATTTCAAATTCGCGCCGGTCAGTTGGTAGGACGGTTGGGATTTGTCGCCGAAGTTCCCGCTGTGGCGCTTTCTTCTTCTGCGCAAATAGAACTCGGAGCGATTTTGCAGCGAGTTTTGGAGGAACACTATCAAACCGTGGAATCGGTAGAGATTCCGGCGGAAATTTTGGTGCAGCACGAGCTGCCAGACGGGGAGATGCTGGCGGATTGGCTCTCGCAGCGCAAAGGGCGAAAAGTTGCCATCCTCGCACCGCAGCGGCAAACCAAGGCAGAGTTAATTGAGATGGTAGAGCGCAACGCAGAATACGAACTGGCGCGAATGCAGAAAATGAGCGATCGCAACGCCCAATCCCTGCAAGACTTAGCCGAAATCCTCGACTTGCCCGACGTACCCCGCCGCCTGGAAGGATATGACATTTCCCACATACAGGGCTCCAACGCCGTTGCCTCTCAAGTAGTCTTTGTTGATGGCTTGCCTGCCAAACAGCACTACCGCCACTATAAAATTAAAAATCCCACCGTCACTTCCGGGCACTCTGACGACTTCGCCAGCCTTGCCGAAGTCATCGGGCGGCGCTTCCGCAAGTATGCCGAAGATCCGAATTTAGAACGCGCCGGCAATCCAGATTGGCCGGATTTAGTTATGATAGATGGCGGCAAAGGGCAGCTCTCAGCCGTCGTTGCCGTTTTGCAAGAAATGAATTTACTCGAAGAATTGCGCGTTGTCAGTTTGGCAAAACAGCGCGAGGAAATCTTTCTTCCCGGCGAATCGCTGCCCCTCGATACCGATGCAGAACAGCCGGGGGTACAACTGCTGCGCCGGTTGCGGGATGAAGCGCACCGATTTGCCGTCAGTTTCCACCGCCAGCAGCGCAGCGACAAATTGCGGCGATCGCGCTTAGATGAAATACCCGGGTTGGGGTTCCAGCGGCAAAAACAATTACTGGCGCATTTTCGCTCCATCGACTATATTCGGATTGCCACCCCCGAACAAATCGCTGAAGCTCCGGGAATTGGCCCGCGCTTGGCCCAGCAAATTTACGAGTATTTCCATCCATGAAACTCGACGCCAACATGATTAAACGAGCGAGTCGCTACTTGCTCGTTTATTTAATTCCCTTGGAAATTTTAATTGTTCCGATTTATCTGGGCAGCATCTTGCTGAACGGCAAACCCTATCACCCGTTTGACATGAACGGGCAAATGACAATCCCATCTTTATTGCAAGCGCTTCTACTTTTTACAATTGGATTTACAGCCCTGTTATTTTTTATTCTCGATCGCACTTCTTCCCTGCCGCCCTCGCGCTCTTTCATGCTGGGCATCGCCGTTTTGTTGCTGTACGGCTCTGTTGACGAGGTTTTCAAAATACACCTGCAACTTCGCAATCTGTTGCCTGTATTGGGCGAGTATGGCTGGATACCGATTTATATCGTGCTTTTCCTGCTGCCTCCTGTTTTATTTTACCGTGACTTTATCGCTCTCTGGCATTTTTACCGCCAAGAAACATTTTTTGGAGTGCTGGGAATGGTTGTTTTTGCCCTGGGCGGGTTTTGTTCGGGTATTGTCAACGGAATATTCTTAAAACCCCTCTTTATACAGTTTCTCAATCGGGGAGAATTCGCGAGAATGTTTGAAGAAAAATCGCGGGTGGCTTTTGAGGAATTGTTCGAGCTAATCGGAGAAACCCTGATTGTTTATGGAATGTTGCTATTTGTAGCGAAGCGACTGGAAAGCAAACTAGAGCCGCCGCAGGAATAGGGCGAACGGCAAACCGCACGACGTGCGAGAGAAGAGAAGTGATACCAAGTTGGCTAACTTAGTATTGTTACATTTTTTTATATATCCCGGA
>CAYOOD010000058.1:0-48752 GCA_964405435.1 uncultured bacterium
CTCCTGATGTTTTTCTCTAATAGTATAATACTATCTTAGCCAACTTAGTATAAAACGTATTCCTGCCCGTCAATCTCGAAAGTATGCTCGATGGAACACGCGAGCGATCGCCCTGCTTCGTCCGTCAGGGTGACGGTTTCGACGTGGGGACGCCCGTTTTCTTTTGGCGATTGGGATGAGAACATAGCGGTATGGTACAAGTCAGGGGCTGTCCCCAAGGGGACTTAAAAAGCTCCAGCGAGCTCCGCCGGACGCTTGATGTTACTGGACGTTTGAGCGACGTGCCCTCGGGCAAGCGCCAATTGCACTCACCAGAATATCACGGCAGTGTATTTTTTCCTTGCGCCTGTCGGCGATCGTCCAACCATTGCTGCAAAATCAGGGAAGCGGCGGCGCGATCGACGAGTGCTTTGTTGCGAGAGGGCGATCGCTTCTGCGCGACTAACAATTGTTCTGCCTGCACGGATGTCAGCCGCTCGTCCACATATTCCACGGGCAGCCCCAGGGCGCTGCTCAGTCTGGCGGCAAATTTTTGGACTTGGCGAGCTTGAAACCCCAATTCGCCATTCATCGAATACGGCAACCCGACGACTAAGACTTGCACTTGCCTTTCTTCGACGACTTGGCGGAGTTGGGCCACGGTCTGGTCGAACGAACTGCGAAACAGGGTTGTCAGCCCGCTGGCAATCAGCCCGGTGCCGTCGCACCCGGCTACCCCGATGCGCTTGCTGCCGACATCCAACCCCAGGGCGGAAATTCTTTGCATTCTCCAGCCTCCTGCTCTCAGCTATCGGCGGTTTGGGAGCCGTCTGCGGGCAGGTGTCCGTTGTTCGCGGCAGCGGAGGGCGCGCAGCTATCTGACTGAGGGCGCTGGCGGGGGTTGATTTCAGATTGGGACTGACTGTGCATGGAATGCAGCCAGGAAGACATCCGCCCGGGGACTGGCTTGCGCGCTGGCTGAAAGCTGCTGAGGACGTCAGACAGTTGCAGGGCTTCCAGAGCTCCGAGCCTGGATTCCCGCAGCTTGTGCCAGACGGAACGAGACATCAACAGGGTGTGTTCGATTCTTTGGGCTCCGATTTGCTCCAAATACTCTTCGCGTTCGGGCTGGTAGTCTGCCGAAGCGAGCTGTAAGGTTTGGGGCGGCAGGTCCTGAGCGATGCGGGCCATCTGGGACAGCAGCTCTGGGTAAAGCCAGGTATAGGCGGGGTGGACGGTGAGCTGAGCCGTGTGGGGTGTTTTGCCGTCGCGGCTCAATTGCATTTGAAAATAGCCGATCGCCGCTTTGCGCTGCGGTTCAAAGACGTAACCGCTCACGACTTCGGTGCGGGTGAGCCACTGCTTGACGCCTTCGACGATCGCGCTGAGCAAGCTGCTTTGAAAGTCTTGGATGTGGCGGTCGAAGACTTGCCTGAGCAGGGGCGGCATGGCGGCAGTGTCCAACTGGCAGAGGAGTTGGGCGTCGGCGTTGCTGACGGGCAGCAGGTTGGGCAAGTCGGGTTCGCGCTCGGCGAGTTGCTGTTGTTTTTCCGGAGCGATCGCCCAGTAGGTCATCTGGGCGAGGGGCTGAAACCCATTTTGCCGGAACAGGGCCAAGGAATCTTTATCGCTGACGTTGACTTCCAGCAGCCAAGTGCGGGCTTCCCAGATGACTTCCAGACAGTGCCGCAGCAGTACCGAGCCGATCCCCTGAGTGGAGGCGGCTTCATCGACCAAGACGCGATCGACGCGCCAGGTGCTGCGGGTGCGGTTGAACGGCGATATCTGAATCATGCCCCGCACAAGGCCATCCTGCTCCGCGACGTGGCTGCAAAAGAGGTATTGGTAAGGATTGGGAAACAGGCTGAGCAGCTTCAGCAAGCCGTACCAGCGCCGAACGTGGGCCAGTTGCCGGCAACTGTCAGTCGAATGACTGCGGGTTTCCGCCTCTAATGCCTCTGCGAAGCGTTTTTCGATCGCTTCCAGATCCCGATATTGGACGGGGCGGATAACGGTATTGGGGTTCTGGGGCGAGACAGGAGCCATCTAAACCTTTTACGCGGCGGAATTTCCCTTTCGTATTGAGGACGACCTGCGATCGAGAATCTTTCCCGATGCCTGCCTCTGGGATTTGGGGAAGCCGTGTACTCCATGTAAACGACAGTTCGCCTGGTTTTTGGTGCGGGCAACTCGCCGCAGCCCCTTTTCCCCTACAAGCCAAAAACATGGCCAAACCCTTGTAGGAGCGATTCGCAACCGCTCCAATTGTCGCGCGATCGGGTGACATGTGAGACTTTCTCCAAGCGAAAAACGTTTGACGTGTTTTCTCGCTTTTTCCCTCACTTTTCACTCCCGGCCTTTTCAGGATCGGGATTTCTCGCTATGGCAATCGGAGAGGCTGCTTTGACGGAGGCGCTTTCGGTTGAGGACGCGGGAAGCGTCTCACGGGAGCGCTGTAGCTGTCTGACTAGCCCTGGGATTTGGGTCGAATCAATACCACCGGGGTTTGCTCGTCGGCATTGCCAGCGGGATTGTTTCTCAAGGCTTGCTCGAGAACAGCCGGGGACACGTCAGCAGTTGCTGCCAATATCTTAACTGCTTTCAAGTCGTTCACGTCTACAATGGCGGCAGAGATTCCCGTATTGCGCTGAATTTCCTCTACGACTTTTTGAGGATTTTCGGGGCCGAGGACGATAAATTGGTCGTAAGGGGGCAGAGTGCCCGTCACGTCGTCAATCAGCCGCGCTTGTTCGCCGGCGAGTTCGTAGAAGACGCCGGGGCGGCGCAAGATGGCTTTGGCGATCGCTCCGACGACAAAGGCAAACACCACCCGCCAAGGGCCAACGATATTGACCAAGCTCTGCATCCCGCACGCCGTCGCCAAACTCGAAGTAGGCATGAAGTAATAGCAGAGGCGCTTAGCCACAAATCCCGGTTTGATGGTTGCCGGGTCGGTGAAGCGATCCTGCATGATAGCCACGGGCGATTCCGCAATCGTGACGATATCGCCTTTTTGGGCGTGGGGGAGGACGTAGCGCTTGACGACTTCCGAGGGAGTGTCGAGATGGGTGAGCAAGTGGGTTTTGATCGGCAGCACGTCCCCAGAGGGGCTCGATCGCCATTTGGGTTGCGCGTTCGGATCGGGATATTGCAGCGGCACGATCGCGTGAGCGGTCTTGGGAATGCGCCCTTCTGGGCCATAAGTCAGGTAATTAACCCGAATCCAAGCCGTCTGCAATTGGCTGAGGTCTGGCCCCTGAATTTCCACAGCAATTTTGGCCCGCGTTTTTTTGGCGGTTTTGACAATGTAGCCGAACCAGTATCCGTCCTCCCGCGCTGGCGCGTCTGCGTGCAGGGGAAGCACCTGAGTGCGGTGGGTGACGCCTTCCAGGCTGCCTTTTGAGAGCAGGGTAAGATCCGCGCTCACTTGCGGTAGCATGATTTCCAAACGGCGGGTGCGGTTGCGGAATTCCATTTCGCCCACCAAGAGGTAGCGGTTGGTTTCGGGAATTTCCAGTTTCCACTCGCCGGGGGTCACTTCCAGGTCATTGCCGGGACGCCGCCGGTACTGGAGTTCTAGCGCTAATCCCGCTGCCCCCAGCAGTAGAGCAGCGGCTCCTAAACTAATTCCGATGGTTTCTGCGATCGCCATAGCTCGTACCCTATTTTCCCAAACGTTTTTAGAAGCCGTAAGCAAGTATACAGAGTTCTTTCTATATTTTGTAAATAGTTCCGGTAAAAATAGAGTTAACCTGAAATATCTAGCTGGTTGAATGATAGCCTGCGCGATCGGTCAAAAGGGAATATCCCACTTTTGTAAGGGTTTTCGCATTCGCATAGATAATTTTTCGGGTTGCAGGAGAATCTTGCCCGCCAAGGCAAAAGCCGCTACGGTCATATTTATAAAATAGGGACGATCGCCAGTCAAAGGTCAAAACAGCCTACTTTCACGGTAGAATTGTTTGTCGCCCTGCGCCGCTCTTAAAAAGAGAATTCAATAAAATTGGCTCGTCGGATAATTTTAGATTGATTTTGTCTTTCAATGATGTTTTTATTTTACACGGTCAGTAAAAATATAACCCCAGTTCTAAAAACAAAATAATAGGCTGGCAAAATTTATAAAAAAAAGTTAGTGCTTAGAGCGCTTTCGTTCTGGACGATCTCGCGCCAGAAAGCAGGAATTGTATAAAACCAACCAGCCCCAGAAACCCGGTTTTTTGGAAAAACCGGGTTTCTCGATTTCGAGCCTTGGCAGGGGAAAGGGGCCAAAAAAGCAATAATACTAAAGTGATAAAAAAGGACTAATGTGAGACAGAAAAAGCGATCGCCCCTCTCTGACGCAGGGCGTAGCCGCAGCGCTGGTATTTCTTGCCCGAGACATAGATTGCGCCTGTAACTCAGATATTGTGAAACAATTCTTAAAAAGCCTGAGTCTTCAGGGGCAACGCTTGAGAAAATAGGGTGTCAGGGGCCAGAACTATGAGTTTAATCCGTACAATTGTCCGCGAAACATTGGCGTCAGGCTATCTGACGGTTGAAGCTGAGGAAGAGCTGCGCCAGCTTTTGCAGATGACCAAATATGACATAGAAGACTTTAAAGCATTTATGGCTTTGCAGGCGGAAGCGATGGAGGGTCGCGTCAAGCAAGAATCGCGAGAATTGCTGCGATCGCGGAGGTTGGCGGCGGCGGCAGCCTAAATATAGAGGATGAGAACGCGCGATCGCGCCTTTGAAGGAGGCGATCGCGTTTTTAAAGGGTGCGATCGCGAGGAAAAGAGAGCAGAACTGCGATTCGGGAAACTTTGAGTGATAATAAAGCTATGTTTTTCCCTGGGAAGCGGTAAAAGATGACTGCGCGCAGATTGACCGTGGAACTGGGAGCATCCCTACAGTTTACCTGACGGATAAGACAAGTAAGTTAGTACAAATAACGTAATTTAACAACGCCCAGAAACCCGGCTTCTTGAAGAAGCCGGGTTTCTAAAGAGTTCAGAACTCCATCGTCCGAACTTAGAACAAAAATAGCTTTACCCCAGTCCGAGCTGTTGCTTTAGGGCATCTGGCACATTTTTTGCTATCTCCAACCCGTCCACACCCTCCCACTTTGTATGCTCATCCCAGAAAATATTTTCGAGGTCTGCGCCACGGAGGTCTGCGCCACGGAGGTTTGCGTTGCTGAGGTCTGCGCCACTGAAGTCTGCGCCACTGAGGTCTGCGCCAGTGAGGTCTGCGCCACGAATATCTGCACCATTGAGGTATGCGCCACTGAGGTCTGCGCCACTGAGGTCTGCGCCAATGAAGCGTGCATCACGAAGATCTGCGTCGGTAAGGATTGCACGAATGAGGTATGCGCGAATGAGGTATGCGCCACTGAGGTCTGCGCCATTGAGGCGTGCATCACGAAGGTCTGCGTCAAACAAGAATGCGCCACTGAGGTCTGCGCCACTGAGGTCTGCGCCACTGAGGTCTGCGTTAAACAAGAGTGCGCCATTGAGGTCTGCGCCACGGAGGTTTGCGCCACTGAAGTTTGCGCGACTGAGGAATTTCCCAACTATCTGTAGAAAGCCAGCCAAACCTATACAATTGCTGTAGCCGATGATGCGAAGCAATCGATCGCTATCAAAACTGTCCGTGTCCTTTTGACCGCAGGGATAGAAGGCAATTTTATTTTTCAGATCGTCCTTTGATTGGGCATAGCGGTGCAACTCCAGCAGCAAGATCGTCACATTCAGCCCCGCATAGATATCTACCTGCCTCTGCCCCAACTCGATTCCTTGCTTTTGCAACTGCTGCATTGTTTTCTGAGGGAGGGTTGCGGGCGGCGCGTCAATGAACTCCCCCTCGCACCAACGGAGATAGAAATCTTCCAAACGCTGGAACAGATCCACGGTTGGAAAGTTAGTGATGGCGTCTAGCAACGCCATCAAATATTCCACAATCTCTCGCGTCAGCCCGCCGTAGCCGAGCAAATCGTAAATCTCCTCAGCCAGCCTGTCATCAGCGATGTTGAATCCCTTTCCCTTCCGGCGCAGTTCTGTCCAGTCTTCCAGACTTTCTTTCAGCCGTTCGGCACATAAAAACTCGCCGAAACTCTTGTGGGCAAACTCTACTGAACCTTCCTTGCTGCCTGTTTGCAGGTAAAAAGCTGCTAAGGCATTTCTCAAAGGATTTTCGCCCAGGTGTTTTTGTGCTTCCTCAAGTAGCTTTTTAGCGCTGTTATCTCCCTTCAGGCGTTCCTCAATCATTGCAACTGAAGCACACTCTCCACCTGACTGCACCACACACAACCCGGCTTCAGTAAGGATGCGCCGCAAATCCTCCGTGTTTTGTCCCGTTATATCGAGATTGTCTTCTTTAGAGCGCTGCTCGGTGAGTACCCCATCCAATGACTTCTGATAAATCAAGATTTTAGCTCTCGTGCCGCTCGCGCCCTCAAAATCTTCAACCTTGATTTCCCCATTCCGGTGCATGACGGCTAACAAATAAAGTAATAGCGGCTCATGTGCCAATTCTCGCACGCGCTCCGGACAGCGTTCGTCTTGCAAAAATTGCCGAAACGCTAAGGCTTTTTCTGTGCCGACTAGGGTTGTCCATTTGCCAAACCACTGGGACTGGAGTTCCTCATCCATTGGCAGGATTTGTACCCGCTCTAGATTGGATGGCATCAGCCGCTCGATGCTCTGCAAGGCGAGCGATCGCCCGGTAATTAAAACCCGATGCCCCATCTCTTTGCTCTGCTGGCAATCCCGTTGAAATTGCCCTACTTGCTTGAGAAAATCTTCTAAACCGCTGCTGGTTCGCCTCTCCATCAGCAACTCATCGAAGCCATCCAGCAGGAACAAATATCGCGTATTCCGATCCGTCAGCCAGCCGAAATCGCTCTTTACAAAATCCGTGTTAACGGCTGCTCTGAGAGTATTCTCAAAACTTTTTTCAAATGTCCTGATATCCCGCAAGCGAATTAAAATCGGCGTCCAAATCGGATGCAACTCGCGCCGCACCCAGTCGGCAAACATCCGACAAAATACGCTTTTACCTCGACCTGGCCCTCCTTGGACAAACATCACCCGATCCTGTTTCTGGGGGTCTTGCAGTACCGACTTTGCCCAAGTCTCTAAATCAACGGGTTTTGCCTTTTCATCCAATTGGCCATTTTTATCCACCGACTGGGCTTTCAGCGGCACATAGATTTCCCTGAAGGAGAAGCGTTCGGCAAATACCTTGTCCTCCGGTTTGTCGGCAATCTGCTCCTCTAGATAGCGATCGATGCTATGATATTTCTCCAGTTCCTTGCGCCACTCATCGAAAGACGGTTGCCCCAGATGCTTGATGGCATCCGCCGATTCTGCCCAAGCTTGATTCATATAGCGGTGAGTAGTCCACGCTACGCGCTCTGTAAGAATCTTAGCTTCAGGTTCATCTAGCCCAGCTTGTTGCAATCGGGCTGACAGCACTTTGCCAAAAGCTTCTGCTAATTTAGATTCGCGGAAGCAGACAACAGCTTTTTTCGCTTCTTCGTCGTCTATTTCAAACTCTCCCAATTTCTCGATTTGCTGCTCCACTTCTTGAGAAACAGGCGTTTGACCGATTTGCTCCAACAGAGTCTTATTTTCAGGTCGTGCCAAAATTTTCTGCAAGCTTTCCAGATAGGCTGCCTGACTCACAAGCGCCACGCACTGTTCCCGCGTTGGCTCCTGCTTGGTTTTGTCTAGGTAAACTTTCAGTAAGACAACTCCGAGGGGCAAAAATGGCACTCCAGCCCCTACAATTTGTGATAATGGAGAATTTAATACATCCAGAAGCGAAGAAAGTTGCCCTACGACTGGCTTAATTTCGTCAATTTTTGGGCCTTGTTCTTTTAGCGCTTTCGCTAGATCTAAAACTGCCTTAATGCCCTCTGCGCCACCTTTTACTGTGTCTACTGAGAAAAGTTTCCGAACGACAGTCTTGAAAAATTGATCGAGTCGAGTTGTCATTGCTAGTCTATAGATTTTAATCCTTCTAATATAGCTTAAAATTTTCTGCTTTGATCGCGCGGTTCGCGCGTGCCGATACTGCTAACAGCAGGCACCTGTCGGCTCAAAATGCGATCGCTCCTGCATCCCCCCTTTCGGAAGATTTGCCGTCAAGCCGCTGCTAATGATAAGAACGGTGGCGATTTTTGTAGAAATGCGATCGCCTCTTGACTATTTGCAAAATTATGTTACTTTTTGCACGCGCAGTTACCTTAGAAAAATGTTAAATTTGATAAAATAGAGAAAATTTTGTAAAAAGCGATACAATGAGCGCCCCCTCCATTACCCCAGCTTCCCTCCATCTCTCCCAACTGCGATCGGCGATTCAATCCTTGCAGCCTCGCTTAGTCGAGTGGCGTCGTCAATTGCACCAGCGCCCGGAACTCGGCTTTAAAGAACACTGGACGGCTGAATTTATCTCGCAAAAGTTGCGGGAATGGGGAATCGACCACCAAACCGGCATCGCTCAGACGGGGATTGTCGCCACGATCGCCGGCGGCAGACCGGGGCCAGTTTTGGCCATCCGCGCCGACATGGACGCCCTGCCCATTCAAGAAGAAAATGAGGTGCCCTACCGATCGCAGCACGACGGGCGGATGCACGCCTGCGGGCACGACGGGCACGTCGCGATCGCCCTCGGCACCGCCTGGTATCTCTCGGAGTACCGCCAGCACTTCGCCGGCACGGTGAAAATCATCTTCCAACCCGCAGAAGAAGGTCCCGGCGGCGCGAAGCCGATGATAGAAGCGGGGGTGCTGAAAAATCCAGATGCCGACGCGATCGTGGGATTGCACGTCTGGAACAACCTTCCCCTCGGTACGGTTGGCGTCCGCAGTGGCCCTTTGATGGCCGCAACCGAAGGATTCCGCTGCACGATTCTCGGCAAAGGCGGGCACGGCGCGATGCCCCACCAAACGGTTGACTCGATTTTGGTTGCCGCCCAAATCGTCAACGCCCTGCAAACCATCGTCGCTCGCAATGTCAATCCCATCGATTCGGCAGTGGTGACGGTTGGGGAAATCCACGCCGGCACGGCGGTAAACGTGATTGCCGATACGGCGCGTATAGGCGGCACGGTGCGCTATTTCAACCCGGCACTAGCGGATTTTCTGCCGCAACGGCTTGAGGAAATTATTGCCGGCGTCTGCAAGAGTCACGGCGCAAGTTACGATCTGAATTATTGGCGGCTGTATCCGCCCGTGATTAACGACCGGGCGATCGCCGAATTGGTGCGATCGGCGGCGTCATCCGTGGTAGAAACTCCTGCCGGCATCGTGCCCGAATGTCAAACGATGGGCGGCGAAGATATGGCGTTTTTCCTGCAAGAAGTACCCGGTTGTTATTTCTTCCTGGGTTCGGCAAACCTCTCGCAAAATTTAGCCTATCCCCACCACCACCCCCGCTTTGACTTTGACGAAACTGTTCTCGGTATGGGAGTGGAAATTTTTGTCCGCTGCGTGGAAAAATTCTGCGCTTAGGGTTTTGCCCGCCTGTCGCAGCGCAAAAAACGCCGAGGGCGAAGCATTCTGATTGTAGATTATCGGTCAAAACCGATAGATTGTTCGCCCGAATGCTTCGCCCCTACATCCATCGGGATGCTCCTTGTCTGACGGGACTGAGAAAAACTTTATAACCGTGCATGGCTCCTACAATTCCCACTATTAAATTTCTCAAGCAACCCACTAAACCCGAGTGGGTGGAAATGGCGATCGCAAACTTTGACACGATTTTGCTCGATCACTCCCACTGCGAGCGCAAAGCAGCAGGAGTGGCAATAAACTTGATGTTCCGCTACCCTGCGCATACAAAGCTGGTGCGATCGCTGACGGCGATCGCTCGCGAAGAACTGGAACACTTCGAGCAAGTCAACCAGATTTTAGAACGTCGGGGGATTCCCCTAGGTCCCCTGGCAGCGCCCCCCTACGGCGCGGGTTTGAATGCGCTAATTCGCCGCGACGAACCGGCGCGGCTGTTGGATACTTTGCTCGTTTGCGGGTTGATAGAAGCGCGCAGCCACGAACGGCTCGGACTTCTTGCCGCCCACTGCCCCGATGCAGAACTGGCGAAATTTTATCGCGGCTTGATGGCGTCTGAGGCGCGTCACTACGGCGCGTATTGGCTGCTGGCAAATACCTACTGCGATGCCAAGGTTGGGGCGGAGCGGCTGGAAGAATTGGCGATCGCGGAAAGTAATTTGCTGGCAACCCTCCATCCCGAACCGAGAATCCACAGCTAGCTTCTGGTAGGGGGCGTTCTCCAAGG
Source organism: uncultured bacterium (assembly GCA_964405435.1). GTDB lineage: Bacteria > Cyanobacteriota > Cyanobacteriia > Cyanobacteriales > Oscillatoriaceae > DVEG01. The sequence continues at coordinate 10,257 of CAYOOD010000058.1, forward strand.
AACGCCCCCTAAAAAATTTTACGATTCTATTCCCAGAATCTCTTTAGATTTTTCCAAAATTTCATCCGGGTCAAAAGGCTTAGTCATGTACAAATCGGCCCCCACTTCCTTGCCTTTTTGCTTGTCAAACTCTTGACCTTTTGCCGTCAGCATGATAATATAAACACCTTTAATTTTTAATTCGTTTTTGACCGCATTGCAAACCTCGAATCCGTTCATTTTCGGCATCATTACGTCCAGAAATACTAATTCTGGCTTTTCTGCCTGAATCGTCTCCAGCGCGTCCTCGCCGTTATTTTCCGTCAGCAATTCCACGCCCTCGTCTTCCAGTTCCTCAAGGGTTTGTTCCATGAGGATGCGGATGTGAGGTTCGTCATCGACAATCAATATTTTTTTCGACATGAGCGCTCTACCTAGAAAGTTTGGATTATAAATTATATCTCATATCTGGCATAAAGGGGAGTATCTCATTTGCGTCAGGGCGAAGTGTAGGGGCGAAGCATTCGCGCAAATAATCTCTCGGTTAGTCGCAGATATGCAAACGCGAATGCTTCGCCCTTCAAGGGATAGTTGCCAAGCTGAAATGCTCCCTAAAGGGCGAGGCAGCCGCGCCCCGGAGACGAGAATAACTCATTCAAGGCGATCGCCTTGCTCGTCCCCTAGCAAGAGAAAAAAAACATTTTCCAGCCCCTTTTCAAATCGCAAGGTTTTGACGATATCGTGCTGCTGCGAAAACACCGAATCCACAATAATCATGTCAGGCTGTACGGAGATGGCTTTTTCGATGCAATCGGGGCCATTCGATGCCTCAACAACGCTGTATCCCTTTGCCTGCAAAACCTCAGATAAAATTTTCAAGGTAGAGGCATCTTCATCGACGACCAGCACTTTCTTCTTGGAGGTTCCGTTAGAGATCAGCAACCCGATATCTTTCAGCAGGGCTTCTGTATTAATCGGCTTGCTAAAGTATCGGTCAATACCCAGCCGATAGCCCCTCTGTTTGTCCTCGATGATGGACAAAATGATGATGGGGATCGTTGCGGTATCGGGGTCATTTTTCAGGACTGCTGCCACGTCAAAGCCGTTGATCTGCGGCATCATCACGTCCAAGAGAATCAGATCGGGCTTGGCAATTTTCACTTGAGTAATGGCATCCATCCCATCTTTAGCTTCTTTGACTTCATAGCCGCAGGCTTCTAGCTCTTGTCGGAGAAGCTCCCGAATGTGGGCATCGTCATCGACAACGAGAATGGTTTTGCGATACTCGGATTCGGCGGGGGCAGTCGTGACAACGTGTTCTTTCAGTTGCCGGACTAAAATATCGATATCCATTTTTTCGAGTTCAGCAGCGGCGCTCGAACTCAGGGGCAGGGAGAAGGAAAAGGTGCTCCCCTCGCCGAGCGCGCTTTCTACCCAAATTTTGCCGCCGTGATGTTCGACAATCTGCTTGGAGATGGGCAGCCCCAACCCGGTTCCTTTTGGTTTGTCGGTCATCACTTCGCCGACTTGCTTGAATTTCTCAAACACTTTGGCGCGATCGCCCGGGGCGATGCCGATGCCGGTATCGATGACGCTGACGGTAATTTCTTCAGCGTGCAGTCTGGCTCTGAGAGTACACGAGCCTTTTTCTGTGAATTTGACGGCATTGGAAATGAGATTGATGACGACTTGGAGCAAGCGATCGGGATCGGCGACGACTTCCGGCAAGTCGGGTTCGATATCTTGGATGAGTTTTAGCCCGCTGGAGTCAAAGAGGGCAGAGGTGGCTGCGATCGCCCGCTGAATAATCTCTCCCACTTTCACGGGCTGAAAATGCCACTCGACCTTCCCAGCTTCCATCTTGGCAATATCCAGCACGTCATTAATCAGGGATGTCAGCCGCTCGCCCTCGGAGATAATGATATTGATATTTTCTCCCACCTGCTTTGCATTCTTTTGGGCTTTTTTCTCCTCAGCCGGGAGCGTGGGAAAAACGCCATCTTCCAGTTTTTTCTTAATAATTTTGGCAAATCCCAGCACTGAGGTTAGCGGCGTGCGCAGTTCGTGAGAAACGGTTGAGATAAAGTCCGTCTTCATGCGATCGACTTCTTTCTCGGCGGTGATATCGCGGATGACGATCACTGAACCGAGAAACTCTGCGATCGCCTTGTCGGCTGGAGAAGCGCCTTTTGAAATGGCGGCTGCAACGGCTTTGCCAATCTTGCCCTCGGCTAATTCTATCTCTGCCGTCAAAATTTCATTGGGGTATTCCAGCGTTTGGGCTGCCAGTTTCGCCAGATCGCTGTTAAAGGCATCCTGGCAATCTTGCCCCGTCAAATTGCAACCAGGGAGGTCAAACATATTTAACAGAGCAGGGTTGAGCTGGGAAATTTTGCCGCGCGCGTCTGTCACGAGCAAGCCGTCGGCGATATTGTTGATAATCGCCCGCAAATAAGCCACCGTATCCTGCACGTCGTTCACTGCCTGCGCGAGTTCTAGGGAGATAGCAGCCTGCCCGGAAAGCAGCCGCAAAACTTCCAGGCGATCGGCGGTAAATGCGCCGACGATTAGATTATTTTCCAGGTAAAGAATGCCGGCAAGTTTGCCTTGATGAACGATGGGAGCGCACAAGAGGGATTTCGGCTGGTTGTTGGCGATATAGGGGTCTGTGGCAAACATTCCCTCGCGAGCGGCATCGTTTAAAACGACACTTTTCTGGGTTCTTTCTACATAATTGACGATCGCAACGGGTAGATGCTGGCTGGTTTCGATCGACACGGAAGGCAGCAAGCCGATATTCCCTTTCTCGACGCTCCCCTCAGCCGCTAGCACTAATTTTCCGTTTTTTTCTAAAAGCAGGAACCCTTTCTGCGCCCCGGCATTTTCGAGCAGAATCTGCATGAGCTTCTCTAGCAGTTTGTCGAGAACGATTTCCGAAGAGATGGCTTGCGAGGCTTTCATTACTGTGGCCAAATCTAGCGCTGAGGAGCCTAATAAAGTCGTATAGTTTGCGCCATTCATCGCGCCATTCATCGCGCCATTCATCGCGCCATTCATCGCGCCATTCATTTCGTTACTGGCGCTTTCGCGCTTCGAGACCTGCTGCAATATCTGGGGATATCGTTCCTCCAAGTCTCTGACTTTGGCAGTCGCTCCCCAGCGAATGTAGGCATAGTAGGCGTCAGTTAGATAAACCTGAGCGAGTTTCTCCCTGCCGCGCGAGAGATAAAATTCGGCTGCTAGTTCCGCCGCCAAAGCTTCTTCCTGAATGTAGCCGGCGTCTTTGGCTCCTTGGATGGCTCGGTCATAATACTCCATTGCGGCAAACGTCCGCCCCAGCACCCGCGCTTTTTCTGCCTCTACTAAATCGTACTTGTGCTGATAGTTTTCAGGAGCGTGACTCGCCCATTCCTTGAGTCGCTTCTGATTCAATTTAACTTCATTCAGATAGCCTGCTCGTTCTTCATCCGAAACCGCCGAAACCCGAGCGAGGAGGGCAAGGGAATAGTAGAAATTGTGGGCGGTTCCCGTCATGTGACCCACAGCCGCTTCTATGTAGTTTGCCGATAATTTGGCACACTCTATAGATTGAGCGTAATCTTTAAATAGGTAGCAGAGGTAGGATTTTGAGAAGAACGCCAAACAAACCAACATGGCATTATTGGATTGGATTAAGTTTGGCAGCAACTCGTCTTCATTAAAAACTGGGCCGGCTAAGTGGTTTTTGCCCAGCGCTGCTCCTTGCAAGTTTAAAACAACTTGGTGTGAGAGGCTTGTATAAAGTCTTTGAAAGTCCTGTTTGGCTTTCCGCAAAATCTCCAAATAGTTGCCCTGCTTTTGCGCCACCCCTTCTAAATGCTCTCCGCTGAATAGGGAGTAGGTAGAATATTGCATGGCATTGTAGCAAGCATATTCGATATCTCCTACTTCAAAGCCAATTTGAACCGCCTCGACAAACTTTTCCAGGCTTTCTCTCGGATGCTTCTTCCAGTGCTTGACAAAGGCATGGAACATGACCCCTACTTTTGCCGTAATTTCTCTGGCATGAAATCGCTCCACGAGGGTGACGGCTAATTGACCGAATTGATAGCCCGAATCGATGTCACCCAATGCCCCACACAGGAGCATACCATAATAAGCATACCCGACAGTCCCCAGGGAAGAGTTGCCATATTTGATGCAGAGGTTGACCATTGTAAAGATAACCAATGGCAGCAGGTCGGGAGCGACAATATAAGCGGGAGCTAGGGTAGTATTTAAGATCCGCAGGGCTGCTAGTTTGTAGGGATCGGTCATTTCCGGCAGCTCGGCTAAATCTTCAATTCGCTGATTTGACCAGTTTAATTTTGTGTTGTGAGCTTCTGCTGCCACGATTTCTTTACTCGGATTTCTAGGCAGCGAGACTCCCAGCATTTCCAAAACGGGCAGGGCGGCATCTACCGCATCTTGCATTTTATTTTGAGCGGTATAAAACTGAATCTGCTTGTCATAAACATTGACTTTTTCGAGGAGAGTTTTTGCTTTGGCTAAAACAATTTCAGAGAGAGCTTTTGCCCGCTCGAAGTTCGTATTTAAGTATTTTATTTCTACGGCTTCGACGTAGATGTTGAGGGTCAGATCGTAGTGGGTTTCCCAACTGTCCTCTGAGAGCAGCCCTAGCGCTACGATTAAATATCGCAGGGCGGGTTCGTAAGCCGCCGCTGTCTTGGCTTTGCGAGCGGCTGTCAGATTTAATCGGGCTAGTTCGTATTTTTCGGTTGGCTCGGCGAGCAAGTCAACGCCGACATTAAGTTGGTTGGCAATTTCAAAGATATTTTCTTCGAGTTCCGAATCGGGCGTGTTCTTCAGCAGCAGTTTGCCAATTTTTAAGTGGGTTTCTTTTTTTCCGTCCTCTGGAATTAGAGAATAAGCGGCTTGCTGAACGCGATCGTGCAAAAATTTGTAGCGAATTTTTAACGATTCGACCGGCACCGCTACCTGTACTGAATCGTCTAGAACGAGCGGAATTTTGTAAGTGTCCGATAGGGGCAGAACTAGACCGGCTTGCAGGGCATCCCACAGATCGGCTGCCGTTTCTGGCTGGGATTTTTCACTGACAATGGCGAGGACATCTAAATTAAACTTGTCGCCAATACAGGCGGCTAATTTTAAAGCTTGCTGAGTTTCTTCCGGCAGTTTTTGGATATTTCTGGCAATCAGCTCGACAACATTGTAATCGGTGATGCCTACGGCTTGAATTTGCTTGATGTCCCACTGCCATCGTCCCGCACTGTAATCGAATTGCAGCAACTTTTCGGCGTGCAGGGTGGCAAGCATCTGCGTTAAAAAGAAAGGATTGCCCTGGGTTTTATTGAAGGCTAACTCAGCCAGCGACTGCGATCGCCCGGTTTCGTCGTGAAGGGTATCGCGCACTAATTCGCGGACGTGGCGGATATCTAAGGGCTGCAGTACGATGGTTTCACTCTGGGCACCTGTTTTTTTGATTTCATCCAGCGTCAGCATCAAGGGATGTGCCGGCGAGACTTCGTTATCCCGATACGCGCCAATCAGCAATAGATATTGACTGTCCGGATCGCTGATTAGCAATTGAATCAGCTTGAGGGATGCAGAATCTGCCCACTGCAAGTCATCGAGGAAAACAACTAGCGGGTGTTCGGGTTTGGTAAAGACGTGAATGAACTCCCGAAACACGCGATTAAATCGATTTTGCGATTCCGATGGCCCCAATTGCGGCAGGGCGGGCTGTGAACCGATAATCTGTTCGATTTCGGGAATGACATCGACAATCACTTGGCCATTAGAGCCGATCGCTTTGAGCAGTTCTTCTTTCCAAAGGGCGACCTTTTCAGGGCTATCTGTTAGCAGTTGCCGGACTAATTCCTGAAACGCCTGAAGGATGGCAGCATAAGGAATATTTCGCTTAAATTGGTCAAATTTGCCGGAGATAAAATAGCCGCGCTGCCGGACAATGGGTTTGTGGACTTCGTTGACGACGCTGGTTTTGCCAATGCCGGAGTAACCGCCGACTAGGATCATCTCGCTGCTGCCGCTAGCAACGCGAGTCTCCAAAGGAGACGCTACGCGATCGAAGGCTTCCAACAGTTGGGCAACTTCTGTTTCGCGACCGTAGAGTTTTTGCGGGATGATAAATTGTCCCGATTTATCCAGTTGTCCGGGGATGAAGTTGGAAATGTCGCCGTCAGATAGGAGGCGATCGCGACAAGTTATTAAATCGGCTTTCAATCCGAAAGCGCTTTGATAGCGCTCTTCGGCGGTTTTGGCTAATAGCTTCTTGACAATATCAGAAACGGCTTGCGGAATTTCTGAATTCAGCTCTGAGAGCGGTACGGGCTGTTTGGCGATGTGGCAGTGAACTAATTCTAGGGGATCGGTGGTGTTAAATGGCAATTGCCCTGCGAGCAGTTCGTAAAAGGTAACGCCCAGGGAATAGAAATCGGTGCGGTAGTCGATCGCCCGATTCATCCGCCCCGTCTGCTCCGGCGACATGTAGGCGAGGGTGCCTTCTAGCAATGTCGGATGGCTGAGGCTCTGGTTTTCTCGGCTCAGGCGCGTGGCAATGCTAAAATCGATGATTTTCACTTGCCGGGAGTCGGGGTTGATGAGAATATTTTGCGGCTTGATGTCTTTGTGGATTATGCGGTTTTGATGCAGCCGAGCTAGGGTATCTGCCAGTTGAGCGGCGACTTCCAAAAACTCCTTGATCTCGAGTTTTCGAGTGGCGGTAAAATCTTTGATAGATTTTCCTCGAAAGTCTTCTAAGATTAGCGCTAGTCCGTTATTTCGGTTTTCTAATGCGTAGGCTTGAATCGCTCCTTCGACATCGGTTAGATGTTGGAGTATTTTATATTCGTGCCGCAAGCGAGTGATTTCTTCGAGGCTGGGATACTCGGATTTGATGGTTTTAATAATGACCGATGTCCGGTCGCTTTCTCTCGTTCCGCGATAAATAACGGTATTGAGGCCGGCTTGAATTTTTTCGGCGATGTTGTAACCCGGAATCGCAACCGTCATTTTTTCTCCTACTATCATGTTGTAAGGCTCTCTTGTCAAAGGGACTGGAAAACAGCAAGTTTTTTTGGCAACGAGCGGCGAGCGCGCTAATTGCAATATTGAGCTTGAGGTAGAGATGCCTGGGAACTCGGCGCAAAGCTGACAGGCTCTTGCGTGTCAGCCATAAACTTGCTCTCCGCGATCGCCCTGATGGGAATTTCAATGAAAAACTCGGTTCCCTCTCCGGGTTCTGAGAAACACTTGAGGGTGCCTTTATGTTTTTCGACGACAATAGAGTAAGAAATCGACAGCCCCAGCCCCGTTCCTTTCCCGACAGGTTTTGTGGTAAAAAAGGCGTGGAATAGTCGCTGTTGAACCTCTGGCATCATGCCGGGACCGTTGTCTGCAATTCGGATTGCCACCCACTCTGGATTTGACATGTCCGTGCGAATGCGGATTGCCGGCGATCGCTCCATGCCTCCGGGGGCGTCCATTGCTTCTTCTAAAGCATCGATCGCGTTGCCGATCAGGTTCATAAAGACTTGATTGAGCTGACCGGCATAGCACTCGACTGAGGGCAAATCGCCGTATTCTTTGATCATTTCAATGGCGGGACGCTTGCCTGTGGCTTTCAAGCGATTCTGCAAAATTAGCAGGGTACTCTCGATGCCTTCGTGAATGTCGGCTGATTTCATCAGACTCTGATCGAGTCGGGAGAAGTTCCGCAGCGATATGACAATTTCGCAGATGCGATCGGCTCCCAGTTGCATCGAATCGATGAGTTTCGGCAAGTCTTCCATCAAGAATTCGAGGTCGATCGCTTCGATTTTGTCGGCGATGTCCGGTGTTGGCTGGCACTGCGCCTGATAGAGTTCTAGCAGTTCCATTAAATCGTCGATGTAGTCTTTGGCGTGACTGAGATTGCCAGTGATGAAGTTGACGGGGTTGTTAATTTCGTGGGCGACGCCGGCGACGAGGGCTCCCAACGTAGACATTTTTTCGCTTTGAATGAGCTGAGTTTGAATTTGCTGCAATTCGTAGAGGGCTTGCTGGAGCTGTTGGGTTTGGGCGCGAGCAGTGGCGGCGGCGTTGCGGGTTTGTTCGTACAGTTCTGCTTGGTCGAGGGCGATCGCCAGTTGATTGGCGACGGCTTGCAACAGTTCGACTTCGCTGTCGCTCCAGGGGCGAACTGAGGCGCAACTGCTGCAGCTAACCACGCCGAGCGCGCCCGATCGCGTCTGAAGCGGCAGGGCTAATACGGATTTAAAGCCCATCTCCCGACAAAATTTTTTCACAGCGCGATCGCTCGCCGCTTCTACTTCATCCACCTGAAGGATTTGCAAGTCTAAAAGCTGCTGCGCCCACCCTCCGATTTTTTTACCGCCGTAGTATCCTATCAGTGTCGGTAGCTCGGTATTTTTGGCTTCTTTGACAACTTCCCAGCCTCCTGACGCATGGTGAAACAGCCGGCAGGAAGGATAACTTAATTCTTCTCCTTCACTTCCTCCACTTTTGCTGGTGGTAGCTTTTTGCCGTCTGCTTTCGTTGGGGCGATACCATGTAAATAAGCAGCGATCCACCTGTAGGAGCGTGCGGATTTCGCTCACGGCTGTTTCTAAGATCGTGTCGAAATCGAGGGAAAGTCGGATCTGGTTAGCCAAGCGAAACAGCAGCGCTTCCCGACGGCTTTCTGTCAGTTGCTTTTCGTGGAGAATGGCATTTTCGATCGCCGAGGCGGCTTGAGATGCCAGCATGGTGAGGAGTTTCAGATCCTCTGCCGTATAGGTGACTGGGGAGTCGCTGCTCAGGGCGATCGCGCCGATCGCTTTGTCCTTGGTTTTCATCGGCACGCAAATTGTAGAGCTGTCGCTTTCTTCCCCTTCCCTAAACCGGGGATCTGACTTGATATCGTTGACGATTTCTCCTCTTCCGCTCGAGACGACACTGCCTGCGATGCCTTCCCCCATTTTCAGATTTTCTTTGGGATCGCTGCTGCCAAATGATGAAATTTTTTCCAGGCTGCCTCTTTTTTCATTGAGCAACAGCACCGCGCCGCTGGTTGCCTGTATGATTCTCCTTGCTTCTTCTATCACTAAAAAGGCAACTTCTTTCAAATCAAGTCTGGCAGTCAGTTTGTTTGAAATTTCATACAAAAGCGTGAGTTCCCTGTATTTATCCAGAACTTCACTGGCGAGGGTTTTCTTCTCCAATTCTTTATTCGCTAAATAGGAGAGCAGAGACGCTACTGCCGGGGCTTTTTCATCTCCCATCACCCACCCAATTGCTTCGCCGGAAAGCTCTACAGGATATTTTTCTGCGGGAGTTTCGCCGCCGCTACCTATGAGCAGCCCGCCACTGGTATCTTGAATGCTCAGGTTGGAACCCATAGCATTTACGATATCGCTGATGACCGCTAATCCTTCTTTTTTAGAAATTAATTTCTTCAGGCTGATCGGAGGCATCGGCTTTCATCCTGTCGTAACTGGTCTGTATCTAAGTTTTAGTATAGGCGATAATTCTCAGACGAACATCCACCTACCGGATTAATGCGCCCTGCCAAAACAATTGGAGATTTTTAAGATTTCCTTCAGACTTTACCTAGTTTAATACTTTAAAAGAATTTTCCACAGTAAACAACCGTAAACCCATCATTTTCAGCCTCCGAGAATTTGCGGAAACCTGATTTCCGTATATTTTCGGATTCCCCGCAAAGTCCGTATTTGCCGGCACTTCGAGCCGCGATCGCTCCTTGATACACCCGATTGTTGCGCGAAGAGCGCTTTACTAACTGGAATGGCGCTTAAAGTTGGCATCGCGAACTTCTATCCTAAAGTGCAATATAAGAGCTGAGATTGCCATACCTCTTGAGAGAGATTTTGCCCTGTTGCTACAATCTAGGACAGATCAATGATTTATCAAAGCTAAAAAATACGACTTTCTAACGAAAGTCGATCGCGAGATTCGCGATTGTAGCAAAGCATACTAATTTAATTTTAAAATGGCATTTGCCGGGGCGACGTTAAAAGTCTTTACGAGGTTCCTGAGCTCTTCAAGCTTTAAAATTTGAAATTCTTATACTTTTTATAAGCTTTCTCGATAGATAGATCGGGAAGCGTTACCCTCAAGCGGGAACGCCCCCTACAAAACTCTACAAATCTTGCTTTCAACTGCTCTAAGTAGGCAGGCAGAAATTAAGCCACAGGGTAGAAAACCCGGTTTTTTGGAAAAACCGGGTTTCTCGCTCTCGGAAAGCGTGCAATGATTGATGCTTAAGTGCTTATGAACTCCCTCCCATTAAAATAAACAGAACATTTTCCAGCCCTTTTTCAAAGCGCAAGGTTTTGACGAGAGCGTGTTCCTGAGAAAACACGGAATCGACGATAATCAAATCTGGCTTGGCTGATACAGCCTTTTCGATGCACTCGCGAACGTTGCCCGCTTCAATTACGCTGTATCCTTGCGCCTGCAAAACGTCTGACACGATTCTCAGGGTTGAGGCATCCCTATCTACCACCAAAACTTTCTTATTTGATTTTCCTTGGGAGAGCAGCAATCGGATGTCCTCCAAGAGTCTTTCTCGATTAATAGGTTTTGTTAAATATCGGTCGATGCCGAGGCGATACCCCCGCTCCCTATCTTCAATAATGGAGAGAATGACTATCGGAATTGCCGCTGTTTCTGGGTCATTTTTCAGCACGGCGGCTACGTCAAATCCATTCATATGCGGCATCATTACATCTAGAACAATCAAGTCGGGTTTTTCGCGTTTCACTTGACTGATGGCTCCCATCCCGTCTTTAGCCTCTCTGACTGCATAGCCGGAAGCTTCTAGCTCTTGTCTGAGCAGTTCGCGAATGTTAGAATCGTCATCGACGACGAGAATGGTTTTGTGTCCGTCGCCGTGCGAGGGGGCTGTTTGTACGAGGCTGTCTTTCAATTGCTTGACGAGGGTATTGATATTAATTTTGTCTTCTTGCAGGCTGGCATTGGCACTCGCGGGCAGCGTGAAAAAGAAGGTACTCCCCTCGCCGAGGGTGCTTTCTACCCAAATCCTGCCGCCGTGATGGGTGATAATTTGCTTGCAGATAGGCAACCCCAAACCGGTTCCTTTCGGCTTGTCGGTGAGGGTGTCGCCGACTTGCTTGAATTTTTCAAACACCTTCTCGCGATCGCCCGGAGCGATGCCGATGCCGGTATCGGCAACGCTGACAATAATGTCGCCGCGATGCCATCTAGCTTTCAAAGTACACGAGCCAGAATCCGTGAATTTTATGGCATTGGAAATGAGATTGATAACGACTTGAATCAAGCGATCGCGATCGCCCGTCACTTCCGGCAAGTCTGGCTCGATCTCGGCGATTGACTGCAGCCCTTTTGCTTCAAACAAAGAAGAAGTCGCCGCGATCGCTCGCTCGATAATCTCCTGAATGGAAATCGGCTGAAAATGCCATTCTACCTTGCCCGCCTCCATCTTGGCAATATCCAAAACATCGTTCACCAACGCCGTCAGCCGCTCCGCCTCAGAGATAATAATATTGATATTGCCGCCCACCTGTCTGATGGCGCGTTGGGTTTTGCGATCGTCCGCTTTGATTAGCGGAAAAATCTCCTCTTTGAGTTTGGTTTCGATCAGAGAGGCAAACCCCAGCACCGAAGTGAGCGGCGTGCGCAGTTCGTGAGAAACGGTGGAGATAAAATCGGTTTTCATCCGGTCAACTTCTTTTTCTGCCGTGATATCCCGAATCAAAATCACCGAACCAATGCACTCATCGGCGGCATTTGTTGAGGCATTTTTGCAGATCGAAGTCGCAACGGCATGACCGATCCGCTGATTGGCCAGTTCGATTTCTGCTGCAAAAACTTGTCTGGGGTGAAAGCGCGTTTCTTCTACCAAATCTGCTAAGTTAGCGTTGAAAAGTTCGCGGCAGTCTCGACCGATCGGGTCGGTGCCTTGCAAGCCAAACATGGCAATTCCGGCAGGATTGAACTGGGCGATGCGGCGATCGAGATCGGTGACGAGCAAGCCATCGACTAAGTTGTCGATCACCGCGCTCAAATAGGCATTGGCGTGTTGCAGTGCGGCTTCGGCTTGTTTGCGATCGCTGATGTCGCGAAGAATGACAATGTATTCGCAAATATGGCGATTTTTGGTCTGGGAAATAGTGGCTTCAATGGTGCGGGAGTTGCCCCCGCCGTAACTGAGGTTTTGCTCGCTCCGGCTTGCCCACTGCTGCGGCGTTCCTTTCAGATCGGGGAAAAATTCGCTGAGGCGGTGCCCGAAAAGGCGATCGGCACTGCTTGCGAATAATTCCTCGGCAGCTTGGTTAGCTTGACGAATGACACCCTTTTCGTTGAGAACGAGAATCGTATCGACAACCGTATCGAGAACGGCGATAGACAAGTTTTCTGCCTCTTCCCGCGCGGCAGCAATGGCAGCGACTTGCGGCAGAGTCGTCCAGCAGGCGATCGCCACTTCTGTAAAAGCAATGACGATGAGAAAAACGACGAAAATATTGCCGCTGACTTGGCTGGGAACGCCATCTAATTGGCTTCTGAGAATCCAACTGAGCGCCGTAGCGCCGCAGACTAATAAAATTAAAATTCCCAACTGCAGCCCGACAAAGTCCCTGCCCTTCGCGGTGCTGGCGCGATCGCGGCGCTGCAGCCACCAGGCAGCGTGAAAAGGCGCAAAGTTCAGGCGGTTTGTACTCGCATCTGCCGCCAAAATCAGCGGGGGCAATAGCAGCCCCACCAGCCAGTCTGCCCAATGCCACGCCAGCCCGCCAGCGATTAAAACGAATACTTCCACGACAAAGAAACCGAGCGCCCACCGAGGGCAGAGCGCGGCGGCTTGGCGGCGGCGCAGCCACAGTCCCAAATGCAGGGCGATGATGCTGGAAAGGTAGCCCGTACCCGTCACCATAACGACGCGATCGACATCTCCCCAAATCAGACACAAAAGGCTGAGAAAAAAGGTAAATATCAGGGCGGGTTGCAAAACGCCCCGAGGCGAAACCACTGCGAATACCGGTGAAAGTTGTTTGTCGAGGGCGAGCTGGTACAAAACGCGAGGAGCGTTGCAAACTGCCGTGGCAGAACTGAGCAGACAGCCAGCAGCGATGAGAAATGTGACGAGCACTGCAGCCGAGTCGCCCCAGAAAGGTTTGGCCGCAGCGGAGAGATTCAAAAAGGCATTGTGACTGTTATCGTTAGAGTCAGCCAGACGCATTAGCAGCCAGGAGCCGCCCAGATACACGGGGGCGATCGCCCACGCTGCGAAGCTCAAACACTTTAGGGTTGCAGTCGGGCGTCGGCTGTCGGCGGCGAACGAGGAGGCGGTTTCGCAGCCGCAAACCGCGTAGACGGCGATGAAAAACCACTTCGCCCATTCTACCGGGGTCAAGCCAGACCACTGGGCGGGAAAAAAACCGGGGCTGGCTTCTGAGATCGCCAGCCATCCGAGCCCCTGAAAGCAAAACAACAGCAGGAATCCGATGCTCGGCAGGATGAAACACAGGTGCAGGATGGCCAGGGCACTGGTGCCGCTGAATGCCAAAATATAAGGGAGTGCAGTCAGGGCAATTTTTAAAGTAGTTTGGGGACAGTAAATGCCCACAGGAGCGAGATTGGCTTGGATGAGTTGGGTGAGGATGATGGCATTCATCGACGGAACCGATACCCATCCGAGGAAGTATCCGATCGCCCCGTAGCGAGCGATCGCCGGATATTTCCGCAGCAGTCGCGCGGCGTAATTTGGCGTTCCCCCGGACATTTCCGGCCAGTGCAGCCCCAGGCGCTTGACCTGGAAGTTGAGCAGAATGCCGACGATCGTCCCGGGCAGCCAAACGAAAATCGCCCCGGTTCCCAGTTCGGCGTGCATACTCGGTGCCGTACCGAGCCACAGCAGCAAGCCGCTCAGCCCGAAGCCCCAGGTTTCCAGAGGGCTGAGGATGCGGGGAAGGCGCGCGAGCGAGTTCTGAGACATCAATTGATTATTTTCGGTGTTTAACATCGCGGTTTGCCTGCATTGTCTCTACGCTACATGCCGGGTTTCAAGACGCGATAAAGTGCGTCTCTACACGGCCCTCTACCACTGCTTTTGCTCCTAGCTTGCGAGCAGGTTGGTTCGAGCTTTTCTGGCACGCGATCGGAATTTGAATCACGAACTCGCATCCCTGTCCGGGCTGGGACAGGCACGTCAATATCCCGCCGTGTTTTTCCACGACGATTTGATAGCTAATCCACAGTCCCAGCCCGGTGCCTTTTCCGACGGGCTTTGTGGTAAAAAACGGCTCAAATAACTTTTTTTTGACTTCTTCTGCAATGCCCGGGCCGTTATCGCGAATGCGAATCACAGCGGATTGGGAATGGGTAATGGGTGATGGGTAATTGGCAATTTGCCATTGATTTGATTCCCCATGCCCCATGCCCCATGCCCCATCCCCTACGGAAGTGCTGATAGTAATCGTGCGAGGTTCTTTCTGTTCCTCTAAGGCATCGATCGCGTTGGCGATGAGATTCATAAACACTTGATTGAGCTGAGAAGCGTAGCACTCAACTTTCGGCAGTTGACCGTATTCTTGTATCACCTGAATGCCGGGATTCCGGGGTGTGGCTTTCAAGCGGTGCTGCAAAATCAGCAGGGTGCTGTCGATGCCTTCGTGGATGTCCACGGGCTTCATCTGCGCTTCTTCCAGTCGCGAGAAGTTCCGCAAGCTGAGGACAATCTGGCGGATGCGCTCGGCTCCGACTTGCATCGACTCGATTAGGTTGGGCAAATCTGCGAGGACAAAATCCAAGTCCAGAGCCTCCCACTCGGCGGCGATCGCTTCTGGCGGTTGCGGGTAGTGCTGCTGGTAGAGAGCGATCGCCCGCAGCAAGTCGTTGATATATTGTTCGGCGTGGGTGAGGTTGCCGTAGATGAAGTTCACCGGGTTGTTGATTTCGTGGGCCACTCCCGCCACTAACTGACCCAAACCAGACATTTTTTCGCTCTGAATCAGTTGTGCCTGCATCCGCTGCAACTCGTGCAGGGTGCGCTGCAACTGTTCGGCTCGGTCTTGGGCGACGATCGCCGCCGTCCGGCTTTGTTGGTACAGCAGCGCTTTTTCGATCGCCACTGCTGCCTGAGAGGCAAACATGCTCAGGCGTTTCATATCTGCTGCCGTGTACGTCACGGCATGAGTGTTCAAGATTGCGATCGCTCCGATTGCCCGTTCTTTCGTCATTAGCGGCGCGCAAATCAGAGCGCTGACTTTTTCCCGATCGCGGGCAAACCTGGGATCGGATGCCGTATCGTTGATCAGTTCTCCCTTGCCCCTGTCGATAATTTTGCCAATCAGCCCTTCACCCAGCATCAGCAGTTGTTCTGGGGAAAGTCCTTCCCCAAACTCTGCAATGATTTCCAGTTCGCCGCTTTCGCGATCGCGCAGCACGATCGCTCCGTGCGTGGAGGCGATCGACTTTCCTGCCTCTGCGATCGCAAATTGGGCCACTTCTCTCAATTCCAGACTGACCGTGATTTGCGTAGAAATATCCTCAAATAAATCAATTTCTTGATATTTTTCCAGCAATTCGCTCGCCAGATTCTTCTTTTCCAATTCCTGCTTCGCCAGATAGCACAGCAGCGAAGCCACCGCCTCGCCTTTCTCGTCTCCGCATACCCACCCAATCGGTTCGCCTGCCACCTCTACGGGATACCTGCACCTGAGTTTCTCTTTTTCATCCCCCAGCAATAAACAGCCGCTTGCGTCCTCAATTCTAATAGCCGTCTCCATTGCCTTGACGAGGTTTTGGACGACCGCTAGGGCTTCTTTCTTCCCTACAATTTTTCTCAGACTAATTTGAGCCATTGGCTTCACCCCTCGGATAATTTTTGTAAACCGATAATAATTGTATAATTAGTAACTTTTTTTTCTGGTATTTACGCCATACAATTCTGCGCCGTCTATAATCCTGACTACTTTCTAACATCGAAGTTCTCAAAAAAGTACAAACTTAGAAAAATTTAAAAAATTCTTTATTATTGACGGCTTAATATTTTGTTACAAGCCAATGGAAATATTATTTCTGCAAAATATTATGGCGATTGTTTCGAGCCAGCCAGGTAAAACGAAAACGCGGACAGTTCGCGCTGACTGGCAGTAGGGAGAAAAACTCCACCGATTGACGAACGCGCAAGTCAACTATTGCAGAAGCAGTCAAAACTCGCAACCGTAAAATCCTCACTTGCAAACTTTGGCAAGCTTCCGTACATTTTCGGACTCCGGGTCAGATAACATTAAGGGAGCTGTGCAGAGCGAATCGAGCCGTTAGCGGGAAGGCGGTTCGTACTCTGAGAGCGTGTCAACAGGGGAATAGAGCCCGAACGGCTTTCCCGCTAGCCGCCAGTGAAAGCAATCGGCAATTTAGAAGCCGAGAATCTCTCTGGATTTTTCCAGCACGTCTTTGGGACGAAAAGGCTTGGTCATGTAGAGATTCGCGCCCACTTCCTGGCCTTTTTGTTTGTCAAATTCCTGACCTTTGGCAGTCAGCAGGATAATGTAAACCTCCTGCAATCCCAATTCGTACTTGACAGTTTTGCACACCTCAAACCCATTCATTTTCGGCATCATCACGTCCAGAAAAACCAGTTCTGGCTTTTCTTCTCGGATGGTTTCGAGTGCCTCCTCCCCATTGGTGGCAGTCAGCAAATCTACCCCCTCGTCTTCGAGTTTCTCGAGGGCTTGTTCCAGCAGAATCACAATATTAGGCTCGTCATCTACAATTAAGACTTTTTTTGACATAAAACCTCCGCGTCAGTGCCAGCATAAGAGTCCCCTAATTTGCAAGTTTCTCCGAATCCGATAAAAGCGCCAGATTTTGGCCGAATCGTGCGGCTTTTAAAGCACCCAATCTGCGATCGCTACGTCCGACTTGACGGAAAAAGCCCGCTCGGTGCCGTCTCGATTGTCCCCTTACCTGCAACACTTCATACAATAGCTCGCGGTTGCAGTCTTCTCACCCACTGTCAAAACTTTTTTACGGGCAGCGCGAGCAGGGAGATTGTCTGTTAACAGGCAGGGATTCTGCTACAATGACTTCGCGCAAAGTTCACGCGATCGCTTGCCCGGGGAATCCCTGCAGCGGTTGCCGAACGCCTGACCTGTAAAATTGCCACAGCCCGTGAGAACCTACTATCGCGATTTTCTCATTCGTTCCTGGGAGGAGCGCGATCGCGCTGCCGCCGCTGAAGTCATCCGCACCGCCCTCGCCGAGTACGGCTTGGGGTGGGAGCCAGAAGGCGCAGATCGAGACGTGCTGGAAGTCGAAACGTACTATCTGGCGCGAGGCGGCGAGTTCTGGGCGATCGAACAACACGGTGAAATCGTCGGCACTGCTGCCTACTATCCCGTCGAACGCGGCGAAAAAGCCGTGGAAATCCGCAAAATGTATCTCTCGGCACGGGTGCGGGGGCAGGGGTTGGGGAAATTTTTGCTGCAAAAGCTGGAAGCTGCGATCGCCGAGAAGGGCTATAAAACCATCTGGATAGAAACCGCCAGCGTCCTCAAAGAAGCCGTACAACTGTATGAAAGCAGCGGCTACCAACCGGCAACGGGCGTGGAAACCAAACGCTGCGATCGCGTCTGCGTCAAATATCTCTAGAATTTCGAGAAATCTCTCCGGCACAAGCCCTGGTATTAATACTTAATTCGCTTGAAAAATTGCCCGCGCGCGATCGGTCGAATGCCATACCGAATGGGCGCGGACGCTCCATGCAAAAAAACAATGGCTTTGATTCGAGAATTGCATGACGCGAGAAAATCGGTAACTAAATATACAAAAGAACCCGAAATTTTTTATAACCCTTATAAACATCGGTGATATACAGTACATAAATGAATGACAGTCAAAAAAAACCTGATTGTTATCGGTAATGGGATGGTAGGTCACAAATTCTTAGAGTTGATGGTCAGCAAAAGAGCGACCAAACTCTGGAATGCGATCGCCTTCTGCGAAGAACCGCGCGTCGCCTACGATCGCGTCAACCTCAGCAGTTTTTTCTCCGGAAAAACAGCCGGAGACTTAACCCTAGTCGAACCCGGATTTTATCAAGAAAACAGCATACAGATTCACATCGGCGACAAAGCCGTTGCCATCAACAGGGAACGAAAAACCGTCACCTCAGCCGCCGGATTAGAAATACCCTACGATAAAATCGTCATCGCGACTGGCTCCTATCCCTTCGTGCCGCCCATCAAAGGAAATGACAGCAAAGGCACCTTTGTCTACCGCACGATTGAAGACCTAGAAAAAATCTCAACTTGGGCAAAAAATTGCCAAGTTGGGGCAGTGGTTGGCGGGGGTTTGTTGGGGCTGGAAGCCGCCAACGCCTTGAAAAACCTGGGTTTGGAAACCCACGTCGTTGAATTTGCCCCCAGACTGATGCCAGTGCAAATTGACGACGCAGGCGGAGCAATTCTCCGCAGCCAGATAGAAGCGCTGGGGATTGCCGTGCACGCCAGCAAAGTCACGACAGAAATTGTCAGTGAAAATGGCAAAGTCGTCAAGATGCGGTTTGCCGACGGCAGCGAACTGGAAACAGATATCGTCCTGTTTTCCGCTGGGATTCGCCCGCGCGACGAACTGGCGAGAGCCTGCGGTTTGGCAGTCGGCGATCGCGGCGGCATCCTCATCAACGACTCCTGCCAAACATCCGATCCACATATTTATGCTATTGGAGAATGCGCCCTTTATCAGAATCGTACCTATGGATTAGTCGCTCCCGGCTACACAATGGCAAGCGTCGCAGCAGACATCTTGAGCAACACGGCGACGAGCAGCTTCACGGGAGCAGATACGTCAGCGAAACTCAAACTATTGGGAGTCGATGTTGCCAGTTTCGGGGATGCCTTCTCCCAGACTCCAAACAGTAGAGAAATCGCCCTAACCGATACAGTCCAGGGAATTTACAAAAAACTGGTACTGAACGAAGAAGGCACCCGACTTTTAGGCGGAATTCTCGTCGGCGATGCCTCCAATTACGGCACCCTCCTGCAATTCGTACAAAACAACATCGCCCTGCCGCCCCATCCAGAAGACTTGCTGCTGCCGCCGCGAGAAGGAAAGCCCGCAACGGCACAGATGGGAGTAACGAGCTTGCCCGATACCGCGCAAATATGCTCCTGCAATAATGTCACTAAAGGCGAAATTTGTACGGCAATCCGCGAGAACAAACTCGCCGACATTGCCAGCGTCAAAAAATGTACCAAAGCCGGAACAGGTTGCGGCGGTTGCGTGCCCTTAGTGACAGACTTGCTCAAAGCCGAAATGAAAAAAGCAGGTCTGGCGGTGAAGAATCACCTGTGCGAACACTTCCCCTACAGCCGCCAAGAACTCTATCACTTGCTGCGCGTTCATCAGGTAAAGCGATTTGACGAACTGCTGCAAAAATTCGGCAAAGGGCTGGGGTGCGAAATTTGCAAGCCGGCGGTGGCTTCCATGCTCGCCTCTACTTGGAACGAGCATGTCTTGGAGACTCCCCACGTCAGCTTGCAAGATACCAACGATTATTTTCTTGCCAACATTCAGCGAGACGGTACTTATTCGGTGGTGCCGCGAATCCCCGGCGGCGAAATTTCGCCCGACAAGCTGATTGCATTGGGAGAAATCGCCAAAGAGTTCGATCTGTATGCGAAAATTACTGGCGGGCAGCGGATCGATTTATTTGGCGCTCGCGTCGCTCAACTGCCGAAAATTTGGCGGCGATTGGTGGATGCCGGCTTTGAATCGGGGCACGCTTACGGCAAGGCGCTGCGCACGGTAAAATCTTGCGTCGGCGATACTTGGTGCCGGTTTGGCGTGCAGGATTCCGTCGAAATGGCGATCGCCTTAGAACTGCGGTATCGCGGTTTGAGGGCTCCCCACAAGCTCAAATCTGCGGTTTCTGGCTGCACGCGGGAGTGTGCCGAAGCCCAGAGTAAAGATTTTGGGATTATCGCCACAGAAAAAGGCTGGAATCTGTACATTTGCGGGAACGGCGGCATGAAGCCTCAACACGCCGTTTTACTAGCAGCCGATATCGACAAAGAAACCCTGATTAAATATTTAGATCGGTTCTTAATTTTCTACATTCGCACCGCCGATCGCTTGGAGCGTACCGCAACGTGGTTTAACAAGCTCGAAGGCGGACTCGATTATCTCAAACAGGTGATAATCGAGGATTCCCTGGGGATTTGTGCCGACTTAGAAGCGCAAATGGCGCACCACGTCGCGACGTATCAGTGCGAGTGGAAAGCGACGCTCGAAGATCCGGAGAAACTGCAGCGATTCCGGCACTTCGTGAATTCCGACGAACCCGATCCGAACGTGGTATTTGTCAAGCAGCGCGATCGACATCGCCCAGCGCACCCGCACGAAAAAACTCTGGTTGGCGTGCCGGAATAACCCAAATAGAACTGAGGCGGGCTTCTTCGGAAATCAGTTAGGGTAGGGAAAAGAGGAATGGAAAAATCGACCGATTCGCGCCCAGATGCGCTACGATCGCATGTTTAAAGCAATCGAATCGCAAGGAGACGGCAACCCGTGAAACTTTACTACATCACCCTCAACACTGCCGAAGAAGCCCAGCAAATCAGTCAGGCATTGCTGGAGAAACAGATAGCCGTCTGCACGAATTGGTTTCCTATCAGTTGTGCTTACCGCTGGGAAGGGAAAATCATTGTAGAACCAGAAACTGTGCTGATTGTCAAGACACAAGCGGGTTATCGAGGAGAGATCGAGCAGGTGATTCGAGAACATATCACCTATACGAATATCATCGCCGAAATCTCTGCTGAATCAGTGAATGAAGGCTTTTTAAGTTGGCTGAATGCAGAGGTGCCGTTGAAATATCTATAAAAGGGGGTTCAGTTCAGTAATTAAGTCGTTCAGCGGGGAGCGCCGCTGCGCTCCCGCAGCCTTAAACTCAACGCCAAATCAAATCCATAAGAGGAAAAGACAATGGTTCACGCACTGCCAGTACGCGAGAGAATTAGTACCTGGGTAGAGGTCTGTTCGCTGGAAGCGATCGCGCCTAATACAGGAGTTTGTGCCCTGGTTGAAGGGAAACAAATCGCGATTTTTCGAGTGGGAGGTGGAACAGAGCTTTACGCGATCGGCAATTACGATCCGTTTAGCAAAGCGTTTGTGCTGTCGCGGGGAATCGTAGGCGATCGCAATGGCATTCTCAAAGTCGCTTCGCCGATTTACAAGCACAATTTCAGCCTGTTAACCGGGCAATGCCTGGACGATGAAAACGTTAAAGTACCCACTTATGCGGTGCGGGTTGTGAGCGATCGCGTGGAGGTGGCGGCGAGCTAGATTGCGCCAGCAGGCGAGAAATTGAAAGTAGGGGCTTTCTCATTCGGGAAGGAAGATTGTCGCTTATCCGAAAGATGATTTGCCCGAAAAGGACGTAGGGGCGCTTCGCGAAGCGCCCCTACAGTAAATTGTTAATTTTGGCGATTTTTCGAGCGAGGTTAGCTCCGCTTGCTTCAGCGCTGTCAGGGCAAGCACAACAGTGCTATAAATCCTCTGGGGTTAAACCTGTGGATTTGGCAATTCGTGCCAGCATCCGAGGGCCGATCTCGTCCCCATCTTGGAAAGCAAACACTACATCAGCCCAGTCAGGGCGTTCGAGAATTTTATGAGAACCTGTTTGTCGTTTGACACTCCAACCGAGCCGCAATAGGGCGGCTAGGACGCGGTTTGCCTTGGTAGCTGACCACTGACTCATGCTGCAACAAAGGAAACACTTAGTAACTCTGGGGTGGCTTCTCCGTGTTCGAGCCGATCGGCGAGCACGCGCAAGGCTAGAACTTGGACTTTAGCGATCGCTGTTTCTCGCGTCTGTCCGTATGCCAGTACCCCAGGCAGTTCCATTACTTCTGCAATCCACCGCCCGTCTTCTTCACGATCGATTTCTACTGTGAAATTCATAACCGCATCAAAAGCCGTTGCAGCAATTATATCAGGAATTGTCAGCGATCGCCAGCCGTTCCCCTTACCGCTGTACGGAGAATGGGTTGGATAGGCGGTGAGAAGCGATCGCCTGCTATCCGCCCCGCACTCACCCCAAATATGCCTGCCTGACGCGCTCGTCCTCGATTAAATCGGAAGCGTTCCCCGTCAGAGTCACGCAGCCCGATTCCAAGACATAACCGCGATCGGAAATTTCCAAGGCGAGGTGGGCGTTTTGTTCCACCAAAAGAATTGTCACCCCCGTTTCGCGGAGATTTTTTATAATAGAAAATATCTCCCGGACAATCGCCGGAGCCAAACCGAGACTCGGTTCGTCCAATAGCAGCAATTTCGGACGGCTCATCAAAGCCCGAGCGATCGCCAGCATTTGCTGTTCCCCGCCGCTCAAAGTTCCGGCTAGCTGGTTTCGCCGTTCTGCCAAACGCGGAAATAACTGAAATTGGTGCTGCAAATCTGACTTTATCTCAACCGAATTATCTCGGACATAAGCCCCTAATTCCAAATTGTCCTGAACCGTTTGCCGCGCCAGCACGCGCCGCCCTTCCGGGCTGTGAGCGATTCCCAATTTCACCATTTCGTGAGCCTGACGGCGGGTGATGTCGCGCCCTCTGTAAATAATTTTGCCGTTGCGAGGGGAAACCAGTTTGGAAATAGCGCGGAGCGTGGTACTTTTGCCGGCTCCGTTGGCACCAATTAGGGTGACAACTTCTCCCTCATTCACGGTTAAATTGACAGATTGCAGCGCTTGAATGCCGCCGTAATTGACAAAAAGGTCTTGAATTTCTAGCAGGGGTACAGGTTTTATATCGTCTGCGTTCATGGGCGGGTAAAAATCCTTATTCATCTCCTAAATAGGCTTCGATAACGGCGGGGTCATTTCTGACGATCGCCGGATCGCCCAGAGCAATCAATTGCCCGAAGTCTAAAACGGCAATGCGATCGCACAATCCCATCACCAGGGGGACGTGATGCTCGATCAGAATAATCGTCAAGTCAAACGCCGCCCGCACCTCCCGAATAAATTCGCTCAATTGGTGCTTTTCGTTCGGGTTCATCCCGGCAGCGGGTTCGTCGAGCAGCAGCACTTGCGGATCTACCGCGAGGGCGCGGGCGATTTCCAAGCGGCGCTGATCTCCGTAGGGAAAATTTTTGGCTTTTTCAAAGGCGCGATCGCTCAATCCCACCAGATTCAGCAACTCCCACGCCTTTTTTTTGGCTCTATTTTCCTCGCTCCGAGCCAGTGGCAAGCCCAGCACTCCCTGAAAAAAATTGCTTTTAATGTGAAGGTGACAGGCGATAATCACATTCTCCAGGGCTGAGAGTTCCCCAAACAGGCGAATATTTTGGAAGGTTCGCGCGATGCCTTTCGCAGCAATTTCATGGGGGCGGATCTGAGAGATTTCCTCGCCTTGAAAAAAGAGCTGCCCGCTCGACGGCTGAATCAGACCGGTAATCGTATTGAACAGGGTTGTTTTCCCCGCCCCGTTAGGGCCAATTAAACCAAATATTTCGCGCGGTTGGACGGTGAAAGAGACGTTATTCACGGCAATCAGACCCCCAAAACGGCGAGTCAGCGCCTTCGCTTCTAGGATAGGGGAGTTATGGGGGGTTGGGAGTTGGTCGATCATGGCTGTGTTTTCACTTGCTGCTTTTGGCTGCGATCGCGTCGCGTGAATAAATCCGGCGTTACCAAACCTTGGGGGAAAAATATCGTTCCTACGACAATCAAAACGCCAAAGATAATCAAGCGACCGTCTCGCAGGAATTGTGCCAGCCACAGGGGCAATCCGGGAATATCGGCGATCGCTCGCAGTACCTCTGGCAGCGCCGTAAATGCCATCCCTCCCAAAACTGGCCCCCAAAACGTTCTCGTGCCGCCAATCAACACCGAAGTTAAATAAACAATACTGGCATCAAACGTGCCTTGGCGGGCGTTCCAAGTATTGAGAAAGTGGGCGCTCACAGCCCCAACCACCCCCGCTAAAATCGCACCCAGCGTAAATGCCAGCACCTTATAATAAGTCGGGTCGATCCCCATCGCATCGGCTGCCAGTTCGTCCTCGCGAATCGCCGTGAACGCGCGCCCGACGCGAATGCGTTCGAGACGGTAGAGTAACGCCATGCTAATCAAGAGCAACGGCAGCGCAATCCACAAATATTCTAGAGCCGTTGGGAACGGTTGGGGGATGCCAAAAATCCCGACAGCGCCGCCGGTAATCTCTAGATTCAGAGCAAGCACGCGCAGGACTTCTACAAACGCAATGGTTGCGATCGCCAAATAAATGCCCCGCAATCTCAGCGCCGGAATCCCCACCGCCACGCCCAACGCGCCAGAAATCACCCCCGCAATTGCCATTTCTAATAACAGCCAGTAGAGGGGAAATGAACCGTCGCTGCTGGGAAAAACCTTCGTTGACAGAATCGCCGCCACATACCCGCCCAGCGCATAGAAGCCAGGGCTGGCGAGCGAGAGCTGCCCAGCCATCAGCGGCAAGTACAGCGACAATCCCATCAGCGCCCCCAGTACCATCGAGACAATCAACGGCGCGTAATCATTTAAAAATGAAAGCATAGAGAAATTTTAGATTTTAGCTTTAGACCTTCTGAACAAAACGCCGCCCCAGCAACCCTTGCGGTTTGACTAGCAGCATGATAAAGAGAATTCCAAAAGCAACGGCATCTTTATACGCCGAGAAATCAGCGGGGACAAATGCCTCGACGAGCCCGATAACCAAACCGCCCAAAACCGCACCCGGAATACTTCCCAAACCGCCCAGCACGATGACTGCCAGACCCTTCAGACCGAAAGCAATGCCAAAATATGGCCCTGCAATGCTGACGCTAGAACCCACCAGCGTCCCCGCCAATCCAGCCAGAAAACTGCTGATAAAAAATGTCAGGACAATAAAGAAGTCTGTATTAATTCCTAACAAATTTGCCGTAATCCGGTCTTCTGCAACCGCTTTCATTGCCTTTCCGAATTTCGTGTAATTGATAAAATAAGTCAGAATAGCAACAATGACGCAAGAAACGGCAAAAATTACCACCTGGACGCTGCGAATGGGAATCGGTTTGTCTGCTGTCCCGAAGTTAAGCGAAGCGGGCAAATTCCCGTAAGTATTGCCGGGAAAAGTATAGCTTTCCGCCCCGACTAAATACTGAATTAAATTGACAATAACGAGGGCGACGCCGAGACTGGAAACCACGCTCAGCAGCGAGTCGGCACCCCTGCGCCGCAAAGGGCGAAAGGCAATGCGCTCGATCGCCACTCCCACCAAACCCGCCAGCACGCTCCCCAAAATCAACGCCACTGCAAAGGGCATTTGTACTGGTAAGGTGGCATTCGCCAGCAAGCCATTAAAACCAAATGTCCCTCCCATCAGGGCATAAGTAAAGTACGCCCCGAGGGTAAATATTGCCCCGTGGGCAAAATTAATAATACCCAAGATAGAAAATATCAGCGTGTATCCTAATGCAAAAATGGCATAGACGCTGCCGATCGACAAACCATTTAAGAATTGTTGCAAAAATAAGCTAAGATCCATAACCTCTATAGTCTTGTTTCCTCCTAGCGCAGCGGAGCGCCCTACTACTATACGTTAACTCGGTTTTTAGTTCAATCTGGAAACGAATTTTATGGAAGTTGCCAGACTTTGACCCTACATCAATTCAACCGTGACGGTTTCGGAGGAGGGACTCTGGATAGTTTGCTCTCTGAGCCTGACTTCTTCTTTTCCATCTGGCGCAATTTTGATATTGATGTTAGAATACAAACAGTTGTCGCTTTGCCTTTTGCCTTATAGCAAAGATCGGTAAAATCGAGGCTCTATCGGCTGAGAGATAGCTGTATAGTCTACCCATTACCCATGAACCATTGCCCGGTTTGGGTTTTCTTCGGATAAATTTGAGTTATTTTCTCCTATTTTATAAACTTAAATCGACCATTTGTACCGCCGGCATTCATCTCAATTTGGGAAACGTAAAAGTCTTTCTGAATGACATCTCCTTCCGGCGTAAAGGCAATCTCGCCGAGGGGCGTGTCGTATTTTCCACCCAAAAGCTGCTTGTTCAGTTCTGTGCGAAGCTGAGGGAGGGGCATTTTGCTGATGTCACCCTTCTTATTCACGGTTTTGAGCGCTTCTACGAAGACTTGAATCACGGTAAAAGATTGCCCGCTGAATTGCGGGGGTTCTTTCTGGTATTTCTGGCGGTAAGCTGCTCGAAATTCTTGATTAATTGGGGAGGGTTGTTCGGGGCTGTAATACTGAGCCACTAGGACGCGATCGCACAATGCCTTGCAAACCGAAAACACATTGGAACTGCTCAGCCCATTGCCGCCTATAATCGTGCCTTTATAACCCAATTCCCGCAGTTGCCGCACCAAATTGCCCCCATCAACTGGCAGCCCCGAAACAATTGCCAGATCCGGCTTCAAGTTGAGAGCGGCACTCACTTGAGATTGAAAATCCGTATCTTTGCTTTGGAACTTTTGCACCGTTACCAAATCCAGCCCCTGCTCCTTAACCGTTTTCTGAAACACGGTTGCTTCATTGACGAGCGCCTCTTGATCCTGCGCGTAAAATACCGCTACTTTTTTAATCTGTGGATTTTGCTTGAGCGCTACCTTAACGGCATTGGGAGCCAGGAGATCTGGCGAGTTTGAGATGCGAGAGATATATTCGCCAATCTGGGGAATGCCTTTGGCGATATTAGCAGGGGCGATAACTGGCACTTTCGCGCGATCGGCAATGGGATGAGCGCTAAAACCCTGCTGCGAGGTCGTCGGGCCGGCGATACCGACCACTTTGTCCTTACTAATCAAGGTTTGAAACGCATTAATCGCGCCGACTTCATCTCCGCCCGCGTCTTGAAACACCAGTTTAATCGGCTTGCCGTCGATGCCGCCCTTTTCGTTAAAATACTGCTCGGCTATTTTAGCCCCTGCGACTTGCTCTTGACCGATGAGAGAGATATTGCTCGTTTGCGCCACAGCAACCCCGATCGGGATGGCTGTGCTGCCCGCCGCAGTGCCCGAAGTAGTGCCAGTGCGAGGCTGAGCGCAGGCGGCTAGCAGTAACGCCAAAATTGCGCAGAATTTGGATCTATCAACCGTTGGTCTTTGCACGAGCGATCGCCCCCGAGTAGGTTTCCATCAATAAATTCAACTCGGTCAACAACCGGGTTGCCAGGTTGGCCAAAATTGACCGCACTTGACATGCCTATTGTAAAGTCAAAGTGTCGGCTTGAGGAAGCAGACATCAATCAACCTAACGGGGCGATCGCCAGAAACCCGATTTCAAGGGAGAAACCGGGTTTCTTCAACTTTTTACTTCAGAAAAGCAAACTTGCCGTTCTTGCCATCGGGATCGACCTTCAACTGTGCCACATAGAAATCTTTCTGAACCACGTCTCCCACGGGGGTGAATGAAATCTCGCCCAACGGCGTGTCATATTTCCCCACCAATAACTGCTTGTTTAGTTCGGTGCGTAATTGTTCCAAAGGCATTTGGCTAATATCGGTTTTTTTATCAACTGCCTGGAGCGCTTCTACAAACACTTGCACGGCAGAAAAAGCTTGGGCGCTGAACTGCGGCGGGTCTTTTTTGTATTGATTCACAAAAGCCGTGCGGAACGCCTTGTTAATTTCATTCGGGTGATCGGGGCTGTATGCTTGCGCGACTAAGACTCCATCGCAGAGCGCCTGACAGACGTTGAAGATATTAGACGTGTTAAAGCCATTGCCGCCAACAATAACGCCTTTATAGCCCAATTCTCGCAATTGTTTGACCAAGTTGCCACCGTCCGCAGCCAAGCCCGAAATAATAATTAAATCGGGTTTGAGGTTGAGGGCGTTCGTCGCCTGGGATTGAAAGTCGGTGTCGCTCGTTTGAAATTTTTGCACGGTTACTAAGTCGAGCTTTTGTTCCTTCACCGTTTGCTGAAAAATTTCGGTTTCTGACTTGTTAAATGCGTCATTTTGTGCATAAAACACGGCCACTTTTTTAATTTGGGGGTTGAGTTTGAGGGCGGCCTTGAGGGAATTCGGGGCCACGATGGAAACCGGGGCTGAAACGCGAGCGACGTAATCGCCGATTTCGGGAATGCCTTTGGCGGTATTGGAGGCTCCGATCACCGGCACTTTTGCCCGCTCGGCGATCGGATCGGCGCTGAAAGCCTGCTGGGACAGGGTAGGGCCGACAATGCCGACCACTTTATTTTGTGAAATGAGGGTTTGAAAGGCATTGATAGCGCCGGCTTCATCGCCGCCGGTATCCTGAATGACCAGTTTAATCGGGGTGCCGTCGATGCCGCCCTTGTCATTGAAATACTTTTCGGCAATTTTCACCCCCGATATGCCTTCTTGACCGAGGAGGGCGACGTTGCTCGTTTGCGCGAAGGCAATGCCGATGGGAATGGCAGCGGAGGAATCGGCGGCGGTTGTCCCAGCATTGGGGGAGGTCGTGCCCGGGTTTGTCTGGCCGCAGGCGGTCAGCAGCAGCGCGAAGGTGGCGAAGAGTGCGGAAGTCGGGGCGGCTAGTCTTTTCATAGAGAGGACGAGAAATATCGCTGGGACGATCTTAGCTGGCCTAGAGCCCCGTTCAGGAGATGGCGATCCGCGCCGTCAGTTGGCCACTCCCGCGCGATCGCGACAGGCTTGCAGGCATTTTTCTCAAAAAAATTTTGGCTTTTGGCAGCTAGGCGTTATTTTTACAACTTTCCTTACCAGCCGCACTCTGCCATATTATCCCAGCCCGTTTTGCGGGGATCGCGGTTCACCTTTGGAGCTGGGAGATTGGGGCAATGGGGATCGAAGGGTTGACTTTTTGGTGGAGTATCGCTTATTAATAGAGTTTAATTCGCGTCTGCCGTTTATGAATCTCAATTAAATGTTGCTTATATGCCAATAGGAATGAAGTGCTCTCATTCTGGTCGTTGCTGAAAAAAGCCCATGCCATTTCTAGGACTTGTTTGGATTGCCTCGTGTTGGACCTGTTTGTTTACATCCAGCCAGGGTCTTTTAAAGGCACCTGATAGCTTATTCAACACGTCTCCTGCCAAAGGTTGGTCGTTTTTCGGCTCTCCTGTGGAAAAATATCCTTCCTTCTTCCGTCAGGCAGCGGTAAATTCGAGTTTTTTACCTTCATCGCATCCGCCTGCTGTCTGGCTGCCGCTGAATAAAATGCTCAACTGGGGACGCAGCCATCCTCCATCCAATTCGCTCCAGCCCTTTGTCCGTTCTTTGGGGTGGCTCAATCCTTTAGATAATTTGCTTGCCAGTACCGCTCCCTTCCTCGGAGGAGAAGCGATTCGCTTCGCACAGCCGACTCCGCTGCTGGGCAGTTCTGCCAGTATTGCATTCACCGAGCAGGGCGATCGGGATACTGGCTCGAATAAAATCGTGCGGTTCTTGCAGAATTTACTTCCCAAGCACCGCCACTCCGAGCCGGATACTTCCGAGCCGATATCGGTTGTGGTTGTCCGCCCCGACCAGCACAACCAAGCCGAGAAAGGGCAGGCGAAGCTCGGCTATCGCAAGCTGCTGAGCTTCTGGCAGAAGTCGGCGCTGCAAGAACGTTCGGCTTCGGTGGCGTCTTCTAAAAAAGGAGAGTTTCAGGTTTGGGTGAAGGGGTATTTGATTGCAGAAATGCCCGATCGCGACCGGGCTAAATCGATGGCGTCTCACCTGGAGC
This sequence comes from uncultured bacterium, assembly GCA_964405435.1. Taxonomy (GTDB): domain Bacteria; phylum Cyanobacteriota; class Cyanobacteriia; order Cyanobacteriales; family Oscillatoriaceae; genus DVEG01. Next base: position 39,938 of record CAYOOD010000058.1, read on the forward strand.
GCTTTCTGAAACAACCCGGGTGGCAGCCGTCGCAACTGCAACCAGCGCTGGTGAATGGGATGCCAGCGATTAAAGCGGGCGATCGCGTCTTGCTGACGATCGACGACCAAATCCCAGCCCGTCAGAATCGCAGCCGCGAGGTCGTGGCCATTGAATGGCTCAACAATCTCCGCATCGCTCTGGGCACCACCCCGCTCACTCTCGTGGAAGCTCAAACTCAGATGTACGGGCTGGTGGAAACCGACAGCAAAATTCAGGGGCCGGCCTCGTGGTACGGCCCCTATTTTCACGGTCGCCTCACCGCCACGGGGGAAACGTTCAACCAAAACGACCTCACCGCAGCCCACCCGAGCCTGCCTTTCGATACCTATCTGAAGGTCACCAACCTGAAAAATGGCAAGCAGGTAATCGTGCGGGTGAACGATCGCGGCCCCTATGTGGACGACAGAATTCTCGACCTCTCCCGCGAGGCAGCGCGTTCGCTCAACAGTCTGGAGGCGGGCGTCGTGCCGATTGAAGCTGTCTTGATGAAACCGACGGGGAAAACTCCCCCCGTCTTGCACCAGCCGATCACCGGGTTATAAGCCGGTCAGGCAGCGAATCGCGACTAGCAACCCTCTCGCTTTGTTGAGGGTTTCTTCGTATTCTTTCTGAGGATCGGAATCGGCAACCAAACCGGCACCCGCTTGCACTGACACGGCGTGCCTGCCGAGATCTGCCGGACGAACCACCATCGTGCGAATGGCGATCGCCGTGTTCAATTGCCCCTCGAAATCGTAGTATCCGTAAGCGCCGGAATACGGCCCTCGCCTGCACCCCTCCAGTTCGTGGATGATTTCCATTGCCCGAATTTTGGGGGCACCGCTGACGGTGCCTGCGGGAAAGCTGGCTTTGAGCAAATCCCAGGCTGTTTTGCCCTCGGCGAGGAAGCCCCGCACGTTGCTGACGATGTGCATGACGTGGGAGTATCGCTCTATGACCATTAATTCGTCTACTTTCACCGTGCCGTTGATGCAGGCGCGTCCGAGGTCATTGCGCCCCAAGTCTACGAGCATGACGTGCTCGGCAATTTCTTTGGGGTCTTGCAGCAATTCTGCGGCCAGGGCATCGTCTTCCTGGGGCGTCTTGCCCCGGGGTCGCGTGCCGGCGATCGGTCGCAGGGTGGCGACGGTCTTTCCTTCTGGCGTTTTTTCGCTTTTGACCATGACTTCGGGACTCGATCCGATGATTTGCCAGTCGCCGAAGTTGAAGTACGCCATATAGGGGGAAGGGTTGATCAGGCGCAGGGAGCGATACAGGGCAAAGGGATCGCCGGCATACTCGGCGGTGAGTCTTTGGGAAAGAACTACTTGAAAAATATCGCCGGCTTTGATATAATCCTTCGCCTTGCGCACGTTCTCGCAGAAGCGTTCTTGTGAGATGTTGCTGGTATAGGCAAATTCTCCGGCTTTGGCACTGCCCGGGGGCTGCCATTCCAAGAGGGTGTCTTGGCTGGAAAGGGGCTGTTTGAGTTTGTTGACTAAGGCAGCAACGCGATCGCTCGCTTGCTGGTAGGCACGGGCGAGATCTGCGTCGGGCGATCGCAAGTCGGCGTAGGCGATCGCCCAGATTTTGCGCTTCACTTGGTCGAAAATCAGCAGGTTGTCCACCTGCATCCACAGCCCGTCCGGCAGCTCTGCCTCCGCAGCCGCGCAGACGGGTACTTTTGGCTCGATCCAGCGAATCAGTTCGTAGCCCCAAAATCCAAACAATCCCCCCACCCCCGGGGGCAATTCTGGCAACTGCACCGGGTGGATGGATTTCAGACAGTCCGCCAATATCTGGAAGGGATCGCCTTCAAAAACGTCTGTTTTGCCGCTGCGCTGCATTTGGGTGGTGCGATCGCCCCGCGCTTCCAGCACCCACAGCGGATCGCACCCCAATAAACTGTAACGGCCTATTTTTTCCCCGCCTTCCACCGATTCCAACAGGAAGCTGTAGGGTTGACCGGCGCACACTTTGTACCAGGCTGAGACTGGCGTATCCAGATCCGCCGCCCATTCTTGAAAGACTGGCACGAAATTGCCCTGTTTTGCCAGCCGCGAAAACTCAGAAAAATCCGGAAAAATCATACTGGGAGTTTATAGCGGTTAAAGTTTTGATATAATAAGCGCTTTGTTGATAGCGCTTTGAGGTTATTTCTTTAATCCGCAGCCAAATTTTACCTCATGTCCGGTTGATTGGAAATCGTTACCGAACGGGTTCTTTTCCCTTCAAACGCGCCTGTAGCTGTCGTTTGAGGGGTTTGCGGTGAATTTAAAAGTTAAAATCTACGCTCTAAAAGCAACGCCTCGTCTTGGAGCAACTGGGAGCGATCGGGCGCTCTCTCCGTACAGGCTTTGGAGGAAGGCAGCGGCAGGGAAGCCAGGTTGCTGCTCTCCTGCTTTCTGCCTTCTTCCAAAGCAATTGTCAAAGCGCTTCCCTAAAAGAGATTAAGGAGCGATTCGCGTTTGGCGATAGAAGATCGCTTCACGCCCGAAACGCGAGAACGCTGCAAGCGGGTTTAGACTTCGTAAGTCTTCTGACCGCTGAACTTGACCTTGGCAGGTTCGGGATTGCTGCCGATGTTGCGATCCTTCTTGCCCATATAAGGACGACCTTGATTCGCCTTTTCGGGGAACACGCCATCTTTGGGATGGAGGTACTCGATTTCACCGTTGGGGAAAATCCGGTAAATTTTGTAATCCTCGATTTTGGGCTTGAATTTTGTCCGCAATTGAGCGCCCAGGGCAATGCAGTGTTCTTTGCGGGCGAGATACAGCAGGTTGTCACCTTTGCGCATGATGGCGGCTCCGCCCGTGGGCATTTCAAACACCTGCTCCTTGGGGCTCGTCCAGGTGATCGCGTATTTTTCTTCAACTTCCGCCTTCGTCAACAAGCCGCCGGTGCTGCCGCCAAAGAGCGGGGACTGTCCAGTTAGGGTTTCTGCCATGAATAAATCTCTCTTGGTTGTGTACGGCAATTTTTAGGGAATCGTAGCACTCCAACCGCCTCCGACTACAGCTTTGTTCAAGAACTGTAACAGTTCTTAGCGTTTGCAGGGTGGCCCTGGGCTTTGGCTCTCATTTTCAGCCGGGACGCGCCCCCGATCGCCCGTTCGCTCGTTCCTGGAGCAGTGAGGACTGAAGTCCTGACTGCGAACTAACAGAGGACTGAAGTCCTGACTAAGAACTACTGCGACGGGCTCGGCTCTTGCGCGAGGGCGCTCCTGGGCTGGGAATCGTTTCTTGAGGCAAGCGGGAAATCGGAAGGGTAAAGTGAAACTGACTGCCTTGGTCTTTTCCGCCAGAGGTGGCCCAAATCTGACCGCCCCAACCGCTGACGATTTGCCGGCAGATTGCCAGCCCCAAGCCGGTGCCGCCTTGGGTGCGCCGCAGAGCGCCTTCTTCTTGATAGAAGCGATCGAAAATGGCTTCGAGGCGGTTGGGTTCGATGCCGCGCCCGGTGTCGGCGACTAGAACTTCTATTTCGTCGGAGCCGCTGCGCCGCGCTTGGATTGTCACGATGCCGGACTGGGTAAATTTGCAGGCGTTGTCGATGAGTTTGCCGAGGACTTCGACGAGCCACTCGCCGTCAGCCTGCACGAGGGGCAAGTCGGGGGGCAGGTGGGTGGTGATTTGCAGCAGGCGATCGTCAGCAGTTCGCCGAGAGCGAATGCTGCTGAGGGCGAGTTCGACACATTCTTGCAGGCGCAGGGGTTCTGCGTGCCATTCCACCCGTCCGCTCTCGAGGCGAGATAGGGTGAGGAAGTCTTGCACGAGTTTGCGGAGTCGCTCGGCGTCGGCGAGGGCTGAGTTGAGCATCGCCTGACGCAATTCTGGGGACATGTCGGGTTCGCTGGCTAGGCTTTCCAGGCACACTTGGATGGTTGACAGGGGCGTGCGCAGTTCGTGCCCGGTGATGGCAATCAGGTTGCTGCGGGTGCGTTCGAGGGCTTCGAGCTGCTCGTTGAGTTCTTCGAGGTGAGCGTAGGCTTCGGCTTGGATGAGGGCAACGCCGACTTGCGTGGCGATCGCCTCTACGAGTGTCAGTTCTTCTTCTTCCCACTGATGGGCACATCCCTCGCAGTGGTGCAGCTCTACTATCCCGACGACTTGGTTCTGATAGAGTACCGGCACCATCAACCAAGAGCCGATTTCCCACTCTCGCGCGATCGCCTGCATCCGATCGTCCGCCAAACGGGCATCTGTGCGGGCATCCTCGACGTAAACGCGGTGTTTCGCGCGCGCGACTTCTTGAAACAGGGGATTCTGCTTGAGTGGCCAGGTTTGACCGGCGAGGGAACTGACCGAGGGGCTTAAATACTCCTGGGCGATCGTGGCGGCTTCGTCGCTAGCCTTGCACCGATAAATTAAACAGCGACAAGCGGCGAGTGCCTGTCCGAGTTCTTGTACGGCTATTTTGAAAATTTCAGTCGGATTGAGCGATTGGCGAATGGCGGAAGTGATGGAGTTGACTAAGCGCTCTTTGCGTTCTTGGGCGGCGATCGAGCCGTAGGTTTTGAGCAATTTGTGCTGACCGGCTTGCAGGTAGGTGACGAGGCGCTGGGCAAAGGGAGCGGGATCGACGTTTTGCCGACTGCGGGGCATGTCTGCTCTGAGGAGCGATCGCGCCTTGGCGATTTTTTTCGCCAATTCCGGGCGATACTTCAAAATCCGATCGAGCAGCAATTCCGCAGCCGTGCAACTCACTTGCCGGTCAAACGTCCAAATGCCTTCAAAGCGGCGGGCTTGATCCATCGCGGCTGGCAAAAGCACCGCCCCGACATGCTGCCTTTGCGTAGTGGGCGAGTGTCGTTCTTGACAAATCAGACAGGTGGCGTAAGTTTTCGCGATCGCCACCAGATGCCACTCCTGGCTCAATCGATCTTCCGGATCGAACGCCACCGTTTCACAGCCATCAGAGGCGTTGACGAAATCGGTTTCCGGTGCGGCGAGGACGTAAACCTGATTCGTGCGTTGGGCAATCCGCCGGTACCGGTGAGCCTCTTGACGGTAGAAGCGCTCGCGCTGAAAGCTGGCAATCACTAAGGGCTGCTCAGAGCCCGCCAGAACTTGGTCTTCCATCGCGTGCGAAAGCGCCGTCAGGGAAGATTTGAAATAAATTTGTGGCCGCAGTTGGGGCAGGGCTTGCAGCAGGTCTTCGAGCACGGAAGTTTGGAGGCTCATTTACTCGTCTCTGTCAATCCAATCTGGGCAAAATCCATCGCGCGCGGAGGAGCGGGAGAGGCTGGCGCTACAGGATAGAGCCCTCAGTCGCACTTTTGGGCACTCCAAACCAGCCGATAAGGGGACGCGCCACTGGCTCTGGTGCGAGTGCCCGACAGAGAGAAAGCTGTCTGGCTGCCGCGAACCCGAAGCCTCCGAGGTTGTGGGATCGGAGTTGATGCAATCGGCGCGCTTTCCGCGCAACATTTGATTATTAGCTAAATATACATTTTCAGCGATCGCGAAATTTTCTCAACGCCATTCTCGCTGCCGTTTGGCCCGCGATCGCTTCCCGGCACCGTTATTTTTTAAGTAGATTTACTTAGAAAACAGGAAGGCTGAATGTTGTTCGGGTGGAGAGCGCTGAAGCGCCTCGCGACAAACGAAGAGCGCTAAAGCGATCGCTGCGAACTTTTAATTTTGCGGCGATCGGGCGGGAGGAACTTCGGGACTGAGAATCATCATCTGGCCGTTATTGCTTTCCTGAATCACCAGCACCGGGGGACGGCGGTTAGGCGGTGAATTTTTCGGTAAAGCCGGAAAAATATAAATCTGACCGTTCCGATTCATCAGAAAGCGCCAGACAATCTCAGGGCTGTCGGGGTTGGTTTTATTATTCAGTTCCCGTCCCAACCACTGCTGATATAACTCGCGATCGCCTATCACCCGAAACCGTTTTGGAGGCGGATTGTCCGTCAAATCGTTGAGTTTTCGTCCCAACCCCAAACGCTCCTCTGGGGTAATTAAAGTGAAAGCCGGGAGCGTAGAGGTCTCGTTCACCGCATCTCGTCGGGCGTCAGCGGTGCCCTGAAGGCGGGCGAACCAAAATAACGCCGCTAAAATCCAAGCCACAATGACGATTTCATCAATGAAAGATTTGTGATATTTTATCGGTTGGAAGTTTCCGATGGATTGCAGGCGGCGAGTCAGCCACGGCAATCTGTGCTTGAGACTCCATTGTGTAAGCAGCCATCGCACCTGATTCAGATACGCCGCCAATTCCGTACTGAAAAACTTAATCACCCGTAAAGTTATCTGAATCAAGATCGCCGTGAGAAGGGCAGCGATCGCGCTCCAGAAAATTGTCCCTCTATTGCCAAAGAAAACCTGCAAGGGAACAATCAAGAAAGACTGCAAGGGCAGATCGAGAGTCTTCACGTCTAGCTGAAAAAAGGCAAAATAAGCCCAGCGATAAATCCAGCCAGTGAAGTAGAGCGCAGTCCCAAGCAAGCCCAGTATACTTGCAAATCTCCCTAAAATATTCGGCTCGTTGGTTTTTGGAGACACGGCTATTTAATTAAAAATTAAAAAAATATGAATTTGGTACAATTTTCTCCCCTTGGTCTGCTTCCGAGTTGGGAGACTAACAAAGCGACCGATTTTTATCCGCTCTCAAACATCAACGCGACCTCCTTAAGCTATATTATAGACAATACGGCAGTGTGGAGTGCTGCAAAGAGTATGCGAATCTTTTTGAAACTAATAGTACTCGTCGTTTTGGCAACTGTCACGGGGCTGGCGGGAGAGGCGCGGGAAGCCAGCACGCGCGACAATATCCTCGCCCGAGAGCAGAACAAGCAAGAAGAAACCGTGATTCCCCTATCGCTGCCAGCGAATGCACAGGCGACGCTGAAAGATGGAACTTCTAAGTCCGGTCAGGTGGTGGGAATGGATTCACAAAAATTAACAATTGGCGCTGGAAGTAGCCGTGCTTCAGTACCCATTGCCGAAGTTCAAGACGTGACCCTTGACGGGGACGTGTGGTGGCCTAGTTCTAATGGCCCGATTGTGGTGCGCGGCGGAGGCACGCTACAAACAGAGGGAAATCCCAGCGTTTTGAGAGTTCGGATGCAGGGTTTTCAATGGGAAGACCCCGAAAAAGGCATTGCTAATATATTAGCATCAGCGGTTGTGAAAATGAATGAGCGTCCGGGAATTTCGAGGGGAATGTTGGGAGTAGCAGCTAGTGGCAAAAGCCGTTATGTCGTGAGTAAAATGCAGTTCGATCCAGCAGCGGGGCTGATGACGATTACGGTTACGCCAAAATCCAGGCAGCAGTAGTCAGGATAGTTGGCATAGCTCAGCCGGCTGGAGAATAAGAATATCGCGATCGCGCGGCGGTTCTATTTGAAAAGCGATCGCCTGTGACAGCTAGAAACCCGGCTTCTTGAAGAAGCCGGGTTTCTGAGAGGCAATCAGCCGCTCGTCAAACTGGCGATCGCCCTGATTGCACGGTACAATAGCGAGAAAATCGGCACCCCAGTAAGAGGTGAGAATTATGGCTAAGTTCGATATTACTGAGGCGAAAGCGTATTTAGAAGAATTAATCGAAGCTGCGATCGCTGGCGAAGAAGAAATCATCATTACAAAAGATAACCAGCCGCTTGTCAAACTGGTGCCCGTTTCGCCAGAGAAAAAGCGCTGGCCTGCTAAAGCTGGAAGTGCTAAAGGCATGGTTACATTGTCTGCTGATTTTGAGGAGCCGATCGCGGACTTTGAGGATTACCTGCAATGAGGCGGATTCGGTTTTTGATGCCTATCCGTGCGATCGGTTGTGGTAAGTGAATGTGGGGTGAAGTTATATGAAACGCATCATCAGCAGTTTTTTGGCTTTGGGCATCAGTTTGGCTCCGGTGACTGTGCCGCTGATAGCTCAGCGCAGTTGGGCGCAGACGCAAAATTCCCAGGCTGAAGAATTGCAGCAACTTTTAGCGCAAGCAAATCAACAGACAGAGCAAGGACAGCCACAACAAGCCCTAGAAACCTTGAAGCTGGCTCTAGAAATAGCGCGAAAGTTGAAAGACTATCAAGCCGAAGCTATTGCAATACTTGGGATTGGCTACAACTCTCAAACAATTGGTCAGCTTCAAAAAGCATTAGATAATTACAACCAAGCCCTAACTCTTTTTAAAAGACTCGGCGATCGCTCTGGGGAAGCAACGACGCTGACTAATATCGGTGGTGTCTACGATGACATCGGGCAACCCCAAAAGGCTTTGGATTATTACAATCAAGCTTTACCGATTCTTAGGGAAGTGGAAGATCGCTCTGGGGAAGCGACGACGCTGAGTAATATCGGTGCTGTCTACGGTGGCATCGGGCAACCCCAAAAAGCGTTGGATTACTTCAATCAAGCTTTACCGATTCTTAGGGAAGTGGGCGATCGCTCTGTGGAAGCAACGACGCTGAATAATATCGGTGCTGTCTACAAGGGCATCGGGCAACCCCAAAAGGCTTTGGATTATTACAATCAAGCTTTACCGATTCGTAGGGAAGTGGGCGATCGCTCTGGGGAAGCGACGACGCTGAGTAATATCGGTGCTGTCTACCAAGGCATTGGGCAACCCCAAAAGGCTTTGGATTATTACAATCAAGCCTTACCGATTAGTAGGGAAGTGGGCGATCGCTCTGGGGAAGGCATAACACTGAATAATATCGGTCTTGTCTACAATGGCATCGGGCAACCCCAAAAGGCTTTGGATTATTACAATCAAGCTTTACCAATTAGTAGGGAAGTGGGCGATCGCTCTGTGGAAGCAACGACGCTGAATAATATCGGTGCTGTCTAC
>CAYOOD010000059.1:0-47275 GCA_964405435.1 uncultured bacterium
TTCTTCAATGACGACGCGATCGCCCACCATTACTTGCTGGCCGATTTTTTTCAGTCGGGCTCGGCGGGTACAGAGGAGGAAAGGTAGTGAAAAGTGCTGAGTGCTGAGTGCTGAGTGGGGGATATCGCCCCCGATCTCCCCTCCTTGTAGGGGCGCGTCCCGCCATGTCCCGGAGTGCTGAGTGTCTGTTGGGAGGGAGGGGGGAGGGGGGGAAGGATGAGTTATATCTAGCTGTACTTTGTAATAATTGGCTTGAACCGATAGCACCGTGCCCGTCAACTGGGTTTCGGCTCCGGTTGGAGCGCGATCGCTTTCCGCCGTACTCATGCAGACGCTTGTGGCTTGCGAACTTTCAGGGAAAAATAGCCCGATCGATCCTCTACTTCCTCAATCGCATAGCCTTCCATTGCCAGACTTTCGGGAACCTGTTCGATCGGTTCCCCAGAGTCGAGCCACACTTCCAGCAATTCCCCCGCTGCCATTTTCTCCAAACGGAGTTTTGTCCGCACGAAATTGATCGGGCAAGGCGTTCCCCGCAAATCTAGCTGCGCGTCAGGATTTAATACAGCGAGTTTGTCGCTCACTTAAATATCCCTCCGAAAAATCCTTGACCGCCTTTGCTAGTATTGATGCCTTTTTTCTTGGCCAGTTCTTCCAGCACGGTGCGTTCTTCAGTCCCCAAGCGAGTCGGAATCTCAACGAGCACTTTAATCAAGTGGTCGCCACGGCTGACCGGGTTGCCCAGTCGCGGCACCCCTTTATTTTCGAGAGTCAGAACCGTGCCCGGTTGCGTGCCCGGTGGAATGGGCAGCTCGGTTGGGCCATCCACTGTATTCACCTCGATGCGACATCCCAAAATCGCCTGTAGGTAGCCGATCTTGACATCCGAGAGGATGTTGATGCCTTCCCGCTGGAACTCGGCGTCTTCATTAACAAATAAGTAGACGTAGAGGTCGCCTGCGGGGCCTCCGCGAGACCCAGCATCGCCTTCTCCAGATACGCGCAAACGGGTGCCGCTGTCAACCCCTGCAGGAATGGTAATTTTGAGCTTTTTCGTTTCTTGTTTTTGACCCTTGCCGCCGCAAGAATCGCATTTTTCCTCGATCACCTGTCCCGTGCCGTTGCAGGTGGGACAAACAGAAACTTGAGTAAAGCTGCCAAAGGGGGTGCGAGTAGCCCGCCGAACTTGGCCGCTGCCGCTGCACGTCGGGCAAGTGCGCGGGCGAGTTCCGGGCTTGGCACCGCTGCCGGTGCAGACTTCGCAGGTTTCCAGGTGACTGATGCGGATTTCCTTTTCCCCACCGAATACTGCTTCGCGGAAGTCCAATTTCAAATCCAGGCGCAAGTCGTCGCCGCGAACAGGCCCTCCGCGCCGCCGCGTTTGCTGGCCCGCTCCCGCGCCGGCAAAGCCGCTAAAGAAGCTTTCAAAGATATCTGCAAAGCCCATATCTCCCATATCGGAGAAGCCCGGTCCTGCTCCGCCAGATACGCCTGCTTCGCCGTAGCGATCGTAGCGGGCGCGCAGTTCTGGATCGGAGAGGACTTCGTAGGCGCGATTGATTTCTTTGAATTTTTCTTCAGCCCCGGGGTCTTTGTTGACGTCGGGGTGATATTTGCGGGCTAAACGACGAAAGACGCGCTTGATTTCTTCTTTGTCCGCGTCGCGGGAGACACCGAGGATTTCATAGTAGTCGGCGGCCATAGAGCGCTGTGGTAGAGGGTGGGATAGTGGTGACTAAAAATACGCCTGTCGTGTAACTCAGGGTCAAATCCTGGCGGGACTTCTGCTGGATTTACAGCCGAAGTTGTCTCCTACCTGGAGTATAGGAGCAACTGCGAAACGGACGCTACTGCTTTCAGGACTCCGAGGGGTTTATTTGCCAGGGCTTTTCTCGGTTGTGAGGGAAAGTTCGCCAGAAGAACTGTTAACCCCCTGATATACGGCAGTGCCGACGGAGAGCAGAAGCTGCTGAAAATAATCAATCCATTGCTTCATGTCCTCCAAGGCGACCGATTCGTCCGCGATCACCTGCCGCAACTCGCTAGATCTTTGACTGAGTTCGCTTTTGAGATCCTCACCGATCAAGTCTCCGTGATCTTGCAGCGTAGTTTCATAATTATACAATAAGCTTTCGGCTTGGTTCCTGAGTTCGGCTAGTTGCTTGCGCTTGCGGTCTGACTCGGCGTACATGTCCGCTTCTTGCCGCATCCGTTCGATTTCGCTTTCGCTCAAGCCGCCGGTGTTTCTAATTTCAATGCTCTGCTCTCGTCCGGTGCCTTTATCGGTTGCCGAGACTTTCAGGATGCCGTTAGCGTCGATGTCGAAAGAGACTTCAATTTGAGGCACGCCGCGCGGAGCGGGTGGAATGCCGGTGAGCAGGAATTTGCCCAGACTCTTGTTGTCTCTGGCCATTGCCCGTTCGCCTTGGAGGACGTGGATTTCCACTGATTTTTGCCCGTCCACGGCGGTGGAAAACATCTGGGATTTGCTGGTGGGAATGGTGGTATTGCGCTCGATGATTTTGGTAAAGACCTCGCCGAGGGTTTCGATGCCCAGAGAGAGGGGGGCTACGTCCAGCAGCAGCAGGTCTTGGACTTCGCCGCCGAGGACGCCGCCTTGGATGGCTGCTCCGAGCGCGACGGCTTCGTCGGGATTGACGGAGCGATCGGGGGTTTTGCCGCCGAAATATTTGCTGATGGCTGCTTGTACGGCGGGAATGCGGGTGGAGCCGCCTACTAAAATGATGCGATCGATGTCGTCGGCGGTTAAGCCGGCGTCCTTGATCGCCCGATCGACCGGCTCGATGGTGTTTTCCACCAGATGTTTGACCAGTCCTTCAAATTGGGAGCGCGTCACCTCCATATCCAGGTGTTTTGGCCCGGTTTCGTCGGCGGTGATGAACGGGAGGTTTACGGTGGTGGTTACGGTGCTGGAAAGTTCGATTTTGGCCTTTTCGGCGGCTTCCCGGACGCGCTGGAGGGCCATTTTGTCTTCTGAAAGGTCAACGCCTTCTTGCTCGAGGAATTTCTCGGTCATCCAGCGAGCGAGACAGGTATCGAAGTCATCTCCTCCGAGGTGGTTGTTACCTGCGGTGGCTTTGACTTCAAAGACGCCATCGCCGAGCTGGAGAACGGAGACGTCGAAAGTGCCACCCCCCAAGTCGAACACGAGGATTTTGTGGTCGTGTTCTTGCTTGTCCAATCCGTAGGAGAGGGCGGCAGCGGTGGGTTCGTTGATGATCCGCAGCACTTCCAGTCCGGCGATCGTGCCGGCGTCTTTGGTGGCTTGACGTTGGGCGTCCGTGAAGTAAGCGGGGACGGTGATCACGGCTTGGTGTACCGGTTCCGAGAGGTAATCTTCGGCATCCTGCTTGAGCTTTTGCAGGATCATGGCGGAGATTTCTTGGGGGGTATAAGCGCGATCGCGGATTTGGACGTTAACCGTGTCGTCTTTGCCTTTGACGCAGTTATACGGAACGCGCGATCGTTCTTCCTCGGTGTCTTCCCAGCGGCGGCCTATAAATCGCTTGATGCTGTAAACCGTGTTTTCTGCGTTTGTTACTGCTTGCCGCTTGGCCAGTTGGCCGATCAGGCGTTCCTCGCCTTTGCCAAACCCCACCATACTCGGAGTGGTTCGCCCCCCCTCCGAGTTAGCAATCACTACGGGTATGCCCCCTTCTAATACAGCGACACAACTGTTGGTTGTGCCCAGGTCAATGCCGATGACTTTTCCCATAGAATGTGGACAAAATGAACTGTCGGTTGATTCCGTTGCTTGGGAGTATTCCGCAAAATTGCGGAAAACCGCTCGCCCTTAGTAATATTTTTACAACTTGGACGGTGGGGGCCACATCTATCAGGTTTCAGAACTGGCTTCTGAGCTGCTTTCTTCCGACGGCGAAGCAGTTCCCGGTTCGGGAGCGGCAGCCACTTTCACCATTGCGTGGCGCAAGACGCGATCGCCGAGTACATATCCCCGCATCAGTTCTTCGGTGACGGTTCCTTCTGGATGCTGGTCGGTGGTTTCGCGCATCACGGCCTCGTGGAGGTTGGGGTCAAACGGCTGGCCCTCCGGACGCATGGGCGAGACGCCAATGCGTTTGAGGCAGTCTACCAAGAGCTTGTAAACGCTCTGGTAGCTTTTGTGAATGTTCATCTCCCCGTCGGTTTGGGGTTTGATTTGCGATCGCGCCCGTTCAAAATTATCCACCACCGGCAGGAGTTCTTTGATCGTCGAACACTTCACCACCAGTTCGAGCTCTTCCTTCTCTTTCTGCGTTCGCCTGCGGTAATTCTCAAAATCTGCCGCCAGTCGCGCATACTGATTTTTATAATCTTCTACCTGCGCTCTGAAACGCTCGTTTTCCTGAAACAGAGCTTCTACGACTGCTGGAGGAGCTGCCTCTTCTGGTTGTTGTTGTGCAGGCGCTTTGTCTTTCACTTCTGCCTCTGCAGCGGCCACCGCTTCGGCGAAGGCTTCCAACGCGGCAGCCTCGGCATCCAATTCCGACCCCGCATCCGGTTGGCTGCTGCCGTCGTCCGGCGGGGCGGGTGGGGAGCTGGCTGCTGGCTCGGCTCCTTCCGGTGCTTTCTCGGTTGACCCTTGGGGGTTCTCTAACTGCTTTTCCTCGTCAATCATTGTCCACTAATCCAAAAGACTGCAAACGCTGGCTACCACTTTTATCGCGGCTGCCCTTGCGAACGGGACATCCCAATACGGTCGCGACAACCAAACGTCCAGCACGTCGGGTCACGGGCTCTTTTTGTGAACTTCACCTCACCATTTTGACATTCTCCGCGTCCCAATGACAAAGCTCGGGAGTAGTGTTTCCCCACCTCCCGAGCAAAAATCAGCGATCGCCACTGCTGTAGCGCTTTTTTTTGAAGGGCTTGCTTTGCGCCCGAAGAGCTTTCTCGCCTGCTGGCTCCTGCCACCTGCGGCAGCAAAATCTTTTTTCTCACTTATTCTAGATCCTAAGTATGCCAGTTGAATTTTCCTCTCACGGCGATCGCCAGCAGGCGGTCAGTCTCAGGGTTCTGTGGCATCAGGAATTTCTGGGGCTTCCAGATTGCAGCCGTTTTGCGCCGCTCTCCCGGCACTCAAACCCTTTCAACGCGGTTACACTAAGTTAAGGAGTCGCCATCTTAGGCAATCCGTGCAAAGGTGGCAGCGCGGTAAGGGCAGCAAATGGCGGCGCTCAAATGAGAAAAGCAAGGCAGAGGAGGTAACTGACATCCAGCAATAACTGTCGCAGGTGATTCTCTCACCGATCGCCCTGGCGCTTCACCCCAGATCGCCGCTTTACACGACAAACGCCGACGGGAAGTTTGCTTGGCGCGAGAAATACTCCGTTGCCGCTAAAAAACTTTGTTACTGGATTAACAATATCTGCAAAAATTTGCTGTATCTATTGCTGTTTTCTGTTTCCGTGCAGCCATAAAAATCAACGCTCGCTTTCCGTACAGCTCACATCGCGTTCGGATGCAAGAACGATGAAAGTGCGGCGATATGTTCGGAGAAAAAGAACACCTCACGGCACTCAAAGGGCTCACAGGGCAGCGATCGCGTCTCGATCTGTACCCAGGTCAGACAGCATCAGAATGGCAATCTAGAAACCGTGATTTCAAGCAAAGTGAAGTTGATGGGTGTTAACCAAAATATATATTAAAAATTATTTCAACATGTTAGTGACAGCGACTCACAGGGAACATTAGGTGCATACTCAAGCAAGAATGAACGACCCAGACCCCCAAGCTCACGGCCCGCCTTCTCTGCGGCAATCCGATCGTCCTCCAGATGGAATATACTTGCCTGTCACCTGACAGGGCCCCCTACCGCGCGACCGGCAGCGTATCGCGAGCAGCTCAGTTATTGTGCCCGTCTCCTCCGGGAGCGCGATCGCCCCAAAGCCGGCCCCAAGTTGGAGTAGGTCATTCAACTGAGAAGAGCGCGGATGGCGGTCTGCTGGCTACAATTCAGACTACCCGGGTCTTATAGCTGGAAATTCTGCCCCAAACTTCTGCCAATTTCAGGAAAAGCAACTCTGATTCATCAGCCATGACTAACTACACGCCAAGGCAGCGATCGACCGCCCTCGTCAGCATCCAGAGCAATTTTTCTCCGTTCGGCACCAAATTGATTCAGGCCGGCTACGCAGATACGGCTCAAATGCAGCAAGCCCTCAAGCTAAGCCGCGAACAGAACAAACCCCTGATCAAGGTACTGGAGGAGATTACCGGCAAGGAGCTGCCCCCCGAATTGCTGCGGCAGTATAAAAAACTACTGCTCTTCGAGCTGAAGATTTTATACGGGGTGGAAGCCTTCGATCCGGAAATGGACGGAATATCGGTCGAGCAGATCGGCAACCTGATCGAAACCCTGAATTTAAAAGATACCTGTCGCCTGCACCGCTTGCTGCCGCTATCCCAGGAACAAGGCGACTCGTCCTCTGTTTTGGTGGCGATGGTGGAACCGGACAATATCAGCGCTCTAGACGACCTGAAGCGGATTCTGCAGCGCCAAGGACAGGATCTCAAAAAGCGGGTTATGACCTCAGAAGACTACCAGCAGTTGTTTTCTGAATACTTAGACCAGCAAGTCAAGCAGCAAGCCGCAGCCCGGCAGGAGAAACCAAAAGTTCTCGATCTGGATGTCAGCGCAGGGGTCTTCGACGAGGAAGGAGAAATAGAAGATGCCCCCGTTGACGACGAAATGAACCTCGACGAAGCGCTGGTGAAGGGAGAGGAAAATTCCGCGCCGGTCATTAAAATCGTCAACCAAATCTTAGCCAAAGCGCTGACCGATGGGGTGTCTGACATTCACGTCGAACCTCAAGAAGAATACCTGCAAATACGGATGCGCAAAGACGGAGTGCTGCAAGAGCCGTTTCCGCGCTTGCCAAAAAAGGTGATTCCGGCGATAACTTCTCGCTTCAAAATTATTTCTAGCATGGACATTGCCGAACGGCGGCAAGCTCAAGACGGTCGGATTCGGCGGGTGTTTCAGGGGCGCACGGTTGACTTCCGGGTGAATTGCTTGCCCAGCCGCTACGGCGAAAAAATCGTGCTGCGGATTTTGGACAACTCCAGTACCCAGCTCGGCTTGGACAAGTTAATCAGCGATCCGGAGACTCTGGCGCAGGTGCGAGAGATTTCCAGCCGTCCCTTCGGGCTGATTCTGGTGACGGGGCCGACGGGATCGGGCAAGTCAACGTCTCTGTATTCAATTTTGGCAGAACGGAACGATCCGGGGATCAATATCAGTACGGCGGAGGACCCGATCGAGTATGCTTTGCCGGGGATCACGCAGGTGCAGGTGATTCGGGCGAAGGGGCTGGACTTTTCCAATATTCTGCGGGCGTTCTTGCGGCAAGACCCTGACGTGATTCTGGTGGGGGAAACGCGAGATAAGGAAACGGCGAAGACGGCGATCGAAGCGGCGCTGACGGGACACTTGGTGCTGACAACGCTGCACACGAACGACGCGGCGGGGGCGATCGCCCGCTTGGACGAAATGGGCGTCGAGCCATTCATGGTGTCCGGTGCCTTGCTGGGCGTGCTGGCGCAACGTCTGATGCGGCGGGTTTGCAGCGAGTGCCGCATTGCCTACACCCCCACTCCGGAAGAACTGGGCCGCTATGCCATGTCAGCTTCTCAGGCGGTGAACGTCACCTTTTACAAAGCCAACACGATCGCCCCAGCAGACCGGAAAGCGGCTGAGGAAAGCGGCAATGTCTGCCCCAAATGTCGCGGCGTCGGCTACAAAGGGCGCGTCGGGGTTTATGAATTCCTGCGCATGAGCGAACGTCTGGCTGCCTTAATCAACCAAGGCGCTCCCACCGAGCGCATCAAGGAAGCCGCCGTGGAAGAGGGGATGAAGACCCTGCTGGCTTACAGCTTGCAACTGGTGCGCGAGGGCCACACGACCTTTGAAGAGGTGGAGCGCGTGACCTTTACCGACACCGGGCTGGAAGCAGAACTGAAAGCCAAACGCAAGCAGGGCCTCACCTGCAAAGTTTGCGCTGCCGAATTGCAGCCGGAGATGTTGGATTGTCCCTACTGCATGACCCCTCGCTTCCAAGAATGAGGAAAGTGAGGAGTAAGGAGCGAGAAGTGTGAAGTGTAAAGTGTGAAATGTGAAACTTTATATTTCAAACTTCTACGATCTCTTTTGAGTGAAGTAGCGCCTGGGGCAAACCCGCTTGCGATCGCTCGAATCAATCGAGTTCAGAAGATCACATCGAAAATTTGAGCGGTTTTTTCGAGCGCGAAACACGCCCGAATTTGCAACTCTCAAAAAGAAACTACTATACTCTTGCATAGTAGTGAGATGGATAAATCCAGTAAAAATTCAAGATTGGAGCCGCGTCTATGCCCGATTACATGATTGAAGACGTAATGGAGTCCCTGATCGAGCAGGGCGGGTCAGACATGCACATCCAAGCGGGTGCGCCTATCTACTTCCGCATCAGCGGAAAACTGACTCCGCAAGTTCAATTCGGGGAAACTCTGGATTCCCAGGAGTGTCAGAAGCTCATCTTCAGTATGCTGAATAACAATCAGCGCAAAGATTTGGAGCAGAACTGGGAGCTAGACTGCGCCTATGGGGTGAAGGGATTGTCTCGCTTCCGCGTCAACGTGTACCGAGAGCGGGGATGCTGGGCAGCTTGCTTGCGGGCGCTGGCTTCCAAGATTCCGAATTTTGACAAACTCGGGGTGCCAGAAATCATGCGGGACTTGGCACACCGACCTCGGGGGATGGTACTGATTACCGGTCAAACTGGTTCGGGTAAAACGACTACTTTGGCGGCTGTTCTCGATTTGATCAACCGGACGCGATCGGAACACATCCTGACGGTAGAAGACCCGATTGAATACGTCTACCCGAATATCAAGAGCTTGTTTCACCAGCGGCAGAAGGGCGAAGATACCAAGAGTTTCTCGAATGCTCTGAAGGCAGCACTGCGGGAAGATCCGGATATTATTCTGGTGGGGGAAATGCGCGACCTGGAAACGATCGGTCTGGCGATTTCTGCTGCAGAAACGGGTCACTTAGTGTTCGGAACGCTGCACACGAACTCGGCGGCTGGCACGATCGACCGACTTCTGGACGTGTTCCCGCCGATTCAACAGCCGCAAGTGCGATCGCAGATGTCGATTTCTCTGGTGGGCATTTGCAGTCAAAACTTGGTGCCGAAAGTCGGGGGTGGTCGCTGTGCGGCTCAGGAAATTCTGGTGAATACGCCAGCGATCGGCAACTTGATTCGCGAAGGAAAAACCAGCCAAATTTACTCCGCCATTCAGACCGGAGCTAAATTGGGAATGCAAACGATGGAAATGTGTTTGGCGAAGCTCTACACCGACGGCAAAGTCACTTGGGAAGATGCGATGGCCAAGACCTCAAAACCGGACGAACTGGCACGCTTGATCGGCCCGCAACCCACAGGAAAGCCCGCCGCTAAGGCAGCTCATTAGGTTTGTTGTCCTGCAAGATTGCCTAGCGGTCAGCCAGAAGGGCCTGCTAGCCAGCAGGCCCGAAAAAGTTCACTTGATTTTTCCTTTGTCTGGAAAAATCAACACTTGTTTAACGGAGTACAGCCATGACTTCTGATGCCGCTCGCATTCAGGCTGCCAGTAAAAAAGCAGCGCAAGCTAGAAAATTTACTGCCAAGGATATCGAGGATTGGATTAACGTTGCCTTGGCCACTGTCACGGTCAAGGACAAGGCCATTTTTGCCCGTCAGCTTGCGGTTTTGATCAACGCTGGCGTGGCGTTAGTCAAGGGCATCGGCGTGCTGACGGAGCAGTGCGAAAATCCCAAGATGAAAAAAGCGCTCAAAGGCGTCAGCAGCGACGTGGAAGAAGGGGTCGCGCTGGCGGAAGCCATGCGCAAACATCCCGATGTTTTTGACAATCTCTTCGTCGCGATGGTGCAAGCGGGGGAAATCGGGGGCGTCCTCGATGAAGTGCTCAATCGGGTTGCCAAATTGCTCGAAGACTCCGCGCGCCTGCAAAACCACATTAAGTCAGCGTCGGCTTATCCGAAAGCGGTGGGAACCATCGCCATTCTCGTGTTTTTCGGCATGACGACGTTTCTGCTGCCAGTTTTTGCCAAGATTTTCGTAGAGTTGGGGACGCCACTGCCAGGGTTGACGATATTCATGCTAGCTTGCAGTGAATTTTTCCGCACTCCTTGGAAGCTCGGTTCGCTCATCATTAGTATATTCGTTGTCGTTACTGGTTTCAAGGCATACTACAAAACGCCACCGGGCAAACTCCAAATCGACGGGTTGATGTTGAAGCTGCCTTTAATTGGGGATTTGGCGAAAAAAACCGCTGTGGCTCGCTTCTGCCGCACGTTCGGGATGCTGACTCGTTCTGGGGTGCCGATGCTGACTTCTCTGGAAATTGTGAAAGAAACGGCAGGAAACCAGGTGATTGCTAATGCGGTACAGAAGGCAAAGGACGAGATTCAACAGGGGGGGATGATTAGCGTAGCTCTGCAAGAAGCTAACGTCTTCCCGGTGATGGCAATTAGCATGATGAGTATCGGGGAAGAAGCCGGAAACATCGACGCAATGTTGATGAAAATTGCGGACTTTTATGAAGATGAAGTCGAACAAGCAGTAAAAGGGCTGACCAGTACATTAGAACCGATTATGATGGTGGGGATTGCGGCGTTGGTGGGCGCGATTCTGCTGTCGATGTACCTGCCGATGTTCGCGGTGTTTGAAAAATTAGGCTAGAAAAAATTTGGGATTTTAGATTTGGGATGTGGAAGCGATCTGAAATCTAAAATCTAGCAGCGCAAATCTCAAATCTAAAATCGTTATGGCTGTTAAACCATCCCATTACGAGGCTTTACTCGCAGAGTACAGTGACTCTCAAGCGGCGATCGCTCTCCTGAAACAGTACCGACCTTACCTGGAAATGATTCCCAGTATGCGCCGTCCCGAGGAGAGCGTGATCGCGATTCCGCTGCCGATCGTCCGGGTTCGAGAGGGGATCTCGCAGGCGGGCGGCGGCGGCAGCCCCATTCAAGCCGGGGAAACTATTTGCTTGCCCTGCGATGTCGCGATTTTGATGTGCGATCCGGAGTGGAAAGTGAAAATGGGGGTCGAAATTTTAATCTACATCCACCGACCCCAGGAAGACTTTTCGGATTTGTTGCGTCGCTGGCGTCAAACGCAGGTTTGGTTGGATAAAGGCTACGAGTGGTTGATGCCGATGCGCTACAAACACATTCTCAGCGAAGAGGGGGACAATATCTATCCCCTGTTTGTGGTTTTTCCAGAAACGCCGG
This sequence comes from uncultured bacterium, assembly GCA_964405435.1. Lineage (GTDB taxonomy): Bacteria > Cyanobacteriota > Cyanobacteriia > Cyanobacteriales > Oscillatoriaceae > DVEG01. The sequence continues at coordinate 11,303 of CAYOOD010000059.1, forward strand.
AACGGATAAAGCGGGGTTTGAAAGGAGCGGGCTTGCCGTTCGCCGTCCAAACTTGGGACGCCAGTGAGGAGACGGAAGAATCTGAATCGCTCTCCTCCGGCAGCTCGCCCGCCTGAAGGAGCGTTTCGACGGTGGAACGTTGGTGAGGGATGGAAGAGGCGATCGCGAATCGGAACGTTCCCAACCCGATCCCCAAACCGCTATTTCCTATTGCACAAATTGCGGCATGACTTCGGCAGCGGTGAAAAGTCCGTGAATGCCGCGCCGGTGCAAGCCGATACCGGCTTTCAAATATCCAAAAGCTGGCCCGCAAACGTTGGCCGCCATGCTGGTTTCGTCTCCCAAGGTAAAGGTGTGGGTGGAAATTTTGCCCTCAAAGGTGCGCCCGGTGACTTGGACGTTGGTACTGAGGGGCTTTTTGGGATTGCGGGTATCGACGACGCCGCCGACGGTGACGCGATCGCGCGGGCAAATGCCGGCGAGTTCCAGCATGATGTCGTCGGCGTGTTCCATATTTTCCAGCGTCAGCAGCCCGTTGGCGCGATCGAGCAGCGCTTCGACTTCTGCATCAGTCATGGCCATCGCTCGATCGACGCTGTAGCCGGGGATGTGGGCGATGTCTTCTCGAATGGTGGCTCGATAGGCTTCCCAGTTGGCAATCCCCACCCCAAACGTAATTTTGACGCTGTGAATTTCGGCGTAGCTCTGGGCTGCGATCGCCGCTGCTGCCGTCAGCAAGCCCGGTGTCGCCCCGCAGCCGGTCATGTAAGTAATGCCAGCAGCCTGCAACTCGGGGGCCAGTTCTAGCAATTGCTCGACTGCACTCGTGCGCTTGAGCGCGTCTACAAGTACCCCGCGCCAACCGGCTTCGATAAACTGCCGCGCCACAGACGCCATGAACGTATTCGGCAGATTGGGAAGGGCCAGAAAATAGCCCTCTACTGACGTTTTTTCTAGCAAGTCCCGGATGCTTTGGTTGCTCAGAGTGCCAACCGCCTCTAAATAACCGAGGGAGCCTTTTGAACGGTAAGTCGCAATGCAGCTATCTGGATTTAAGCCAGCCGGATCGCAGGCGTAACCTTTTTGATCTGCTGCCGCCACCCAAAGCATCTCGCGTTTGGGAGCGAGGACTCTGGCGGCTGCTTGTCCGAGCCCGCCAAAGCCCAGCACTCCCACGCGCATCGGCGTTGCCGTTGGAAAATTGCTGGCAGTTGTGTTGGCAAGACTGGCGAGTTCCTGTGTACTCATCACCCATTCCTCAAAGTTGGACAGACTTTTATTATCCTTGGTTATCGTTACGATAGATAGCGTTCTTTCCGGGGTTGCGGCGCAGTTCGGCATTGGCAGTGAAGTGGCAATCGCGCTGGCAAATATCGATTTTAAATTTTAGATTTTATAGCGACCAAACTTATTACAATATCATTTTTTGAACGCTTAAACAAAACTGCAGCTCGATCGGGAACGACTGCGGGCATCTGGGCACCTTTCAGGCGGTGGCGATCGCCTAGCTGTCGCCCGCTGCCGCGCCTTACTTTATTTTAAACTTGCAATTAATATAACTGGGCAACCGCTACTTTTCTATTTTAAAATAAGTTTAAATCCAGATCGTTCGATAAAAATTTTTCGCGTTTATACTGCAAAACGCGGTCAGCTCTGCGCCTCTGGCAGGCGGCGGGGACGCGCCGAGCTGGCCATACTTCAGGCAGGAGGGGATTTTTCTGGCCGCCCATTTGACCCGGCCTCTTGACTGTAAAGAACAGTTAAGCGAAACTGAACCTAGACCGAAGTGGAGCTATACTGATTTAAAAAATTTTGTAAACGTCAGAGTTGTTGTAATACAATTAAACACAATAAACTTGACGGCCACCGAGTCAGCTAACTTATCAGAAGCCACTTTAGACGGCCTCATCGGTTTTTCCAGATGCGGTCTGGTTGGAAAATTACCTAGTGGTCAGACAAAAGCATGGAAACGCTAGAGTTTGTGATTTATCCAGATGGGCGGGTAGAAGAGAAAGTCACCGGCATAGTGGGTTCGTCTTGCGCGGAGGTAACCGCCGCGATCGAAGCCCAACTAGGACGAGTGATCTCCACCGAGCAAACCTCTGAGTTTTTTGCCCCAGTCGTTAACCAGTCGGCGACGGCAGTTGCCCGAGCCACCTTTAGCGAGTGGTGAACTTTTCACCCTAGCGGAGCGAGCATTCAGCTCGATGTTCGCTCCCGTCAGCCTCGCGGTTGGTTGCAAAAATCTCGAGATTTGAGCGGCCACTCACTTTCCCGCTCTGACTGCTGTCAGCGATCGCCTGACAGCTTTTGTTTAGTCCAGATTGATTCACTTTACTCAGTTAGGAAGCAAATATGTCCCACTTTAGCCAAATCAAAACTCAAATTCGCAATCTCACCTCCCTGCAAGCCGCTTTATCCGATCTGGGAATTGATTGGAAATCAGGACCGAGAGAGGTGCGCGGCTATCGCGGTCAAACCTACAAAGCCGAGATTTCTATCGAACAAAACAACGGGTACGATATCGGCTTTAGCTGGAACGGTACGGAATATGAACTGGTTGCTGACTTGCAATTTTGGGAGCAGGCTTGGTCGGTGAATCGCTTCCTGAGCATGGTGACGCAGCGCTATGCCTACCATACAGTTGTCAGCGAAACTGCCAAGCAAGGGTTTCAACTCGCCGAACAACAAAAGAATGAAGACGGTTCTATCCGCTTAGTGCTGCAACGCTGGAGTGCCTGATGTCTGACTTTTCCGACCCTGCTTTCAGCGGCGAACCGGAACGGTCGGGTTTTGAACCAGAGCTGGGGGGTGCTTTTCGCTCTGCCCCAGAGCGTTCTGGTTTCGAGCCAGAACTGGGCGGTGCTTTGCGCCAAAAAGGCGTTTATGTCGATGAAATTACTTGCATCGGCTGCAAGCACTGCGCTCACGTTGCCCGCAATACGTTCTACATCGAACCCGACTACGGTCGCTCTCGCGTGTTTCGTCAGGATGGCGATCCGCAGGAGTTGATTCAAGAGGCGATCGATACTTGTCCGGTGGATTGCATTCACTGGGTTGACTACACCGAACTCAAACGACTCGAAGAGGAGCGGCAGGATCAGGTGATTCCTGTGGCGGGATTTCCGATTGACCACGGGGTCGTCAGTGCTGCGAATCGGCTGCGCAAAAAGCAGAAGAAACGCCGCAATTAAGTCAACCGTTCCGCCTGCAAAACAGAAACCCGCTTTCTCTGCGAAAGCGGGTTTCTGTCTATATAGCGTTCCTAATTGATTTGTGAAAACAACTTCCTTAATCCTTACCCGGCACAAGCCTGGTAGCACCTAGGTTGTAAGCTCTGGCCCAGCCAGTATGGGTTTCACGACTCAAATAGAACCGCTATATACGACAAAAAGTTTGCAAGGCGAAATAGTTTAACGCTGCTTTCTTATCTGCTCAGGGCTGTTGAAATTTTATTCCATACCATTTTTCTAAAACCGTGTTAGAGATGGCAGCCTCAAACGCTTGCTGGTTGTGAGTTGCGGCTGTCAGGCTTATCGAGAAATGGTATCACTTTATTTCAGAGGATGATGCTCGACGAGTAATTTCTCGACTCTAGCTTCATCGATGCGAGCCGCTATTTTTTTAGCTTCGTGTTCGTCTCTGACGGTTTTGGACAAGCTCATAGTAGAGCCAATGGAAAAAAGCAAGCCCATTCCCATATAACCTTTTACCCAGCCATCTACGGGCAAGTAGATGATGCCCGCTGTCGTTGCCGAAACTGAAATGACAAACGATGCCCAAGCCTGGAATATCCAAGCGGCGGTGTTTGTTGAGGGTGAATTGGGAGGCAAGTTATTCATAGCCCCTGTAGCCTTTAATTTCACAAAGGACGGATATGATGCGATCTCTTCTTTGACTAAGATATGACTGGCGAGTTTGGAAAAGATCGGTCGCTGTGCCAGTCTGAAAACTGGATGCGGAAATGAGCAGAGACTTGTGGCGGCTGTTGACAATTGTCAATTTTAGGCTTGAAAGTTTTAACGACAATAGAAAAAGCCTTTAAATGTTATTAGCGGGGAGTTTACAGAACTCCCCGCCAGCAATAGGATTGCTTGTCTAACGCAATAGAGGACGCCGAGAAGGAAGGAGGGCGATCGCCCGAGTGCCACCACTTTGCCAAACCGTCAGGCGGTTCCCGGAGGCTTTGAAGGCAAGCGGACGGTAAAAATACTGCCTTTCCCGACTCTAGACTTGACCTCGATCGTTCCCTGATGGGCTTCCACAATCTGGCGCGAGAGGTGCAGCCCCAATCCGCTGCCCGATCGCTTGTGATTGCCTTGGCGAAACCTTTCAAATAAAAACACTTGTTCCTCGGCAGAAATGCCGACTCCCGTATCTTCTATCTCGATCGTCACCCAGGAGGTGCCGCCATCTTTGAAGCGCTTGGGCAGTGAACTCGCAGCCGGCTTCAAGCGGATTTCTATACAGCCCGAATCCGTGTAGCTGATGGCATTTCCTACCAAATTCGTCAGCAGGCGGTGGAGTTCGAGGCGATCGCCCTCAACGGTGGAGTTCTTGCTTGCAGAACTCTCTTGCTCCTCTCCCAAGTTTAATTTCAGAGACAGCCCTTTAGAATCGACTAGGGGAGCGAGTTCTTTAGCGACTTCCCGAATTAGTTCTTGCAGGTTAATCGGATAGAGATTGAGAATTTTGCGTCCCGCTTCGTAGCGATAGACCTCTAGCAACTGATTCACCATCGTCAGCAGGTGTTCGTTGCTGCGAGACATCGTGGCGATCGCCTCTTGCATCGCCGGCGATATTTCTCCCAAAGCGCCCTGCTGCATCAAGTTCATCATCTTAGCCGCCGCCACCAATGGCGTGCGCAAGTCGTGGGTGAGGCGAGACACCAAATCTTCCCGCTGTCGGGCGATTTGATCTCGCTCGTCCATCGTGTGTTTCAGCCTGAGCAGGGCTCTCACCCGCGCGAGCAACTCATCTAGCTCGACCGGCTTGCGGATAAAGTCATCCGCCCCCATATCCAATCCCTGCACCAGGCTCATTTGATCGTAAGCCGTGATCAGCAAAATCGGGATAAACGGCAACTTTTTATTTGCACGAATGCGTCGCGTGACTTCGTAGCCATCCATCCCCGGCATCATCACGTCCAACAGCACCAAATCCGGCGGCGAGGTTTCAATTTGGGCCAGAGCAGAAGGGCCATTCTCTGCTGTAAGAATTTTGCATCCTTCTTCTTCCAGAATCGTCTGAATCAGCAACACGTTATCAGGGGAATCATCCACCACCAGAATGCAATCCTGTTTGTTCTGAGTGGCTCCGGGCGAATAACTCATAGAAGTAGGCTGGCTGGCAACAAAATTTATCATAATTGACTTTTCCTAATCAACTGTCATTCTTGGCGTCCGCTTTTCAGTGTGGGGCGGCTGACCAGTCCCGGGCATTCTCGGCTTCATCTGGATGTGCCGGCAAGAACGAGCCCCGGTAACAGCATATCTGTTGGGCTTGTCAAATACCGACCTCCTAAGCTCTCTCGCTAAACGTATTTGATGAAAATTTTTCTCTTTCCATCCGAGCTGGTCGGTATCGCCCACTGTCCGCCTATTTTCTTTCAATACTGACCTCCCTACCCTTCAACCGCAATAAAAACCGCAAAAATGAGATGCCCCATATTCCCTGCCCGTAATGCCTGCCTTTCTTTTCCGATTGCGCGAGCTTGAGTTAATAAAATATAGCTTTCGTCCAACTTGGTCAAGTCTTGCAGTTTAAGAGCATCACTCAATATTTTATTTAACTGTTTGCGTTATTATGACACCGATCGCGCTCATCTTTCATCATTCTAAAGGCAGATTTTTTTTGGCCCTCTTTAACGCCCTCTCCGCCTTCCTGGGTTGCCGGGGGGTGGGGATTTTCGGGAACGCGAGTTGGGAGTGCGAGGACAGCCTGACGCGCTCGCCGCTATCCCTTATCGCATCGGAGAGGAAAGCGCTTGCGCTTGCTGCCCGAGCATTTTCGGGCAATTCTGGAGAGGCAACTACACCCGCAGGAAAATAAGAGTTTCTTCCCTTTTCTCTTCGGGTGATGCCCCTTTCGTTTTCTGTGGTTATCGGCGCTCCCAAGCGCGTGCAATTTCCGCTTGCAATAGCACGCGCTTGGGAGCAATGTCTGTTATGCAGGTCACATATTACTAATAAGCCTTTTGGGATTTGATGGCGAGGAATTGATAGTGACTAATTGGCTTGAAAACCCGGATATATTTGGCTATATGTGGCCTGATACCGCCTTCCTAGTAGCGTTGGAAAACCTCAGAAAATCTATTTTTGAAACCTCCTTATTTCTCGCCGTTACAGACGTTTATAAAACCAATAGAATTGCTTTGTAACTTCTCCTAAATTGAGATAAGATAACAGGGCGATCGCCTCTCTTTTTTCTCCCTCTTAAAAATCGCCTTCCGCCACCTGAAAGACTGTCAGACCTAACGACCGCCACATCTCGACAACTTGCTGGCGATCGTCCAACACAAATTTAATATTATATTTTCCTTCCAGATATTGGCGGTACATTTCTTCCTTGATAATGGCATCCTTTCGCAAATCGCCAGTCTTTCGCATGTAGAGGTGAGCGTATTTTACCCCGTATTCTTTCAACCAAGCTTCGGTTTGTCCCTGACAGTCATCAGTCCGACCAGAGAGTATGATAATATTGGTAGTAGATTGCCACTTGTGAACCGTCTCCAATACGGGCGGATTGGGCAAGTCGCGATCGCACGTCGAAGCATCGTAAGGATTTCTCCCATTTAGCAAAGCCAACGTGCCATCCATATCAACCACGATCGCATCGGGCAACGCGGGATTGTAATCGGGCGGCTTAACAGGAGTGCGAACATACTTATTATACATCTTCATAATAACATCCTTGCCGACCGATTTTGGTCTGAGCAAATCCCGCCGAATGCACTCCTCAACAGGAACATGAAGAAAAGAATCATTCACCTCTACAACAGCCTTCCCCTTAACCAACTCTTTTATCTTCTCGATATGGAAGCCGAAATTTGTATCGTCAACGATAACATTTTTGCCCTCTTCCAGCGCCATGAGAATAATCGTATCTCTCAGCTTCAGAATAAACTGCTCATTCACAGACGTCCAATAAGAAGCATGAGCCATCTCCCGCAAAAGGTCTTTATTCGTCCGAACCCACCTGCCCGGTTCTGACCAAAGCAATTCTGTCGCAAACTTAGATTTTCCAGAAGCAGGCAAACCAACCAGTACGAGAACTCTTTTCATGCTTTCTCTAGCTCCTAAACTTGAACCCAACTACCCTTTCTTATTGCCCAGCACCCAAAAAACTACCCAATCCCGGCAAGCACCTCAATCCAGCAAACTGCTGAATCAATGCCCTGCTTACAAACCCAAATTGATGTAATCCACGCCTAAAAGCTGCTCTATCTTTTGAATCGTCATATTGCGGAGAGCGTCCTTGATGCTAGCGTGTTTCCCCGCCCGCACAGAGAACAAAATCCCAGAATAGGGCAAGTTTTTTACAGCAAAAGCAAAATCTTTCTGAAGTTCTACCTGGCGGTGCTGTTGGTAAACTTCCTCAATTTCTACAGCCAACAAGTGATATCTATCTTTGATTTTTTGGTAGAGTTCTCCCCATTCTGGAAAATAGGATAAAAACTCTTCTCCTTCATTATTGCGGACAATCTCTAACATTTTGCGGGTGGAGAAGCTTTCTCGAAAATGAGAGAGCGCGACATATTGGGGAGCCTTGACTTTAATTCGGCGAAAATCCGCATCGCAGACGATATAGCCTTCAGAATCCAGCGGATCTAAATATTCAGCAGCTTGAAGAATTTCCGACAAGTTCGTCAGGAGGTAGGAAGGCACGACCTGCCAGCCGTATTTTTTGGCCCAAAAATCAGGGTCACTTTCTAGCAAAGTCTGAGTATTGCGGACTCCGTGCAAGACGATCTGATTTTCTTTTTGCCTGACAACTATGCGATTGTAACGAGTCATCAATTCAAACATGAAACAGCAGTCAGTTTCCTGGGGCAACTGATACCCCTGCTCGTTCCACACTTTCCAGAACAGATCGGCAAAACTAAAGCCAAAACCATTGACTTCACCGGAAGCATCCGGCGTTCCGCTCGATTGAACGTGCCACGCGCGATCGTAAAAGTAGAGAACCATGAGAGAGCCGTCGAGTTTTTCATAGACTCTTGCCGCGCTCCAGTTAATCGGGATGGCATTGGGTTCTCCGTAATTAAAAAATTTGTCGTAGGGATAAGAAATTATTTTCCAATCATCAGAGGAATCTAGGATGATTCCCCGGCATTGCTGAACGATTTTTTCGCCCAGAGGAGATTCTAGCTGCGAGTATTTCAGGCAAACCAGATGGGGATATTTTTGGTGGCGAGAGGATTTAATCTTATAAGTCTCGCACAAGCTATCTAACCCATACTGACGCAGATAGTCTTGCAATTCCATGAGCATCTCTAATCGGGGGAATACTTGTATATTAGCTGTTATTTTAGCTGTTTCGGAGCGCAGCGCGCTGGCAGCGACGCGAGGGACATAGGGCGCGCGTCTGGCGGGGCACTTACAGCGCCTCGCCCTGGCACTGCCGAGCGCCTCTGCCTGCTGGCTTAGGGGAGGGGGTGCTTCCTTTCGGAGATTCTTTTGCTGCTGGCGAGTTTGTGAGTATTGTTGTAATAGGTTCATGCCGCCTTGGGAAAAAGGGGGCGCTCCGACAAAATAGGAATGACAATGAAAAACCGATCGATACTTTTTACGGCTTCTGGGTGTATCCTGACTATATTAGTAACTTCCGCTGGCTTGCTGGGGCTGGGGGGTTGTGCCTCTAATACAGGTGCGAACGAGCAGAAAATAGAAAGTTCTGCGCCGGCGAGTGGCGGCGCATCGCAGCCACAGGCGGCGGATGCCGTAGCGGCTGGAAATAGCACTTCTTTTCCGGTTGGCGAAATTTTGCCCCAGTTAAAAGGCAAGACGCAAGTGCCAATTTTTCTACCGAGTAGCCTGCCATTTTCCAATAAGGTTTACTATAAAAGCACAGCAACGGCGAATGGCTACAGCGTCGAATTCAACCACACGGCTGATTGCAAAGCAACAGCCTGCTATATCGGGGCGATCGAAGCTGAAAAAGGCGGAAAGTTGACAACGAAAATAGGAGGGGAAAGGGAAACTCTAAAAGATATTCAATTGTCTGGCGGTACGAAAGCAATTTTTTACAATAATTGCGGGGCTTACTGCACTGCTTTGGTTGAATGGCAATCTCAGGGGGTTCTCTATCGCGTTACGATGAAGAACGGCAGAGAGGAAGCGCTGACTAAAATCGCAAATTCTGCCATTGAAGCGGGGGCGCGTTAGCGGTTGATTCGCGAGGGCGATCGCTCTTTTTTTCTGAAATCTCTCATTAAAAGAAAAAAGCGATCGCCTCTCGTCGCTTCGCGTTAATTCGTCTCAATCCTACGGTTCAATCCCTAACTCCCGCAACCGCTGCGCTAATTCTTCAGCGCGGCGTTCGGCAGCTTCGGCACGCTGACGCTCTATTTCAGCTTGCTGTTGGGCAGCTTCAGCTTGCTGTTGGGCAGCTTCAGCTTGCTGTTGGGCAGCTTCAGCATCAGTCGGAATCCAGTTTCCTTCTGCGTCATACCAGCGCAACCAGAGGCGATCGATCCCTTGATAGTCTCCTTGCCACAATCCCAAACCCAATTCGATTTGTGGCATCCAAACTCTAGGCTCAGTCAGGTTTAACTCTTGGTAACGACCTGATAAAAGTGTAAACGATCTTAACTGGTTGGTGTAGCGATCGAACACGATATAATAAGGCACGCGCAAAATTTGTTCGTAAACTTCCCACTTCGTCGGGGGTTGGTTTTCTTCTCTTTGAGTCTCTCCCAAGTCTTCTTTTTCAGTACCCGGGGAGAGTAATTCCACCACGACAAAAGGAGCCACTCCTTCTTGCCAAATCACATAACTCATGCGTAAGTCGCGCCCGTCATACAGCCTCGGCACTCCCACGACGCCGAACCAATCCGGGCGCTTGTACCAGTTGAGATGGCGGACGTCGTAATATAGGTTGAGGTCGCTACCGCTAAATACCAGATCTACAGGATAGTTGCGGGGGCGGAAGGTGCGACGCAAAAAGTCAGGCTGCAAGTCGTGATATTCGTCAGGCAAGCCTGGTTCCTCCAGCTTTTCGCTGGGTAAATCGTACATGCTGGGCAGGGTTTCCCTGGGAGAAAGGGGCGGCTCGCTCTGCTCGACGGGATAGTTCACGGGAAACACAGTCATGGTTAGCTTCCTTTGCGGGCAAAAGTCTGCTATTTCTACTGTATCGCCGGAATGATCCCCATTGCGTGCAGGAGTCCCACTCTGCAGTAGTCTAGATCGGGTGACTATATTCGCTGCTTTGACGCGATCGCTCTATGTCCCCTACTGTTTCCGCTCCTCGCACGATTCGCATCGGTTCTCGCAAAAGCCAGCTTGCCCTCGTCCAAACCTACTGGGTGCAGGAACAACTCCAGCAACGCTTTCCCGATCGCACCTTTGACGTCCACACCATGTCCACCCAAGGCGACAAGATCCTCGATGTCGCCCTCGCCAAAATTGGCGATAAAGGACTCTTCACTAAAGAACTGGAAGTGGGAATGCTGCAAAACGAGACGGATTTTGCCGTGCATTCCCTCAAAGACTTGCCCACCAACCTCCCAGAAGGCTTGTTTCTGGCGTGCGTCACGGAGCGGGAAAACCCCGCTGACGCCCTGGTGGTACACGAAAAGCACAAAGACAAGCAACTGGAAACCCTGCCAGCCGGTGCAGTTGTCGGCACCTCTTCTCTCAGACGCCTCGCCCAACTGCGCCACCACTTCCCCCACCTGGAATTTAAAGATATCCGGGGCAACCTCAACACGCGCCTGCAAAAACTCGACGAAGGCGGCTACGACGCCCTGATCCTCGCTGTGGCAGGGTTGCAGCGCTTGGGCATGGGCGATCGCGTCCATCAAGTCATCCCCGGCGAAATCTCCCTCCACGCCGTCGGGCAAGGAGCCCTGGGCATCGAATGCCGCGCCGACGATGCGGAAATCATCACCCTCCTCAAAACCATCGAACACGCGGAAACGCGCGATCGCTGCTACGCCGAGCGCTCCTTCCTGCGATCCCTCGAGGGCGGCTGTCAAGTCCCCATCGGCGTAAATACCCGCATTGAAAACGGGCAGTTAACTTTAACCGGCATGGTTGCCAGCCTCGACGGGCAGCGATTGATTAAAGATACCGTCACCGGCGCTGCTGAAACTGCCGAAAAAATCGGCATCGAGCTTGCCAACCGCTTGCGGCAACAAGGAGCCCAGGAAATTTTGGATGAAATCTTCGCCCAAATTCAGCGGGGCGAGAAATTCTAGGCGATCGCCTCTTTCGGGTAAGGGGTAATGGGTAATCGGTAATCGGCCATTGTTAATGGAGCATCTCATGTTTGGAGTGCGAACGTCTCGTTCGCTATTGGATCGATCGGGAGCGAGACGCTCCCACTCCTGAAAAAAGCCCAATGCCCCATGCCTCATTCCCCGCCGAACTAGCTAGATTTGAGATAGGGAGATTCCTGGCGAGAATCAAACGCGATTGAATCTCACCAGTGAAGGGGCGCGTTTTTTAACCTGTCACAAACCCGCCCTAACTGTCTCACCTCTCAATTCTAAAATCCCGAATATGACTCAACCCGTTGATGCCTTTAAAACAGCTCTCGAGTTTACTCTCAAATGGGAAGCGGGCGTCGGACATCCAAACGATCTCGCCGGTGTAGTCAATCGGGGCATCAGCCAGCGCAGCTACGATACCTATCGCCAGCGCAAAGGGAAGCCGCTGCAATCTGTTCTCAAAATTTCCGACGCTGAAGTCGAAACCCTTTACTACGAGGATTACTGGCTGGCTTCCAAAGCCGACTTGATGTGCTTGCCTTTGGCAGTTGTCCATTTTGACACAGCCGTCAATTTTAGCGTCAGAAGTAGCATTAAATTCCTGCAAGAAGCTTTGGGCGGGCTGGCGGTTGACGGCAAGTTCGGCTCCCAAACGGCGGCAGCGCTACACAAAAAAAATACTCTCGAAACTGCCAAGCGCTACTGTCAGGATCGCAGGGATTATCGCTATCAGCGCGTCAAGGAAAATCCCACACAGCAGCAGTTTCTCAAGGGCTGGCTGCGTCGGGATGACGATTTAATCGAACTTGTCCGCCAGTTGGGAGAAAAAACCGCTGCTCAATCAGATGCGGGCAAGAAAGAACAGCCCACTGCTGCCGCACCGCAACCGAGTCCAAAGCCATCAGGTGCCCCTGCTGAAAATCAAGACAAAATCGTTGAAAAGCTACAGCAAGCGATCGCCTTGTTGCAAGAAGTCGCCGTCACTCTCCAACAATCTCAGTAGGTGGGCGCAGCCAACTGAAAACTCGCCGATCTGGTTTAAAAAGTCGGTTTTTTAAAAAACCGGCTTTTTTATTGCTGCTTTTCGATATTAATATTCGCGTGTTTCGCGTCAAGCGCAGTACCCTCAGCGAAGCGGGAACGCAAGCTTTTTCGCCTGCCGTGCTGCTTTCTCTTGCCGCTCCTCCGCCGTGGCAGGTTGTATTTGCTTGCCTCTGGATGTATCCATTTTTACATAACCTCCCTCTGTATTTATTTTTGCGTTATACAAGCAAAGCCAGACTCAAAAAAAATACTTTCAATATCCCATTTGTAAGGATTTACAGGTATCTGAACTGACAAGCTGAGATTTAAAATCTAAAGTAGAAACGAAAAAAAGCGATCGCGATATTTCCCCACTTTTCATAAATCGTGCTTTCTTGGGATCGCTGGCGTGCTACCTGGAAGGTATGATGACGGTACTAGATGACCATCTCAGGGAACGCACAGAATAATGCGAATTCTATTTGTTGCTGCCGAAGCGGCTCCCCTGGCCAAAGTGGGCGGCATGGGCGATGTCGTCGGAGCTCTGCCCAAAGTCCTGCGCCAGATGGGCCACGATGTCCGCATCTTCATGCCCTACTATGGCTTTCTGCCGGACAAACTGAAGATTCCCAAAGAACCGATCTGGTGGGGCAATGCCATGCTCCAGAAGTTTGGCGTCTACGAAACGGTTTTTCCGGGCTCGGATGTCCCCCTGTACCTCTTTGGCCATCCTTCTTTCACGCCCCGCCGCATCTATGCCGGGGAAGACGAATACTGGCGGTTTACCCTGTTTGCCAACGGAGCCGCCGAGTTTGCCTGGAACTACTGGAAGCCGGATATCATCCACTGCCACGACTGGCATACTGGCATGATTCCGGTGTGGATGCACGAAACCGCCGACATCCAAACTGTCTTTACCATTCACAACTTGGCCTATCAAGGGCCGTGGCGCTGGTACTTGGAAAAAATTACTTGGTGCCCCTGGTACATGCAGGGTCACAATACGATGGCGGCTGCGGTTCAATTTGCCAACCAGGTTAACACTGTCTCTCCCACCTATGCCGAGCAAATCAAGACATCCGCCCAGGGCGAAGGTCTCGAAGGCTTGATGTCCTACATCAGCGGGAAATTGCGGGGCATCCTCAACGGCATCGATACTGACAGCTACAATCCCGGCACGGACAGGTACATTGCCCAAAATTTCACCGCCGAGGCGATCGAAGACCGCATGGCTAACAAAATAGCCCTGCAAGAAGAAGTCGGCTTGGAAGTCAACGCCAATGCCTTTTTAATGGGTATGGTGACGCGCCTTGTCGAACAAAAAGGCATCGACCTGTTGATTCAGATCCTCGATCGCTTTATGGCTTACAGCGATTCCCAGTTCGTCGTGCTGGGTTTGGGCGATCAATACTACGAAAATCAAATGTGGCAGCTTGCCACCCGCTATCGCGGGCGCATGTCCGCCTATATCCTCCAGAGCGACGCGCTCTCCCGACGCATCTACGCCGGCGCTGATGTCTTCCTCATGCCCAGCCGGTTTGAACCCTGCGGCATCAGCCAAATGATGGCCCTGCGCTACGGTTGCGTTCCCATCGTGCGCCGCACGGGCGGCTTAGTCGATACCGTCTCTCACAACGACCCCATGAATAACACCGGTACCGGCTATTGCTTCGATCGCTACGAGCCGCTCGACCTTTTCACCTCTATGGTGCGGGCTTCGGAAGGCTTCCGCTACAAGGATAAGTGGCGGGAACTGCAACAGCGGGGCATGGCTTCTGACTTTAGCTGGGTGACATCCGCTCGCGAATACATCAAGATGTACTGCGACGCTCTCGGCATCACCGTCGAACAGGCTGAAGCGCAGTTGCAGTCTGCCGCCACCGATCGGGAATCATCTGAGCCAGAGCAGAAGCCCGAATTGGCAAACGCCTGACGCAGTGAGAAGGGTGAAGTGTGAAGGGTAAAAAATTTTCCTTCCTCCTTCTTCCTTCTTCTTTTTTTTATTCTTTTTTTACGGGTTACTGTTTGCCGATCGCAAGAGAGTGCCGCATTTTCAGATCGCAACCCGGATATCCCCCTTATTTTCTATCAACTCCACCCCGGGTTTCCCCAAAATCGGGAAATCCAGTCCTTTTGCCTTTCCGTCAAGCGCTGGTAAAATCAATTCACCGGCAAGTTAAATTCTCGATCGTCAAATGATCGCGGCGATCGCACGACTAATCGGCTCGCGGCGTGCCGTTGATTTCGGCGGTTCCCAGGGCAGGCGATCGAGCAATTTTTGGCGAGGAGGGTGTAGGTGCAGGGGTTCTGGCGCGGCAACTGCGCATGTATTTTACCGGATTCCCCTGTCGGGTATTTTGGCATCACCTGCGCCTCAAGCGCGATCGGCGATCGAATCGTCTACTCTCCTGTTTTTGAGATTAACTATTCGCATTAGGCAAAATTTTAACTTCTGCAAGCTTTTAAAACTAATCTACTTGCGATTTTAGATTTTATACTATCCGATTGATTAGTTGCAAAAAAATTGAAAGAATCGGTTGGCGGCAATTTCCTTTTTTCCACTCAACCGCCCGGATTGGCTTGCTGAAAAGGGAACGCGCCGGGGGCGCGTTTGACTCCTGCCGGCATCAAAGCGCTGCCGCTGTATTGAAACTCTGCTTTACAAAACTTTCACAAAAGCGAGCCGTTACTTAAAGAGTCGGTAAATTCAGACGCGGAAGCTGGCTGAGGCTGTCTGGCAAGGATAGAGTGGAGACATCAGGGGAAACAAAGCTCTCCGAGAAGGTTGCCAGCAGTGGAACCGCAGGAGCGATCGCGCCTATTTCCAAAGCACCCATACAGCAAAAGCACCGCATCTGACGCCTAAAAAGCCAGGACTTTAACTCGATCTTTTCAGGAGCCAAGACGATGAATAGCCGCCAACCACTGTTCGCCTTCGCACTGTCAACCTTGGGATTCTTTACCTTCTCCTCCGCCGCCCACGCTTTCGGAATCAGTTATGTCAATAGTACGAGAGCTTATACAAATGACGATGTTGCCTTTAACGCCCTGAATCCTAATCTGGCATTTGTTGCTGAGGGGCGGATCGGTTCTAATTCCATCGGCGGCAATACCTACGAACTCAACTTTCACGGCACCAATCCGAGCAACCCAACGAAAACCAGCGCTCAAGGTGAATTTAAATGGTCAAACAGCGCGGCAACGGCTTTCAGTCTCAGCTATGATGCTCTGACGAAGGCGATTGTATACACGGTGGGCAACGTCATACTAACATCGGTAGCGAACAGCAACCCCGTAACAGATATTTTCATCCGCACGCGAGCCGTGAATGCAAACACTAGCATACTGGTGAACAATTTAGTTCTCAACGGAATCGCGGTTCCTGGCAGTTCTCTAGCAGCCAGTGCGGGAGACGGCATCGAATATTTGCGGTTGAGCGGTTTGAACCCGCTCAAGAGTTTCACGCTTGCGGGCGAATCGATTATGAGCTGGACAGGTTCGGCTCCTACTCAATCCAGACTCGCTTATCAAATCAAAGTTGGTACTGCACTAGCGGGAAGCGATCCCGTCACGCAAGTACCCGAAGCGGTTCCCGAACCCACCACAATGTTAGGCTTAGCCGTGGGTGGCGCGAGTCTGGCAGCCATGCGCAAGCGCCGCAACCAGAAAGTTTAATAGCATAATTTATGGTTTTTGTCAAGGGTAAAACGAAATAGAAATCTAATGCGAGCCGAGTGGCAGCGGAAGGTTGAGCGTGGCATTTCCCACTCCAGCAATTGACGGGGTGGGATTTTTTGCGATCGGGAAAATGGATTATATCAAATCGGGGGAATTCTTTCAATGCGTCAGGAAGAAGAATACTGCAGCCAAAGGGGCGGGAAATAAAGGAATTGCGGGCATTTCAGTGAAATGGATAGAACAGGCGATCGCCAGGGATATTAAAACCCGAACGGCTGGGACAATCATTCTGTAATATTCTGGTAAATTGAGTGGAACTAAACTCATCAATTAAATCACGCCGATTGAAGTCGCTCCACTTTGTCTCCCTGGAAGAAAGCAAGATCGCCCAAATAGGAAATCAATATGCATCTGAGTGAACTGACGCACCCGAACCAGTTGCACGGTTTGTCAATCCACCAACTCGAGCAAATCGCCCGCCAGATTCGGGAAAAGCACTTGCAAACCGTCGCTGCCACTGGCGGACACCTCGGCCCGGGTTTGGGCGTTGTGGAGCTGACTGTAGCTCTCTACCAAACACTGGACCTCGATCGCGATAAGGTCATCTGGGACGTGGGGCACCAAGCCTATCCCCACAAAATGGTGACGGGTCGCTACAATAACTTCCACACCCTGCGGCAAAAAGACGGCATCGCCGGCTATCTCAAGCTCAGCGAAAGTAAATTCGACCACTTCGGAGCCGGTCACGCCTCCACCAGCATTTCAGCCGCTTTGGGAATGGCTCTGGCGCGAGACTTGAAGGGCGAAAACTTCAAAGTCGCTGCCGTCATCGGTGACGGAGCCCTCACGGGCGGCATGGCCCTCGAAGCAATCAATCACGCCGGTCACTTGCCCAAAACGAACCTGCTCGTCGTCCTCAACGACAACGAGATGTCTATCTCGCCCAATGTCGGCGCGATTCCCCGCTACCTGAATAAAATCCGCCTGTCCGATCCGGTGCAGTTCATCACCGACAATCTCGAGGAGCAGTTCAAACACATTCCCTTCGTCGGCGAAACCTTCACCCCCGACATGCAGCGCATCAAAGAAGGGATGAAGCGCCTCGCGGTTCCCAAGGTGGGAGCAGTGTTTGAGGAGTTGGGCTTTACCTACATCGGGCCGGTAGACGGGCACAACTTGGAGGAACTAATCTCGACGTTCCAACAAGCGCATAAAATCCAAGGGCCGGTGCTGGTACATGTGGCAACGGTGAAGGGGAAAGGCTACGCGATCGCCGAAAAAGACCAAGTAGGCTACCACGCTCAAAGCCCCTTCAACCTCGCCACCGGCAAAGCCATTCCCTCCAGCAAACCCAAACCCCCCGCCTACTCGAAAGTTTTCGCCGAAACTCTCATCAAACTCGCAGAAGAAAATCCCAATATCGTCGCCATTACCGCCGCAATGGCGACCGGCACCGGATTGGACAAATTCCAAGCCAAACTGCCGAAACAATATATAGATGTGGGCATCGCCGAACAGCACGCCGTCACCCTCGCGGCTGGGCTGGCTTGCGAAGGAATGCGCCCGATCGCTGCCATTTACTCTACCTTCCTGCAGCGCGCCTACGACCAAGTGATTCACGACGTCTGCATCCAGAACCTGCCGGTCTTTTTCTGCATGGATCGGGCGGGCATCGTCGGCGCGGATGGCCCCACCCATCAGGGCATGTACGATATCGCCTACCTGCGCTGCATTCCTAACATCGTGCTCATGGCTCCCAAGGATGAGGCAGAACTGCAGCGGATGCTCGTGACCGGCGTTAATTATACCGAAGGGGCGATCGCCATGCGCTATCCGCGCGGCAATGGTATCGGCGTTCCCCTGATGGAAGAAGGCTGGGAACCAGTGGAAATCGGCAAGGGCGAAATCTTGCGCCACGGCGACGACGTGCTGCTGGTGGCTTACGGCTCGATGGTTTACCCAGCCCTACAGGCGGCTGAAATTCTCCGCGAACACGGCATAGAAGCAACCGTCGTCAACGCCCGTTTTGTCAAACCTCTCGACACGGAATTAATTTTGCCCCTCGCCAAGCAAATTGGGCGCGTTGTCACCTTAGAAGAAGGCTGTCTAGTCGGCGGCTTTGGTTCAGCAGTGGCAGAGGCTTTGCTCGATAACGGCATCGCCGTGCCGGTGATGCGAATTGGCGTGCCCGATATTTTAGTCGATCACGCCGAACCCGCCGAGTCTATGGCAGCTCTGGGTTTGACGCCGGCGCAAATCGCCGATCGCGTGCGCCTGGGAATCGGTGCTAAGCTCTCAGCGGTTAGCTGATAGGGGCCATTGGGTAGGGCCGATTTCTGAAGGCCCTACAATTTTCTCAGCATTCCTGCCAGAAAGAGTACAGCCACAAAAAATCTGGTTTCTGGGTGCTGCGCGGATCGAAAATTCAACTCTTCTCACCTCAGAAACCGGGTTCTTCGGGGTCAATTCTCCGCAATTCCTACTTTTCCTACTAAACGCACTGAGCCAAATTGCGATCGCCCGCGAATTCGATAAAATCTTAAAAAAATCTTAAGCTTTTTTTGAGAAAATAAACTTATCGTATTATGGGAAAGTGGTTGGCGAAAGCGAGAAAAGAAAGCGATCGCGTCAAGCTTAAGCTTAGCACTTCCTCGAATCGCCACTGCCTGCACTCAAGTAGTAAACTGCTGCGAGTTGTGGCAAGTCTCTGCGAATCGAATTATTTTTGAATACCCGGGCGTGATAAAATTTTTATTGAACAACAATAGAGTGATTTTGAAAGGAATAATACCGCAGTAGGGCGGGAAGATTTAGTATTTTTTGGCGATCGAAGCCCCAACAAGCTACGTTAAATAAAAAAATTAAAATCAACGAGTGCTGTAAATAAAATAGCTTCTACATCGACTCAGGAACCCGACAACTGGGCATTAGGAAGGGGTAGAGTCCCGACTGAAACGGGAATAAACAAGCCATCTCTAAGCCGATAGGGCCTCGATTTGAACGATTCCCGATTCCAAAGGGTTCTTTTATTAGCAGCAACTTGAGTTGTATAATGACAGCGGCCACTTTCTCAAATTAAACAATTGCGATCGGTCGTATTGTGTTAGGGAAAATTGAGCGAGATAGGCTAGAAAAGCCAACAAACACAAAAGAGGAATTTATGACAGCAGGAGAAGTGAAACAACAAGCAATGACTGAGGAAGAGGTACAAAAGCTGTGGGAAGCGTTCAAAGTATTTGACTCGGACGGCAGCAGTACCATCTCAGCAGAAGAACTGGGACAGGTGATGCGATCGATGGGCCAAAGTCCCTCAGAAACCGAGCTGCGGGACATGATTAAAGAAGTAGACGTTGACTTTTCCGGCTCGATCGATTTTGAAGAATTCAAAGCCCTAATGGTGGCGCGAAGCGGCGATCGCAAGAGCCGACTGAAATTAGCCTTCAGCGTCTTTGACGAAGACAGCAGCGGCAAAATTACCACAGACGAACTGAACCGAGTGATGAGTCAGTTCGGACTGACAGAAAAAGAACTCGAGGAGATGATTCAAGAAGTCGATCGCGACGGCGACGGCTCGATTGACTTTGACGAATTCGTCAAACTCGTGCCCGACGAATCCGAGATATCAGCAGGCTACAAAGACGCGCCAATTATTGCCGCCAAAACTGCCGACATCCCAACCGACGCCCCCGACAGCGCGCCGGAAACTGCGATCGCCCAAGTCGCTGCTGCCGCCGAAGCCGCCCCCCAAGAAGAACTCAGCGAGATAGATGCCGAAGTCGCGCGGCTGAAAGAACTGCTGGCGCAACACCCCCAAGAAAACGAAAAAGAGCGCGGCACCTCCCGGCTGCAGATGCAGATTGGCTTGTTCCGCCTCATACAGGGAGCCGCCTACCGCAGCTTCCGCGAAAGTTTCTCCGCCAACCACGAAACCCACCTGCGGGTGAGAAACCTGCCCTACCGGATCGCCGATTTTGTCAAATTCGTACAAACCGCGATCGCCCTGTACAAAGGCTTGGGCATTGTCGAACCCGCGTGCAACCCCCTCCTCGATGCCGTCGCCGAATCGATCGCCGCCGAATACGCCCGACTGCAAGAGCGCATCAAAAATTGGCAGAGCATTGAAAAAACACCAGAAATGCTCGCCGAAGAAAAATCCATGCTCGAAAAACGCGGCAAATCTGCCAGCGTCAAAGAAAAATTTGCCGCCGGCGTCGAGTTCGCCATCACCGTCAAGAAAAAACAATTCAGCCTGCGCGACATCGCCGAAGGCGTGCTCGCCTTCAACGAACTCAACCGCCTCCGTCAAATGGAGCTGGATGCAGAACTCGCGCCGTCCCTCGAACAATCCGAAGGGGACCCCAAAGAATACCTGAAAAAGTGGAACCGCGTCATACTCTGGGACGATTCCGAGCAAATCGACGGCGCAATGATACCGGTCGCCTATTGGTATGAAGAATTCATGCCCAAACTGCTCGCCGCCTTCAGCGTCAGCACCGCCGCAGACATTCACAGCAACACCGTACCCGACGAAGTGGCATTAAACCAGTGGTACGAAGCCACCAAATCCAGCGGCGAATTTGACCGCTACGGCGCAGACGTGGCAGAAAACTTTTTCCAATGCACCCCCAAACAGAAACTGGAAATCAAACAAGCGTGGCGTCTGACGCACCACTATCTCAACGGCGTGCAAAAACGGCGCGAACGCGCGGAGTTCGGGCGCGAGTCGGGAGCGCTCTCCCAATACGTCGCCTTCATTGACGTCTATCTGGAGCGCAGCGACGTCAAAGACGCCCAGATGCGCGTCAGCTTCCCCTACTACATCGGGCCAGCAGTTTGGCGCTTCTTCCACACCACCGCTGAAATCGTTTCCACCAAAACCCCCGAACAGCAAAAAGCTCTGGTGGCAGTTTTCCGCGACTTTTTCAAACTGTTTGCCACCATGTACCCTTGCCCTTACTGCCGCCACCACCTCAACGCCTATGTGGTGCAAAACAAGGAAGTGGACATGTACCCCGTCGAGTACCTGTTGCTCGGTCGCGATCCGCGCCTGAATAGCTTCGAGGTGTCGCTGGATGCCAAACTGTCCACCGTCGAAGATGGCCCCTCTCTGCGCTTGTTCTTCTGGAAGCTGCACAACACGGTTTCCTCGTCGATCGCTCGCAGCGAAGAGTGGTATCACAAAGACGAAAAAGCCTTCTACACTACCCGCTACTGGCCCAGCCTCGACTCCGAGCTGGCACGCGCCAACGCCCTCAAACACCTGAGCATTTCCACCGATCGCATCGTTCGCCTTTACGGGCTGCTCAAACCGGCGGCGCGGCTGTCGGGAGTGCGCACCACCCTGCAAAAACTGCTCGAGAAGGGAGACGAAGAAGGCATCCGCGAGGCGTGTTCAGTCGCGCAAGATTACATCCGCGATTTGGAGGAAGCTGTTATCAGTGGCAACTTCCTACAGGAAAGCTACCGCTTCGACCCCAATCTCGTCGATAAAGCTCCCTACTTCTCTCCCGAAGAAGAAGAGTTTGCCCGCAGCGGCGTCTTCGTAGAAGTCGTGTAAATAGCTTTCCCTACCCCTAGAAACCCGGCTTTTTTAAAAAGCTGGGTTTCTCAAAGCTCTGTTTCTTTTCCATCTACTTATAAGTTGACAATCAAAGGAACTGGACAAGAAGATCCCTTTAACCGTTGAGCTGGCGCTGGTTACGATCGCTCTGGAAAAAACCTGCTAGATAAACAGACAAAGAAATCAAATCCCGGACGACTTCGGGCAGCACTTGGCTCTAGAACGCCAGAAGCCTTATTGTGGAAATAGGCGGGCAATGCCTGCAACTCTCACTACGAACGAGGAAAAGTGTTTATGAAGGCTCTCACAACCGAGGTGTATCCCGTCATCTGGAAAGGCGATCGCGCGGTACTCACCGATCAAACTCGGCTGCCCGCTGAGTACGCCACAGTCGAAATCAACAGCCTGGAAGAAATGGCGCGAGCCATTAAAACCATGATTGTGCGAGGCGCGCCGGCAATCGGCATCTCGGCGGCTTACGGGATGTATCTGGGAGCGCGAGAAATCCAGACAGAAAATCGAGAAGAATTCTTCTCGCAGCTTGAAGAAATTGCTCAAATACTGCGGGCAACGCGCCCGACAGCGGTTAACCTATTTTGGGCGATCGAGCGAATGCTCAAAACGGTTCGGCAGGCTTCCGGCTCGGTGGCGGAACTCAAACAAGTTTTGCTGGAAACGGCTCAGCTCATTCAAGTTGAAGACTTGCAAACTTGTCAGGCAATCGGCGATCGCGGGTTGGAAGTATTGCCCGCTACTCCCCACAAGCTGCGCATTCAAACTCACTGCAACGCCGGAGCCCTGGCTACTGCCGGCTACGGTACGGCTTTGGGGGTAGTGCGCTCGGCTTGGCGAGCCGGTCGTTTGGAGCGCGTCTATGCCGACGAAACCCGCCCCCGCCTCCAAGGTGCCAAACTCACATCCTGGGAATGCGTGCAAGAAGGAATTCCCGTTACCGTCATCACCGATAATATGGCGGCGCACTGCCTGAAATTGGGCATGATTGACGCGATTGTCGTAGGTGCCGATCGCATCACGGCGAATGGCGACGCTGCCAATAAAATCGGCACTTACAATCTAGCGATCGCTGCCAAATATCACAACATTCCTTTCTTTGTCGCCGCGCCCCTCTCGACAGTTGATTTTAAACTCGCCACTGGCGCAGAAATTCCCATTGAGGAGCGCGATCCGGCTGAGATTTACCAGGTAGGCGATACGCGCCTGACTCCCGCTGGTGTCGAATTTTACAATCCGGCATTTGACGTGACGCCTGCTGAATTGATTTCCGCCATTATTACCGAATATGGGGCTGTGCCGCCTGCGGAACTGATAAAGCTTCGGGAAAAGCAGGTTGTTTAGCTAGCGAGTGGGCAATCGGGTACGATCGCGATCGTCTGAGGAATGCGATCGCGATCGCTTCTGGGGGGGAGGCGATCGCCTAGTATAGTATTTAGTGAAAGGGTGTCAATCATGCAACTCAAGTCAAAGAAAGATTTCACCAACGCCAAACCCCCAGCGACTGCCCCTGAAATTCTCCTCCCAGAAAGCCAAACAGCAGCCGAACTCCAACCCTCTTCTCACAAAAAAAAGCGAGCTTTTTCGCCAATTAGCCTGCTGGTTAAACTTTTCCTCCTGGGATTTGCGGGTGCAGTTGTAGCCGCGATCGCCTTGCCCACTCAGATGAGTTGCGGCAATAAAGCCAAGCACGCAGAAGCCCGCCAAAATGTCGGCGCGATGAACCGAGCGCAGCAAGCTTATTTTGTAGAAAAAAATTCCTTCTCCAACTCCCTCGATTCCTTGGGTATTGGCATTAGATCCCAAACAGAAAACTATCAATATTCAAGCCGCGCCACTGCCAAGGTTGCTTTTAATTACGGAATTTCTCGCAAAGAGACTAACAAAAGCTATGTCGGAGCCGTCTTTCTCGTAAAGGAAAAAGGCGAGACGCTGACGCAGGCAATCTTATGTGAATCGACTTCTACCGGAAAAAATAAACCAGCCGATCCGGTTTATAAAAATGGCGTTTTCGTTTGTGCAGAGGGCACTAAGAATTTATACTGATAATCGGGAAAAACAGGAAAATGCCCTTTTTAAAAATCTGCCCACTTCACACCTAAAAATAGGTTTTTATGGCTCCTGACGTTTTCAAAGGGTTCATCATCCTGTTTTTTATCTTTGTTCCCCTGGAAAGACTATTTGCCTTACACCCGCAAAAAATCTTTCGTCAGGGATGGGGAACGGATGCCATCTACTTTGCGATCGGGCACTTTGTCGGCAGAGCGGCAGGCTGGGCAATTAGTGCGGTATTAGTTGCCCGCCTTTTCGGCGGATTAGCAAACTCCGAACTGCAAAGAAGCGTTGCTTTTCTACCTGTATGGTTGCAGTTAATCGCCACAATCTTCATCGGAGAAATCGGCTACTACACGGCTCACAAACTCACTCACACAATCCCGTGGCTGTGGAAGTTTCACGCCGTTCACCACAGCGTGCAACGCCTTGACTGGTTGGCAGCGGTACGGGTACATCCGATCGACCAAATCTTTACAAGGGTTTTTCAGATTTTACCGATATATATTTTAGGCTTCAATGAAAGAACTTTGAGTCTGTATTATTTATTTTCTGCCTTTGAAGCCTTTTTTATCCATGCCAATGTAAAATTTAAATTAGGGATTCTCAGATTTATTTTCGTAACGCCAGAATTTCACCACTGGCACCACAGCGCCAATCCAGAAGCATTTAATAAAAACTTTTCAGCTCAGCTACCCGTAGTTGATGTGCTATTCGGCACCTTCTACCTGCCAGGGGGCAAAATGCCGGACAAGTACGGGATAGCCGAGCCCGTGCCTTCTGGATATATCGGACAGATTCTTTATCCGTTTCGCTTCCGCCAGACAAAAAATTAGTTTTGAATGAGCGGGGAGTTGTGAGGGTAGCGAAATAAAGTACAGCCGTTAGGAGGCACTACAAATGCTGAGCAAATTTTGGAGTCGCTTGCGCCCGCTTCCGGTAATTTTGTCGATTGGCGCTTTCGCGTTGGGTGTGTCAACAGCGATTGCAATAACAGCGACTGACTTGCCATCGATTATCGCTGGCAATCCAATCAAAAATGTGACGGTAGAAGAATTGCAGCAGGGGAAGCTGAAACCCGTGTTTTTAATTGACGTGCGATCGCCTGAAGAATACGCCGACGATCGCATTAGCAAAAGTCCGCTCGTTCCCATCACTGATATTGAGGCTGGATTTGGAGTCAAGCAAATTTTAAACCTCGTTCCTAATATTCAAGCCGATGGCACAAAGCCTACTGTCGTGCTTTATTGCGCAGCCGGCCCGAGATCGAACAAAGCTTACAGGTTGCTACAAAAAACGGGTTTGAATATGGTAGTTTTGTCAGGCGGAATCACCGCATGGCGAAAAGCGGTGCCGCCGGAAAGAGACGCCGCTACTTTAAACGCGCTCGTCCTGCCAGCTAAGAAATGATTGTTTTTTAATGGTGCGAATTTGAATAAATAGGTATGAAAATTATCCTTTTGCTGCGGGCGTTAAGCCCTTTTGTATCGCGATAGCTAGTGCTTGAGGCGAATCGCAAACATACTCATTATCAACAGAAAAAACAGCCTCCATAAAAAGTAGAAACTGCCATGAGCCGTAAAAATAAAGTACAAAGATTTACTTTAATAGAGCTTGTTGTGTTTTTTTTCATTATTGGAATCTTATCGGCCATTGCTTTGCCCAGCCTTCTGAGTCAAACCTGCAAGGCGAAGCAAGCAGAAGCCCGTCAAAATACGGGAGCCATGAACCGAGCCCAGCAAGCCTATTTTTTAGAAAAGAAAACTTTTGCGAAATCTCTGGATGAATTAGGGGTAGGCATTAAACATGAAACAGATAACTTTGCTTATTCTGTTCAGGCTGGCGATAAGTATGCGTTGAATTATTCAACGCCACGGAAAGGCAAGGCTAATCTCAAAAGCTATGTCGGTGGCGTCTTTCCCGTGCCGGCTGTGAAAGTCGAGCCAACAGCCGCTAAGGATGAAATAATAACGCTAGCTATCCTCTGCGAGACGGAGCGCCCGACTGGCGTCGCCGCTCCCGATCCGATTTATAAAAATGGAGAGCTAAGCTGCGCTCCTGGCACGACAGAGCTCGGCAAGTAGCAGCGGCTTGCGATCGCCCCGCTCTCAGGGTTAAGTGGCCGCACTTATCGCCGCGACGGGTTCGCCTGCCGAGTCGGCGAAATCCTTACTCCGTGGGGCTCCGGCTGGCTTGGCAACTTTTTTTACAGCGCCGTGGCAATTTTTACGGAATATGTTATACTGACATTCTGAGCCGGACGCGATCGCGCCCAGCCGCAGAAAGCCAGCCTGCTATTTTTATTCAAAAAAAGGCTGTCTGCCCGCGTAAAAACAAAATAAGGCCAGTTGATGCCAAAAATTGACCTCCTCTGCTCAATTCCAACAGCACAGGAGGAAAAAATACAAATGCGGTGGCATCATGGAGAGGGTGTATCTGTGTCAGAGTTTCCACGCCTGGATACAACCCATCAGCCGTGTTATCGAGACACGGCTGGCCTTAGAGATCAACACCGCCGTCCACTACCACGGTGGGGACATATACCCGTCCCTGCACCCGCTTGCGCTTCTTGAGCTGCTTCGTATAGGGACTGGGCATAGGCACTAGACTCACTCTTTTGGAGCTGAGCAGCTATGCCAATGAATAATAGACTTGACAAAAAGAGCGAGCTGTAGGCGCTGCGCATAAGAGATGTCCGTGTCAGAGTTTCCGGATACCTATACGGACTTTCCTGGCCCATATCCGGGAAAACCCAGATGTAGCAGCAAAAATTGCCCGCCCGATTTTTTTGTTCCCGATCGCGTTTTTTTTCTTTAAAAGAAATTTAATTTAGAGTTGCAGTAAATATTCTCCCGGAGGATGCGGATTGGGGGTGATTTAACCTGGAAGTCTGCCGATCTAACTGCCGATCTCAAGCGATCGCAGCCCAACAAAAAACCAGGCACCGACTTTCCTCGGCAGCCCGGTCATCTTGCAAAATATAGAACAGTTAAAAAGGAATTGGCAAAAACGGTTATTATCAGCCGACGCTGGAAACGGAGAAGGCCACGAAGAGCAAGCCGCCAATTAGCAATACGGCCAAAGTCCCCAGAATAATATAATTCCGCTGCTCGGTCTTGGTAGGAGGTTCGGCTTTGTACATTTTTGGCTCAGTAGCGAAATTATTCAGTCGTCCGCCTTCTTCATTGGTGTAGGGCATGAATACAGTCCTCAGTTTTTCTACGCAGTATCACTTTATCAAAAAATGGCTTTTGTAACAATTTCTTTATAGTTCTAAATTTTTCGTGACGGGGAAAGGGCACGGGGAATGGGGCATCGGGCATAGAGAATGGGGGATTGAGGATGGAGAAAAGAATTACCCATGACCGATTACCAATTCCCCATGCCCCATGCGCCATTCTCCCTATTCCGAAATCGTGCCGGTCAGGGGCGAACTAGCGCTGGCGCTGGATTTCACGGGGATGCGACCGGCGAGGTAGGCGAGACGACCGGCGACGGCTGCCATGCCCATTGCTTTGCCCATTGCGACGGGGTTCTTGGCGAGGGCGATCGCGCTATTAATCAGCAGCGCATCCGCCCCCATCTCCATCGCTTGCGCTGCCTCGCTGGGGGTGCCAATCCCCGCATCAACCACCACCGGCACCTTGGCATTCTCGATGATGATTTGAATGTTGGCGGCGGTTTTGATGCCCTGCCCCGAACCGATAGGCGAACCCAAAGGCATCACCGTCGCGCAGCCGACTTCTTCCAGGCGTTTGGCGAGCATCGGATCGGCATTGATATACGGCAGCACCGCAAAACCTTCTTTCACCAACTGCTCGGCAGCTTGCAGGGTGCCGATGGGATCGGGTAGGAGGTATTTGGAATCGGGAATCACCTCTAACTTGACAAAATTATTGTCCTCTTGCCCCAGGAGTTTGGCCATTTCCCGCCCCAAACGGGCGACGCGAATCGCCTCTTCAGCGGTTTGGCAGCCGGCGGTATTGGGCAGCATCCAGATTTTTTTCCAATCCAGCGCCTCTGCAAGCCCTTCGTGCCCGGGCGCGTTGGTTTGTACCCGGCGCACCGCGACGGTGACAATCTCGCAACCGCTGGCAATGACGCTTTGCTGCATTTCGGCGATGCTGCGGTACTTGCCCGTGCCCGTCATCAAGCGCGAGTGGAATTTGCGATCGCCAATAATTAGCGGCGTATCGAGAGACACATTTGGCGATATCTCCTGGGCAGGGGTGAGAGATGCGAGCATGGAAGGGGAGTTATTAGCTGGGTTGGAATTTTGAGCGGGCAGAGAAGCGATCGATCGCGTCTTTTCCGAGTTCGGGCGGCTGAAAAACCGGGAAGCGCCGAAATGCTCCAAGAGCGGATCGGCTTTTTGCTGCAGGATGAAGTCCGCCAGCAAAACCGCCGTAACGGGCGCGAGCAGGATGCCGTTGCGATAGTGCCCCGCAGCCAGGGTTAAATTTTTGCACGGACTGGGGCCGAGAATTGGCCACTCGTCGGGGGTGGCGGGTCGAAATCCCCACCAGAATTCTTGAATGGGATAGTGCTGCAGTTCGGGATAGAGGCGGATCGCCCGTTCTAGCAGCGCGTTCATCCCGGCTGGGGTATTGCCGGGAGTAAATCCGACGTCCTCGCTGGTGGCACCGATGACGATTTGGCCATTTCGGCGGGGGACGATGTAGGTATCGGGGCCAAACAGGACTCGCTGCAAGCCGCCGGTGGGGGAATTGGCGGGCGATCGCACCGAAAGCATTTGCCCTTTTTTCGGGTAAATCGGCAGCGGCAGCAATTGATTCGACCACGAACCGGTCGCTAAAACAAAGTGTTCTGCCTGGAAGTCGCCGGCAGAAGTTCGGGCGCTGGTGACGCGCTGGTTTTGCTGGGCGATCGCCTCAACCGTCACCCCTTCGCGGACGTCAATTTTCAGTTCTCGAACGGCAGCCCACAGCGCCTTTGCCAGGGCGCGGCTGTCCACCTGCGCGTCTTCGGGAAACCACCACCCCCCGACGACATCCGCGCCCAACCCCTGCTGGTGTTGGTGGATGGCATCGCGATCGAGCCAGATGGCGGATGGGGAATCGGGCATGGGGCATGGGGCATGGGGCATTTGCTCGTACACTGGAGCCAAGATGCCGCAGGGCCAATAGCCGGCAGAAATTCCGGCCACCTGTTCGAGCTTGCCGATCCAGTCTGGATAGAGCGATCGCGATCGCCAGCACAAGTCCAACATCGGGCCAGGGGGGATGCCTTCGGCTTGGGGCGCGAGCATCCCGGCAGCAGCGTGGACGGCTGCTTCTTTAAAATCACGGCTGAGGACGGTGACTGATGCCCCTCGTACTTTCAGTTCTATGGCTAGCGAAAGACCGATAGTGCCACCGCCGATAATCAGAATCTCACTCGACGAATTCATTACAATACCCCGCGATTAGAAATCGCGGCTACACGAGCTTTTCCCGCCTGCGCGGGTTTGCAACATTTCCAGTCTAGCCCTCGGGCGTCCACACCGTTTGAGAACCCTGCCCCCAGAATCCGTCAAATTTTGTGACTTTGACATCGCCGAGAACTTGGGTTTGACACGCCAAGCGGAGATTTTTTGCCGGATCGTGAGGCGGGAGCGATCGGCGCGTTTTGTCCCGCCAGTTCGGTTCGGAAACTTCCCCGTCAACCAAAACGGCACAGGTGCCGCAGGTGCCAATCCCGCGACAGTTGATCGCCTTTGCGCCGCCATTATACAGGTCAATGCCATTTTTGAGCAAGACTTGCCGCAAATTCGCACCGCGATCGCATTCAAACGTTTTCCCTTGCGCTGTCACTTTTGGCATGTCAATCCACCCTAATTATTTTTGTATTAAGTTTTTCCAAGTATAATCCCAGAGCTTTCTAAAATAGGCTTGTGGGTTACCCCCTGAAGCCGAGACAGCTTGTAAGGTGAAAAAATTTTTCCATCTCTTCCTGTTTGCGCCTTTCCGAGCGTCTGGCAAGGGGTGCTGGTAGCCGTTTTGTGCAGCCCCATTTCCCCGTCACTTGCCATGACTCCCAATACTTCTAACCAGATTTGGATCTACGACACCACCTTGCGCGACGGTGCCCAGCGAGAAGGGCTGTCTCTGTCGATCGAAGATAAGTTGCGAATTGCCCGCAAGCTAGACCAGTTGGGCATCCCCTTTATTGAGGGCGGTTGGCCAGGGGCCAATCCCAAGGACGTGCAATTTTTCTGGCAGTTGCAAGAAAAACCCCTGACGCAAGCAGAAATCGTCGCCTTTTGTTCGACGCGGCGACCGAACACGACCGCAGCAGAAGACCCGATGTTGCAGCCGATTTTATCAGCCGGGACTCGCTGGGTGACGATTTTCGGCAAGTCCTGGGACATGCAAGTCACGGAAGGGCTGAAAACGACCCTAGAGGAAAATCTGGCCATGATCCGGGACACGATCGAGTTTCTGCGATCGCGGGGACGTCGCGTTATCTACGATGCCGAGCACTGGTTTGACGGCTACAAGCGCAATCCAGAATATGCGATGAAGACATTAGAAACGGCGATCGCAGCCGGTGCGGAATGGCTGACGCTCTGCGATACCAATGGCGGCACCCTCCCCCACGAAATCGGTAAAATAGTTCGCCACGTCATCGGTGCAGTCGGAGCCTTACACGGAGAGCCCATACCGATCGGGATTCACGCCCACAATGACTCGGAAACGGCAGTCGCCAATTCGCTCGCAGCGGTACTCGAAGGCGCGAGCATGGTGCAGGGGACGATGAACGGTTACGGCGAGCGCTGCGGCAACGCCAACCTCTGCTCGGTGATTCCCAACCTGCAACTGAAATTAGGATTTAACTGCATTGAAGAGAGCAATTTGGCTAAGCTAACAGAAACCAGCCGATTTGTCAGCGAAGTCGCCAACCTCGCCCCCGACGATCACGCCCCCTTTGTCGGCATGTCGGCATTTGCCCACAAAGGCGGCATTCACGTCTCGGCAGTGCAGCGCAACCCCCTGACTTACGAACACTTGCAGCCGGAGAAAGTGGGCAATCAGCGGCGGATCGTGATTTCGGAACAAGCCGGGTTGAGCAATGTTTTGGCAAAAGCTGCCAATTTCGGCTTAGATTTGACCAAACAAGATCCAGCTTGTCGCGAAATTTTGGAACACTTAAAAGATTTGGAAAATGAAGGGTATCAATTTGAAGCTGCCGAGGCGAGCTTTGAACTGTTAATGCGATCGGCGCTGGGAACGAGAGAGAAACTTTTTGAAATCCAGGGGTTTCAAGTCCACTGCAATAAGGGGCAAGAGCCTTCTAGCGCGCTGGCGACGGTGAAAGTAACGGTGGATGGAAAGGATATTTTAGAGGCGGCGGAAGGAAATGGCCCAGTTTCGGCGCTGGATGCGGCGCTGAGAAAGGCGCTGGTGAATTTCTATCCGGCGATCGCTCTCTTTCAACTAACCGATTACAAGGTGCGGATTCTCGACGGCGGTGCCGGCACCTCTGCCAAAACCCGCGTGCTGGTAGAATGCAGCAATGGTTCGCAACGCTGGACGACGGTAGGCGTTTCTACGAATATCATCGAGGCGTCTTATCTGGCGGTGGTAGAAGGGTTGGAGTACGGCTTGATATTGAATCATCAAGAAAAACCTGCGGTGAGTGCCGTGTGATTTCACAAGGGGGAATGAGGAATTGGTAAGGGGTAATTGTTTTTTCCGCTAACAATTACCCCTTACCGATTGCAAATTTACCCGCGACAACGAAGTCGTTTTGTATGGGTGGATAAAGTTGCAGGCTTCAGTTAAAATTATCGGCAGGTTGAAACGTGCGGCACCATTCCCGAATCCCGTATGCACGGACTAAATAGGCGATCGCCCTGCTCAGTCATAGAAATAAGAATACAGCTCCGATTCGGGAATGTATTTGGTTGCCTGTCTGAAAATTGCTCTACAGGTTCCCGTATCTAACTCTCGATGATTCGGAACAGTCAGGGTTTCCTTGCCAGCAGGGCTATCTCGGCGCAATTTCACATGGCTGCCCTTTTGACTGTGTACCTGAAATCCGAAAATACCTAATATTGAGATGACATCCTCTCCTGATAAAACTTTTAGTCTAGGCATATTCTAGTTGCAGCTCAAAAGTAATAACCAGTAACGGTTTGGCAATTAAACCGAAGTCTGTCGGCTCTTCACCTTCTAAATGTAAAGCAACGGCTTCTTGCAGGTTGCGGACAACTTCATCTAAAGTCTCGCCTTGAGTCACGACAGAAATATCCAGACATTCTGCTACATAACCTCGTTGTTCGCCCGGACGAATGATAGCATTGATACTTTCTTTTAATTTCATAAGTGTTGATTCAATAGGGTTCTTAGTAAATTAAAAAACAGGAAAGCTGTAGGTTGGGGTGAGCGCGAGCGTTACCCAACTGCGTTGCAGCCGGAGATATTTTAACGCACAGCGCCGACTTCAACAATAGTGCCCGGTTGCCCGCGATACAGAGCGAGAATGGACTGGTTTTCAGGCAAGGCTGCAACATCCAGAAGCTTTATTTCCACAATCGCGTTTCCCTATGACTTCAGCGAAAAATACCCTTGATTTTTGACCAAAGACTTTTGAGCAGATTAGCAGCCCCTCCCTGGATGAGGTCGCCGATAATTTTCAGTCCTTCACCCAATGTCTGACCAATTTCTTTAGCCAAGGGTATTTCTATGTTAAAATTGATGATGGTTTGATTCAAATCCCCTTGAATCATCATCACCTGATTGGAGTCTCCCTTGAGTTCTTGGCGCAACTGCTGCACCTCTTCTAGGTTGCCTTCCATCCGGCGCACCCCGTCTTGGACTGTGTTTTGCAGTTTTTGCATCTCCTGTTGGATGGGTTTGAGCTGCTCTTGACCTTCTTTAACGGCTTCTGTTTCAAGCTTGATGCCTTCTTGCAGGTTAGCTTCTAGTCCTTGGTGTTGCTGCTTGTAGAGTCCGCCGCGACGTTTGAGGCGCTCCAATTTTTCCATTAATTTTTCTTTGTTCTCTTGATGTTCGCTCAGTTTGCCGCCGATTTTCTCGGCTTGTTCTTTGAGATTTTCGGCTTGATTTTCGAGCTGTTCGCGGCTTTCGAGTTGTGTATCTGCCATGAGTGCTTTTTCCTACGGTGTTAATATTCCGCGCCCCTACGGTCTAGGGCTACACGGTCGAAGCCCCCCTGAGAGGGGCTGAGAAAAAAATTACACTTTCTTAACTAAAGTTTTGAGAGACACTTCTATCCCATCTAAATCAATTTTATCTAAAAATTGCAGGATTGCCTGGGTGTTGTGGCTGAAATTCTGCAATTCTCTAGATTCTGGAGGATTGGGAAAGTGTGGTATGGAGGCGTTAATAGTTGCTGCGAGTTCAGTCAGTTGGGTGCGTAGGTTGTCCCGATCGCGCTTCATGGCAGCAATGACGGCGAGGGGGGACTCGTCGGGATCTTCCATGACTTCTGCGATGAGATAGGGAGCGATCGCCAGTTCCCTTTCCACTTTAATCATGTCGTTGGCAGATTCATTCAGTCGGACGACTTCCTGAGCAAGCGTCTGCCAAGTTTCCATCAGGGTTTTAACGAGGGAATCCATCTAGATGCAAGGCTGTTTGAGGTCAACCTCAATTTTAGCCTTTTTGACGGCTTCCAGCACCTCCTCTAAAGTGCGATCGATTTGCTCTCGGTAGCGAGACTCTGTAGTTTTGAGTTGCTTAAAATTCCGCTCCACTCGCGTATCTTGGTTTTGAGTAGCTTTATACTGACTTTCTACATCCTGCCACTGACGCAGCAAATCGGCGCAGGCGTTGCTATTAAGGATAGCATCAAGTTGCTGCACGCGCCGCTGTAGGTTCTCTAGTTCTCGTTTCCAGCGTTTCCACTGCTGTTGGTGATTGCCTCGTTCCAGGTTATTATAGACTAACTCAACTGTATAAAATTGCCGATCGCATTCGCTAAATTGCTGCCGCACCTGCATTTGGAGCTGCAAAACTGAAGCGATCGCGCTGTCACCCGCAGCAGTCAGGCGCTTGAAGTTCTCCAGATTGGTTGGTTTGAGCAGTTCTTCCACAATCCAATCTAAATCTCTACCTGTCGGCAGAGGATGGTAAGTGAATTTCAGCGCCGATGCCAAACCGTGGAAAATATCTTCAATGCTCTGATTCAGGATGGCTTCTAGTTCTAACTGCTGGGTGCTAATTTTCTTGAACTCTCCTTGCAGCGTTTTCAAACTTTGCTGATACGCCTCACAGAGATAGGCGTGTTGGGCGATCGCGCTTTCTAGCAATGCGCGCTGTCCCTGCAAATACCAAGCTTTAGACTGTATCAAAGCCGTTAGATGGCTGTTCGTGAGGGAATTTTCCAACCCCAGTTTCGCTTTAGCGCTGTTGTCATAGGGAACCTTCACCAAGCGGGGACGATACCAGCCTTCCATATACATGAAAGACTCGCCAGTATTGAGGCGGGCAATTTCTTCCATCTGGGATGAATCCAGCAGCATCGCCTGCCCGATATCCTTGCGATCGTCGGCTGAAACCAATCTGTGAGCGATTTTGATATTGGTATTTTTCACCACTTCAGCGGCGACTGCTGTCGGCAATTGATCGGCAATAACGATCGCTTCTCTGAGTGCCCGCATTTCTGCCAGCATCCGGGTGATGTAATTCGCCGCTTCCTGCTTGGTATTGGCATCCTCCGCCGAACTCGCGCCCAGATTTCGCCCGACTATATTGTGCGCTTCCTCTAGCAAAATGACGTGTTCTGGATTGCCGCTTCCTTCGCGCCGCTGCCGCTTAACATATTCCCGTATTTTTGTCAACAAAAAGAAAGTCATTAAATTAGCTTGGTCTTGGTTCAGGTAGTCCAATTCCAGCACCGTTGGATAGCGCAACAAATCGGCAATTGTGGGATAACTCTGTTGGGTATTCAGCATTGCCCCCACGCCCCGACGCAGCAAACTGCCGATGCGAACTTCTAGGGCGGTTTTGAGGTTGGATTTTACCTCTCCAGCATAGTCTTTGGTTTCAAATAAGGCGGTAATTTTGTCGTACAAATCCCGCATTGAGGGAATTTTCAGAGTCTCTGGCGTTCCCTGTTCGCTTCCCGTCCATCCGCGATCGTAATAAATTTCTTCCAGGGCTTCTGAGAGCAAAGCTGGCAGGGGACCGGAGAGGGGTAAAGCCCCGCGAAAACAGGCTTCTAGGTTGCCGAGGTGTTCGTAGAAGGGGACGCCCTCAGAAACTTCAAAGGGATTGAATCGGAAGGGGGAAATCAGGTCATTTCCCAGGGTGTAAACCCGCAATTCTTGTTTGAGGTTTTGTAGGGACGCGATTAATCGCGTCTCGGCGCTCGTGAAGCGACTGGGATCGGGTTGTACAGCCAGGAGCGATCGATATTCTGTCTTGGCAGGTTCGATCGCGAGAAACGGTATGCCGTGATTCCACAACTGAGTCAGCAAGTTAAAGCAGGTGGTAGTTTTGCCGCTACCGGGAACCCCGCAAATAAAGGCGTGTTTGTTCAACTGTGCCAGTTCAATTTGGACGGTGCTTTCCGGGCGATGTGTTTCGTATCCGCCAAAATCAAGCCATTGCTTTTCTGCTCCCAAACTGGCGATATCATTTTCTTGGTTAATTCCGGGAACGGGGGCATCGCTGGGAACCACGATGCGGAATAACCCGCTAATTTCATTCAGGGTGGCGAGGCGGTGCAGGGGTTTGAGGTTTTCTACCCGCACGCTGCCTTTACCGGTGACTGTATCGCCGCCGAATTCGGCTGAGCCTAGCCCTTTATCCCATTCTTCCCAGTGGGTAGCGGTTGAAAGTTGCCCCTGTTGGGTGGCGGCGAGGCTGATTTGAAATGTCGGGCGATCGCGCGTCAGTACCACCGTGCGATAGCGGCTTTTTTTGGTAGCGCTCAGCAGCAAAGTTCCCAAAACACTGCGTACAGCGAGTTCGTCTTTTCCCAAAACTTTGACGCTGTAGCGATAGAGGCTTTCCGTGAGGTAGGATGATTGATATTTGTCGTAGATGCGGGAAACAAGCTGAGCGTTTCTGTCTCCTTCTTTGGAAGAACTCGAACTCGAACCGCTGCTAGCCTGCCGCAACTGCGATAACATCTGGTCGAGGGCGTTAATCCAGCTCGAATTTTCTTGGAGGGTGGCGGTATCGGGTTCAGGGTAAGAGCATCTCAATCAGGCTTGACACAAGCATTTGAGAATCTGCATCAT